>NZ_CP040792.1:2400000-3000000 GCF_021952865.1 Clavibacter californiensis | reverse complement strand
GAGCACGAGGACCGCGTGGAGCTCGTGGAGCGGGGCGTGCTCGGCGAGATCGTGATCCGCGGCCACAACCTCATGAACGGCTACCTGCACCGCCCCGAGGACACGGCCCGCGCGGTCGTCAACGGCTGGTTCCGCTCCGGTGACCTCGGCACCATCGACGAGGACGGCTACATCCGCGTGGTCGACCGGACGAAGGACATGATCCTGCGCAACGGCTACAACGTGTACCCGCGCGAGGTCGAGGAGGTGCTCGCCCGGCACGAGGCCGTCGCGCAGTGCGCCGTGTTCGGCGTGCCGCACGAGGAGCACGGGCAGGAGATCGTCGCGGCGATCGTGCCGAAGGCGGACGCCACGGTCGACGCGGCGGAGGTCGTCGCGTACATGAAGGAGCGCATCGCCTCCTACAAGTACCCGCGGCGGGTCGAGGTGGTCGAGGCGCTGCCGCTCGGGCCGAGCGGCAAGATCCTCAAGCGGGCGCTCGTCGAGCGGTTCGGCGCGTGAGCGGCGGGGTCCTCCGCACCTCCATCCCCTCGGTCGCGATGGGCGACGGCGTCCCGATCCCGCAGTTCGGCGTGGGCACGTACAAGGTGTCGGACGGGGATGCCGAGCGGATCGTCGCCGACGCGCTCGAGGTCGGCTACCGGCACATCGACACCGCGGCCATGTACGGCAACGAGGAGGGCGTCGGGCGGGCGATCCGCGCCTCCGGGATCCCGCGCGACGAGCTGTTCGTCACCACCAAGGTCTGGAACGACGACCACGGGCGCGAGCGGGCGGCCGAGGCGATGCGCCGCAGCCTCGACCGGCTGGGCATGCCCGCGGTCGACCTGATCCTCATCCACTGGCCCGCCGCCGAGCGCGGCCTGTACGTCGAGACGTGGGAGGCGCTCGCCGCGGCGCGCGCGGACGGGCTGACCCGCTCCATCGGCGTCTCCAACTTCCTCGTGCCGCACCTCGAGGCGCTGGACGCGGCCGGGCTGCCCGCGCCCGCGGTGGACCAGATCGAGCTGCACCCGCGGCACCAGCAGCGCGCGACGACCGAGTACCTCGCCGAGCACGGGATCGCGGTGCAGGCCTGGAGCCCGCTCGCGCGCGGCGCCGTCGCCGACGCGCCCGTCGTGCGCGACGCGGCCCGCGCGCACGACCGCACGGACGCGCAGGTCGTGCTCCGATGGCACGTGCAGCGCGGCACGATCGTCTTCCCGAAGACCACGCGGCGCGAGCGGCTGGTCGAGAACGCGGACGTCTTCGACTTCGCGCTGACCGACGACGAGATGGCCGGGATCACCGCGCTCGAGGCCGCCGGACGCGTCGGCAGCCACCCCGACCAGGTGGTCTGAGCCGGGCGCTCCCCAGCGGCACGGACGCGTCACCTCCGGCGGGTACGGTGTCCGTCATGTCCCAGCACCGCATCCGCACGCGCCTCAAGTCCGTGGTCTCCCGGGGCGTCGCGCCCCTCGGTGGGCATGCGGGCGGCGCGTCGCGGGCGCGGGCCGAGCGGGAGGATCCCGCGGAGCAGTCGGGCGCGCGCCGCCCGAGCCTCGTCGACAACGGCGTCTACGTCGACGGCTGCCGCGTCGCATCGCCCGCCACGCTCGCCGACACATTCCGCGAGCTCGACGAGCGGCCCGACGCGATGGCGTGGATCGGCCTCTACCGCCCCACGGTCGAGGAGCTGCAGGCGCTCGCCGAGGAGTTCGACCTGCACGAGCTCGCGGTGGAGGACGCGGTGCAGGCCCACCAGCGCCCCAAGACGGAGCGGTACAGCTCCACGCTCTTCACCGTGCTGCGCGCGGCCCGCTACGTGGACGACCGCGAGGAGGTGGAGTTCGGCGAGCTGCACGTGTTCCTCGGCCGCAACTTCGTGATCACCGTCCGGCACGCCGAGTCGCCCGACCTCTCGGCCATCCGCACGCGCATGCAGGAGCGGCCCGAGCTCCTCACCCACGGGCCGCAGTCGGTGCTGTACGCGATCCTCGACGCGGTCGTCGACGGGTACGCGCCCGTCGTCACGGGCCTCGCCAACGACATCGACGAGATCGAGGACCAGGTGTTCGACGGGGATCCGGCCGTGTCCCGCCGCATCTACGAGCTCTCCCGCGAGGTCATCGACTTCCAGCGCGCGGTGCGCCCGCTCGGCGGCATGCTGCAGCAGCTGCAGGCGGGATCCGGCAAGTACGAGGTGAGCGAGGACCTGCAGCAGGCGCTCCGCGACGTGGCCGACCACGTCATCGTCGTGAACGAGCGGGTGGAGGAGTTCCGTGTGCTGCTGCGCGACATCCTCACCGTGAACTCGACGCTCGTCGGCCAGCGCCAGAACGAGGAGATGCGCGAGCTCAGCGAGTCGAGCAACCGGCAGAGCGTGGAGACCCGCAAGATCTCCGGCTGGGCGGCCATCCTCTTCGCGCCCACGCTCGTCTCGAGCGTCTACGGCATGAACTTCGACATCATGCCGGAGCTGCACTGGGACTGGGGCTACCCCTTCTCCCTCGTGCTGATGCTCGGCGTCAGCGGCGTGCTCTACGGGATCTTCCGCAAGCGCGACTGGATCTGACGCCCGGCCCGACGCCCGCCGGGTCCCGTCGCGCGCCCCGCGCGTAGCGTGGACGCATGCCCAACCGCCTCGCCGACGCCGTCAGCCCGTACCTCCTCAGCCACGCGGACAACCCGGTCGAATGGCGGCCGTGGGGCGAAGAGGCGTTCGCCGAGGCCCGCCGCCGCGACGTGCCGGTGCTCGTCTCGGTCGGCTACTCGACCTGCCACTGGTGCCACGTCATGGCGCGCGAGACGTTCTCGGATCCGGCGCTCGCCTCGCGTCTGAACGAGGGGTTCGTCGCGATCAAGGTCGACCGCGAGGAGCATCCGGAGGTCGATGCGGCGCTGATCACGGCGGCCGGCGCCTTCACGGATCAGCTCGGCTGGCCGCTCAACGTGTTCACGACGCCCGAGGGCCGCACGTTCCACGCGGGCACCTACTCGCCGCCCGAGCCGCGCGCCGGGCACCCCTCGTTCCGGCAGGTGCTCGACGCGGTCGCCGACGCCTGGACCACGCGGCGCGACCAGGTCGAGCATGGCGCGGGGCAGCTGAGCGCCGCGATCCGCGAGGCCTCCGAGCGCGGATCCGTCGCGTCGCCGCTGCCCGACGCCGCCGCGCTCGACCGGGTCGCCGCCGAGCTCGCCTCGTTCGAGGACGCGGAGCACGGCGGGTTCGGATCCGCGCCCAAGTTCCCCGTCGCGCCCGTGGTGCTGCTGCTCGACACGCTCGCGACCGCCGGCGCGCTCACGCCCGAGCGCGCGACGGCGACCGCCGCGCTCGTGCGCCGCACGCTCGAGGCGATGGCCGGATCCGACCTGCGCGATCCCGTGGAGGGCGGCTTCTTCCGCTACTCCACGCGCCGAGACTGGTCCGAGCCGCACTACGAGCGGATGCTCTACGACAACGCCCTGCTCCTCGACGCCTACGCGCGCGCCGGGGACGAGGAGGTCGCCGCGGGCATCGTCGCCTTCCTCATGGGGACCCTGCGGCGCGCGTCCGGCGGGTTCGCATCGGCGCAGGACTCGGAGAGCACGGTCGGCGGGCGTCGCGTCGAGGGCGGGTACTACGCGCTCGACGCCGCCGGGCGCGCGGCCGAGGAGCCGCCGGCCGTCGACGGCAAGGTGCTCACCGGCTGGAACGGGCTCGCGATCGGCGCGCTCGCCCGGGCGGGCCGCGCGTTCGGACGCGGGGAGTGGATCCACGTGGCCCGTGCCGCCGCCGACATGCTGCTCCAGGAGCACGTGCGCGCCGACGGGGCGCTCGTGCGCGCCTCGATCGACGGTCGCATGTCGCCCGCGGTCGCGACGCTCGAGGACCACGGGATGCTCGCCGACGGGCTCCTCGCGCTGGCGCTCGCGACGGGCGAGGTCGGCTACGCGGTGCGGGCGCGAGGGATCGTGGACGCGCTGATCACCACGGCGGACGCCCACCCGCAGCCGGGCGCCGCGGGGTTCCGGGTGCCGACGGGCGCGGATCCGGTGCTCGCGGGCTTCGGCCTCGACCTCGCGGCCGACCCCTCCGAGGGCGCCTACCCCTCGGGCCTCACGGCGGCGGCGTCGGCCGCGCGCGTGCTCGGGCAGCTGACAGCGGATCCGCGCTACGAGCGGGCGGCTCGCGCCGCGCTCGCGACGGTCGCCGCGGGCGGCGCGAGCCGGCCGATCGCGTTCGGCGGCGCGCTCGAGCAGGCGGCGGCGATCGAGGCGGGCGGGCGGCAGCTCGTCGTGGTCGTGCCGGACGGCGCCGACGCGGCGGGCGACCCGCTCGCGGACCTCGCGCGCGGCCGCATCCGCCCGCCGCGCGTGTCGCTCGTCGTCACGGGGACGGCGGCCCGCGCGTGGGCCGCCGCGGGCTTCGAGCTGCTCGCGGACCGCGCCGCGGGATCCACCGCCACCGCCTACCTGTGCGCCGACTTCGTCTGCCGCCTCCCGGTGACCACGGCCGACGCGCTGCGGGCGCAGCTGGCCGACGCGGCCTGACCGCCGAGGCACCTGCACCGGTGGTCCCACAGTCAGGTCATCGCCCTCCATGGTCCTGAACCCGTGGGAGCGATCCGGCCCGGTCACGGCCGAGGGATGCGTCGGGGAAGCGGACCACGGCGGCTGTCTCGTGGGCGTCGGCGGGGGAGCCGTCGTGGTTCGATCGGCTGCTGCTGGTGAAATCGAGCACGAACACGGACGTGCTGCGCTGGTCGCCGGGGAGGCGGTCGGCGAAGCGCTGGGACGTTCAGCCGTCACGGCCGGGGACGGCAGCGCCGTGCGTCTGCATCACGACCAGGGGCGCGTGGTGGGCTGGAGTCCTCCATGACATGGGAGCCGTTGCCAGCGTTGTGGTCCCGGGGGGGCGATCGCCCGCATGGGTCCGAGCCGGCGCCGACGGGCAGGTCATGACCGCGGTTCGTCCCCTTGTGACCGGAAGGACACGAAGGGTGTCTCACGTAGCCCCCCGTCACCGGAATCGTCACCGGACCGGTCTGTTGAGACAGCGGCTTCTGGCCAGCACATCTCTGCGTCCGCTGGCTTATGAGCATGGGCACCTGCCCACGTGATGCCCCACGCGCCGTGAGAGAACGGGTGTCCGGGGAGGGGTCCCCTGTTGAAACAGGAAGTACGGGTCGGACGTCTCTCGCGCTTAGGCCTTTGCGCGGTTATGGATCTGATCGTGTTGCCCATGCGGCTCGGATCGCGCCGAGCGCTTGCTCTAGATCGACTCCCGCGACCGTCGCGACGTATCGCTGCGCTGCTTCCTGGACCGTGGCGGCGTGGTGGTGGCCAGCGGCCACGCGCGTGCCTTTCGAGCGGTTGGTGACAAGGAGCCCTTCTGACTCAAGGAGCGCGTATGCCTTGCCGACTGTCCCGGGGGCGACTTGCAGGTCCGCTGCGAGCTGACGGACGGTTGGCAGGCGCTGGTTTGCAGGTAACTTGCCCGCCCGAACGCGGTCCGCGATCTGCACACGAATCTGTTCGTAAGGAGGCAGGGCGCTGCTCGGGTCGATGCGGATCACAGTCGGCCTTCCGTGGTGCGCGTCATCGAGTCGGCCCGGCTGCACGGAGGCTGGCGCGGGGGAGTGCGAGAGCCTGACGGGTCGCGAAGGCGAGACTGACGCCAGAGAGAACGACGCTGACTAGTCCCATGGCCACGAACATGATGCCCAGCGCGGTCCATCCTGGGTGGGAGGTCGGGAGGACCGCGGAGAGCAGGGCCCGTCCCGAAACGGCTGCGGCGCCGCCGAAGGGCAGCGTGAGAGAGAAGACCGCGATCGCCGAGACGATGCGCATGGACTCGCGCCGCCAGGCCGTATCCAGACTCACGAGAGCGGGGTCGGGGAACGCAGGAGTCGCGCTGATGCGAGCCATGGTCGAGATCGTGACGACGATCAGCACGACGCAGGTACCCAGAAGGGGCAGACCGTAGAACCATCCGGCGTACGGGCTGGACGCAGACACGATGTCCGGCGAGGTGAACGCGATCGCCCGTGACAGGCCGAGGTCATCGGGCGAGGACGTGACTCCCGTGACGATCACGAAGGCCACGAGACAGATCAGGGCAATGATCGGTGGCAGGGACAGCGAGCCGCTGAGGTACGACGCCACAGTTCGCGGGGTGAGTGAGGCGCTTCGCGCCGCGGAAGGCGAGACGGCATGACGCACGGCAGGGATGAGGCTGTAAAGCAGTAGCCCGACAGATGCAGACACCGGTGCTGCTAACAGGAGCGGAAGGCCCAGGAGCGGGGCGACGCTCAAGCCCAGCGCCGACATCACGACCAAGACCACGACTGAGGCACCGATCGCGGCGACCGCTCTCTGGCGAGCTCTACGTAATGCCGACATGTGCATGGCGTCAATATTTACGTCTGCAATCACCGCCCGTCGTCTTGCCGACGCAGCAAAAACCGCGATCGCGCACGTGAGAATGAGAGTGACCGCGAGCAGCGGTAAGTCGAGTGCTATCAGGTCCACCATGACCCACCTCCTGTGTCACCTGGACGGTACAAGGGTGAGAATCTGTGTGTCAAGTGCGTAGTACAAGACCTGCCGATACCGTGAGGGTGCGTCCGGGGAGGGATGGCTTCCCGGACCCTAGCTGCCAGGCGATGCTGGGTGGCTTTCGTTTGGCCGAGACGCCGTCCCCGACCGTCGTTTAGTGCACGTCGGACGAAAGCTGGACGCTGTGTGCGAAGAACGTCTCACCGGTGCATTCGTCGGGCTGACCGGGTATGAGTTCCGTGCGATATGTGCCACCCATGGAGAGAGAGTCGCCGAGGGCGAAGCTCCTCTCGCCGACGGTCAGTGTTTGGCCATCCCAGCTTGCGGGGCGTGCCACGGCGAGTGGGTACCCACCAACTCGAACGCATCCGTCCTCGAACGACAGCAGACCTTCGCCCCCGAGGAGCGAAGCGGCGTAGCTGCCGTCGGGGGCTCGCTTGATCTCGAAGGTCAGAAGCCCGTCGTCGTAGCTCATCTTCGGTGTCGACGTCGTCGCTGGTGTGCTGGTTGCTGAACCTGCGCAGCCGGAGAATGCGAGCAAGAGCACGCCGGCCGCGGCGGCAGTGTGCAGGTGCGTCGTTCTCATCCAGTCCTCGGGCTCAGCGGTCTCGGGTCGCGAGACGCTGCGTTGTCGATCGTCGGAGCCATCTCGTGACGAGCCGTCCGATCTTGTTGTCGGCAAGGTACCCGTTGACACTCACCGATGGCACCCCCAGTCGTGGGAGCCACGGTCTAGCGTCCGGAAGGGGATTCCTTGCCGGACGGACCCGACCGCCCCGTGGCGTGAGGGGCGATGCGCAGCTTGCCCTTTCTGGGCCCGTTCTGGGGTCGCACCCGAGGCCGCTCCTCGTGGCCATCGCCAGCGCTTCCGGTCAGACTGAGCCGCATGCGCTACCTCCGAGTTCTCGTGCTCGCGGCAGCGGTCGTCCTCCCTCTGAGCGCCTGCGCCGGGTATCCCGGCTCACGTGACGCCGACGACGAGCTCACGGGCGTAGCTCTCGTCCTCGACGACGGCCAGGGATCACAGGTGCACGCGTGCTTCGGGTTCGTCCAACAGTCCCTTCCTCCGAAGTGCTCGGGTCCGGTGGTGCACGGGTGGGACTGGTCCGCCGTCGACGAAGAGGAGACGGCAGCCGGCGTGACTTTCGGTGAGTACGACGTCACGGGCACCTGGGGTGGGACAGCTCTCACGCTCACGCAGCCCGCGACCGTGGCTGGTCCGACGCCAGGACCGGATGCGACGACCGAACCAGCAGGTCAGGAGCCAGACCCGGCGTCGGTGAAGCGTGCATTCGACGACGAGGATCCGCCATGGCAGGGAGACGACCGAGCCGTGTTCATGGAGTACGGGGACGGACCCTTGAAGGTCACGATCGTGTTCGACGACGGCAGAGTCCAGGACGCGGCTGACGCGAAGTACGGCGAGGGCGTGGTCCAGGTCTCATCGGCCCTCCGATCGATCGGCGATGCGCAGGATCGCTAGCTCCGCCTGCAGGAAGAGGTGCTTGCTGGTGGAGGGTCGCCTGACGTCCGGGTAGCCATGCTCGCCTGGACGCCAGCCCCACCACCACGCCCGCTATGTACCGGGGTCGAGATGCGCGGGTGGGGGAGGGGTCGGCGCCGGCGCGTTCCGGTCCGACCTGCCGCGGCTCAGGAGTCCGATGCTCCGCCTCGGCGCCGCGCTTCAGACCCCGGCGAACGGGACGGAGGTCGTGGTGCGCGCAGACCCCGTGATGGTCGTGACGGTCGCGACGCCGTTCTTGACCGTCTTCCGGCCCGTGGAGAAGGCTCTCTCGACAGACGCTCCTGAAGCTACGCCGACGACCGTCGTCCGGCCGTAGGGCGTCACGATCGAGATGGTCGCCGGGCTGGCGGTGGCATTCCTCGCGCGGACCTTCAGGACGGCTCGGCCGTCGACCACCGCCACGGACGCGGATGTCGACGCGGAACCCGTCGACGGAGACGGAGACGGAGACGGAGCAGGAGCAGGAGTCGCGGCTGTCGCGACGACGGACATGGGCGCGAGGGAGGTGCGTCTTCCGTCGACGGACGCGGTGATGGCGACCGGACCAGGTGTCGACTGGGCGGTCACCTGCGGCATCACGGCCGTACCGGTGGCACCGGACACCGCGGAGGCGGTTCGTGCGCCGTTCGCGAAGGTCGCGGGTCCCGTGATGTCGAACGCCACCCGCCGTCCGGCGAGCTTCTGACCGGTGCGGTCCATGACGTCGACGCTTCGGACGAGATCCGACGTCGAACCCACGGTCATCGTCGCAGCTGTCCCGCTGGCGACGAGGGCGTCCACCGGTGCCACGCCGCGCACCTCGACCGCGGACACGCCGGTGGAGCCCGCGTAGTCCCGAGTGCCCCACGCCTCGTAGACCAGGCGGATCCTGTCCGTCGTGACAGCCGGGAACGTGATCGCGTTCAGGGTGTCCCGCGTCCGCGTCGCCGTCGTGGGCGTCGTGTCGGCGATGGCCCGCCAGGTCCCGGAGGCGGCGTCGTAGGACTCGGCGCGCCAGGATCGGGACGGGATGAGGCCCTGGTTCTGGCTGTCGGCGGCGTCGGCGGCGAACTGCGAGGCGATCCGGTCCACCGTCACGGTCTGGGGCCACCGGAGCTCGAGGGTCTGCGTGCCGGCGGACGGCCAGGTGCCCCAGTAGGTGCTCGGGTTCCCGTCGACGGCGCCCTGCGGGCCAGCCCACGGCGAGGAGGTCGATGCGCTGGTCACCGCGAACCGGGTGATGTCACCCGTGTACTCGGTGCAGGGCACCGTCACCGTGACGGTCGCCTCGTGGGCGACCTCGTCGATCGCGTCGACCCGCACCGACATGCCTGAGTTCAGGGTCACGGTCTCGCCGGCGATGGCGAACTCGTTGGCCTCCGACGCGTCTCCGGGGCGCTCGAGCAGATCGCCGCCGTAGGGCTGGATGGGGTTGGAGCGGAGCACCTGGACGCCGGAGACGTTCCGAATGGCCCGGGAGGGGCTGGTGTAGGCGCCGCCGTCGGAGGTGGCGTCGGCGCGGTCGTTGTACTGCACCCAGTAGGCGACGGAGGAGTCCTGGGGATCCGTCCACCGCAGGGCGCGTTGCGTCCCGGGCCCCGCCCCGAGGGACTTCAGCCTCGTGGTGCGGGGAGCGCCGCACACGGGCGAGCGGGTGTCCGACAGCGTTCCCAGACGCGCGAGGCTCGGTGCGGACAAGGGAAGGAACGCCCACGAGGCGCCCATCACGTCCGTGCGGTTGCCGTACTCGAGGCGGGGGCAGTCGCCGCTGGTGGGGGAGTAGTCCCACGTGGTGGCGCACTGGACGCTGAAGGCGTGGGGCAGCGACAGGTTGTGGCCGAGCTCGTGGGCGAGGAGGTACGCGTCCGGACCGCCCTGGAACGTGAGGCCGCCATCGTCCGGATCTCCGCGCTGCTCGCCGTTGGCCCAGTTCGGGCACGGCGGCCCCGGCGGGACCATCGCGACCAGATGCCGTGCCGGGCCGGGCTGCCAGCCCGTCTTGCGCTTGATCCAGTCGTGCAGGCCACCCGTGTTCGAGCAGTCGATGGGTTCGTCGACGGCCTGCCAGTCGATGATGCGCTCCAGCTGGAACCGGATGGCGCCCCCGGTCTCCCGCGCGTAGAACTGGTCGACGAGCTCGACCGATCGACGGGCTGCCGCGGCGTCGAACGACGGGGTGGTCCCCTGGGGCGCGACCAGGGCGATCGTCACCTGGTGCACGACGATGTCGGCGCGCGCGGGGATGTCGACAGCGGTGAAGCCCGTGTCCCCGGCGGCAGTGGCCGCGTGTGCTTCCGCGCTCCCTCCGGTGATGACGGCCGCCACGAGGGCCGTGGCAGCGAGAGCGGACAGGACGGAGCTCGATCGCATGGCGATCCTTTCCTCGGTGCCGGCGGACGCCGACCGTGCATGGAGCTGATGTGGGGTGTCGTCATCCCCTGTGTCGCGTCAAGGCATCAGGGCCGCTGACCCGGGCTTCGCGCTGCTGGATCGGTGGGGCTCACCGGTCGGAGACGCCAGGAAGGGCCCGTACCGACGGGGTCCACCACGGGCGCGGCCCGTGACGTGAGCGCTGGGCGCGGACGATCGCCGGCGCCCCGTGCGTCGTCGGTGACGATGCGGCCCCCGAGGTCCGCCTCCGCGCGCAGGACCGCGCGGGCTGCGTCGGCCGAGATCCTGACCCGGGGGCGTTGCGGCTGGTGACCGTCAGAGCGACCTTGCCCGAGGTCAGCGCGTGGACGCGGTGACGGTGCTGCTCTGCGCAGTGGAGGTGGCGGGGGACCATCCGGGCTTCGTCGCCGTCGCCGTCGCCGACACCGACGCCGACGCCACGGTGCTCCGGTCGGCCGCGGTGAGGACGTACGTCGTCGAGGCCGAGCGCAACGGCTGAGGCGAGGATGACGGGCCGTGCGAACTCGGTCACTGTTGCTCCTAGATCGGCACCATTGCGGGGGAGAGCGGCTAGCCACGGCCCGAATTGTTCACGCTAACAGATTGGTCCCAGCGCAGGAAGGCCGAAGGAGGGAGGCCTCGGAACCACGTGGTCGCACGGTGTCTCGCCGGACTGCCGCCGGCTGGTCCGGCCTGCGTTCGCTCCGGTCGCGCGGACGATCGCACGGTTCGTGCGCTCAGTCCAACGCGGTGCTGCGACGACCGGTCGCTCGAGGACGACCGGTGACGGTGCCGCGGCCGGTGCCGCACCAGCCGGCTCCTTCCGCGAGGCCGGGTCGTGCGCGGCGATCGACTCCTGGATGGCGGCGACCTGCTCCTTCGGGCCCTGGAACCACGGCACCGCGCGGAACAGCGCCGCGCGGGTTCCGGAGGACAGCGTGCCGGAGCTTGTTCGTGTCGTTCACCTCGAGCTCCGCGGCGGTCAGCTCGACCCGGATCGGCATCCCGGGTCGGCCGCCGACCTTGTGGGGAACCGGCCTCGTCCGGGCGGCTCCGCTTCCTGGCCTGTGCTGGAGTCCCACGCGGGCGGGTCTTGCCAGGAGGTCAGCATGTTCTGCTCCGCGTGCGACATGGCGAGGTGCGAGCCCCACGGGAGACTCGTCAGGACGGTGGCAGCTAGAGGCGAGAGCACACCGATCTCCGTCACCTACCTGGCAGCTCGTTGCGAGTAGCCCCTAGAAGAGCAGGGTCGGCCTGGCGATCAGCCCCGTTCGTTTCCCTATCCTCCCGCGCCCCCACTCGCCGACATCTGGTTTGTTCACGGTAACAGGACTGATACGGTGACCGAGCAGAGGTCGAGCAGGACACGATCCAGCCGACTCGCCCCGATCCACCGGTTCGAAGAAGAACTTGAGAGGAACGTCGACGATGACGTCGCCACCCCATCCCCACGAAGGTCGACAGGCCTCATCCCCAGGTCCCTGGCCATGCCAGCCGACACCGTCACGTCCGTGCTCCGCCGACGAGTCGATGCGCTGACCCACGGTGCCCGAACTCCCGAACACAGGGGCGCTCAGCCGCAGGTTCTAGTCCGGTGGCCGACTTACGGTCCTCGCCGGCTGCCATCTCGGCTTCGCCGGCACACTGCACCGGCTCGCCCGGACGCAGAGACGTCCGGCTGTCACACCGCGACAACATCACCTACTCACGAAAGCGAACGATGATATCCAGATCGAACTCCACTACCGGCCCCGGCCGGAGCTCCTGGCGACGCCGCCTGGCAACCATCGCGGCATCGGTCGCCCTGCTGGGAGCCTTCGTTGCGGCGGTACCCCAGTCGGCGCCGGCAGAAGCGGCCGCGGCGAACAGCGCCTACGTCATGGCCTACTTCAAAGAGAGCCCCAACGGCTCCGGCAACTCCTACAACGTCCACCTCGCCGTGAGCAAGGATGCGCTCGAATGGACGGCACTCAACGACAACAACCCGATCCTCGTTCCGACACTCGGCACGAAGGGAATCCGGGACCCATTCGTCTATCGGCTCCAGGACGGCAGCTGGGTGATGATGGCGACTGACCTCAAGAACGAGAACTTCACAGCGGCCAACCCCTCGCTTCACATCTGGACCTCACCCGACCTGATCAACTGGTCAGGCGACCGGCTGCTCAACATCAACAGCGCAAACCCCAACTCCTTCACGTGGGCCCCCTCTATCTTCTGGGACCCAGCACGCGCGAAGTACGGCATCACATTCAGCGCCAACCCCACGGGCGGTCCGTTCGGAACGATCCTCGTCGCCTACACGTCGGACTTCGTCACAACGACGACACCCGTGACGTTCTTCGACAACAACGGCCAAGGTGGTGTCATCGACTCTGACGTGCAGACGGACATCAACGGAGTGAACTACCTGTACTACCGTTCCCCCGCTCCCAACGAGACCGGCCTCATGGGCGCCCGCTCGTCCTCACTCACCCCCGGCTCGTTCACTACCTACACGAGCGGCCTCTACCAGGGTGGCTGTGTTGAAGCGCCCACAGTCGTCCGTTCGTTGGCGGACCCCAATGCGTGGTGGCTGTGGGGCGACAACTACTGCCCGAACAACAAGTTCAACGTCTGGCAGGGGAGCGTCACGACCGGATCGTGGACGCCGCTCAGCCAGCGGAACTTCACGGCTCCACTCGGCTCCAAGCACAACAGCATCCAGCCCATCACGTCGACGGAGTACACCGGGTTGATCGGCAAGTACGGCGTGAGCAACTCGACGCGACTCAAATCGTCCAACTTCCCTGACCGGTACGTACGCCACCAGGGCGGGGCAGCGCGCATCGATCCGCTTCCCTTCGATCCCCAGCAGGACTCGCAGTGGAAGATCGTTCCCGGTCTGGCCGACGCGAACGCCGTCTCCTTCGAGTCGGTCAACTTCCCCGGACAGTACCTCAGGCACTCGAACTTCGCCGTCGTTCTCAGGGCCAATGACGGAAGCGCCGGCTTCGCAGCGGACGCGACGTTCAAGAAGGTCGCCGGTCTTTCTGACTCGTCCTGGTCTTCGTTCCAGAGCTACAACTACCCCACCAGATACCTGAGACACAGGGACTTCTCGCTGCGGATCGACCCAGTGTCCAGTGCCGAGTACGGAGATGCAACCTTCCGGCTCGTCCCCTGAGTCTCCGCGTCTGCTGAGCTCCACGAGACAGGCGAAAGCCGCCCTTCAGGGGGCGGCTTTCGTCTTCGTCGAGGTCCACGGGCTCGTCGAGGTCCAGGTCGTCGAGCGGGTCCTGTGCAGTCGTGGTCGGATCCTCAGAGGTCGGCGTCGATGCGGGGCTCGTGCTCGGAGCTGGCGAGCAGCGCGCTCAGCGCCGATCGCTCCACGGCCGGCGCCGGCGCCGGCGCCGCGGCCGTCAGGCCGTCGAGGACGTCCGTCGATGGCGGCGGTGGGACGTCGGCGGGTGACGCGGTCTGCGAGGCGGGGTCGTGCGCGGCGATCGACGCCTGGATGCCGGCGACCTGCTCCTTCGGGCCCTGGAACCACGGCGCCGTGCGGAGCAGCGCCGCGCGGATTCCGGAGGACAGCATGACCGCGCGGCCACGGGGGAGATCCACGAGCTCGGCGACCTCGAGGATGCTCTCGCGCTTGAGCGCCGTCGACGTGGAACGGACGCCCTTGCTCATGCTCGCCGAGGTCGTCTCGCGGTCGTAGGCGCCGATGAGCTGCGAGATGTGCTGGAGGGCCGGGCTAGTCGCGCCGGATCCGCGGCGGTCCGTACCGCTCGGCGTCCTGACGCTCGGCCTCCTGCCGGCGGGCGACCCGCTTGGCCGCCTGCCCCGCGCGGAACGTGCTCCAGACGATCCCGCCCACCAGCAGCAGCCCGCCCCAGCTCGCGACGCTGTTCATGCCGGCGCCCGCCGCGATCCCGCCGATGACGCCGCCGATCGCGACGGGCAGGCACGTGCTGCGGAGCGCGGGGAGGGCAGCGACGTGCCCGGCCCGCCAGGCCTCGTCGCTCGCCATGAGGGGGCGCGTGCGGATCCCGATCCAGCCGTTGCGCTTGAGGAGCCCCCAGGCCGCGAGCTGCGTGGTGCCGAGGATCAGCAACGCCGCGACGGCGAGCAGCAGCGCGGGGACTCCCATGGGCCCAGCCTGACACGGCCGGCCGCCGCCGGGGCGCTCAGCACTCGATGACGTTGACCGCGAGGCCCCCGGTGGACGTCTCCTTGTACTTGGTGGACATGTCGAGGCCCGTCTGCCGCATGGTCTCGATCACCGTGTCGAGCGAGACGAGGTGCGTGCCGTCGCCGTGCAGCGCCATGCGCGCGGCGTTCACGGCGGTGGACGCGGCGATCGCGTTCCGCTCGATGCACGGGATCTGCACGAGCCCGCCCACGGGGTCGCACGTGAGCCCGAGGTGGTGCTCCATCGCGATCTCGGCGGCGTTCTCGACCTGCCGCGGGGATCCGCCGAGCACCGCGCACAGGGCGCCGGCCGCCATCGCGCACGCCGTACCGACCTCGCCCTGGCAGCCGGCCTCCGCGCCCGAGATGGATGCGTTGGCCTTCACGAGCGAGCCGATCGCGGTCGCGGTGAGCAGGAAGTCGCGGATCCCGTCGCGGTCGGCGCCCGGCACGAAGCGCAGGTAGTAGGAGCCGACCGCGGGGATGATGCCGGCCGCGCCGTTCGTGGGCGCCGTGACCACGCGCCCGCCGGACGCGTTCTCCTCGTTGACCGCGAGCGCGAACGCGTGCAGCCACTCGTGCGAGGTGTCGCGCGCGCCCTCCGCGTCGATGGTCGCGAGCTGCGACGCGACCCGCGCCGCCCGCCGCCGCACGTCGAGCCCGCCCGGCAGCGTGCCCTGGCCGCCCAATCCCGCGGTCACGCACGCGGCCATGGCGTCCCAGATCGCGTCGAGGCCCGCGACCGCGCGGAGGGATCCGTGGATCGACTCCTCGGTGTCTCGCGCCACGTCGGCGATGGAGCGCCCCGTCGACTCGGCGAGCTCGATCAGCTCGTCGGCGTTGGAGAAGGAGTGCGGGAGCCCGGTGGGCAGCACGGCCGAGGGCGCCTGGTCCTCGCGCAGCACGAAGCCGCCGCCGACCGAGAACCATGTGCTCTCGAGCACGGTGCCTCCGTCGGCGTCGAGCGCGGCGAGGTGCATGGCGTTGGGGTGGCGGGGGAGCCGCGTGAATGGCTCGAACGTCAGGTCGCGGCCCACCATGCGCACCGGGTGGATGCCGGCGAGCGGCACGTCGACGCCCTCGCCGAGCCCGGACCAGCGGCCGCGCACCTCGTCCGGGTCGCACGTCTCGGGCGCGAGCCCGGCGAGCCCCGCGACGACCGCGTCGGGCGTGCCGTGCCCGAGGCCGGTGGCGCCGAGCGAGCCGAACAGGCGCACGGTGACGCGCGTGATCCCTGTGAACCGGGGCGACGCCTCGCACTCCCGGGCGAAGAGCAGGGCGGCCCGCATGGGGCCGACGGTGTGCGAGCTCGACGGCCCGATCCCGATGGAGAAGAGGTCGAGTGCCGAGACGTACGCTGTCATCCCGTCAGACTATGCCGCCGTTTCAGCGCGGTCGGCGGCGGGGGCGCTCGCGGGATCCGCGGATGCGCCGGACGGCCGGCGGGCGGGCCCGCGCGAGGCGAGCGCCAGCCAGGTCCAGCCGATCGCGAGGCCGAGCATGGTGATCACGCCGCGCGGGAAGAAGATGTGGCTGTCGACGAACGAGACGGCCGCGACCACGGCGATCGCCGCTCCCGGCAGCGCCCGCGGTCCCGCGTGCCGGATCACGAGCGCGCTCGCGAGCACGGTGACCGCGACGTACGACCACACGCCGGTGACGACGATCCCGTCCGCGAGCGCGTACATGGTGGTCACGCCCTGCCCGCCCTCGAGCTTGAGGGCGCCGGCCGCGATGCCCGCGAGGATGTCGAGCGCCTGGTAGCAGACGGCGTAGGCGAAGCCGAGGACGACCGCGAGGATCCCGAGGCGTCGGTCGTGGCGGCGCGTGACGATGATCGGCGCGATGGCGAGCAGCGGGAAGACGGGCAGGAGCGCGATGTGCAGGTCGCGCCAGTGCATCGCGGTGTCGTCGGTGAGCGAGCTCGGGTGCGACAGGCCCGCGGCGGCGAGGGCCAGCGGCGGGAGCGCGACGGCGACGAGGACGGCGGCTGTGCGGGAGCGGGAGGGCGAGGGGGAGGACGGGGCGGCGGCGTCGGGCATGCGGTCATCGTAGGCAGACCCCGCGGCGCGACCCGCCCGGATCAGGATCCCGACATGACGATGGCCGACCTGCGCGCCGCCGACCACGGGAGGCGGCCGCTCACGGCATGACGAGAGCCCCCGCCGCCGATCCGGTCCGGATCAGGCGACGAGGGCTCCGCGGAGCAGGAAGGACTAGGCCTTCTTGCGGCCGACGATCGCGCCGTAGACCAGCAGGACGATGATCGCGCCGACGATGGCGAGCGCGAGCGAGCCGAGGTCGAAGCCGTCGACCGGCTTGTTGAAGAGCGCGCTGCCGATGAAGCCGCCGAGGAAGGCCCCGACGACGCCCAGGATCAGCGTGACGATGATTCCGCCACCCTGCTTGCCCGGGAGGATCAGCTTGGCGAGCGCTCCGGCGATCAGACCCAGAACCAGAAAACCGATGATGCCCATGTGCGTTACTCCTCGAAGATTTCGTGCTGTGTTGACACCCGAATGCGGGTGGACGTGCCCCAGTCAAGCACCCGGAGGACCATTCGTGCAAAAACGTTTAGTGGATACGTCTTTACCGGACGGGGGCGCGAGGCCCGTCCCGGCGGGGGACCCGGGGCGCTCAGGAGCCCGCGGTACCGTCGGCGCATGCGCATCCCACCCGCCCGACGTCCCCGCGAGATCCCCGGCGAGGGGCAGGAGTCCGTGTGGGACTATCCGCGACCGCCGCGCGTGGATCCGTCGTCCGAGCGCATCGTGATCGAGCTCGGCGGACGCGTCGTGGCCGAGAGCCGATCCGCGGTGCGGGTGCTCGAGACCAGCCACCCGCCGGTCTACTACCTGCCCTCCGCCGACTTCGCCGCGGGCGTGCTCTCGTCTGCGGCCGGCCGTTCGTGGTGCGAGTACAAGGGGGAGGCGTCGTACCTCACCATCACCGCGGGCGGCGCCACGGCCGACCGCGCGGCCTGGTGGTACCCGTCCCCCACGCGCGGCTTCGAGGTGCTCGCCGACAAGATCGCCGTGTACCCGTCTCGGATGGACCGCATCACGGTCGACGGCGTCGAGGTCGAGGCCCAGGAGGGTGACTTCTACGGCGGGTGGATCACGCCGCGCGTGGTCGGCCCGTTCAAGGGCGCGCCGGGCACGCTCGGCTGGTGATGCGGGCGGGCGTCCCCGCTAGACCGCGGCCTTCCGCGAGCTGATGACGCCCGTGTCGAAGCCGAGCAGGTGCAGGCCGCCGTGGAAGCGCGCGTGCTCGACCTTGATGCACCGGTCCATCACGACCGTGAGTCCGCGGGCCTCAGCGTCGACCGCCGCCTCCTGGTTCCAGATGCCGAGCTGCACCCAGATGACGGGCGCGCCGATCGCGACCACGTCGTCCACGACGGACGGGATGTCGCTCGCCTTCCGGAAGACGTCGACGATGTCGGGAACCTCGGGCAGCGAGGCGAGGTCCGGGTACGCCTTCTGGCCGAGGATCTCGGTGGCGTTCGGGTTCACGAAGTACACGCGGTAGTCGCTCGACTGCTGCAGGTACGTGCCGACGAAGTAGCTGGACCGGGCCGGGTTCGGCGAGGCGCCGACGATGGCGATGGACTTGGCGCGGCGGAGGATCGCCTGGCGCTCCTTGGCGCTCGGGCCCGTCCACGTGCGCTCGCTGCGGAGGAGCGCGGCGAGCGGGCTGGAGCGGGGGATCGCGCAGGTGAGGCCGTTCTGGAGCTGCGTGGTCTGGGTGCCGTCGGCGTCAGGGTCCGCGACGGGCACGACGGGCTCGACGGGTGCGGATGCATCCGCGTCGGCGGCGTGCGCCTCGGCGGCATCGCCGGCTGCGCGGTCCGCGGCCTCCTCGGCAGGGGCGAGCGGGTCGAGGCCCGCGGCACCGGCGGCGGGATGGGGCGCGGATCCGGTCTTCTCGGGCGGCACGCCGCCGGTGTCGAAGCTCACTTCGCTCCCTCCGTGGCGGCGGTCAGCGCCTGGTCCAGGTCGTGGATGATGTCGGCGACGTCCTCGATGCCGACGCTGATGCGGACGATCCCGGGCAGCACGCCCGCGTCCACCAGCTGCGCCTCGCTCAGCTGCGCGTGGGTCGTGGACGCCGGGTGGATGACGAGCGTCTTGGCGTCGCCGATGTTGGCGAGGTGGCTCGCGAGCTCGACCGACTCGATGAAGCGCTGGCCCACCGCGCGGCCGCCCGCGACCTCGAACGTGAACACGGATCCGGGTCCCGTCGGCAGGTACTTGCGCGCCCGCTCGTGGTGCGGGTGCGCGGGGAGGCCGGCCCAGTTGACGGCGGTGATGCGCGGATCCGCATCCAGCCACTCGGCGACCGCCCGCGCGTTGTCGATGTGCGCCTGCATCCGGTACGGCAGCGTCTCGACGCCCTGCGCGAGCAGGAACGCGGAGTGCGGCGCGAGCACCGGCCCGATGTCGCGGAGCTGCTCGGCGCGGAGCCGCGTGAGGAACGCGTACTCGCCGAAGTTGCCGGTCCAGTTGAGGCCGCCGTAGCTCGGCACGGGCTGGTCGAGGAGCGGGAAGCGCGCGCTCTCCCAGTCGAAGAGGCCGGACTCCACGACGACGCCGCCGAGCGTGGTGCCGTGCCCGCCGAGGAACTTGGTGGCCGAGTGGATGACGATGTCGGCGCCCCACTCGATGGGCCGGTTGAGGTACGGGGTCGCGATGGTGGAGTCGATGACGAGCGGGACGCCGGCCGCGTGCGCGACGGCGGCGAGCCCCTCGATGTCCGCGATCTCGCCCGACGGGTTCGCGACCGTCTCCGCGAAGACGAGCTTGGTGCGGTCCGTGATGGCGGCGGCGTAGTCGGCCGGGTCGCTCGACTGCACGAACGTGGTCTCGACTCCGAAGCGGCGGAGGGTCACGTCGAGCTGCGTGATGGATCCGCCGTAGAGGTTGGCGGAGGCGACGATGTGGTCGCCGGCGCCCGCGAGCGAGGCGAAGGTGATGTACTGCGCGCTCAGCCCGCTCGACGTCGCGACCGCGCCGAGGCCGCCCTCGAGGCTCGCGACCCGCTCCTCGAACGCGGCGACGGTGGGGTTCGACAGGCGCGAGTAGACGTTGCCGTACTTCTGCAGCGCGAAGCGCGCGGCCGCGTCGGCGGTGTCGTCGAAGACGAACGCGCTCGACTGGTAGATGGGGAGGGCGCGCGCACCCGTGGTGGCGTCGGGGATGTTGCCCGCGTGGATCGCCCTCGTCTTGAACCCGTACTCGCGATCGACCATGACCCGACGCTAGCCCGCGCTCCCGACGGTTCCCCGGTCGGCGCGTAATGCGGCGACATGCGACCGGTGGGGCCGGCGGCCGGAGGCGGCCCGGCGGATCAGGCCAGGCGCACCGCCGCGAGCGCGAGGCCCGCGATGAGCGCCCAGGAGAGGAGGCCGGCGGCGAGCGCGGATCCGCCCTGGCCGACGAGCTCGCGGAAGCGCACCGCGGACCCGAGCGCCACGAGCGCGATCGCCAGCGTCGCCGTCTGCACGACCTGCGCGGCGTCGAGCACGCCGGCGGGCAGCGGCACGAAGGTGCGGACCAGCACGGCGGCGAGGAATCCGAGCACGAACAGCGGCACGATCGGCGGACGCGCGGCGCCCTCGACGCGACCCTCGCGGCGGCGCATGACGACGCCCGCGATCGCGACCACGGGCGCGAGCAGCAGCACGCGCGTGAGCTTCACGGCGATCGCGATGGTGAGGGCGGCGGATCCGGCGATCTGCGCCGTCGCGACGACCTGCCCCACGTCGTGCACGCCCGCGCCGACCCAGTGCCCGAACGCGACGTCGTCGAGGCCGAGCGGCCCGGCGAGCGGCGGCAGCGCGGCGATCGCGAGGGTGCCGCAGAGGGTGACGAGCCCGACGGGCGCGCCCTGGTCGGCGGGCTTCGCGCGCGTGACGGCGGCCATCGCGCCGATCGCGCTCGCGCCGCAGATGGAGAAACCCGTGGCGAGGAGGAGCGGCTGCTGGCCCGGCATGCGGAGGGCGCGGGCGATGGCGTACGTGCCCGCGAACGCGAGCACGACGACCGCCACCACGAGGAGCACGGCGCGCCAGCCGAGGCCCACGATGTCGGAGAGGCCGAGCTGCAGGCCGAGGAGCACCACGCCGACCCGCATCAGCCGCTTCGACGCGAGCGTGAGGCCGGGCTGCAGCGGGCCGGTGAGCGCGGGCCGCGCGGCAGGGATCTGCGCGGCGACTATCCCGAGCGCGACCGCGACCGTGAGCAGCGGGATCGCCGGCACGAGCGCGTGCACGGCCCACGCCACGAGCGCTGCGGCGGCCGCCGCGGCGAGGCCGGGGAGCGCGGGGTGGAGGCGGGAGGCGGTGGCGGCCATCAGATCCACCCCGACGGGATCCACGCGTGCAGCCGCCAGAACCAGGTCGGCACGAGCTGCCCCACCCAGAGCGGGTAGAAGAACGCGCTCACGAGCGCGCACACGACGAGGACCGCGGCGACGATCACGATGCCGCGCGTGCGCCGAGGACGGGGATCGCCGCGGTCGCCCAGGATCATGCCCAGCACCATCGCCAGGCACAGGATCAGGTACGGCTCGAAGGCGATCGAGTAGAACTGGAAGACCGTGCGGTTCACGTAGAGCAGCCACGGCAGGTACCCGACGACCATGCCCATGAGCACGAGGCCCACGCGCCACTCGCGGCGGGCGGCCAGCCGGTAGACGAGGTAGAGCATCGCGACCACCGAGAGCCACCAGATGATGGGGTTCGCGATCGAGGTGATGGACGCGGAGCACGCGTCGATCGTGCAACCCGACTCCCCGTACCCGTAGCCCTCGTAGTAGAACTGCGTCGGCCGGTAGAGGAGCAGCCAGAGCCGGGGATCCGCCCGGTACGGGTGCGTGACGTCGAGGCCCACGTTGAACGCGTACTGCTGCGCGAGGTAGTGCCAGAGGCTCTGGAGGGGCAGCGGCACCCACGCGAGCCCGCCCTGCCAGGCGTTCGCGCCCTCGGCCGCCCAGTTGCGGAAGTACCCGTTCGAGGTCGCGAACCAGCCCGCGTAGGAGGCGAGGAACGCGGCGATCGCGGGCGGGACGAGGAGGAGGAAGGAGACCGGACCCTGGACCGCGGCGCCCGCCGTGAACCACGCGGCGAGCCCGTGGCGGCGGCGCAGCAGCATGTCGGTGAGCACCACGTAGAGGCCGAAGCCCGCGAGGAAGAAGATGCCGGACCACTTGACGGAGGAGGTCGCGCCGAACGCGAGGCCCGCCGCGATGAGCCACGGACGCCAGAGGATGACCGGGCCGAACTCCAGCGGCCGCGCGTCGTCGGGGCGGGCGGCGCGGCGGAGGGCGAGAAGCCGCTCGAACCGGCGCTCATGCCAGGTGCGGTCGAGGAGGATCGCGCCGAAGCCGAGCAGGCCGAAGAACATCACGTGGGTGTCGAGGAGGGCGATGCGGCTCATGACGATGGCGTGACCGTCGATCGCGAAGAGGAACCCGGCCATCGTCGCGACGACCGCGGAGCCCGTGAGCCGGCGGGCGATGAGCATGAGGAGGACGACCGCGAGCGTGCCGACGACGGCCGTCGCGATGCGCCAGCCGACCGGATCCGCCGCCCCGAACACCGCGAGGCCGAGCGCGATGATCCACTTGCCGAGCGGCGGATGCGCCACGAACGCGGGCGCCTGCAGGTAGCCGTCGGTCTGGCCCGCGATGAAGTCGGGGTTCGGATCGTCGGGCCATGAGCCCTCGTAGCCGAGGTGGAGGAGGGTCCACGCGTCCTTCACGTAGAAGGTCTCGTCGAACACGAGCGTCGCCGGGTGGCCGAGGCTCTGGATCCGGAGGATCGCGGCGAGCAGCGTGATGGCTATCGGGCCGCCCCAGTGCCGCGCGCGGCGGCGGGCGGGGGTGGAGACGAGGCGCGCCCAGAGGTCGTCGAGGCGGGATCCGCGGGCCGTGACCGCGCGCTCGCCGGCGCGCTGGGACGCCCGGGTCGGCGTCGCGTCCGAGTCGACGGCGGTGTCCGCGGTCAGGGGAGCCGGGGTGCCGGTCGCCGGGGTGCCGGTCGCCTGCGTGCCGTCGTCCACGTGCTCGGCGGGGCGGTGGGGCGAGTGGGGCACGGCTCATCATCGCATGCACGTGCGCGGACGCCCGGGCCGCGGACGCTCCGGGGATCCCGGTCGCGTCGGGACCCCGTGAGGTTCCCGGCGGGAGCCGTAGGGGTGTCGTGAGCGGGCTCGCGGCCGGGATCCGCGCGGCGGTGGACTGGGCGCATGCCCTTCCCGTGCCGCGTGCCTCCCGTCCCCGTCCCCGTCCCTCCCGTGCTCGCTCGCCCGGCGGGGGTGCGGCGATGAGCCTCCTCGAGGCGGTCGCGCCGCCGCGCGCGGATGCACCGGCCGCGACCGCGCCGGCCGCGCCCGCCGCGCTCGACGACGTCGTGGTCGCCGGGGTCTCGATGCGGCGGCTCGTGGAGGTGTGCGGGACCCCGTGCGTCCACTCCGGCGATGCCGTGGGGATCCGTGGCGACGGGGACGGCTGCGGCGCGCTCGTCGTCGTGGCGGTGACGGCCGTCCTCGCGGGCCCCGTCGGGGAGCGCGTCGTGTGCGTCGACGGGCACCTCGACGGCGTGGACGCGCGCTGGGCGGAGACGCGCGTCCTCGGCCGGGCGGACGGCGGCCGGTCGCTGGCCCGGATCGTCGCGGCCGCGCCGACGTCGGGGACGGCCGCGGTCGCGCTGCCCGACGACCTGGCCGCGGGGGACCTCGTCGTCGTGCCGTGCGGGGGATCGCCCGCCCTGCACGACGTGCGGCTGAGCGGGCGCCCCGTGGGGACGGGGCTCGTCCGAGGCGGCCGCGGCGCGGGGGAGCGCCGCGTGCCGCCGCGTCGCCGGAGGAGGCACTGAGATGCGCGCGCCGCTCGTCGACCCGTCCGCCGGCGGCAGCCGGGCGCGGACGCCGCGCATCGCATTCGCGGGCGACGCCATCCCGGCGCTCGCCGACCTGCGCGCCGCGCTCGACGGCCGGGACGAGGAGGATCCGCGTCCCGTCCGCGCGATCGTCGTGGGCGTCGATGCCCAGGCCGGCGGGATCCGCGGGGTCCACGCCGCCGCCCGGTGCCTGCGTGCCGTGAGGGTGCCGGATCACCTGCCGGAGCTGCGGCACCTGGTGGTCGTGGTCGGCGGGCGCGTCGGGGCGATCCGGCCCGACCTCCGTGCGCTCGACGCCTGGGTGGTGCGCACGCACGCGGGGCTCGAGCGCACGCGGGGCGTGGACGTCGCCGTGACGGGGATCCTCGCGTCCGGCTGCGTGACGCCGCGGCTCCTCACGAACCGCGTCGTCGACCTCGTGCGACACCCGATCGCGGCGCCGCGGATCGCCGTGGAGTGGGCGGACATCCGCGACCGGCGGATCCGCGACGTCGCCCTCGAAGCGTGGTGCTGATCCGCCGGCCGCCGGTCGCGCGGCCCGGAGGCGGGGCGGCCTAGGCCTCCTCGGCCTCCTGCTCCTCGTCGAGCAGCAGGAACAGGCCCGCGTAGGGCTCGAGCTGAACGGGGAAGCTCGACAGGTCGTCGACCGTGCCGACCTCCTCGCCCGTCGTCGCGTCGCGGACGACGCGGCGGGCGGGGAGCTCCTCGGAGCGGACGGTCGCGAGGATCGCCTCGCCCGTGAAGTTCAGCACCGTGAGCTGCAGGCGGGCGTCGGCCTCCGGGTCGCCGTTGTCGAGCCGGTGCACCATCACGAGCATGCCGGGGTGGCCCACGTCCGGGACGTCGACCTGCGTGCCGAGCGCGACGTCGAAGCGCTCGCGCACCTCGAGCACGCTGCGGAGCCCGGAGACGAACGACGACGGGTCGCCGACCTGCGCGGGCAGCGATCCGTAGAGCGAGCGGCCGCGGGGCATGCCGGATCCGGATCCGGTCGCCTCGGGCGCCGCGTCGAGCAGGTCGTGCCCGCCGCGGTGGACCCAGCGGGTGTCGCCGCCCTCGATGAGGTCGGCCACCTGCGACGCCTGCAGCGGCAGCACGCCGAGCAGGTCCCACGCGGAGAGCGCGAAGACGCCCGGCTGCCACGCGTTGAACTTCGCGAGCAGGAGGTGCGCGGCCCGGATGCCGGCCACGTCGTCGTCCCCGATCGCGTCGAGCGTGGTGAAGCCCTGCGCGGCCGCGATGACGGACGCCGTGGTGCAGGCGATGCCGTTCGTCGTGAACACGTGGTTGTAGTCGGCGCTCTCGCCCGTGAGCTCCTCGAGCAGATCGCCGCGGATCGTCTCCGCGAGGTCCGCCCCGGTCATCTCGTCGCCGCGGAACGGGAACACGTCCGCGCAGTGCTCGGTCGCCCAGTGCACGAGCTCGTAGGTGAGCTCGTCGTGGTTCTGCAGCGCGTGCACGAGGGTCACGGGCTCGACGCCGACCTCGAGCGAGGTGCGGAGCGTGAGGCGCAGGAACTCGGTGTCGCCGGTGGCGAGCGCGTGCTGGTACGCGGGCCGGTTGATGAAGTCGTAGGAGAGGTCGGCGCCGACGCGGCCGGTGTCGCGGATGTCCTCCATCGTGAGGTTCAGCTCCTGGAAGGAGAACCCGCCGACCTTCCGCACCATGCTCGCGATGAGGTGGTTCGCGGCCTCCGAGAGCGGGTGGCCCTCGGACCAGGCCGGACCCTCGACGCTCTTCTCCACGCCGAGGAAGCCGTTCGCGTCGAGCCGCAGCGCGCTCGCGCCGAGGTCGCCGAGCGAGTGCAGCGCGTCGCCGATGACCATGCGCATGCCGGCGAACGTGGGGTCGAGCCAGTTGATGGAGGGCTGGCCCTGCTTGAAGTAGTGCAGGTAGACCCAGCGACGGGTGCGGCCGTCGACGCCGAGCACGGGCGCGGTCGCGCTCCAGTTGGTCTCCTTGACGCCGGGCGCGTAGAAGATCACGCGCTGCAGGCGGCCGATGATGTAGCCCTGGTCGGCGAGCGCCTGCTCGGCGACCACGTCGAGGTTCACGGCGTCGCGCCCCGGGAGCACGTCGGGCAGGAGGCCCCAGTCCTCCTCCGGGATCTCGACCATGTGGTAGATCCCGGGGAAGTCCTTGTAGCCCATCTCCGCGAGGCGGAAGTCGGCGCCCTTGCCGGTGTGGCCGGGCACGATGTCGTCGATGACGCTGCCGCCGTGCTGGTCGGCGACCTCGGTGAGGCGGCGGAACTCGTCCTCCGTGCCGAAGGCGGCGTCGATCTGGGTGCTGATGCGGTCGAAGTGGCCGTCGACGCTCGCGGTCTGCGACCACTCGGTGATGCCGCCGGCGAGCTTCACGGGGCCGGTGTGGACTGCCTCGATGCCGATCGACTGGAAGATCTCCCACAGCTGCGGGTCGCCGAGCGCGCCGAGGTACGACTCGCCCTCCTTCGTGATGAGCGAGATCGGGTAGGCGGTGAACCAGACGGACGCGGTGTCGATGGCGCGTCGCGCGTCCGGCCGGGCGTACGGGTTCGACCACATGCTGGGCGATCCGGAGAGGCCGCGGCTCAGCACGTCGGCGTCGCCGAGCATCGACTGGCGGCGGAGCCACTCGACGTAGGAGGGGTTCGACGCGTCCGCTGCGCGCGGGTCGTTCGACGAGCGGCGGATCCCGCTCGCGCGCAGCTGCGGACGGGCGCGGAGACGGGCGGGGCGGGCCGGGAAGCGCTCCTCGTCGTAGGTGATCTCCGTGGGCTCCGGCTCGGGGATCGCGTTCGTCTCGATGGCGTCGTCCACTGGTGCTCCTCGGGGATGGTGGTGCGTCGTGCCCGATCCGGGCAGCGTCGGCCCGCCGGGCCGCTGTGACGAGCGTACGCAGGATGCGGGTGCGCCGTGCGGCCACCGCCGCGGGCGCCGGGCGCGCGTCGGGAGTGTCGCGATGCGGTTGACTCGGGGGAGTGGTCGGCGCGGTCGCGCTGCCCCGCCGTCATGGGGAGGTCGGATGTTCCTGCGGAGCAGATCGCGCGGGCGCGAGACCTTCGGGCTCGTGATCCTGGGGGTCGGCCTGTGCGTCGTCTCGGTGCTCGGCCTCACGGGCGCCTTCGGCGAGATCAGCGCAGCCGGGCGCGGTTCGACGATCGTCCTCCTGGGCGTGCCCATCGGCCTCGTCGTGATCGGCATGGGGATCGCGAACGCCATCCGCGGCTGGAGCGACCCGGGCGATGCCGAGGTCGACGATCCTCCCCACGTCGGAGACCGCTCCGGCCTGCCTGACCCGGACGGGAGCGGCCCGGACCGCTCCGCCCCGGATGGGATGATCGACCGGTGATCATCCTCGGCGCGACCCCCATCGGCAACCTGGGCGACGCGTCGCGGCGGCTCGTGGAGGCGCTGTCCTCCGCCACGGTCGTCGCCGCCGAGGACACCCGCACCACCATCCGCCTGCTCACGGCGCTCGGCGTCGAGAACCGGCCGCGGCTCATCGCGCTGCACGACCACAACGAGCAGGAGCGCTCCGCCGACCTCGTCGAGCTCGCGCGCGAGACCGACGTGCTCGTGCTCTCCGACGCCGGCATGCCGGCGATCTCCGACCCCGGCTTCCACCTGGTGGAGGCGGCGGCCGCGGCGGGCGTCCGCGTCACCGTGATCCCCGGCCCGAGCGCCGTGCTCAGCGCGCTCGCCGTGTCCGGCCTCCCCACCGACCGCTTCACGTTCGAGGGGTTCCTGCCGCGCAAGGGCGGCGACCGGCGCCGCGTGCTCCGCGAGCTCGTGCGCGAGCGCCGCACCATGGTCTTCTTCGAGTCGCCGAACCGGCTGCAGGCGTCGCTCGAGGACGTCGTCGCCGAGTGGGGCCCGGATCGCCGGCTCGTCGTGTGCCGGGAGCTCACGAAGCTGTACGAGGAGGTGCGCCGCGGATCCGCCGCCGAGCTCGCCGCCTGGGCCGCCGAGGGAGTGCGCGGCGAGATCGTCGTGGTCGCGGAGGGCGCCGCGGCGCTCGAGGTCGACCTCGCGACCGGCGTGACCCAGGTGCTCGAGCTCGTGGACGACGGCGCGCGCCTGAAGGACGCGGCCGGCACCATCGCCGAGGCGACCGGCCTCGGCAAGCGCGACCTGTACCAGGCGGCGCTGCAGGCGAGGTGACGCAGGCCCGGGCCCGCGCCTAGCCGACGGGATCCGCCGCGCGGCGCTCCCGGAACGCGACCATGTTCATCCGGTTGCCGCAGCGCACGCTGCAGAACCGCTTCGAGCCGTTGCGGGAGAGGTCGACGAGCACGCCGTCGCAGTCGTCGGCGGCGCACGCGCGCAGGCGGTCGGTGGCATCGGATCGCACGACGTCGACGAGGGCCATGGCGGCCTCCACGAGGATCCGGTCGGCGAGCGGCGCGTCCTCCGGCGTCGCGTGCAGGTGCCAGTCAAGGGCGTCGTGCCGGACGAGCCGCGGTGCCGCGTGGTGACGGGCGAGCAGCTCGTTGACGGGATCCACCATGGCGTCGCGGTCGAGGCCCCAGAGCTCCCGGAGGCGCGCACGGGCGCGGTGCACCTCGCGCAGCTCGCGCTCGTCGCGGTCGAAGCGGCCGGAGAAGCCGCTGCGGGTCATCAGGTCGGCGAGCTGCTCGGGGGTCGCCAGCAGGTCGTCGCCGGAGCGGGTGGCACGCGGGGCCGTGTTGAGGATCACGGCGTCGAACGTCAGCACGTCCTCGGTGTCAGGGGTGAAAAGCAAGTTGACTCCTTATCCGCGACGAGTCTAACGTCAGGACCGTAGGCCGCATGGCCCCTGACGAGACGAGCGCACCATGGAACGACGCCACCTGACCACCGGACTCGTCCTCGCGGTCGTGGCCGCCTGCTCATTCGGCCTTTCGGGCGCGTTCGTGAAGCCGCTGCTCGAGGCCGGGTGGAGCCCGGTCGCCGCGGTCGCGCTGCGGGCGCTCGTCGGCGGGCTGGTCCTCGCGCCCGTCGCGCTCGTGCAGCTGCGCGGCGATCTGCGACCCGTGCTGCGGGCATGGCGGCGCGTGCTCGGCATGGCCCTCGTGGGCGTCGCGGGCGCGCAGGTCATGTACTTCGCCGCCATCGAGAGGATCCCCGTCGGCACGGCGATCCTCATCGAGTTCATGGCGCCGCTGCTGCTCGTGGCGGTGGCGTGGGCGATGAGCCGCCGACGGCCCGCGGTGCCGGTGCTCGTCGGATCCGTCGCGGCGGCGGGCGGGCTCGCGCTCGTGGTGTCGCCGTCGGGCGGCGGGGCGCTGGATCCCCTCGGCCTCCTGTTCGCGCTCGGAGCGATGGTCGGCTGCGCCGGCTACTTCGCGATCGCGGCCCGCGGCGCCGACGGCCTGCCGCCGGTGGCGCTCGCGGCCGCGGGGCTGCTCGTCGCGGCGGTGCTGCTGGCGCTCGTGGGCATGACGGGGATCCTGCCGTTCACCGGATCCGTCGCCGACGTGGTGATGCTGGGCAGCGTCGTGCCGTGGTGGGTGCCGATGCTCGTGGTCGGCGTCGTCGCGACGGCGCTCGCGTACGGGGCGGGGATCACCGCGGGCGGCATGCTCGGATCCCGCCTCGCGTCGTTCACGGGTCTGCTCGAGGTCGCGGCGGCCGGCGCCTGGGCGTGGCTGCTGCTCGGCGAGGAGCTGACTGCGCTGCAGCTGGTGGGCGGGGTGCTGATCGTCGCGGGCATCGTCGCGGTGCGGTTCGACGCGCGGGCGGAGCTCGTGCCCGGCGCGGTCGCTCCACGCGGCACCTGCGTCGGCGCCGGCGCCAGCTGACCTCGGACCGCGCCGTCCTCCGGCCGGGGAGGCGCGGGCCGCACGGGTGAGGACCGCGGCGCATCCGGGGTCGCGGATCCGGAGGCGCCGTGGTCTCCTGGAGTTCTTTACCCCGAGCCCGAGAGGCACAGGCGCATGACCGATCCCGCCGACTTCTACACCGGCCTCGTCGCCGAGGCCTACTCGGCGCTGAGGTCCGAGGAGTTCGACCCCGCGAGGTACGCCGCCTTCGTCCGGGCGCACGCGGCACCCGCGCTCGAGGTGGCCTGCGGTGCGGGCGAACCCCTGCTGGATCTCGTGGCGGACGGCCTCGAGGTCGACGGGATCGACTCGTCCGCCGACATGGTCGACCGCGCGCGGCAGGAGGCACGTCGGCGCGGGCTGCGCGTGTCGCTCCACGTCGGGCGCATGGAGGACATGAGCCTCGGGCGCCGCTACGGGGCGATCTACCTGGCCGGCCCGTCGTTCGAGCTCCTGCCCGACGACGCGGTCGCCGTCCGTGCCCTGGCGGCCTTCCGGCGTCACCTCGCGCCGGGCGGGACGGTGATGATCCCCCTCTGGATCGCGCCGCCGACCCCGGCGGAGCAGCTGGGGACGGCTCGCGAGTCGGTGGACGCGGCGGGGGACATGCTCCGCTACACCCCGCTGTCCGAGGTGCACGATCCCGCAACGCGCACCCGGGCGACCACCGTCCGGTACGAGCGGGTGCCCCGGACGGGCCCGGTGCAGAGCATCGAGCGGACCTGGGTCATCCACTGGCAGACCCTCGAGTCCATCACCTCGGCCGCGGCGCGAGCGGGACTCGCCGTCCAGGAGGTCGAGCTGCCGTCCGGATCCGCCGGGAGCGCGTCCGGGGAGGAGTTCACCGTCCACCTGACGCCGGCATGACGGGCGGCGACGCCGGCGCGGGGGAGACGCGCGCCGCGTCCGCGTCCGCGTCGGAGCCCGCGCTACGGCGCCGGTGACTCCGCCGCGTCCACCGGCTCGAGGTGGTGCAGCACGCGCCTGAGGTGCATGGCCGTGAGGACGCCAGGGCCCATCGCCCGGCCGAGCTCCTGGGACCGCCGGTCGACCGCCTCCACGAGCAGGCGCACCTGCCGCGCGGCGTGTCCCATCGCGCGGTGGCGCTCGGGGGAGTCGGGGTCGTCGAGGTCGAGCACGCCCGCGACGGCGTGGCACGCGTCGCGGATGGGGCCCGTGACCTCGTGGTCGAGGCCGAGGGCGCCCCGCTCCTGCCAGATGGTGTCCGCGAGCGCCGCGGACACGTCGCGGACGTGGAACACGATCTGGTCCATCGCCTCGAGCCGGGCGTGGTCGATGCGCACGTCCCGCTTGTCGACGAGCGCGCGGGGGTTGCCCTTGCGGCTCTCGTCGGCCTCCGCGAGCTCGGCCCGCACGGCACGTGCCGTCCCCGCGAGGTCCTCGCTCGCGCGGATCCATTCGGCGTGCGCGGGCGGGGAGTCGGCCTCGACCGCGTCGCCGACGTCCCGCAGCCGGTCGGCCACCTCGCGCTGGAACGCGCTGATCCGCGCGCCCGCGGCCCCGCTCGACAGCTGCGGCGCGACGAGCACGTTGATGAGGAGGCCCGTCACCACGCCGACCGCCATCTGCACGAGGTAGCCGAGCGAGTACTGGTCGGCGTCCTGCCCGCCGATGATGAGCACGAACAGCGCCGCCATGGGCACGTACTCGCGTCCCGCGCCGAACCAGCCGGAGCCGGAGAGGATCACGCCGATGCCGACGATCACGGGGATCGACCACCACGACGGGCCGGTCGTGAGGATCACGGCGGTCGCGAGGGCGATGCCCGCCGCGAGGCCGAGGAGGGTCTGGAGGCCGGTGCGCGCGGATCCCATGAGGGTCGGGTACATGCTCACGAGCGCCCCGAGCGGCGCGTAGTAGGGGTACTCGTTGGCGACGCCCGGCACGAACGGCGCGACGGCCCACGCGATGCCGACCGCGAGCGCGGTCTTCGCGGCGAGGAGGAGCCGGGCGGGGGAGACGGCCGCGTGCCAGGCGCGCGCCACCTCGTGCCGTGCGCTGTCCATCCCCATGATCCGAGGCTAGCGAGGCGGGGAGCGCGCGACCGCGGCGGCCGTCGCGCGCTCCCGCCGGGATCAGGCGCGGGTGGCCTCGATGACCATGTCGTCGCGCGACGGGCTGCCGTCCGGCCGCTGGAGGCACGTGATGATGACGAGCCGGCCGGGGGTGTCCGCCCAGACCTCCGCGTCGTCGGGGAGGTCGCCCTTGGGCACGGCGCGGCGGGATCCGACCGCGTAGTCGACGCCCGCGACCTCGATCACCGCGCCGGGGGCGATGCGCGCGCTCCCCGTCCGGTCGTCGATCAGCAGGTCGCCGGGGCCGGTACCGCCGCCGCGCACGGAGTGCATCACGACGAAGACCGTGCCGGCGCCCGCGTCCTCGGGCGCGACGCCGAGGTCGCGCACGCGGTACGCGGAGGAGAAGCCCGGGGGATCCACGACGCCGCCGATCATGTCGACCGCGCCGAGCGGCACGTCGAGCCCGACGGAGGGGGCGCGGAACCGGCCGAGGCCGGAGTCGACCGACGTGGTCGCGTCGGCTCCCGCCGCGGGCGCCGGGACGTCGGCCTGCACCGGGGCGCCCGCGAGGTCGCGGGGGAGGTCGGACGCGACCGGCCACGCCCCGACCGCGGACAGCGCACCCGCGACGACGGCCGCGGAGGCGGCGACCACCCCGGCGGCGGTGAGGATCCGCCGCCGGGTCGCCTGGGGATCGGTCGTCACGGCCGGCGCGGAGCGGCGCGACGTCGCGCGCCGACCGTGCGGCCCGCGATCGCGGCGAGGCCCGCGAGGCCGAGGACGGCGAGGGCGAGGCCCGGCCACGGGTCGGCGCCGACGGACGTGCCGCCGGTCGCGACCGCGGGGCCCGCGTGGTGCGCGCCGGTCGCGGTCGCCGTGATGGCGGAGACCGATGCCGCGCTCACGGTGATGGTCGCGGGATCCGAGACCGCCTGCCCCTGCGCGTCCACGAGGGTCAGCGTGTGCGTGCCGGGGTCGGTGCCCGCCGGGATCGTGACGGTGCCGGCCGCGGTTCCGTCGGCGGCCGCGGTGACGGATCCGACGTCGGTCGGCGTGGAGTGCAGGACCACGCGGTACGTCGCGCCCGGGGTGAGGCCGGCGGCGCGGAACGCGACGGTGCCGCCCGCGGTCGGCGCGGATCCCGTCGGCAGCGCGATCTCCGCGAGCCCGGCCGTGATCCGGTACGTGCGCGTCGTGCGCCCGTCCGCCGCGGTGACCGTGACGGTGACCGTTCGGCCGTCGACCGCGACGGATGACGTGGCGGCGCCGTCCCCGGTGGTGACCCGGACGTCGGCGGCCGTGAGGGCGGGGAGGCCGACGGGAAGGGCGGCACCGGCGGATCCGGCCGCGTCGCCGAGCGGCACGGTGACGCCGCCCACGGTGATGGAGGCGGCTGCCGCGTCGTCCGAGACGAGGAGCTGCGCGCGGAGGGCGCTGATCTCCTGGTCGTCGACGCCGAGCGTGGTGCGGATGTAGGAGTCCATCCCCGCGTAGCGCGACGCGATGCCCGCCTCGAAGGTGCCCTGGAGGAGCGCGGGCTTCGCCCAGTCGACGCCGAGCTGCGTGTTGGAGAGCAGGTAGTCGTGGAGGATGTCGGAGCTGCCGACGCCGAGGATCCGGTCGAGCAGGTCGATGACGGTGCCCGTGCGGTCCATGCCGTGCGAGCAGTGGATGAGGATCGTCCCGTCCCCGGTGTGCGACGCGATGGCCCGCAGCACCTGGCGGTACGCGCTGATCATGACGCCCGGGTGGGCGGCGTCGACGTGGCCCTTGTCGACGAGGTCGCGGTACATGACCGTGTCGTCCGGGTAGTCGCCGTCGGCGCCGAACAGCGAGATCGCGACGTTCTTCGCGCCGGGGATCGGCACGTCGGGCTTCGCCTGGATCTGGCCGGGCGTGCGCAGGTCGATCACGAGGTCGACGTGGTGCGCGGTCGCGAGCGTCGCGGCGCCGGCCGCGGTGATCTTGTCGAGCGACTCCGTGCGGATCAGCCGGCTCGCGGCGACCGTGCGCCCGTCGAGGCCCGTGAACGCACCGAGCTCGCGGCCGTTGACGAGGCCGGGCACGTCGGTGATGAGGTGGTCGCTCGCGGTGGGCGCGGGCTGGAGCGCGGGGTCGGCGGCGGCGTGCGCGGCGGGCGCGCCGATGCCGACGGAGAGCACCACCGCGGCGGCTGCCGCGGTGAGGGCGCCGATGCGCGCGGGGGCGGCACGGCGGGCAGGGGGGATCTTCACGTTCGTCCTTCTGTGGTGGGGATGCGCGCGGGGTCGCGCAGGCCGGCCGCGCAGGCGCGCGTGAGCTCGGCATCAGGAGCATGGGGTGCGGCGCGACCCCGTGCATGAACGGGATGTTCTGCTTCGGTGAACTCCTCCGCGCGGGTCCCTGCCCGTGATCGGACGGCCGGGTCGACGATGTCGCTGAGCGTGCGGTGGAGCCGCCCGACGGACGGGTCGAACGTCGTCAGCTCCGGCAGGGGATCGCGTCGGCCGTCGCCCTCGTCCCGCCCGGAGGCGACCCGGACCCGGGGCACTGGCGTCTCCGATCGGGGATCGGGGATAGGGGATCGGGGATCGGGCGCGGGGACCCTCTTCCCTCAGGCAGCCGCGTCGGAGCTCGATACTGATGTCATGGCATCACCGCTCGTGTCCGACGTCGCCCACTCCGGCCTCAGCGTGGCCGACCTCGACGACGCGCTGGTGCTGTGGTGCTCCGGTCTGGGGTTCGTGCTCGAGCGCACCTTCACGCTCGACGCGGAGGTCACGGCGGCGACCACCGGCGTCCGTGGAGCGGTGATCCGCGCAGCGACGGTGGCACTCGGCCCCCACCGGGTGGAGCTGCTGCAGTACGACCCGCCGCGACTGCTCGAGTCCGCAGCCTCGCCCGCACAGGTCGGCGTGGTGCACATCGCGCTCACGGTCTCCGACCTCGATCGGGTGATCGAGCTCTGCGCTGGACACGGCTGGAGACCAGTCGGGACACCTCACCGCATGGCTAGTGGCGCCCGAGCCGGCACGCGCATCATCTACCTCGAAGGTGCCCTCGGCGGGTTCCTCGAACTGATCGCGCCCCCACAGCTCCCGTAGTCCGTGCATCACCGGCCGCGCATCGCCACCAGCCACGCGTCCACCGCGTCCTCGCGCTCGACCCGGAAGCCGGCCCGCTCGCAGAGGCGCCGCGCGGGGCTGCCCTGCAGGACGTCGAGCCGGAACGGTCGCCCGTCGTCGTGGCGCTGCATCAGATCGCGCAGCACCTCGCCGCCGATGCAGCGGCCCTGCACCGCGGGATCCAGGTAGAAGTGCTCGATCCAGCGCGCGTCGGGCTCCTCGCGGCAGGCGATGAGGCCGACGTCGCGGCCGCCGACGCGGATGACCGAGGAGCGCTCGGGTGCCCAGCCGTCGAGGAAGCGGCGGCGGACCCGCACCGGATCCCACCGGCCGAGGCGCTCGAGGTCGGGCCGGAGCGCGACGGCGCGCAGCTCGGCCATCCACGTCGCGTCGTCGGCGAGGGCGGGGCGGAGGATCCAGCGGGGGAGCGGCCCGGGCGCGGTCCGCAGGTCGCGCTGCATGCAGACGCTCGTGGGATCCGCCGCGTACGGCCCGAACCGCGGCACGTGCCGGTAGCCGCCGCGCTCGTACAGTGCGATGGCGGCGGTCTGCGGCAGTCCGGTCTCGAGGCGCATGAGGGTGGCGCCGATCGCGCGTGCGCGTTCCTCGGCGGCGGCCAGCAGCGCGCGCCCCACGCCGAGGCCGCGCGCCGCATCCGTGACGAACACGCGCTTCAGCTCCGCGGATCCATCGCCGCCGTCGACGACGGCCGCCGTGCCGAGCGCGCGGCCCGCGTCGCGTGCCACGAGGAACGTGACGTCCGGCCGCTCGAGGTCGGCCACGTCGAGCGCGTGGTAGTTCTCGGCCGGGTAGAGGGCGAGGGCGAACTCGTCGGCCTGCCGCAGCAGCGGCAGCACGTCGTCCTGGCGGGGGGACTCCGGGGCGACGGTGAGCACGCCCCAGGTTAGGACGGGCCCGGCGATGGATACGCTGGACCGGTGCCACGCGGACGAGGCCCCGAGCCCTCCGCGCCGGTGCCCCGACCGTGAGGAAGAGCATGCAGATCCACCGCGTCCGCGTCCACCGCAGCGACGAGGCCCTGCCTCCCGGGGAGCAGCTGGCGGGGCGCATCGCCGCCGTCGCCGCGGACCCGGTCGAGGTCGACGCCGAGGTCACCGAGATGATCGTCAACCGCATCATCGACAACGCGGCCGTCGCGACCGCATCGCTCACCCGCGCGCCCGTCGTCGCGGCGCGCGCGCAGGCCCTCGCGCACGGGCCGTCCACGGGCGGCGCTGGCGCGACCGTCGTGGGTGCGGATCCCGCCACCCGCGTCAGCGCCGAGTGGGCGGCCTGGGCGAACGGCGTGGCCGTGCGCGAGCTCGACTACCACGACACGTTCCTCGCCGCCGAGTACTCGCACCCGGGCGACAACATCCCGCCGATCCTCGCCGCCGCGCAGCACGCCGCCGCGGCCGGACGCCCCGACGGCCGCGCGCTCACCGGCGCCGACGTGATCCGCGGCATCGCGACCGGCTACGAGATCCAGGTGGACCTCGTGAAGGCCATCAGCCTGCACGCGCACAAGATCGACCACGTCGCGCACCTCGGCCCGTCGGCCGCCGCCGGCATCGGCACGCTCCTCGGCCTCGACGAGGGCACCGTGTTCCAGGCGATCGGCCAGGCCCTGCACACCACGACCGCGACGCGCCAATCGCGCAAGGGCGCCATCAGCACGTGGAAGGCGCACGCGCCGGCCTTCGCCGGGAAGATGGCCGTCGAGGCGATCGACCGGGCGATGCGCGGCCAGACGAGCCCCACCCCCATCTACGAGGGCGAGGACGGCGTGATCGCGTGGCTGCTCGACGGCCCCGACGCCTCCTACGACGTCCCGCTGCCCGCGCGCGGCGAGGCCAAGCGGGCGATCCTGGACACGTACACGAAGGAGCACTCGGCCGAGTACCAGGCGCAGGCGTGGATCGACCTGGCGCGTCGCCTGCACCACGCGCACCCGGTGCTCGCCGACGCGGATGCGATCGACCGGGTCCTCATCCACTCGTCGCACCACACGCACGTCGTCATCGGATCCGGCGCGAACGACCCGCAGAAGTACGACCCGCGCGCCAGCCGCGAGACGCTCGACCACTCGATCCCGTATATCTTCACCGTCGCGCTGCAGGACGGCGCGTGGCACCACGTCGACTCGTACGCGCCGGAGCGCGCCGGCCGCCCCGACACGGTGGACCTGTGGCGCCGCGTCACGACCACCGAGGACCCGGAGTGGACCCGTAGGTACCACTCCATGGATCCGGCGGAGAAGGCGTTCGGCGGCCGCGTGGAGATCCGCCTGACGGACGGCTCGACCATCGTCGACGAGATCGCCGTCGCCGACGCGCACCCGCTCGGCGCCCGGCCGTTCGCGCGCGCCGACTACGTCGCCAAGCTCCGCACGCTCGCCGACGGCGTGCTCGAGGAGACCGAGGTCGACCGGTTCCTCGCGCTCGTCGAGCGCCTGCCCGAGCTCACCGCCGACGAGCTCGCCGGCCTCACCGTGACTGCACGACCCGGCCTCCTCGACGGCGCCGGCTCCCCGAAGGGACTCCTCTAGTGCTGCATTCCACCCTCACCTCGGCCGCCAAGCGCCGCGCGTTCCGCGAGCGGCTCGCGTCAGGTGAGCTGCTCCGGATGCCCGGTGCGTTCAACCCGCTCTCGGCCCGCCTCATCCAGGACAAGGGCATGGACGGCGTCTACATCTCCGGCGCCGTGCTCTCGGCGGACCTCGGCCTCCCGGACATCGGCCTCACGACGCTCACCGAGGTGGCCGGGCGCTCGCAGCAGATCGCGCGCGTCACCGACCTGCCGTGCCTCGTCGACGCGGACACGGGCTTCGGCGAGCCGATGAACGTCGCGCGCACCGTGCAGATGCTGGAGGACGCCGGCGTCGCGGGCCTCCACATCGAGGACCAGGTGAACCCCAAGCGCTGCGGCCACCTCGACGGCAAGCAGGTGGTGGACGAGTCGACGGCGCTGAAGCGGATCCGCGCGGCCGTCGACGCCCGCCGCGACCCCGACCTGCTGGTCATGGCCCGCACCGACGTGCGCGGAGTGGACGGCATGGCCGCGGCGGTCGACCGGGCGCGCGCGCTCGTGGACGCGGGCGCCGATGCGATCTTCCCCGAGGCGATGGCGGACCTCGCCGAGTTCGAGGCGATGCGCCAGGCGGTGGACGTGCCGATCCTCGCCAACATGACCGAGTTCGGGAAGAGCGAGCTGTTCACGACGCAGCAGCTCGCGGACGTGGGCGTGAACATCGTCATCTACCCGGTGTCGCTCCTGCGCCTCGCGATGGGCGCCGCTGAGCGCGGCCTCGACGCGATCCTCGAGGAGGGCACGCTCGCCGGCCAGGTGCCCGAGATGCAGACGCGCGCCCGCCTCTACGAGCTGCTCGACTACGCGGGCTACAGCGCGTTCGACGAGGACGTCTTCACCTTCACGCTGGAGGGGAACCGCGGCGGGGCGTGATGCCCGCCGTGCTCGTCGAGGCGGCGGAGCGACCCGTCGAGCGCGAGGCCGAGGGCGAGGACGGCCAGCAGGAGCCCCATCGCGATCGACGAGAGCACGTGGCCCGCGCGCGTGAAAGCCCGCCCCGCGCCGGATCGGGCGGCGGCAGGGGCGGGCACCCGGCGAGGCTAGCGGCGGGCGTCCCGCCCGGCGCCGGAGCATCCACACGCAGCGGGGATCACAGCCGTGGATCCACCGCCTCGGACTCCATCGCGAGCACGCCGAAGACCGCCTGGTGCACGCGCCACGTCGGCTCGCCCGCGACGAAGCGCTCGACCGCCTCGACGCCGAGCGCGTACTCGCGGAGCGCCATCGACCGCTTGTGGCCGACGTCGCGGTCGCGGAGGCGGAGGAGGTTCGCGGGCTCCGTGTAGTCGGGGCCGTAGACGATGCGGAGGTACTCGCGCCCGCGGACCTTGATGCCCGGCTGGGCGAGCGCCTTCCGCCCGCGGACGAGCCCGGCGACGGGCTTGACGACCATGCCCTCGCCGCCGGCGTCCGTCAGCTCCTGCCACCAGCGGGTCGCGGCCGCCTCCGATTCCGGGTCGGCGAGGTCGACCTCGACGGACCGCGTGGGGATGACGAGGCCCGGATCCGCGTCCGCCAGCCGCCGCGCGAGAGCCAGGTGCCACGCGTGCTCGCGAGCGATGTGGGTCGCGCCCTCGGTGGCGAGGAGCTGGAACGGCGCGAGGCGCACGTCGTCGAGGCCGGCCGAGGGCGCGGCGTGCCGCCGGTACGCGGCGACGTACGCCTCCGCGTCTGCGGCGCGTGCGCGCGTGCGGTCGAGGAGGTCGGCCACGTCGATCCCGGCGGCGGCTGCCTGCTCGAGCGTGCGGACGGCCGCGGGCAGCGCGGCCGTCGCGGCGGCGCCGACGGACGCGTACTGGTCGCGGATCAGCGGCCCCGCCTTCACCGACCACGGCAGCAGCTCCGCGTCGAGGAGCAGCCACGACGTGTCGAGCTCCGCCCAGAGGCCGGCGGTCTCCACGGCGGCGTCGAGCCGGGCGAGCAGGGCGTCCGTGTCGTCTGCGTCGAAGAACGGGCGGCCCGTGCGCGTGTGCACGACGCCGCGCCAGCCCGCGGGTGCGCCGAAGCGGGCGGGGTCGCGGGTGAGGAGCACGACCGCGCGGGATCCCATGTGCTTCTCCTCGCAGATCACCCGCTCCAGGCCGTCGCGGCGGTACGCCTCGAACGCCTCGGCCGGGTGCTCGAGCACGTCGTCGCGGGACGAGGTCGCGGGCGGGCTCATCGTCGGCGGCAGGTACAGGAGGTGCCGCGGGTCGACGGCGAAGCGGCTCATGGTCTCGAGGGCGCCGGCGGCGGCGTCCTCGCGGATCCCGACCCGGCCGAAGGCGCGCGTCTCCACCACCTGCTTCCCGAGCACGTCGTCGATGCGGAGCAGGCCGGGGGCGCGCGCGTCGGCCGCGGCGGATCCCGAACCGGATGCGGCGGCGGAGGGCGAGGCGTACCGGCGGCCGAGCGGCACGGTCGGCTCCGACCAGACGCGCTCGGCGGGCACGGCGACGACCTCGCGCTCGGGCCAGCGGAGGGCGCTGAGCTCGCCGCCGAAGACGCATCCGGTGTCGAGGCACATGGTGCCGTTGACCCACTCGGTGCCGACCCCCGCGACGTGCCCGTAGAGCACGGTCGCGGATCCGCGGTAGTCGAGCGCCCAGTCGCGGCGCACGGGCAGGCCGTGCTCGTCGGTCTCGCCGATCGTGGCATCGCCCCAGAGCGCGAACGCGCGCACGCGACCGGACGCGCGGCCCTGGTACGCCACGATGAGGCCGGCGTGCGCGACGACGAGGTCGCCGCCGTCGAGCACCAGGTGCGAGACGAGCTCGCGGCAGAAGCGCTCGACGTCCGTGCGGAACGCCTCGTCCTCCTCGGCGAGCTGCGCCAGCGATTCGGCCAGGCCGTGCGCGACCTGCACCTTCTTCCCCTGCAGCGCCTTCACGAGCTTGTCCTCGTGGTTGCCGGGCACCGCGAACGCGTGGCCGGCGCGCACCATGCCCATCGCGAGGCGGAGCACCCCGGGGGTGTCGGGTCCGCGATCCACGAGGTCGCCGAGGAACACCGCCCGCCGGCCCTCGGGGTGCGCGGCGTCGACGGGTCGGCCCCGCTCGTCGCGCTGGATCTCGTAGCCCAGCTCCCCGAGCAGCGTCTCGAGCTCCGCGCGGCAGCCGTGCACGTCGCCGATGGCGTCGAAGGGACCGCGCTCGTGGCGGAGGTCGTTGAGGAGCGGAGCGACCGTGAAGCGCGCCGCGGCGATCTCGTCCACGCCGCGGAGCACGTGCACCTTCCGGAAGCCCTCGCGGCCGAGGCCCTTCAGCGACCGCTGGAGCTGGTCGTGCTGCCGCTTCACGACGGAGGCGCCGAACGAGCGATCCGTGCGGGCGGCGTTCCGCTCCACGCACACGCCGACCGGCACGTCGAGCACGATCGCGACGGGCAGCACGTCGTGGTCGCGGGCGAGCTGCACGAGGGACCGCCGCGACTCGGGCTGCACGTTCGTGGCGTCGATCACGGTCATCAGCCCGCGGCGGAGGCGGTGCGCGGCGACGTGCCGGAGCGCCTCGAAGGCGGCCGACGTCGCGCTCTGGTCGTTCTCGTCGTTCGAGACGAGGCCGCGGAACACGTCGCTCGACAGCACCTCGTAGGGGCCGAAGTGGGTGCGGGCGAAGGTGGACTTGCCGGATCCGCTCGCGCCGACGAGCAGCACGAGCGACATGCGCGGGATGGGGAGCGGATCCGGGGCGGTCGAGTCGGTCATCGCGTGGCCTTCCGGAACAGGGCGAGCTGGGTGGGGGAGCCGTGGACGGGATCCGCGTCGCCGACGGGCCGGATCTCCACGCGGTAGCCGTGGCGGCCGGCGACGCGGTCCGCCCACGCGGCGAACTCCGCGCGGGTCCACTCGAAGCGGTGGTCGGGGTGGCGGAGGGCACCGGCGGCGAGGCCCGGGTAGAGCGCGTTGTGCTCCGCGTTCGGGGTCGTGACGATCACGGCGGCGGGCGACGCGGATCCGAACACGCTCGCCTCGAGGGCCGCGTGGCGGTCGGGATCCACGTGCTCGATGACCTCCATGAGCACGATCGCGTCGAGGCCGGCGATGCGCGGATCCTCGTAGGTCGCGGACGACTGCAGCAGCCGGATCCGCTCGCGCACCCGGTCGCTCGCCTCGCGGAGGTCGAGCCGGCGGGCCGCGGCCTCGAGGTCGGACGCGGAGACGTCGGTGCCGATGATCGTCGTGAACGCGGGATCGGCCACCAGGTGCCGCAGCAGCGCGCCGGACCCGCAGCCCACGTCCGCGACCGTGCGGGCATCGAGCTCCGTGAGCACGGCATGGACCGCCTCGGCGCGCAGGCGGGCGAGCGAGGGGGAGCGCGGCGCGGGGGGATCCGTGGCGGGAGCGGCGTCCGTGGGCGCATCGGACCCCGCATCGAGCAGCTCGTCCGCCTCGCCCACGAGGTCACGCTGGTGCGCGAGGTAGCGGCTGGTGATGAGGTCGCGCGACGGGTGCTCGGCGAGCCAGCCGTCGCCGGCGCGCATCAGCTTGCCGACCTCGTCGTCGGACACCCAGTAGTGCTTCCCGTCGTCGAGCACGGGCAGCAGCACATAGAGGTGGCGGAGCGCGTCGGCGAGGCGGACCTCGCCCGTGAGCACGAGGTCGACGTAGCGGGAGTCGCCCCAGGCGGGGAAGGCGGGATCCAGCGGCACGGGCGTCGCCTCCACCCGCCAGCCGAGCGGCGCGAACAGCTCGCGCACGAGGTCGGCGCCGCCCTGCGCGGGCAGGGCGGCGACCGTGATGCGGAGCGGCAGGGTGCCCGCCGCCAGCTCGGGGAAGGTCTCGCTGCGGCCGCCCATCGCCGTGCGGAACACGTGCCCGAGCGCCACCGCGAGCATCGACGACGACGCGTACGGCCGGTCGTTCACGTAGTGCGCGATGCTCGACGCGCCCGAGCTCCGGAAGCGCGTGGAGCGGACGAGCGCGATCGGATCCACCTCCAGCAGCAGCGCCACCGTGCACCTATCGTCGGTCGCCTCCGGGTAGAGGACGTGCGCGGTGCCGACCGCGAGGTCGAAGGACTGCGCCTTGGCCGGGTGCTTGCGGAGCAGGTGGCTGAGGTCCGACGCCGAGGGCGCGGTCGAGGTGAGGGTGATGAGCACGGCGGACTCCCTGGTGGGCGGATGCGACCCGGTGCGGAGGCCGATGCCCACCGTAGCGATCGGGCGATCCCCGCAGGGCTGCGTGACACGGCCCCCTCACCGGGAGTTCCGTCCCGTGCGCGGCCCGTGGTCGACTGGTCCTCGGAGGGCCCATGCGACGAGCACGAGCACGAGAGGTCGCGCCGCCGATGCTCGATCCCGCGGATCCATCGGCCGCACCCCGCCCCCGCCTGCTCCTGCGCGCCGCGCTCCTCGGCGGGATCCCGCTCGTCGCCATGTCGGCGATCGGCGCGCACCTGCTCGCCTCCGGGCAGGTCGCGAATGGCCGCTCGACACTCGCGGTGGGCGTCATCGTCGCCGCGACCGCCGCCGGCTCGCTCCTCTACCAGGTGCCCGGCTGGAGCCTCCCGCGGCAGTCCGTCGCCCACTTCGCGCTCATGCTCGTGACCGTCCTGCCCGCGCTCCTCCTCAGCGGCTGGTTCCCGACGGACACCGCGGGCGGCGTGCTCGCGGTCGTCGGGATCTTCCTCGCCGCCGGCCTCGTGCTCTGGACGACGCTCTTCTTTGTGATGACGGCGGTCGAGCGGGGTCGCGCGCGGCGATCGGTCGCCGGCCCGTAGCAGCGCGGATCCGCGGGACCGGATCAGCCCGTCGTCGCTCCGCCCGCGCAGAGCCCGTCGCGCACGTGCGCCGCGAGGGCCGCGCGACGCCGGGCGTGGAGGGCCGCCGGGTCGTCCGCCGTCGCGACCGTCGTGATGGAGACCTGTGCCCAGCTCGCCGCCGTCGCGATGAGCAGGGTCCAGACGTCGTCGGGATCGAGGTCCGCGCGGATCCGGCCGGAGGCCTGGGCCGCGACGATGTCGCGCCGGTGCTCCGCGTCGTGCCCCTCGAGGCCCGGGTAGAGGTACCCGGCGCCGTCGCGTTCGAGCCGCTTCCACATCACGAGGCGGGCGAGCGCGGGATCGGCGAGGTAGTCGTCGTAGAGGCGGCCCGCGTAGCCGGGCAGGTCGTCGGCCGTGAAGGGGACGCGGTCGCCGTTCGCGATCACGTGCTCGGCGAACACCGCGTCGAACAGCCGGTCCTTGCCGCCGAAGTGCGAGTACAGCATCGGCTTGCTCATGCCGGACGCCTGGGCTATCCGGTCGACGCGCGCCCCGGCGATGCCGCGGGCGGCGAACTCCTCCGTCGCGGCGTCGAGGATGCGCTGGCGCGTGCGGTCGGCGTTCGAGGTCATCCGTCGAGCATAGGGAGCTACCAACTAGTAGGTAGAGTGAGGGCATGAGAACCACAGCCCTCCTGTCTCCCGCGGCCGGCCTGCCGCTCCGCCCCACCGAGATCGCGCGCCGCGACCTCCGTCCCGACGACGTCGACGTCCGCGTCACCCACTGCGGCGTCTGCTTCTCCGACCTGCACGCGCTCGACCAGCACGGCCGGGAGGACGCGCTCGTCCCCGGCCACGAGTTCGTCGGGGAGGTGGTGGCCGTCGGATCCGCCGTCACGGCCTTCGCGCCCGGCGACCCGGTCGCGGTCGGCAACATCGTCGACTCGTGCGGCGTCTGCGCGATGTGCCGCGGCGGCCACGAGAACATGTGCGTCGAGTTCCCGACGCTCACCTACGGCGGCCGCGACCGCGTCGACGGATCCACGACCCGCGGCGGCTGGTCCGGCCGCTACGTGGTCCGCGAGTCCTTCGTCTACCGCCGGCCGGCGTCGCTGGATCCCGCCGCCGTCGCCCCGCTCATGTGCGCGGGCGTCACGGTATGGGAGCCGCTGCGGGCCGCGGGCGTCGGCCCGGGCGCGCGCCTCGGGGTCGTCGGCCTCGGCGGCCTCGGCCACCTCGCGGTGCGGTTGGGGAGCGCCCTCGGCGCGGAGGTGACGGTGTTCACCACGAGCGCGGCCAAGGCGGCGGACGCCGAGCGGCTCGGCGCGAGCCGCGTGGTCGTCTCCACCGACCCCGCCGCGATGGCGGCCGCCGCCTCGAGCCTCGACCTCGTGCTCGACACCGTCTCGGCCACCCACGACCTCGGTCCCTACCTGCGCGTGCTCGACCTCGACGGCACGCTGTGCGTCCTCGGCTTCCTCGGCCCGCTCGGGGTCCAGGCGATGGACCTGCTCGGCGGCCGGCGTCGGCTCGCCTCCTCGGGCAGTGCCGGACGACCCGCGACGCAGGACCTGCTCGACTTCTGCGGCGAGCACGACATCACAGCGGAGGTGGAGGTGCTGCCCGCGGCCGAGGTCGCGACCGCGATCGACCGGCTCCGCCGCAACGACGTGCGGTACCGCTTCGTGATCGACATGACGGGGATCGACGACGGCGTCTGATCCCCGCGGCGGGGGCCCGGTCAGGCGGTGCCGACCGCCGCGACGACCTCGGCCACGGCCCGCTCGACCTCGGCGCCCACGGCGTCGCGGTCTCCCGACTCGGAGTCGTGCACGAACGCCAGGACGCCGCGGCGCGCGCCGCAGTAGTCCAGGATCCCGTGGCCGATCTGCGTCTGGAACGACGCGAGGTAGCCGTGCCGGGCGAAGGACGCGCGACCGAAGCCGGCCACGGGCAGGAGGTGCACGGTGAGGCGCTCCAGGTGCGTGTGGACGCGGCCGTCATCGTCGATGTCGAACGCCCAGCCGCCGATGAAGGTGCGGTCGATCCAGCCCTTGAGCAGCGCGGGCATCGACCACCACCACACGGGGAAGACGAGCACGACGTGGTCCACGGCGTCGAGGCGCGCCTGCTCGGCCACGACGTCCGCGGGCGCGGAGGCGTCGCCGGCGTACGCGCCGCGGTCGGCCATGCCGAACACCGGGTCGAAGCCCTCCTGCGCGAGGTGCGCGGTCGTGACACGGGACGCGCCGGGGCCGTCGGACGCGCCGAGCGCGGCCTCGAGCCGGCGGGCGACCTCGTGGGTCAGGGAGTCGGGATCGGGATGGGCCGTGACGATGAGCGCGGTCATGCGTTGCCGGCCTTAGCGTCAGAGTGCGTCTGCTCATTTTGGTGATGAGTAGCTATGTGATTAGTCATGCTGCGACAGGCTAGTGATGAGAACTATGCAAGATGGCTTGAATCAATTTCTGCGGATAGATGAACAATTTAGTTCAGGCCTTCCGGGGCGTCGGTTTGAGCCCACTCAAATTGCATGTCCTCAACACTTCCTATTTGCGCTTCTGTGTCGTACTCGATATGTAGTGTAATTAGGACCTTCCGCGTGGTGTGGACACCAATATAGTGATCATCTACATCTCCGTGCCACCATTCAATGTCAGGGTAGCTACCAGAAAAGTACTCTTGAGTCGACATTTGGGCATCAAACTCGATTACATAAAGGGCGACGCACTCAGCTACCGTTCCCTCTCCAATGCTAATGGTCTGTAGATACTCTGCGGACGCCACAAGGGGATCTTCGAGGTACTGGGGAAGCGTCGCGGGCTGAGTTTCACCTTCAACTAGACCGCCGTCTTGAGCATCGAAGTGTGTTCCCCATTGATACTGGTGCAGCTCGCCTGCATAGGAGATCATCCACTCTTCTAGTTGCGCGTTTCGTTCTGACACGAGGTCCGCCAGGCGGCGCGCCTCCACCGTCGCTCGTGCAATATCAGGAATCACGCGGACCTTATTTGATTGGACTCCAATTTCGTCCAAGTCCGCAATAAGATCGTCGTGGAGGCGAGTCTGACTTTCGTCGAGAAATCCTTTGTCTTTTGTAATAAAGAGGAAGACGTCGTCGGAGTCGGGATCGACGGCCTCAAGAAGATTCTGCCAGATGAGCATGTCTCGAAGCCCTATAGTACCGACGGGCTTATCTAGAAACGGACGCTTCCTATCGAGTTCTCTATGTGCCAAATCTCCTACTGATATAACAGGCATGGGCAAGGCGTGCGTTGAGTTGTGGGCCAGGACTGGGTTCAGGGCCGTCTCGGCGTGGTCCTCGATGGACGATGCTAGGCCGTCGATGGAGTGCCTTAGTATTGAGCCGTCAATCTGTGTCTCATGCTCGAGTGTTCGTATCGCGCGATTCATAGCCCTGATAGCTTCTTGCGCTTCCTCAAGGGCATGTCTTTTGCTTTCAAGAACTACAATCGGTGAGATAGTGACTTGGATTGCTTCGGCGTCCAGTAACGCGATAAAGTGTGTGCTGTATTCGCGCTTTAGAAAGCGGTCGGAGTAAAACGCGTTCGAATCTGGATATAAATGGATAATCATGATTCCATATCACTTCTCGCGAGCTGTGCTTTACGGACGACGTGTTTTAATTGGGGTCAAAGTGATCGAGCCCTCGGAGTGGATGAATCGCATTCCTTCGCTTGTCTCACGCCGTTTATTTAGATGCCTGCCGTTGCTTTCCCGGCTCTCAGTCCAGCTCGCCCGCCCGCTCGTCCTCCTGCAGCAGCCGCCGCGCCGCGATCCCGATGATCGCGCTGTACGTCGGGTACGCGAATCGCACGTGTGCGAGGGTCGCGACGTCGACGCCCGCGGCCATCGCGGTGGTGACCGACTGGATCACCTCGACCGCGTTCTCGCCCACGGCATGCGCCCCGAGGATCAGCTCGCGGCGGCGGTCGGCGATGAGCAGCAGGAAGCCGGCCTCGCGGTCGTCGATCACGGCGCGGTCGACCTCGGCGAACGGGACCCGCGCGACCACGCACGCGCTGTCGCGCTCGCGGGCCTCCGCCTGCGTGAGGCCGACGCCCGCGTAGTCGGGGTCGGTGAAGCCGCCGGCCGGGAGGAGCTGCAGCGGGATCCGCCGGTTGACCCCCAGCACCGCGTTCTCGGCCGCGGCCTCGCCCTCGGACTGGGCCGCCTGCACGAGCATGTCCTTCCCGTTGGCGTCGCCCACCGCGAGGATGTGCGGCACGCGCGTGCGGAGGTACCGGTCGACGGGGATCGCCGAGCGCGCCACCTCGACGCCCGCGTCCTCGAGCCCCAGGTCGTCGACATCGGCGGGCCAGCCGGTGGCCATGATCACCGCGTCGAAGCTGGAGGACTGCGGGCGGTCGCCCGCGCGCCAGAGCAGGGTGATGGATCCGTCACCCGTCTTCGTGAGGCCCGTCACGGTGTCGATGCCGGTGCGCACGCGCACGCCCTGCGCGGTGAACGCGTCGGCGACGGCCTCGGAGATCGCCTCGTCGGATGCCGTGAGCACGCGCGGCGCGACGTCGAGCAGCGTGACCTCGGAGCCGAACGAGCGGAAGACCGTGACGAGCTGCGCGCCCGTGTTCCCGGCCCCGATGACGGCGAGTCGGCGGGGGATCCCCGGCAGCGCGAGCACGTCCTCGGGCACGGTCGCGAGCTCTGCGCCGGGCACGGGCAGGCGCCGCGAGTGGCCGCCGACGCACACGATGATCGAGCCCGCGGTGATGCGCCTGCCGCTGTCGAGCTGGAGCGTGCGGTCGTCGACGAACCGCGCGCGGCCCTCGTGGATCAGCGTCACGCCCGCCGCCTCGAACCGGGCGGCCTCGTCCTTGAGGGAGCGCACCCGGTCGACCTGCGCATGCACGCGCGCGACGATCGACGGCCAGTGCGGCGCGGGCTCGCCCACGCCGATCCCGTTCTCGCCCGCGGAGCGCACCTCGCGCACGAGCCGAGCGGTCTTCGCGAGCACGCGCGTGGGCACGCACCCGGTGTTGACGCACGTGCCGCCGACGCGGCCGGCCTCCAGCACGACGACGGACGCGCCGAGCTCGGCGGCGCGGAGGGCTGCGGCGGTGCCGGCCGGTCCGGCGCCGATGACGGCGACGTCGTAGCGCTCGGGCCCGGTCGCGGCGTCGCTCGGGGCGTCAGCGGTGGGATCGGCGTGGTCGGTGCTCTCGGGCATGGCGTCCTCCGGGTCGGCGCGGCTGCGCGGGCGGCGCCTCGGGTGCGCCTGCTCGTGAGGCTACCGAGCGGATCCACCGGCGGCCCGGGTGCGGAGCCGCCCGTCATCGTGCGGGCGTCGCGGGCCTCCTCCCCAGCCCGCCGCCGTGCGTCCACCGCATCGACGTCCGCGGACCTCGCCGCCGCGCCACGCGCCCCGATACAGTGACGAACGCACCCGGAGGCGACCCGATCCGCCCGACCACGCGGGTGCGGCATGACGCGAAGGAGCACCATGGCCGACATCCGCAAGGGCCTCGCCGGGGTCGTCGTCGACACGACCCGCATCAGCAAGGTCGAGCCGGCCACCAACTCCCTCCTCTACCGCGGGTACCCCGTGCAGGAGCTCGCGGCGCACTGCTCCTTCGAGCAGGTCGCGTACCTCCTCTGGCACGGCGAGCTGCCGAACGACGAGGAGCTCGCGCACTTCGAGAACCAGGAGCGCGCGGAGCGGCAGCCGTCCGCGGCCGTGCTCGGCATCATCGACGCGCTGCCCGTCGACGCCCACCCGATGGACGTCCTGCGTACCGCGGTGAGCGCGATCGGCGCCGCGGATCCCGCGCCCGACGACCACTCGGCCGACGCCGACCTCGAGCGGTCCGTGCGGCTGCTCGCGCAGATCCCGGTGCTCATCGCCTACGACCAGCGCCGCCGCCAGGGCCTCGCCCCCGTCGAGCCGCGCGACGACCTCGGCCTCGCCGAGAACCTGCTCCTCATGGTCCACGGCGCGCGCCCCACCGAGGCCGACGCGAAGGCCATGGAGGTGTCGCTGATCCTCTACGCCGAGCACTCCTTCAACGCCTCCACGTTCACGGCCCGCGTCATCACCTCGACCCTCGCCGACCTGCACTCCGCGGTCACGGGAGCCATCGGCGCGCTCAAGGGCCCGCTGCACGGCGGCGCCAACGAGGCCGTGCTCGAGACCCTCCACGAGATCGGCGACGCATCGCGGGTGGAGGCCTGGCTCGACGAGGCTCTCGCCGCGAAGCGCAAGGTCATGGGCTTCGGCCACCGCGTCTACCGCGCGGGCGACTCGCGCGTGCCCACCATGAAGCACGCGCTCGACGACCTCGTCGCGGTGCGGGCCGAGTCGGGCGGCGAGGCGGGGGAGTCCGCCCGGCGCACCATGGACCTGTATGCCGCGCTCGAGCGCGGCATGGCCGACCGCACGGGGATCCTCCCGAACCTCGACTACCCCTCCGGCCCGGCCTACGCGCTCCTCGGCTTCGAGACCCGTGCCTTCACCCCGCTGTTCGTCGCCGCGCGCGTGGTCGGCTGGACCGCGCACATCGTGGAGCAGCGGGCGTCCAACTCGCTCATCCGGCCGCTCTCCGAGTACGACGGACCCGCCGAGCGCCACCTGTCCTGACCGCCTCCGGAGCCCCGGTCACACGGCCGGGAGCGCTCCCGCCGATCGTTAGGATGGAGCCCATGTCCCGCGGCGAGCCCTTCTACATCACCACGCCGATCTTCTACGTGAACGACGTCCCGCACATCGGGCACGCGTACACCGAGGTCGCCGCCGACGTGCTCGCCCGCTGGCACCGCCAGCGCGGCGACGACACCTGGTTCCTCACGGGCACCGACGAGCACGGGCAGAAGATCCTCCGCACGGCGACGGCGCACGACACCACCCCGCAGGCCTGGGCCGACCGCCTCGTCACCGAGAGCTGGCAGCCGCTGCTCGAGGCCGTCGACATCTCCAACGACGACTTCATCCGCACCACAGACGCCCGCCACGAGGAGTCCGTCAAGGTCTTCCTCCAGCGCCTCCACGACGCCGGGTACATCTACACCGGCGAGTACAAGGGCTACTACTGCGTCGGCTGTGAGGAGTACAAGCAGCCCTCCGACCTCCTCGAGGGCACGGGTCCGTTCGAGGGCCAGCTCGTGTGCGCCATCCACTCGAAGCCCGTCGAGCTGCTCGAGGAGAAGAACTACTTCTTCCGCATGAGCGACTTCGGCGAGCGGCTCCTCGCGTTCTACGAGGAGCGCCCCGACTTCATCCAGCCCGAGAGCGCGCGCAACGAGATCCTGTCGTTCGTCCGCCGGGGCCTGGAGGACCTGTCGATCTCGCGCTCCAGCTTCGACTGGGGCATCCCCATCCCGTGGGACGAGAGCCACGTCGTCTACGTGTGGTTCGAGGCGCTGATGAACTACGTCACCGCCATCGGCTACGGCGTCGACGACGAGCAGTTCCGCCGCCGCTGGCCCGCCACGCACCTCGTGGGCAAGGACATCCTCCGCTTCCACGCCGTCATCTGGCCCGCCATGCTCATGGCGCTCGGCGAGGAGCCGCCCCGCCGCGTCTTCGGCCACGGCTGGCTGCTCGTCGGCGGCGAGAAGATGTCGAAGTCGAAGCTCACCGGCATCGTGCCGCAGACCATCACCGACACCTTCGGCATCGACGCGTTCCGCTACCACTTCATGCGCGCCTTCGCCTTCGGGCAGGACGGCTCGTTCAGCTGGGAGGACCTCAGCGCGCGCTACCAGGCCGAGCTCGCGAACGGCTTCGGCAACCTCTCCTCCCGCGTGATCGCCATGGTCGGCCGCTACTTCGACGGCCGGGTCCCCGAGGCGAACGAGCGCACCGAGGCCGACGAGCGGGTGCTGTCCGTCGCGCGCGCCGCGGCGTCCACCGCGGACGAGGCCATCGAGCGGCTCGCGATCCACGAGGCGCTCGCCGCCGTGTGGACCCTGGTCGACGAGCTCAACGGCTACATCACGAGCCAGGAGCCGTGGGCCCTCGCGAAGAAGGAGGACGGCCGCGCGCGCCTCGAGACCGTGCTGCACACCGCGGTGCGCGGCCTCGGCACGCTCGCCGTTCTGCTCGCGCCCGTGCTGCCCGGCGCCACCGCCAAGCTCTGGACCGCGCTCGGCGGCACCGGCACGGTCGGCCAGCAGCGCATCGACCTCGCCGACGAGTGGACCGGATCCGGCACCGTCACCCCGCTCGAGGCGCCGCTGTTCCCGCGCATCGAGCAGGAGCCGGCGACGCCCGTCGCCTGATCCGCACCCACCCGGCGCGGACGCCGCACCCACCCGGCGCGGACGCCGCGCCCCGCCGGGCGCAGCACCAGCCCGTCGGTAGAGTGAGCGCGATGTCCGACTCCAACTACGTGCGCCAGCGCGACACCTCCTCGGCCCACGGCCAGACGCGCGACCTCACGTACCCGCCGCTGCCCGAGGCGCTCACGGTCCCCGTCTACGACAACCACACGCACCTCGAGATCGCGGACGGCGAGTCGCCCATCGACTTCACCGAGCACCTCGACCGGGCGAGCTCCGTCGGCGTCCGCGGCGTGATCCAGGTCGGCGGCGACCTCGAGACCTCCCGCTGGTCGGCGGAGACCGCGGCGCACGAGCCGCGCATGCTCGCGGCCGTCGCGATCCACCCGAACGAGGCCCCGGCCTACGAGGAGGCGGGCACGCTCGACGACGCGCTCGCCGAGATCCACGAGCTCGCCGGACGCCCGCGCGTGCGCGCCGTCGGCGAGACCGGCCTCGACTTCTTCCGCACGGGCGAGGAAGGGCGTGCCGCCCAGCAGCGCTCGTTCGAGGAGCACATCCGCATCGCCAAGGAGCGCGGCATCGCCCTCCAGATCCACGACCGCGACGCGCACGACGAGGTCGTCGCGACCCTCCTGCGCGTCGGCGCCCCCGAGCGCACCGTCTTCCACTGCTTCTCCGGCGACGAGGACCTCGCCCGGATCTGCGCCGAGAACGGCTGGTACATGTCGTTCTCCGGCACGGTCACCTTCAAGAACGCGGGCGACCTCCGCGAGGCGCTCGCCTTCGCCCCGCGCTCGCTGCTCCTGGTGGAGACGGACGCGCCGTTCCTCACGCCCGTGCCGTTCCGCGGCCGGCCGAACGCGCCGTACCTCATCCCGCACACGCTGCGCGCCATGGCCGCGCACCTCGGCACCGACGTGTCGATGCTCGCCGCGCAGATCTCCTCCAACACCGAGCTCGTCTACGGGCACTGGGATGACGAGCCCGTGACGTCGCCGGCCAAGGACCCCGCCGAGATCGACCCGGCGGGCCGCGCGTGAGCGACGAGACGGCACCCGCCGCGCCCGCGCCCGCCGCCGCTCCGACGCTCCTCGGCCCCGCGGAGATCCGCGACCTCGCGGAGCTTCTCGGCGTCGCGCCCACCAAGAAGCTCGGTCAGAACTTCGTCATCGACGCGAACACCGTTCGCCGCATCGTCCGCGTCGCGCGCGTCGAGTCCGGCACCCACGTCGTGGAGGTCGGGCCGGGCCTCGGATCCCTCACCCTCGGCCTCCTCGAGACGGGCGCGAGCGTCGTCGCGGTGGAGATCGACGGCCGGCTCGCCGAGCAGCTGCCGATCACGGTCGCGCTCTACCAGCCCGACGCCGCGCTCACCGTCGTGCACGAGGACGCGCTCCGCGTCGCCGAGCTGCCCGGGGATCCGACCGCGCTCGTCGCCAACCTGCCCTACAACGTCTCCGTCCCCGTGCTGCTGCACCTGCTCGAGCACTTCCCGGCGATCCGCACGGGCGTCGTCATGGTGCAGGCCGAGGTGGGGCACCGCATCGCCGCGGCGCCGGGATCCAAGGTGTACGGATCCCCGAGCGTCAAGGCCGCCTGGTACGGCGCGTGGCGGACGGCCGGCCAGGTCAGCCGCCAGGTGTTCTGGCCGGTGCCGAACGTCGACTCCGTGCTCGTCGCGTTCGAGCGGCACTCGGAGCCCTTCGCCTCGGAGGAGCTGCGGAAGCGCACGTTCACGATCGTCGACGCGGCCTTCCAGCAGCGCCGCAAGATGCTCCGCCAGGCGCTCGCCGAGCTGCTCGGCGGGAGCGAGGCCGCATCGGCGCTCCTCGAGGCCGGAGGCGTCGCCCCCACTTCGCGGGGCGAGGAGCTGAGCGTCCACGACTACCTCCGCGTAGCCCATGCCTGGGCGGATCGCGAGGCGGACGGAGTGCCTCCCAGCCTCCGCTAGGTTGGATCACATGACCTCCGCGGCCACCACCTCAGATGTGGTGCACGCGCGGGCCCCGGGCAAGATCAACGTCTCGCTCACGGTGGGCGCCCTCCAGGAGGACGGCTACCACGACGTCGCCACCGCCTACCAGGCCGTGGGCCTCTACGAGGACGTGTGGGCCACGAAGGCCGACGGGTTCTCGGTCGAGTTCGGCGGATCGATCGACACGTCGCACCTCACCACCGGCGCCGACAACCTCGCCGTGCGCGCGGCGCGGCTCCTCGCCCGGAGCACCGGCTACCGCGGCGGCGTGCACCTGCGCATCGAGAAGAACGTGCCGATCGCGGGCGGCATGGGCGGCGGATCCGCGGACGCCGCGGCCACCCTCCTCGCCTGCGACACCCTGTGGGGCACCGAGCGCACACGCGACCAGCTGCTCGCCCTCGGCGCGGAGCTCGGCGCCGACGTGCCGTTCGCGCTCGCCGGCGGCACCGCCATCGGCACCGGCCGCGGCGACCGCCTCAGCCCCGCGCTCGCCAAGGGCACGTTCCAGTGGGTGCTCGCCATCGCCGAGTTCGGCGTCTCCACGCCCGACGTCTACGGCGAGCTCGACAAGCACCGCGAGCGCCACGCGCAGGACATCTTCCCGGCGCAGCAGATCCCGCAGGTCGACTCGGGCGTGCTGCAGGCGCTGCGGGCGGGGGATCCGCACATGCTCGCCGAGGTCCTCCACAACGACCTGCAGGCGCCGGCGCTCCACCTCGCGCCCGGCCTCGGCGAGGTGCTGCAGCTCGGCGAGGAGAACGGCGCGCTCGCGGGCATCGTCTCCGGATCCGGCCCCACTGTCGCGTTCCTCGCGGCGGACCTCGACAGCGCGCTCGAGCTGCAGATCGCGCTGAGCGCCGCTCGCCTCACGGTCATCCGGGCGACCGGGCCCGTGCACGGCGCCCGCATCATCACGGGCTGACGCGGGCCGCTCCGCACCATGCGAACGATGCTGCCCCGCGCCATCCGGCCGTCCCGCCCGGAGTGGGCGCTCATCGGCATCACGGCGATCTGGGGCGGCACGTTCCTCGCGGTGCACGTGGCGATGGAGCACAGCGGGCCGCTCTTCTTCGTCGGGCTCCGATTCCTCGCGGCGGGGCTGATCAGCGCGGTCCTGTTCCGCCGGGCCCTGCGCGGGATGCGCCGGATCGACCTCGCGGCCGGGTCGGCGATCGGCGTCATGATCTTCCTCGGCTACGGCCTCCAGACGTACGGGCTGCAGACCATCCCGAGCAGCACGTCCGCCTTCATCACCGCGCTCTACGTGCCGCTGGTGCCGCTCCTCCAGTGGGCCGCGTTCCGGAGGCGGCCGAGCGCGCTCGCCCTGGTCGGGGTCGCGCTCGCGTTCGTCGGGCTGCTGCTCGTCGCCGGCCCCCAGGAGGGCGTGGCGCTCGGCGCGGGGGAGCTGGCGACGCTCGTGAGCACTCTGCCGATCGCCGCCGAGATCATCCTGATCGGGCTGTTCGCCGGGCGCGTGGACGTCGGCCGGGTGACCGTCGTGCAGCTGCTCGTCGCCGGGGCGCTCTCGCTCGCGTGCATGCCGCTGGCCGGGGAGGCGATCCCCGCGTTCTCGTGGGTGTGGCTCGTGGCAGCGGTGGCGCTCGGGGCGAGCAGCTGCCTCATCCAGCTCACGATGAACTGGGCGCAGCGTTCCGTCTCACCGACGCGCGCCACCATCATCTACGCGGGCGAGCCGGTGTGGGCGGGCGTCGTCGGGCGCGTGGCGGGGGAGCGGCTGCCGGCGCTCGCGATCCTCGGCGCGGCGCTCATCGTCGCGGGCACGCTCGTCAGCGAGCTGAGGCCGCGGCCGGCGCGGGAGCCCGTCTAGCGCACAGCTCCCGTCGCGCGGAGGTGGCGGATCAGGTCCTCGGGGTCGCCTCAGTCGCGCACCCGCTGCGCGTGGGCGCGGGCCTTCATCCGGTTGCCGCAGGTCGCCATGGAGCACCACTTGGCGGTGCCCGGGCGGCTGTGGTCGACGAGGAAGAGCTCGCACTCGGCGTTGGCGCACGGGCGGAGGCGGCCGGGGAGCCGCGCCGAGACGGTCGACCAGGCGAGCACGGCGTCCACCGGGAGACGGTCGTCGCGCGGCACGCGCAGCTCCCACACGATGCCGTCGGCGGTGACGCGCGGCGTGCGCACCGCGCCGTCGACCACGGCCGCGAGCTCCGCGACGGCGGCGGGCGCTGCGGCATCGCCGCGGATCACGGTGTGCAGGGCGTCGCGGGTGCGGCGGAGGCGCTCGAGCTCGGCCGTGGTGCCGGTGCCGCCCCACGTGCGGGCGAGCTGGCGGCCGGATGCGCCGGCGAGCCGGTCGTCCCGACGGCCGTCGACCACGGGCGCGCTGTTCAGCAGTGCCAGCAGCAGCTCCTCGTCCGGGTCCATGGGTCCTCGCCTCCTGCGCGCTCGGGTGGCGCGATGGATCCATGCTACCGTCCTGCTAACCGGTAAGACAACTCAAAGGGGTTAGCCATGGTCACCGTCCATCACCGCACCGTCTCGGTCTCCATCGACGGGCTCGACGGGCTCGACGGCCTCGACGGCCTCGACGTCTTCTGGCGCGAGGCCGGGCCCGCCGACGCCCCCGTGCTCCTGCTGCTCCACGGGTACCCGTCGAGCTCGCACATGTTCCGGCACCTGATCCCCGCGCTCGCGGGCCGCTTCCGCGTCATCGCGCCGGACCTCGTCGGCTTCGGCCGGTCGTCCGCGCCGTCGGTCGACGAGTTCGACTACACGTTCGCCGCGCTCGCCGAGGTGACCGCCCGCTTCCTCGCCGCGATCGGGGTCGAGCGCTACGCGATCTACGTGCAGGACTACGGCGCACCCGTCGGATGGCGCCTGGCGCTCGCCGACCCGTCCGCGGTCACGGGCGTCATCACGCAGAACGGCAACGCCTACGAGGAGGGGTTCGTGCCGTCGTTCTGGGATCCGATCTGGGCCGACGCCGCCGAACGCACCGCCGCCACGCGCGACGCCCTCCGCCCGGCCCTCGGTCGCGAGGCCGTGGAGTGGCAGTACACGCACGGCGTGGCGGATCCGTCGGTCGTAGATCCGGACGCCTGGGAGCACGACCTCGCGCTCCTCGCTCGCCCCGGCCAGGACGACGTGCAGCTCGCGCTCTTCCGCGACTACGCCACCAACCGCGAGCTGTACCCGGCGGTGCACGCCTGGCTCCGCGAGTCCCGCGTGCCGGTGCTCGCGATCTGGGGAGGGAACGACGAGATCTTCGCGGCGGCCGGTGCCGAGGCCTTCCGCCGCGACGCCCCGCATGCGCGGATCGAGCTCGTCGACGGCGGGCACTTCCTGCTCGAGTCGCACCTCGACCGCGTCGTGGCGGCGATCGGGGAGTGGCACCCCGTCGCGTGAGGTGCCGCGGGATCAGCCTGCCGCGACCCGCTCGTAGCGCTCGACGTTCGCGTTCATCACGTGCCAGTCGTCGGTCTTGGCGAAGCCGCGCGGGGTGAGCGCCTCGGCCACGTCGTCGCGGATGTCCTGCTTGTCGCTCGTGACCAGCCACACGACGTCGGCGCCGTCGACCTCGTCGACCCGGTCGGCGAGCGGGTAGGTCTCCTCCCAGAGGCCGTCGGTGTCGCCCGGCGGGGTGCGCAGCAGGATGTCGTCCATGCCGCGGAAGGCGTCCGGGTACGAGTACGCGACGATGCGCGAGGTCGCCTTCGGGTGGCGCCGGACCGGGCCGAAGATCACGGCCTCGCTCGTGCCGGGGGTCTCCTGCGCGCGCTCCTCGGAGACGATGCGCGCGATGGCGGCCCAGTCGGAGTCGGCCTTCACGGTGGTCGTGCGGTCGTGCACGAGCTGCATGAGCGACAGCGCCACCAGCACGGCCGTCACCGCGGCGACGAGCGGCTTCCACTTCAGCGCGAGGATCCCGACCGCCATGAGCATCGCGAACGCGGGCGCCGTGTACGCCATGTAGCGCGGCGAGTAGAGCGGCGACATGAGGGTGGACGCGCCGATGAGCAGCAGCGTCGGCACGGCGAACCACACGACCGCGAGCTGCAGGATCGTCGGCGACCACCCGGCGTGCAGGTACGCCGACTCGAACTCGGCGAGGGCGCCCTCGGGCTCGAGGCGTGACGCGCGGCGGGCGCGCACCAGGCGGATCCCGCGGCGCACCAGCAGCGCGAGGCCCACGAGCGCGAGCGCCCAGGCGAGGAAGCCGAAGACGTCGTTCTGGTAGAAGAGCTGCGTCGAGATCACCTGCGTGATCGTGTTCGGGCCGATGGGCTTGATCCAGCCGACCTGGCCCGACTGCTCCGTCACCACGCGCACGAGCGGCAGGGACAGGAGCCCCGCCGTGATGGAGGCGAGGGCCCAGCCGAGCAGCGACACGACCATGGGCCGGCGGCTGCGGCGGCCGACGCGCGCGGACGCGATGGCCCACAGGATCACGACCCCGTGCGCACCCACGAGCAACGCGAGGTACACGAAGGTGGATGCGCCGAGCCACGCGAGCAGCCCGTACAGCGCCCACCACCTGGCCTGCACCTGCCAGCGGGTTCCGGCGCGGCGGGCTGCGAGCACGAACGCGACGGTGAGCGCGACCGCGATGAGGGTGCCGAGCGCGAACGAGCGTCCTTCCGTGCCCATCCACGCCGAGCGGGGGATCACGACGAAGACCAGCCCCGCGACGATGCCGGTCGCGCGCGTGGAGATCGTGCGGGTGAGCAGCACGACGCCCGCGGCGGCCAGGCCGATGAACACCGCGCTCGGGAAGCGCAGCGACGTGGGGGAGTAGCCGACCAGCTCGAACCACACCTTCATGCCCGCGTAGTAGAGGCCGTGGACGGCGTCGACCGTGCTGAGCTCGCGGAGGAGATCGTCCCAGCCGCGCGTGGCCGAGATCACGGTGGCGGCCTCGTCGTACCAGACCGACGGGGCGCCCGCGAGGGGGAGCGCGAGCAGGAAGCCGAGGAGGCCGATGAGCCAGGCGTCGCCCCAGCGACGGTGGTGGAACCGGCCGAGGGGACCGGACGGGCGGCCGCCGCGGGGACCGTCGGCGGGCCGTCGTACGCTGGGTCCGGTCGACGCGCGTCCGCGTCCGCCGTCCGTACGGAGGTCTGTCATGGGGTCGTCTCTGCCGCTCGTCGATCTGGACGGCACGCACCCCGGGGGGCGGGGCCTCGGTGGTCATGGCTCCGGGCAGGATGCGCACGAGAGGCGCGAACGCCACTCCCGGCACCTCGCCCTTCCCGGCATCGGGATGGGGGGTCAGTCCCGCATCGACCAGGCGCGCGTGCTCGTGATCGGCGCGGGCGGCCTCGGTTCCCCCGTGCTGCAGTACCTGGCCGCGGCGGGGATCGGGACCCTCGGAATCGTAGACGACGATGCTGTGGACCTCTCCAACCTCCAGCGCCAGACCATCCACGGCACGCCGGACGTCGGCCGGCCGAAGACCACGTCAGCGGCGGATTCCGTGCACCGCACCGACCCCGGCGTCGAGGTCGTGGAGCACGCCGAGCGGCTGACGGACGACAACGCCATCCGGATCCTCAGCGGATACGACGTGGTCGTCGACGCCACCGACAACTTCGCCACCCGCTACCTCATCAGCGACGCGGCGGCCCTGGTCGGCGTGCCGTGCGTGTGGGGATCCGTGTACCGGTGGGACGCGCAGGTCACCGTCTTCTGGGACGCGGCGCCCGACGGCCGCGGCATCGACTACCGCGACGTGTTCCCCGAGCCGCCCGCCGACGGCGCCGTCCTCTCCTGCGAGGAGGCGGGCGTGTTCGGCGCGGTGTGCGGCACGGTCGGTGCGCTCATGGCGACCGAGGTCATCAAGCTCGTGACGGGCGCGGGGACGCCGCTGATCGGCCGGGTCGTCGTGCTCGACGCGCTCGCCGGCACCAGCCGCACCATCGGCGTGAAGCGCGCGAAGGGCCGCCAGCGGGTCACGGCGCTCGCCGACTACGACCTGTTCTGCGGCGTGGGCGCGGCCAGCGACGGCACCGAGCTCGACGCGGAGGCCGTGGAGCGGATCCTCGCCTCGGACGAGTCCGTCGTGCTCCTCGACGTGCGCGAGCCCGACGAGCGCCTGGCCGACTCCATCCCCGGCCACGTCGCGGTGCCCGTGCGCATCGTCACGGTGGATCCGGGCGCGGTGCCCGGCGAGATCACCGACCGCGTGATCGTCTACTGCGCCTCGGGCGTGCGCTCGCGGGCTGCCGCGGCGGCCCTGCGCGAGGCGGGCCGGGATGCGGTGAGCCTCCGCGGCGGGATCCAGTCGTGGCGGAGCGTGGCGGGGCGGGCGTGACGGGCGGCGTCGACGCGGGTCCGATCCTCGGGCTCGACGACGACGCGTTCCTCGAGTTGGCCGCCGACGCGCTGGCGTCCGTGCCCGGCGTGCGCGGCGTCGCGCTCGGCGGATCCCGCGCCCAGGGTGTCGCCCGGCCCGACAGCGACTGGGACGTGGCCGTCTACTACCGCGGGGCATTCGAACCCGACGACCTGCGCGCGCTCGGCTGGCCCGGCGGGCTCAGCCCGCGCGGCGGCTGGGGCCCGGTCTTCGACGGCGGCGGTGCGCTCCACGTCGACGGCCGCACGGTCGACGTCCACTACCGCGACCTCGACGCGATCGAGGCCGTCCACGAGGAGGCGCTCGCCGGCCGCTTCACCATCGAGACGCTCCTCTTCCATCAGGCGGGCCTGCCGAGCACGATCCTGCTGGCCGAGGTGGGCGTGAATCGCACCCTCCGCGGCGAGGTGCCGGAGTTCGCGTACCCGCCGGCCCTCCGTGAGTCCGCGCCCGGGATCTGGTGGCAGCGCGCCGAGCTGACGCTGCACTACGCCCGCGAGGGCCACGCCCGCCACGGCCGGGTCGCGCAGTGCGCCGGGCTCCTCTCCGAGGCCGCGTGCTCCGCGGCGCACGCGATCCTCGCCCACCGCGGCGAGTGGATCACGAACGAGAAGCAGCTCCTGACGCGCGCGGGGCTCCGCGGGGTCGACGCGGTCGTGGGGCGCATGGGTGCCGAGCCCGCGGAGCTGGTGCGCGCGGTCGACGCGGTCGAGGTCCTTCTCGTCGAGGCGATGCGGCGGGAGGGGGTCGCGGGCGGGGTGTGACCGCGGTGGTGCATCCGCCTCCCGCGACGACGTCGCCGGTCGTCTATATCCTCCAGTGAGGAAATGACTTCGACGGGGATCGGTGGCGTGCGATGGACGAGCAGCGCGGGTTGGGCAAAGCCAGGGACGGCATCGCGAAGGCGATGGACGAGGCTGCCCGGATGGCGCGCGCCGCGTCCACGCAGGTGGGCGAGCGCGTGGGGGATCTCCGGGACACGACGAAGGAGACCGTCGAGAAGCTCGCTGCCAGGAAGCCGGATCCCTACGAGGACGCCGTCGCCGCGTACAACATCGCGTACACGAGGATGAACGACGCGGGACTCGCGCTCCTGCGCCAGCGCGAGCGGTCGACCGACCTGATCGAGCACGTGGAGGCGCTGGTCAACAGCATCGCCAACACCCCGAAGTCCTTCGACGCGGCCATCGGCCGGATCGACGTCGACAAGGCGGAGTTCCTGGACGTCGAGGAGTTCGCCCGGCGGGACCTCGAGGCCGTCCGGCGGTCCGCGGCCGGAGGCGGTGCCGGGTTCGCCGCCGGGGCCGCGGTCGCGAGCGTGGCGCCGAGCGCGGCCATGTGGGTCGCGACCACCTTCGGCGCCGCGTCGACCGGCACGGCGATCTCCGCCCTGTCCGGCGCTGCGGCCACGAACGCGGCCCTCGCCTGGCTCGGCGGCGGCGCTCTGGCGGCCGGCGGCGGCGGGACGGCCATGGGCGGGGCCATCCTCGCCCTGTCCGGTCCGGTGGGCTGGAGCGTCGCGGGAGCGGCGATCCTCACCTCGGTCGCCCTGTTCGCGTGGAAGAAGGGCGAGACCCGCGAGGAGAAGCAGGAGGCTCTCGGCGCGGTCATGCGCAACACCGCCCGCGTGGAGGAGCTGGCCACCAGGGTCGACGCCCTCCTCCGACGCACTGACGAGCTCCGGATATCGCTCACGACGAGCTACCGCGAGGCGATGCGCTCCTTCGGCGCCGACTTCGCGGCTCTCCCTGCGAGCGACCGGTCGCGCCTGGCCGCTCTGGTCAACAGCACGCAAGCCTGCGCGGCGCTGCTGAGCGAGCGGGTCGAGGGGGACGCCGACCGTGGTTGACGTGCCGGAGCTCGCCGCGCGCAACCAGGAGCAGGCGGTCGCGGCATGGGTGAACCACCTCAACCAGGTGCGCCTCGACGGGCTGCTCGCCGCGCTCCGGCGCCAGGACGGGAACCTCCGCGACGCATTGGCACGGGTCGACGCGGCCATCCGCACCATCGACCTCGAGGTGGTCGGGCGCAACCGGGGCGGGACGAAGGGGATGCACGGCTTCATCGCCGAGGCGGCCGAGAGCGGGATCGGGGACGCGCGGAGCCAGATCCTGGGCGCGGGGCGGGTCTACGAGTGGGTGAACGACAACGGACCGGTCGACCTGATGCGCGGCGGCGTCGAGATCCAGCAGAAGTTCGTAGCGGCGGGCGGTCGATTCGGGCTCGGTGCCATCGCCGAGCACCTCGAGAGGTACCCGGACTTCGTGAGCGGCGGCGGCAGGTACCAGATCCCGAGCGACCACTTCGAGGTGATCCAGGCGCTGCACGGCATGAGTCGCGAGGAGGCGGGCCGCCTGCTCACCCGCGGGGGCGATGGCCCGTCCTTCCGCGACTGGAAGGCCGTCCAGACCTTCTTCGCGACCCGCGACCTGGGGATCGAGTCGCTCGAGGCCTCGCACCTCCGCTACGACGAGGTGCAGCGCGGCGTGTACGAGGCGACGCTGGAGGGGGAGAAGGACTCGCTGCGCGCGACCGACCAGGGCCGCCGGGACGATGCCCACCGCGCGAGCAGGCCGACGGCCCGGGAGGGCGCGAAGGCGACCCTGGTCGCCGCGGGGGTCGAGGGGGCGACGGCATTCGTGCTCGCCGTGGTGCGGAAGCGCCGTGCCGGCACGCGGCTCCAGGACTTCACCGAGGAGGACTGGACCGAGATCGCGGGCGACTCCGGCCGAGGCTTCCTGACGGGCGGGATCCGCGGCCTCAGCATCTACGCGCTCACCAACTTCACCGCCACGTCCGCAGCCGTGGCAAGCGCCATGGTGACCGCGGCGTTCGGCGTCGCTGAGCAGGCGCACCGGCTCCGGACGGGCGAGATCGCCGAGGCGGAGTTCCTCGAGAACGCCGAGCTGGTCTGCCTGGAGGCGGCCGTCGGCGCGCTGTCGTCCTTCGTGGGCCAGGCGCTCATCCCGGTACCGGTGCTCGGGGCGGTCATCGGGAACACGGTGGGCATGATCATGCACTCGGCCGTCTCGGACGCGCTCTCCCGGCGGGAGGCAGCCCTCGTCGAGGGCTACCTGCGCGACCAGCGCGAGCTGGACGAGCAGCTCGCCGCCGAGGACCAGGCGCTGATCGACGAGCTCGACGCGAGCATGGCCACCTGCCTCGAGGTGCTCGAGAGGGCCTTCTCGCCGGACGTCGAGGCGGCCCTCCTGGGGTCGGTCGACCTCGCGCGCTCGGTCGGGGTGGAGACGGAGCGGATCCTGGACTCCGACGAGAAGGTCCGCGACTACTTCCTCGGCTGACGAGGACCGCGGGGCACCTCACTCCGCCGCCGCGCCCGACCACCGCGAACAGCCGCAGCATCCCGTGGCTCTCCGTGCTGCGGTCGGCGGCGCGGGTCGGCTGCCTGTCCTGGGCGGCCGTGCCATGCCAGGCTCGCGGGATGAGCGCTGAGCCCGTCATCGCCCGATCCGACGACCCGCGGGTCGCCCGCCTCCGGGAGGAGGGCTGGATCGTGAACGCCCGGTCGTGGGGCGCGCAGCTCGACGCGGCCGACGCGGATCCGGCCAGGTTGCGGGCGCTCATCGACCGCGTCGGCCCGGACGCGGTGCTCCGGGAGCTCGCCCCGGAGGACGTCCCGCGGATCCTCGCGCTCGACGCCGCCACGCTCGACGACTACCCGGGCGGCCCCGCCACGCGGCACGCTGGTCTCACGCCGGTCTCGGCCCGCGTCCCGGCGCCCGGCCGCCGCGGCTACGGCGCCTTCGACGTCGCGGGTGCGCTCCTCGCGATGACGTTCGTCGACCTGGATCCCACGGGCCGCGCCGCGGAGACCGACGTGACGGTCGTCGAGGCCGCCCACCGCGGTCGCGGCCTCGGCGCGGCCGTGAAGGCGGCCTGCGTGCTGGCGCTCCTCGGGGCGGGCGTGACGTCGTTCCGCACCGGCGGATCGAGCGAGAACGCGGCCATCATCGCGGCCGGCGCGGCGCTCGGCTACCGCATCGACGAGGAGTGGCTCACGCTCGAGGCCCCGCAGGTCGCACCCCGGACATGACGACGCGGACGGGCGGCTGGGCCGCCCGTCCGCGTCGGGGTGATGCGTCGGGTCAGGCGCGCGGCGCGCCCGTCGTGTCGAACAGGATCCGCGACGCCTCGGCGGCCCGCGCGCTGTCGACCAGCACGTCGTAGCGGCCGGCGGTCAGCGTCTGGATCGAGGCGAAGTCGCGCTTGCCACGCGTGGCGTAGTGGCCGACGAAGCCGAACAGCGCGCCCCAGAGCGCGCCGATGCCGACGGCTACGAGGAGGACGCCGAGGAACGCGACGCCGGGGGTGAAGATCCCGAACAGCACGCCGAGCATGAGTCCGAACCAGGCGCCGCCCGCGGCTCCGCGCACAGCGGCGCTGCCGTTTGTGACCCGGCCGGTGACGGTCTCGACGGTGCGGACGTCGTGGCCCACGATCTGCGTCGAGGCGACCGGGAACTCCTTGTCGGACAGCGTGTCGACGGCGGCCTGCGCGTCGGCGTACTCGGTGTAGCTCGCGATCACCTCGCGGGGCGTGGCCGGGACGGCGTGCGCGCGGGGGTCGGTGCTCGGGGTGGACATGGGGTGCTTCCTCTCGGATCGTGCGGGGCGTGCGTTCCGTCCGGGTACGGACGATATGGTTTGAGGATACCAACGATCGGCGAGCACGGAGGGGACGGGGATCCAACGGTGAGCGAGCTCCCAGGCGAGGACGGCGCATCCGTCGGTGCGGCGATGGAGCGGGCGGTCCTCGCGATCACCCGCTGGGCCTCGCGGCCCGACGTGCGCCGCGGGATGCTCGCGGACGAGGGCGGGGCGTTCTCGTCCACCGACACGTGGCTCCTCGCCCACCTCGCCGAGTGCGGCGCGACCCGGATGCGCGTGCTCGCCGACTGGCAGGGCGTCGACAAGTCGACGATGACCGCGCACGTGCGGCGCCTCGAGGAGCGGGGCCTCGTGATCCGCGAGCCCGACCCCGATGACCGTCGCGCCGTCCTCGTGCGCGCGACGCCCGAGGCCGAGCGGGTGCTCGACCGGAACTCCGCCACGGCCCGCGCGCTCCTCGGCGAGCTCGTGGGGGAGTGGACGGCCCGGGAGCGCACCGAGCTGACCCGGCTGCTCGGGCGGCTCGTCGACGAGATCGAGGAGGCGGGCGGAGGTCGTACGGCCGATGCCGCGGACCGCGCCGCCCGGTGAGCAGCGCGGTCCGGCGGCGGACGCCTCCGCCGCAGGCCGTCTCCGGTGGGGTGATCAGACCCGCGCGAGCGCCCGGTTCGTCCAGGCGTTCGTGATCTGCACCCCGGCCCGCTCGAAGAGCTGCGTGAGCGGGCAGCGGCGCGCGACCTCGGCGACGAACGCGTCGAAGGCGGCGTCGTCGAGCTCGGTCTCGAGGTCGACCGTGAGGGTCAGGCGCTGGAACGTGCCGTCGCCCTCGGCGCCGAAGACGAGGACGGAGTTGTCGAGCTCGGCCTGCACGCGGCCCTCGAAGGCGCCGAGGGTGATGCCCTGGCCGAGCGCGATGATCGTCGCCGTCACCTGGTTGCACGAGACGTACGCGGAGAGCACGAGGTCGAGCGGGCTGGGCGCGCTGTCCGTGCCGCCGAACGCGGGGTGGCCCTCGGCGCGGACGGTGTGCTCGCTTCCCGCGATGGACACCTCCTGGAGGACGCCGGATCCCGTCCCGAGGAGGTCGAACTCGAGGACGGATCCCTTGGGGTGCTGCGGCATGGTGCGCTCCTTCGTCGTGCGGGTCGGGTCGGCCGGCGGGCCGTGGTGTGCTCGACGATAGGCAGCCCGGCTGCGATCCGGGGCCCGCGTGACGGAACGTGACGCGACGGCGGCGGCATCTCCGGCGGGAACGGTCGATGAGGTGACCGTGAACGTTCACGTGCCCGATGGTCGGCCGCTCTTGACGTGACCGGATCCCCGCCCGTAGCGTCGTCGTGAACGTTCACGCCGATGACGCCGCGAAGGGCTCCACCATGACCGATCCCACCCCGACCACCACGACCGCACCCGGCTGGGCGGTCCTCGGCCCGGGCAGCATCGCCCGCCGCTTCCTCTCCCAGCTCCCCGCGAGCGAGCGCGCCGCCCGCCTCGTCGCCGCCGGCAGCTCGAGCGTCGAGCGCGCCGGCGCCTTCGCGGCGGAGGCGGCCGACCACGGCTTCGCCGACGTCACGGGCGCCGACTACGACGCCGTCCTCGCGGATCCGGCCGTCGACGCCGTCTACATCTCCACCGTGCACACCGGCCACGCCGACCTCGTCATCCGCGCGCTCGAGGCCGGCAAGGCCGTCCTCTGCGAGAAGCCGCTCGCCGTCAACCACGGCACCGCGATGGCGCTCGTCGACGCGGCCCGCACGGCGGGCGTCCCGCTCGTCGAGGCGTACATGTACCGCTTCCACCCGCAGACCGCGGCGCTCCTCGACCTGCTGCGCGAGGGCGTGATCGGCGACGTCGCCCACGTCGACGCGTCCTTCTCCTTCCGCACCGGATCCCGCACCGGGCGCCTCTACGACACCGCGACCGCGGGCGGCGGGATCCTCGACGTCGGCGGCTACACGGTCACCGCCGCGGCCGCCGTGGTGCAGGCCGCGACCGGGATCGCCGTCGCCGAGCCGCTCACCCTGGAGGTGGACGGAACGGTCGGCCCGACCGGCGTCGACGAGTGGTCCGTCGCGCGCGCGACCTACCGCGGCGGCGCCGGGCAGCAGGGCATCACCGCGACCCTCCGCACGGGCGTCGCGCTCGACGAGCCGCAGGCGCTCACTATCCACGGCTCGAAGGGCCGCATCCACCTCAGCGACCCGTGGACCCTCGGCGACACGCCCACCATCGAGGTCTCCGTCGTCGGCGAGGAGCCGCGCACGCTCACCTTCGCGGGCGCGAAGCCGTACGCGATCGAGGCCGACGCCACGACCGACGCGCTCGCGGCGGGTCTCGGCGAGGCCGCCCAGATGACGCTCGACGAGACGCTCGCCACGGCCCGCACGCTCGACCGGTGGCGCGCCGCGCTCCAGCTCCGCTACCCGTTCGAGTCGGAGGACGCGGACATCCCCACCGTCTCCGGCCGGCCCCTCGCGGTCCGCGACGACAGCCCGATGCTCTACGGCGAGATCCCCGGAGTCGGCAAGCGCATGTCGCGTCTCGTCATGGGCGTCGACAACCAGCCCGACCTCGCGCACGCCTCCGCGATCTTCGACCACTTCGTCGAGCAGGGCGGCAACGCCTTCGACACCGGCTACATCTACGGCGGCGGCGTGCTCGAGGGCCGCCTGGGCACGTGGATCCGGAACCGCGGCATCCGCGAGGACGTCGTCGTGATCACCAAGGGCGCCCACACCCCGCACTGCGATCCCGAGTCGCTCACGAGCCAGCTGCTGGAGAGCCTCGAGCGCCAGGGCACCGACTACGCCGACATCTACCTCATGCACCGCGACAACCTCGAGGTGCCGGTGGGGGAGTTCGTCGACGTGATGGACGAGCACCAGCGCGCCGGGCGGATCCGCTCCTACGGCGTCTCCAACTGGACGCCCGAGCGCTTCGACGAGGCGCAGGCCTACGCGAAGGCGAACGGCCGGGCCGGGTTCCAGGCGCTGAGCGACCACTTCGGCCTGGCCGAGGCGTACGACGTGCCGTGGGCGGGATGCGTGCACGTCACGGATCCGGCCTCCAAGGCCTGGCTCGAGGAGCGGCAGATCCCGCTGCTGCCGTGGTCGTCGCAGGCCCGCGGCTTCTTCACGGGCCGCGCCCGTCCCGACGACCTGAGCGACCCGGAGCTCGTGCGCTGCTACTACGGCGACGACAACTTCGAGCGCCTCCGCCGCGCCGAGGAGCTCGCCGCCCAGCACGGCGTGCAGGCCACGGCGATCGCGCTCGCCTACGTGCTCGCGCAGCCGTTCCCGACCTTCCCGCTGTTCGGCCCGCGCACCATCACGGAGGTCCGCTCCTCGATGCGCGGCCTGTCGATCGAGCTCACCCCGGAGCAGGTGGCGTGGCTGGACCTGCGCGGCTGAGCGGGTCGGGCGCGGCCGGCCGGGAGGCGGCCGGCCGCGCCACGATCCACGACGTCGCGGCCGCCGCCGGGGTCTCCCGCCAGACCGTGACGCGCGCGATGAACGGCATGCCGGGCATCAGCGAGGAGACGAAGCGGCGCGTGCTCGACGCCGCGGATCAGCTCGCGTACCGCCCGTCGCGGTTCGGGCGCGGGCTCGTGACGGGCGGGGACCACCAGCTCGGCCTCGTGGTCGACGACCTGCGGAACCCGTGGTCGCCCGAGCTCGCGGCCGCGGTCGTGCGCATCGCGGCGGCACGAGGCTGGAACGTGTCGCTCGCCGACGTGGGCCTCGCCGCCGACTCCGACCGCATGGTCGAAGCCCTCGGCGCGCAGACCGACGCCGTGATCGGGACCCTCGGATCGCGCGCCGCCGAGTGGATCGCGCGGCTCGGCTCGGTGCCGGTCGTCGAGCTGGATCCGCGCGGCGACCCCCTGCGCGCCGCCGTGCAGCTGGATCCCTCGGAGGCGATCGACGCCCTCGCCGACCACCTCGACGCGGTCGGCGTGCGGCACCCGGTCGTGCTCGACGCCGCGGTCGCTGCGGGCCCCAGCCCCCGCGCCGCCCTGCTCGTGCGCGCGTTCGAGGCGCGGTCGATGGAGGTGTCCGTCGTCCGCGCATCCGCGCCCACGGCGGAGGCCGCCGCCGTCGCGACCGAGCGCGTCGTCGCCCGCCCGCGCACGGCCGACGCGATCGTCGCCTTCAACGACGTGTGCGCCCTCGGCGTGCTCTCCGCCTGCCGTCGCGCGGGCGTCGACGTGCCGGGCGACGTGCGCGTGGTCGGCATCGACGGCCTCTCGCTCGGCCGCCTGCTCGCGCCGACCCTCACGACGCTCGCGGTCGACCTCGACGAGCTCGCCCGCCACGCGCTCGACCTCGCGGTCGCGATGATCGCGGGCGACCTGCCGCGCTCCGGCCCCGAGGTGATCCGCACGGTGCGGCACCAGCTGGTGGTGCGCGAGTCGGCGTGACCCGCCCCTCGCTCTGAGGGAGATTGTTCGCATAGAATGCGAACATGCTCATCACGGTGGATCCTGCGGCGAAGGCCTCGCTCGCCGAGCAGGTGGCCACGCAGATCCGCTACGCGATAGCGCGCGGCGAGCTCGCGAGCGGGGAGCGGCTGCCGTCGGCGCGCGACCTCGCCGCCTCCGTCGAGGTGAACATGCACACGGTGCTCCGCGCGTACGCGAGCCTCAAGGCGGACGGGCTGATCGAGCTGCGTCGAGGCCGCGGCGCGACGGTGATCCGCTCGGGCAACGCGTCCTTCGACCGCCTGCGGACGCTCGTCGAGGAGCTGCGCGACCAGGCGGACACCCTCGAGGTGCCGCTCGACGACCTCCTCACCATGATCAAGGGAGCACGATGACCACCACAGCACCCTCGCCCCTGCCGACCGGCGCGCGCGTGGCGGTGGTCGCCCCGGCGGCGGTCATCGCCCTTGCGCTCGGCGTCGCGGCCGTCCTGCTCGCGCCGGAGCTGCCCGCCCGCATAGCCGTCCACTTCGCCGCCGACGGGACGCCCGACGGATGGGGCTCGCCCTGGGTGATGCTCGCGGTCGCGCTGGGCCTCGCGGTCGTGTCCGTGGCGCTGGCCGTCGCCGCCCTGCGGGCACGGGACCGGCGCACGGCGGCCACGGTGCTCCTCGTCGCGAACCTCGTGACGGGCATCCTCTCCGCGGGATGGATCGCGATCGCGGCGTCCGCCGCCGTCGGCGACGGCACCTTCCCCGTCGCGTGGAGCGTCGTGCTCCTCGGGGTGGGAGCAGTGGCGGCCGGGATCCCCGTGGCCGTCCTGGTCCGCGCCGCCGGACCCGTCCCCGCGCACGACGTGGCGCCGCTCGAGATCCCCGCCACGGCCCGCGTGGCCTGGCGCGGGCGCACCGGCAGCGGATGGTTCGCGGGCATCGGCGCGGCCGTCGTGGTGCTCGGGTTCGTCGCCGCGGCCAGCGCGTCGGCGGGGGACGCCGGCACCGCCGCGCTCACCGGCATCCCGCTGGTCGTGGCCGGCGTCGCCGTGCTCGCTCTCGCCCGCGTCGACGTCACGGTCGACCGGCGCGGGTTCCGCGTCGTGTCGGCGTGGACGCGGATCCCGATCATGCGCGTCCCGCTCGCCCGCATCGAGTCGGCCGGGTGGGAGGACGTCTCGCCGGGGCAGTGGGGCGGCTGGGGCCTGCGCCTCTCAGGTCGTGGGCTGGCGTACGTCACCCGATCCGGGCCCGGCCTCGTCGTGCGGCTCAGCGGCGGTCGAGCGCGGCTGGTCACCGTGGCGGACGCGGATCGCGGCGCTGCCGTCCTCGAGGCAGTCCTCGCGGGGCGCCGCACGTCCTGAGTCGCCCGCCGCATCCGCTGTCGGTCGGGCTCTGGCCGGCAGGCTCTCCGGTGGCTAGCGTGGCGACGCCGGCGCGCGTCGATGCCGCCGTCCGACACGAGGAGCAGCCATGCCGCGCATCACCCCCACCCTCTGGTTCGGCGAGGAGATCGAGGAGGCGGCCCGGTTCTACGTCGACCTGTTCCCCGACTCGCGGATCACCGACACCTCGCGCTACCCCGACGACTTCCCCGACCCGGCCCTCCGCGGCACCGCCCTCGTGATCGACGTCGAGCTCGACGGCCAGGGGATCCGCCTGCTGAACGGCGGCCCGGGCATGCAGGCGACCGAGGCGGTGTCCCTGTCGATCTCGGCCGCGGACCAGGAGGAGGTCGACCGCTACTGGGACGCCTTCGCCGACGGCGGGACCGAGGGCCGCTGCGGCTGGGTGCGCGACCGCTGGGGCTTCTGGTGGCAGGTCGTCCCGGAGGCGATGGCGTCCACGATCGGCGGGCCCGACCCCGAGGGCGCCGCGCGCGCCATGGCCGCGATGATGGGCATGGGCCGGCTCGTCGTGGCCGAGCTGCAGGCGGCGTACGACGGGCGCTGACGGAGCGGGCGCGCGTCAGCGCGCCGGGCCCGGCGTCTGACGCCCACGCGCGTCAGGATGCGGTGATCCCCGCACCCGCCCACGGACGACGACGGGGCTGGATGCCGCTGCCCGTCGGCGCGTCGCCGCGGTCGTCGCCGAGCTGGACCTCCGCGCACAGGGGAGCGGCGGGAGCGGCGCCCCGCCGTCAGGCGCCCGTGCGCTCCGACAGCAGCAGGAGGAGCAGCGACCCGAGCGCGACGACGGCGATGATGCCCATGAGCCAGGCGAAGGCGAGGTTCCGGATGCGCGCTGTGCTCACCGCCGCTGCGACGACGAGCATGGCGAGGTAGAGGAGGGCCGTCGCGGTGATCCCCGCCAGCGGGATCACCGTCTCCAGCCCGAGCGCCGCGACGAGCAGTCCGACGGTGATCCCCGCCATCAGCCCCGCGGGGACGAGCCACTGCCGGCGGCGCCCGATGCGGATCGCGGGCTGGTCGCGGACGCGGGTGGGATCGGGGTCGGGTTCGCCGGGCATGCCCCACCCTCCCGCTGCGACGCGTCCCTGCCAACGGGTGCGAGCGCGTCGGATTCAGCCGCCCGAGAACGGCGGCAGCACGTCCACGGCGCTACCGGCGGTGAGGGGTGCGTCCCGGTCCGTGGTCGCGACGCCCTCGACGAGGTAGGTGCAGCGGGCGAGGACGGCGGACGCGTTCGCCGGATCCGAGCTCGCGGCGGCACGGGCGCCGAGCGCGTCCATGAGGTCGCCGAGCACAGCTGCGGACGGCAGTTCCAGCTCGTCGGTCGTGCGGCCGAGCGCGGCGGCAGCTGCGGCGAAGAGCTCCACGGAGAGGATCACGTCAGCCCCCGATCGCGCTCATGGAGCGGGCGGGCTGGATGAAGTCGGCGTCGTCCATGCCGTGGCCCTTCGGCTTCGCCCACATCGCGCCGCGCCAGAGGTCGGCGATCTCCTGGTCGGACGCGCCGGAGCGGAGAGGAGCGAGCAGGTCGGTCTCGGTGTGCGAGAAGAGGCAGCTGCGCACGCCGCCCGTCGCGGTGAGGCGCGTGCGGCGGCAGTCGGCGCAGAACGGCTCGGTGACGCTCGCGATGACGCCCACGCGGCCGAGCATCGCCGTGCCCGCCCCGCCCTCGCGCGAGTGCACGCGCCAGAGCTCGGCGGGGGATCCGTCGCGCGGCTCCTCGTCGGGCACGAGCGTGAAGCGCTCCGACAGGCGCGCGCGGATCTCGGCGGCCGTGATCATCTCGTCGCGGTCCCACGCGTGGTCGGCGTCGAGCGGCATCTGCTCGATGAAGCGCAGCTGGTGTCCGCCCGCGACCGCCCACTCGAGGAGATCCGCCGCCTGGTCGTCGTTGACGCCGCGCACGAGCACCGCGTTGATCTTGATGGGCGCGAGCCCCGCAGCAGCTGCGGCGTCGATCCCGTCGAGCACGCGGTCGAGGAACGGGCGGCGCGTGATGAGCCGGAACGTCTCGGCGTGCACGGAGTCGAGCGACACGTTGATCCGGTCGAGCCCCGCGTCCTTGAGGGCCTGCGCGCGCGACGAGAGGCCGATCGCGTTGGTGGTGAGGGAGATCTCGGGTCGGTCGGGGATCGCGGCGCACGCGGCGATGATCTCGATGAGGTCGCGGCGGAGCAGGGGCTCGCCGCCCGTGAAGCGCACCTGGCGGACGCCGAGGTCGCGCGTGCCGATGCGCACGAGCCGCTCGATCTCGGCGAGCTGCAGCGCCTGCCGGTCGGGCGTGAACGGGAGTCCCTCGGCCGGCATGCAGTAGGTGCAGCGCAGGTTGCAGCGGTCGGTGAGCGAGATGCGGAGGTCGGTCGCGCGCCGGCCGAAGGGGTCGAGGAGCGCCGGATCGTCGGGCCGGGCGGGGCCCGGAGCGGCGGCGGGACGCGGCATCGCCGGCATCCCCAGCGAGGTGCTCATGCGTCCAGGCTACGCGCGCGCCGGAGCGGGGCCGACGCGGAGCGGCTGAGGGCGACGGGCGCGCGCCGCGTCTGCGGTGCTTAGGATCGTCGCATGACGCAGAAGAGGGACCGCACGCCCGAACGCGCCGCGGATGCCGAGCCGCCCGTCGCCGCGGGATCCGCATCCGGACCCTTCCGCTACCGCGTGAGCGAGGCCGCCGCCCTCATCGGCGTGAGCGACGACACGCTCCGCCGCTGGGCCGACGCCGGCCGGCTCGACCTCGTGCGCGGCGAGGGGCGGCTGATCCAGGTCGACGGCGTGCAGCTCGCGCACCTCGCGATCGAGCTCGCCGCGGACGGGTCGCTGGCCGCATCCGGCGCCGATCGCCCGCCGACCTCGGCGCGGAACCGCATGCCGGGCATAGTCACGCGCGTCGTGCGCGACGGGGTCATGGCGCAGGTCGAGATCCAGGCGGGGCCGTTCCGGATGGTGTCGCTCATCAGCCGCGAGGCCGCCGACGAGCTCGGGCTCGAGGTGGGTGCTCCCGCCGCCGCGACCGTGAAGGCCACGAACGTGGGCGTCGAGCGGCTCGCGCCCGAGACGCTGACGGGTGGGCGGGCGTGATGCGCCGGCGACGTCGGGCGACCGTCGCGCGCGCGGCAGTCGTCGGTGCGCTCGCGGCCGGGCTGCTCGCCGGGTGCGCGGCGGCCGGATCCGCGCCCGCCGGCGTCCCCGATCCCGCCCCCGACTCCCTCGCCGGGACGCTCGTCGTGCAGGCCGCGGCGTCGCTCACCGGCAGCATGGACGAGGTCGCCCGTGACTTCGAGAGCGTGCACCCGGGCGTGACCGTCACGGTCTCGTACGGCGGCAGCTCGACGCTCGCGCAGCAGATCGTGCAGGGCGCGCCCGCGGACGTGTTCGCGTCCGCCTCGGACGCGACGATGACGACGGTGGTGGATGCGGGGGAGACGGCCGCTGATCCGCGCGTGTTCGCCCGAAACGCGCTCGAGATCGCGGTGCCGCCCGGGAATCCCGGCCGCATCGCGGGCCTCGCGGACTTCGCCGACCCCGCCCGGACGCTCGCCCTCTGCGCGCCTGAGGTGCCGTGCGGGGCCGCGGCGGCGCAGGCGTTCGCCGCGGCGGGCATCACGCCGCAGCCGGACTCGCTCGAGCAGGACGTGCGCGCCGCCCTCACCCGCGTCGAGCTCGGCGAGGTGGACGCGGCGGTCGTCTACGAGACGGACGTGCGCGCCGCGGGCGACGAGGTCGAGGGCGTGCCGCTGCCGGACGAGGTGGACGCCACGACCGACTGCGTCGTGGCGCCGCTCGCCGGATCCGCGTCGCCCGCGCTCGCCGCCGCGTTCGCCGAGTACATGGCCGGCGACGACGCCCGCGCCGTGTTCCAGGCCGCGGGATTCCGTGCGCCCTGAGCGCGCGGGCAGCGGCACCGGCGTCCGGTCTCGCGTCCGCTCGGGCGAGCGCGCCGACCGCGTCCCGGCGCTCCTCTGGATCCCCGCCGGCGTCGCTCTCGCGTTCCTCGTGCTGCCGCTCGCGGCCCTCGTGGTGCGCGCGCCGTGGGCGACGCTGGGGGAGCGGCTGGCGGATCCCGGCGTCGCGCGCGCCCTCGGCCTCTCGCTCGGCAGCGCGCTCGCCGCGACCGCGCTCAGCCTCGTGCTCGGGGTGCCGCTCGCGTTCGTGCTCTCCCGCTCGGCGGGCCGGCCGGCCGTGGTGCAGCGGATCCTCCGTGCGCTCGTGACCGTGCCGCTCGTGCTGCCGCCCGTGATCGGCGGCGTGGCGCTCCTGCTCCTGCTCGGGCGCCGCGGGCTGATCGGCGGGCCGCTCGAGGCGCTGACGGGGATCACCATCCCGTTCACGACGCCGGCCGTGGTGATCGCCGAGACCTTCGTGGCGATGCCGTTCCTCGTGCTCGCGGTGGAGGGGGCCCTCCGCGGGGCCGACCGCCGATTCGAGGACGCCGCCGCGACGCTCGGCGCGAGCCGCTGGACCGTGCTCCGGCGCGTGACGCTGCCGCTCGTCGCGCCCGGGATCGGCGCGGGCGCGGTGCTGTGCTTCGCCCGCGCGCTCGGCGAGTTCGGCGCCACGCTCACGTTCGCGGGCAGCTTCCCCGGCGTGACGCAGACGGTGCCGCTGTCGGCCTACCTGGCGCTGCAGACGGATCCGGACGCCGCCGTCGTGCTGAGCCTCGTGCTCCTCGCGGTGTCGGTCGTCGTGCTGGTGAGCCTGCGCGACCGGTGGGCGTCGGGGGTGCATGCGTGAGGGCCGATGCACGGCCGGCGTCCGACGGGCTGGACGCGCGCGTCGTCGTGGAGCGCGCCGCGTTCCGGCTCGACGTCGCGCTCGCGGTGCCGGCCGGATCCACGACCGCGGTCGTCGGTCCCAACGGCGCGGGCAAGTCCACGCTGCTCCGGGCGCTCGCCGGGCTCGCTCCGCTCACCGAAGGCCGCGTCGCACTGGACGGGCGGGTGCTGGAGGATGCGGGCGAGAGCGCCGTGCGGATCCCCGCCGAGCACCGCGGCATCGGCGTCGTCTTCCAGGACCACCTCCTCTTCCCGCACCTGTCCGCGCTCCAGAACGTCGCGTTCGGCCCGCGCGCGCGGGGCGTCGCGCGCGCGGTCGCCGACGACCGGGCGCGCGCGCTCCTCGACCGGCTCGGGATCGCGCACCTCGCCGACCGCCGGCCCGCCGCGCTGTCGGGCGGCCAGTCGCAGCGGGTCGCGCTCGCCCGCGCCCTCGTGCTCGAACCGCCGCTCCTCCTCCTCGACGAGCCGATGGCGGCCCTCGACGCGGGCACGCGGCTCGACGTGCGCGATCTCCTCGCGGACGAGCTGCTGCGGTTCGGCGGCGCGGCGGTGCTCGTGACGCACGATCCGGTGGACGCGCTCGCGCTGGCCGACCGGATCCACGTGCTCGAGGACGGACGCCAGGTGCAGGAGGGTGCTCCCGCCGAGGTCGCCGCCCGGCCCGCGACGGACTACGTGGCCCGGCTCGTGGGGATGAACCGGCTGACGGGTCGGGATCCCGACGGGCGGCCGACCGTGCTGATCGCCGCGCCGGCGGACGTGCGGCTGTTCCGCGACCGTGATCGCGACCGCGACCGCGCATCCGAGCCTGCGCCGGCCGCCGCCGGCCACGTCGCGACCGGCGTGGTCCGGCGCATCGAGGGCGTCGCCGGCCGGATCCTCGTCACGCTCCGCCTCGCGCCCCACGGCCCGTCGGCGCTCGCGGGCGACGTCACCGCCGAGCTCGACGCCGCGTCCTTCGCCGTCCTCCGCCCGGTCGCGGGCGAGCGCCTGTCCGTGCGGATCCCGCGCGGGGTCTGATCAGCCCGCGTCGGGCCCGTCCGCCGGCACGCGCTCCCGGTGGAGCCGCCGCCGCAGCCGAGCCGGCGCGAGGCGTGCGCGCCCGTCCGGTCCGAGCCGCACGAGCGAGCCGGCCACGACGATCACGAGCGCCGTCGCGAGCGCGATCTGCCACGCCCAGGCGTCCGGCGCGAACAGACGCAGCGCGAGCGCAGCCACGACCGCGAACCATTCGCCGCGGCCGGTCATCGCGATGAACGGGATGAGCAGCAGCGCGTACCAGGGGTAGCGCGGGCTGACCGCGAGGAGCGTGACGCCGATCATCACGAGCTGGCCGAGCCACGGATCCGCCGGGTCCGTCTTCCACCAGACGAGGCCGGCGGTGACCGCGAGGATCAGCGCGACCGCGATGAGCCCGTACTGCCCGGGCACGACGAGCTCGATGAGGGGGAAGCGCCCGCCGTCGTCGTAGCCCTCCTCCTGCAGGTAGCCGGGCAGGTAGCCGAGCACGGCGATCCCGGTGCTGAGCACGTACGGCACGTAGAGCAGGGCGAACGTGACGACGGCCGCGGTGATCACCTTCCACGGCTGCTTCCGGAGCAGCGCCGGCGCCGCTATCACCGGGATGAGCTTGGTCGCGATGGCCGCTCCGAGCGCGATGCCGCCGCGCCACCGCATCCCCCCGGCGACGAGCAGCGACGCCGCGAGCGCGAGCAGCGCCCCCAGCGCGTCGACGTGCGAGTTCGTGACCACCTCGCTCGCCACGAGCGGGCACCACGCCCAGAGCGCGGCCCACCACACGGGCCTGCCGCGCTTCCGCAGCGCGCGGAGGAGGAGCAGCGTCACGGCCGTCATCATCAGGAGCCCGGCGGCCTGGAACGCCCAGTACTCGGCCGTCACCGGGACGACCGCGCGCACGCCCGCGAAGAACAGCTCGGCCATCGGCGGGTAGATGGTGGGCACCTTGGGGCGGTTCAGCGCCGTGCACATCGGCTCGTGCGTCTCCTCCTCGCGGACGCCCATGATCCGCTTCCCCTCGCAGGTGGCGGCGCCGTCCGACCCGACGACGGTCTTCGGATAGAGCCAGTCGGGCCGGAGGTCCCGCAGCTCCGGGTCGGCCGGCGTGTACCGGTAGGGCGACTCGCCCGCGTTCTGCACGATGCCGTCCCACGCGTATCGCGCGGAGTCGGTGCTGGTGTTCGGCGGTCCGGCCATGGCGACCGCGCCGAGGCCCACCGATCCGAGGATGATGAGCGCAGCGGCGGATCGGGCCGGCAGCTTCCGCACCAGGAGGACCGCCGCTCCGAAGACCACCCAGATGACGACCACGAGCCAGAACAGCGGCGCGGCACCCTCGCGACGGAAGAACGCCTCGTCGTCGGCATCGCCGAACAGATCGAACGCGACCACCGACCACCCGGTGAGCGCGGCCATGACGGCGAGGACGAGGGCGGTGAGGGCGGTGCGCACACTCCATCATGGCGGCGCGCGGCCGGGCGATCGCCGACCGGCCCCGACCCGCCGCTCCCCGGACGAAGGACGACCCCCATGCGGACGCTGATGCACGAGGCCAGGCGCCGCCTGGCCTCGCCCGCGCGCACGACCCGGCTGGCGGTCGTGATCGGCCGCCTCCTCGGCATCGCCTTCCTCGTGTGCTTCACGACGGGTCTCTACAGCCACTTCCTCCAGGACCCGCTGCCGTGGATGCGCTTCCCGACCGCGCCCGTGTCGCTCTACCGGCTGACGCAGGGGATCCACATCACGGCCGGCATCGCCTGCGTGCCGCTGCTGCTCGCCAAGCTCTGGATCGTCTTCCCCGAGCTGCTCACGTACCCGCCGGTCACCGGGGTCGTGTCTTTCCTGGAGCGCACGTCCATCGCCGTGTTCGTCGGGGCGTCGCTGCTCGAGGTGACGATGGGCCTCCTCAACACCTTCCAGTGGGTGCCGTTCCCGTTCTACTTCCGGCAGACGCACTTCGCGCTGGCCTTCGTCGTGATCGGGTCGCTGGCGATCCACATCGGCGTCAAGCTGCCCGCCATCGCCGGGCACTGGCGGCGCGGGCAGGCGGACGAGTCGCCCATCGTCGGGGACGAGGCGGAGGACGCGCCCGCCGATGCTCTCGACGGCACTCCGGCCCGCGCGCCCCGCGGCATCACCGGCCGCGTGCTCGCCTGGATCGACGACACCCCCGTCACGCCCACCCCCGTCGCCCGCCGCGGCTTCCTCGTGGCGGTCGGCGCGTCCGTCGCCGCGGTCGTGGGCCTCACCGCGGGCCAGTCGTTCCGGATCCTCGCCCCGTTCAACGCCTTCGGCCCGCGCGTCATGGGCACCGGCCCGCAGGCGCTTCCCGTCAACCGCACGGCTGAGGCCGCCGGCGTGACCGAGATGGCCATGGACGCCGGGTGGACGCTCACCGTCTCGAACGGATCCTCCTCCCGCGCCTTCACGATGGACGACCTCCGCGGCATGGGGCTCGTCACCGCGACGCTCCCCATCTCCTGCGTCGAGGGCTGGAGCCAGTCGGCGACCTGGCGCGGCGTCCGCCTCATGGACCTCATGGACCAGGTCGGCGCCGACCCCGGAGCTCGGCTCCGCGTCACGAGCCTCGAGAAGAGCGGCGGCTTCCGGCGCACCGAGATGGGCCCGGAGTACGTGCGCGACCCGCTCACCCTCGTCGCGCTTGAACTCGACGGCGCGCCCCTCGACATCCAGCACGGCTACCCGGCGCGCATGATCGCGCCCGGGCGTCCCGGCGTGCTGCAGACCAAGTGGCTCTCGACCCTGGAGGTCATGTGATGACCGGCACCCGCATCCCCGCGACGCGCGGCGTCCTCGCCGCCCGCATCGCGCTCATCGCGGTGGGGGTCGTCGGCCTCGTCGTCGGCGCGCTCGTGCTGCTCGACTCGCAGCGCACCGACCAGGTCGTGGGCGTCTCCGTGTTCCTGCTGCTGGCGATCCTGGTGCACGACGCGATCCTGTCGCCCGTCGTCTTCGTCGCGGGCCTGCTGATCCGCAGGGCCGGCCGGCGCCTGCCGCCGGGGTCGCTCGTGATCGTGCAAGCGGGCGTGGTCGTGATGGCGGTGATGACCCTGGTGGTCGTCCCCGAGATCCGGGCACGCGCCCTCGGCAACGACAACCCGACGATCCTCATCGCGGACTACGCGCCGCGCCTCGCGCTCATGTGGGTCGCCACCGCGGTGGCGACGGCCGTCGTCGCGGCGCTCTACGCGCGGACGAGGCGGCAGAAGGACCGGCCCTCGGTCTCCCAGCACTGAACGAGGTCGAGGCCCGCGTCGCCCGCCATGCGCGCGACGGCGTCGCGGCCGACCTGCGCCCACGGGAACGGGTCGCTCGCGCGGCCCTGACCGTCCTCGACCGTGCACTCGAACGTGCGGTCGCGGGCGGGATCCGGGTGGGTCTCCACCACGAGGGAGCCGTCGTCGTCGAGCAGCTCGCCGCAGCGCGCGAGGAGCGCGGCCGCGTCGCCGCCGATGCCGATGTTGCCGTCGAGGAGGAGGAGCGTGCCCCAGCCGCCCTCGCGGGGCAGGCGCTCGAAGACCGAGCGGTGGAGGACGGGCAGGCCGAGGCCCGCGGCCATCTCGACCACGGTGGGGGAGACGTCGATGCCGAGCGCGCCGAGCCCGGCGTCCATGGCCGCGCGGACCATGCGGCCCGGGCCGCAGCCGATGTCGAGCACGGGGCCGGCGGCGTCGGCGAGGAGGCTCGCGTCCACCGCGTCGGCGTCCGCGCTCCAGCGGCCCAGGTCCATGACCTCGGCGCTGTCGTCGTCGGAGGACGCGAGGGACAGGAAGAGGACCTCGCCGGAGTCGCGGAGGGCCCGGGCGTAGGGCTCGCCGCCACCGGATCCGAAGGTGCGGACGCGCGCGGAGGCGCGGTCCTCGGGGTGGTCGACGGCCAGGCTCATGCGGGGTCCCTCTGCGATGTCGCGGGTGCGGTGGTGGCGGCGCGGGTGCTCGCGCCGGTCTCCAGGGTTCGGAGCACGTGGGCGAAGCGATGGGCGGGCGCGGCCTCGGCGGCCTCCCGCGCGTCGTCGACCGTGTCCACGTCGGTGAGCTCGGGCAGCATCGCCACGTCGAGCCCGGCGTCGATGAGGCGCGACAGCTGCACGGCGCCGGTGTCGTCGCGCGACATGGGCACGCCGCGCACGAGCGCGCCGTCCGGATCCCGGAGGCCCAGCGCCCAGAAGCCGCCGTCGTTGGCGGGGCCGAACCAGGCGTCGGGGCCGCGCGCGCCGTCGGCCCAGGAGTCGAGCACGGGTCGGAGGAGGGCCGCGGTGAGCTGCGGGGTGTCCATGCCGACGAGGAGGACAGGGCCGTCGAGCGCGTCGAACATCGCGGCGAGCCGCTCGTCGAGGTCGCCCGTCACCTGCGGGATCACGTCGTAGCCGGCGGCCTCCGCGGGCGGGTTCCCGCCGTCGAACAGGAGCACGCGGCGCTCGGGCGCGGCGTCGTCGACGGCGGCGAGCGTGTCGGCGAGGGCGGCGGACGCGAGCTCGGCCGCCTCCTCGAGCGTGAACGGCGGGTGCAGGCGCGTCTTCACGCGGCCGGGGATGCACTCCTTGGCGATGACGACGACGGCGGTCACGCGGATCCTCCCGGGGTGCGGTCGGCTCCCGCTGCCGCCGCTCGCGCCTCGGCCAGCACACGCGACATGTCGCGCACGGCCGTGACGGTCCCGCGCACGGTGCCGGTCACCTTGGACCGCCCCACGCGCGGCGCGTACGGCATGTCCACCTCCAGGATGCGCCACTCGGCGGCGGATGCCCGCAGCAGCATCTCCAGCGGATAGCCGCTGCGGCGGTCGAGGATCCCGAGATCGAGCAGCTCGGTGCGCCGCCCGCAGCGCATGGGGCCGAGGTCGTGCAGCGGGACGCCCGTGATCCGCCGCAGCCGCCTGGCCAGCTCGAGGTTCGCGATCCGCGCGTGCAGCGGCCACGCCCCGCGCGCCGACGGGACCCGCCGGCCGAGCACCAGGTCGCGCTCGCCGTCGCGGACCGGGTCGACCACGCGGGGGAGGAGCGCGGGATCCATCGACGCGTCGGCGTCGCAGAACGCCACGAGCGGCGCGGTCGCGGCCTCGAGCCCCGCGTGCGCGGCGGCGCCGAACCCGCGGCGCGACTCCGCCACCACGAGGGCGCCGTGCGCGCGCGCGACCTCGGCGGAGCGGTCGGTGGATCCGTTGTCGACGACGATCGCGCGGTACCCCTCGGGCAGGCGGGAGAGGACCCAGGGCAGGGCCTCCTCCTCGTCGAGGCAGGGGAGGACCACGTCCACGAGCGCTGGCGTCATCCGTCGAGCCTAGGAGGCCGCGCCTGCGCCCGCCCGCCACGCGCCCGATCGCCGCGCCGCCGCGCCGCCGCGACCCGAGGGGTGACGGCTCGCTCGCAAGCAGGACACCCGCGGGGTCGGGCCCAGGGACCGCGCATAGTCTGACCGGGTGAGTCCCACCTACGATCCCGCGCGCGCCGACGCCGGGCGCCCCGACCCCGCGCGGCCCGATCCCTCGCGGCCGGATCCGCTGCGCGGCCGCCGCATCCTCGTGGTCGAGGACGACCCCACGGTGAACGAGGTCGTCTGCCGCTACCTCAAGGCCTCGGGCTTCCAGGTGGAGACCGTCGCCGACGGCCTCGAGGCCGTGCGCGTCGCCACGGAGCGCATGCCCGACCTCGTCGTGCTCGACCGCATGCTCCCCGGCCTCGACGGCCTCGAGGTCTGCCGCCGGATCCGCGCCCACCACCCCGAGTCGCCCGTCCCCGTCGTGATGCTCACCGCGCTCGGCCAGGGCGAGGACCGCGTCAACGGCCTCGACGCCGGCGCCGACGACTACCTCGCCAAGCCCTTCTCCCCCCGCGAGCTCGTGCTGCGGGTCCGCGCCGTGCTCCGCCGCACGGTGCCCGAGGCCGTGCCCGAGCCGCCGTTCGTCGCGGGGCCGTTCGTGCTCGACCTCGGCGCGCGCGAGATCCACCAGGCCGGCGTCATGCTGTCGCTCACCTCCCGCGAGTTCGACCTGCTGGCCTTCCTGCTGCGGAACCCGCGCCGCGTCTTCGGGCGCGACGACCTGCTGCGCCAGGTGTGGGGATGGGAGATCGGCGACCTCTCCACCGTCACCGTGCACGTGCGGCGCCTGCGGGAGAAGATCGAGGCGGATCCCGCGCACCCCGTGCTCCTCGGCACCGTCTGGGGCGTGGGCTACCGCTTCGACCCGGACGCCGCCGCGCCCGCTGCACCCTCCCCGCCTGCCGCGCCCGCGACGCCCGCCGAGGCCGACGCGTGACCGCCGACTCCTTCCTCGTCGTCGTCCTGACCGCGCTCGTCTGCGCCGCGGTCGTCGGCCTCGGCGCCAGCGTCCTGCTGCGCGCCCTCCGCCGACGCTCCCTCGTGCTCCAGATATGCGTGGTCGCGCTCGCCGCGGTGCTCTCGGTCGTCGGCGGCATGGTCGCCGTCACCGCGAGCATGCTCGTCGACGACGCCGGCCTCACCGCGTTCCTCTCCGTCGCCGCCGTCTCCGCGCTCGTCTCGCTCGTCATGGCCGCGATGCTCGGCATGACCCTCGTGCGCGGCAGCCGCGAGCTCGGCCGCTACGCCGCGTCCATGGGCGAGGAGGCCGCCGTCGAGCCGGGCCGCCCCACCAGCACCGAGTTCGCGCAGCTCGCCCGCGAGCTCAGCGCCGCCAACCGCCGCCTCGCCGACGCGCGCGACAAGATGGAGGCGCAGGAGCGCAGCCGTCGCGAGCTCATCGCGTGGATGTCGCACGACCTGCGCACGCCGCTCGCCGGCATCCGCGCCATGGCCGAGTCCCTGGAGGACGGCATGGTCGACGACGAGCACCGCTACTTCCGGCAGATCCGCGTGCAGGCGAACCGCCTCAACGGCATGGTCGACGACCTGTTCGAGCTGTCCCGCATCAACTCGGGGAGCCTCGAGCTGGCCGTCGAGCGCGTCTCCCTCTACGACGTCGTCAGCGACACCGTCGCCGAGCTCGGACCGGTCGCCCAGGCCCGCAAGGTCGACCTCCGCGGAGAGACCGCGCACGACGACCTCGTGGTGCAGGGCGACCCGCGCGAGCTCTCCCGCGTCGTCGGCAACCTGGTGATGAACGCCATCCAGCAGTCGCTGCCCGGCGGCCGCATCGTCATCTCCGCGCACCGCGACTCCGGCAACCTCGCCGTCCTCTCCGTCGAGGACACCGCGGGCGGCATCCCCGAGGCCGACCTCCCGCGCGTGTTCGACGCCGGCTGGCGGTCGACCGGATCCCGCACGCCGCGCGCCTACGGGAAGAGCGCCGCCGAGAAGACCGCGCTCGGCCCCGACTTCCCGGCCGCGCCCGTCGAGGCCACGCCGCCGGATCCCGCGGTGCAGGCAGAGGGCACGCACGACGGCGGCTACGCGTCGGGCGGCGGCGGGGCGGGCCTCGGCCTCGCGATCGTCCGCGGCATCGTGCGCGCGCACGACGGCGACGTCACCGTCCAGAACGTCGAGGGCGGCTGCCGCTTCGACGTGATCCTCCCGTACAGCAAGCCGGTCGCCTCGTGACCCGCGCGGCCCTCCGCTGGTGGTCCGCGTTCCTCGGGGCGGTGGCGGCGCTCGCCGTGCTGGCCGTCGCCGAGATCGCCGCGGCGTTCGTCGCACCCGCGGCGAGCCCGGTGCTCGCGGTCGGCGCGCTCGTCATCGACCTCGTGCCCGCGGGCGTCAAGGACACGGTGATCGCCCTGTTCGGCACGGGCGACAAGGTCGCCCTGATCGTCGTGCTCGGCCTCGTGGTGCTCGCCGCGGCCGGGCTGGCCGGGATCCTCCAGGTGCGCCGCCCGCCGCTCGGCGTGGTGGTGCTCGCGCTCTTCGCCGGCGTCGCCGTGCTCGCGGCCACCACGCGCGCCGGGGCGACGGGTGCCGCGGCGATCCCCACCATCGTCGGCATGATCGCCGGCGTCTTCATCCTCCACCGCGGCGCCGAGCGCCTCCGCGACTGGCGGGACGCGGCGGACCGCGCGGCATCCGCATCCGCGGCGGTGGCCGGGCCCGTGCGCGGCATCGCCCGCCCGGCCGCGCGCGCCCCGCTCACACCCGGCGCGGGTGGGCGCGTCGAGCGCCGCACCTTCCTGATCATGACGGTGGTCGCGGGCGTCGCCTCCGTCGTCGCCGGATCCGTGGCCCGCGGCCTCAACGCCGCCGCTGCCCGCGTGGATGACTTCCGCCGCACGCTCGTGCTCCCGCGCGCCGCGACGCCGGCCGCCGCGATCCCCGCGACAGCCGAGCTCGGGGTCCCCGGCCTCGCGCCCTTCCTCACGCCCGCGAGCGACTTCTACCGCATCGACACCGCGCTGCAGGTGCCGTCGGTCGACGCGGCCTCCTGGAAGCTCCGCATCACGGGCATGGTCGAGCAGGAGGTCGAGATCACGTTCGCCGAGCTGCTCGCCCTCCCGCTCGCGGAGCACGTGACCACCCTCACGTGCGTGTCCAACGAGGTCGGCGGGAACCTGATCGGCAACGCGCTCTGGCTCGGCTACCCGATCCGCCTCCTGCTCGAGCGCGCGAAGCCGACCGCGGGTGCCGACATGGTGCTCTCCACGAGCCAGGACGGCTGGACCGCGAGCACGCCGCTCGAGGCGCTCACGGATCCGGACCGCGCGTCGATCCTCGCGGTGGGCATGAACGGCGAGCCCCTGCCGCAGCAGCACGGCTTCCCCGTGCGGATGGTCGTGCCCGGCCTCTACGGCTACGTCTCCGCGACGAAGTGGGTCACCGAGCTCAAGGTCACGACCTTCGCCGAGGACGTCGCCTACTGGTCGACCCGCGGGTGGACCGAGCGCGGTCCCATCAAGACGGGGTCCCGCATCGACACCCCGCGCTCCGGCGCGCGCGTGGACGCGGGACGCACCGCGATCGCCGGCATGGCCTGGGCGCAGCACACCGGCATCGCCAAGGTGGAGGTGCGCGTCGACGAGGGCGACTGGGTCGAGGCGACGCTGGGCGACGGCGTCGGCACCGACACGTGGCGGCAGTGGTCGTACGCGTGGGACGCGGCGAGCGGATCCCACAGCGTCGAGGTGCGCGCCACCGACACCACGGGCGCGACGCAGACCTCCGACGAGGCGCCGCCCGCCCCCGACGGCGCGACGGGCTGGCACCGGATCACCGTCGGCGTCTCCTGAGCCGAGCCGCCCTCCCGTCGCTCGCCGGACGCATCGGGCCAGCGGGCACGGAGCCGGGGCGCGTACCGTCGATGCACGGCGCGTCCGCGCCGCACCGACGAGCGAAGGAGAGCACCGTGAGCGACATCGAGAACCCGCGCGACCCCGCCGACCGCGACCTGGACGACACCGGCGTCGACGAGGAGGAGCTCGCCGGAGCCGACGCCCGCGAGGCGCAGGAGGCCGTCGACGCCGAGCGCATCGTGCCGCTCGACGACGACGGGGTCGCGGACGACCACCCGGGCGGCGGGCTGGGCATCGACATCACCGAGTCCGACGGTCCGGACCTCGAGGCCGGCGACGACCTCGACACGGGAGCGGCGATCCGCTGATCCGCCCCGCACGCACGACGACGGCCCCCGCATCAGCGGGGGCCGTCGTCGTGCCGGGCCCGGAGGCCGGCGGGGATCAGTCGGCGAGGATCGCGTACAGCGCGCGCCGCGTCTCGTCGAGCTTCGCCGCCGCGGCCTGGCGCTGGGCGTCGGTCGCGTCGTGCATGAGGGGCTTCACCACGCCCATGAGCTTCATGAGGCTGGTCTGGAACGCGTCCTCGCCCTCGGACTTGTCGGTGGTCGCGGCCCAGGCGGCGTCGATCTCCTCCTTGTGCTCCTCGACGTGGGCGCGGCCCTGGTCGGTGAGGGAGTAGACGCTCTTGGCGCCTGTCTCGTCGGCGACGATCAGGTCCTCGTCGACGAGCTGCTGGAGCGTGGGGTAGACGGATCCGGGGCTCGGCCGCCAGGCGCCCTCGGTCTTCGCGGCGATGCCGGTGATGAGGCCGTAGCCGTTCGAGGGGGCGTCGGCGAGCAGGGAGAGGATCGCGAGGCGGACGTCGCCGCGGCGGGCGCGACCCCGTCCGCCGCGTCCGCGGCCCGGGCCGAAGCCGGGGCCGCCGAAGCCGCCCATCCCCGGGAAGCCCGGGAACCCGGGGAAGCCGGGGCCGTCGCCCGGGCGGAAGCCGCGGGCGAGGGGGTGACCCGGCATGATGCGCGGGCGCCCGCCGCGGTGGTGCTGCATGCGGGGCTCGTGGCGGTCGGTGGGGACCTCGGCGGATGAGGGGGACGACAGGTGGTCGTCGTGGTCGTGGGTGCGCATGAGCGCTCCTTCCGGTCAGGTGATGTCGTGGATCGCGGCGTGCTGTCGCGATGTAGCGACGATATATCGGCGACAGTCGGATGTCAAGCCTCGAACTCGAGGGGCCCCGCCGCCGATCCCCGTGATCCCGGGGGAACGCCGCGTGAAGCTGGCGTTCGCCTGGGAAAGGGGAACCGGCCCCAACCCGTTCCGCGACCGCGCCGAAGTCCCTGTGTCGCCCGGGGAACCGGGCGGATCCCCAGTCCACACAGCGAAGGAACTCCCATGCGCAACCTCACCAAGTCCGTCTTCGGCCTCGCCACCGCGGGCTTCCTCGTCGTCGGCCTCGCGGCCTGCTCGACCCCCGCCGAGACCCCCTCGTCCTCGACCTCCTCCACACCCGCCGCGACCGCGACGACCGAGGCCAACCCCACGCCGCTCGCGACGATCCCGACCCTGACCGGCGTCGACACCCAGGTCACCCTCGACTCCGGCTTCACCGGCGCCCTCACGACCCTGGGCCTGACCCCCGGCGTCATCGGCACCGCGACCCTCGACGGCGCCACCGGCACCCTCGCGTTCCCCATCACCGGCGGCAACGTGAAGTACTTCGACCCCGAGCAGTCCTACCGCCCCTACGTCCAGGGCGAGATCGACCACTCCGGCTCCGGCATCAGCCTCACCGCCGGCTCCACCGTCGTGAAGCTCACCGACTTCGTCATCGACCCCGGCACCAGCCGCCTCACGGGCTCGGTCCAGGTCGGCGACGGCGAGGTCATGAAGGACGTCTACATCTTCAACCTCGACGGCACGACCCTGAAGCCCCTCGCCATGGAGGGCGACAACGCCGTCCTCGAGGGCACCACGGTCAAGGTCAGCCCCGACGCCGCCAGCCTCCTGAACAGCACGTTCGGCACGACCGCGGTCACCGACCAGCTCGTCGTCGGCATCGCCAAGATCACCGTCAACACCAAGTAGCACCCACCCGGGCTCGACCCCGGCACAGCACCACCTGCGATCACAGCAGAACGCATCGACGGCCTCGTCTCCCTCCGGGGAGCCGGGGCCGTCGGCGCGTGCGGGGTCGGGCTGCGACGCCCGTCGCGTCAGCCGATCGTGACCTCGAAGCCGGCGACGCTGCGGGTCACGGTGCCGGTCGCGAGCTCCACCAGCAGCGTGGTCACGGACGTGTCGCGGGGCTCCCTGGGGTAGTCGTCGCTCGCGCCGCGCGCGGGATCCGGGACGGTCTCGAGCAGGGCGAAGCGCCCGTTCGGAGTGACAGAGAGGCCCGTGATGCGGGTGGCCGGGTCCGCGGGCACGTAGACGTCGCTCGCCTGGCCGTCGCGGACGACGACGAGCCGCTGCGTGGCGGTGCCCGTCGCGGGATCGAGCGTCGTGCGCACGCGCAGCACCGCGCCGTCGTCGCCGGGCACGAACGAGATCGCGCCGTCGTACTGGAGGTCGGCGCCGCCGGTCTCGGTGGGCAGCTGCGTCTGCTGGGCGGTGCGGAGGTCGATCTCGGTCGTCGAACCGGGATCCGTGACCGCGAGCCGCGTGCCGTCCGCGGAGAACGGGCCGAGCGTGCCGTGGCGGCCGAGCGGGACGATGGGCGACGACCCGTCGACCGTGACCAGGGAGAGGTCGCCGTCCTGCCCGTGCGCGACGAGCTGCGGTCGCCCCGGCACGAAGCCCCACGCCTGCGCGCTGATCGCCTGGCCGTCGAGCCCGAGCACGGGCGCCGGCGTGGCCCCCGCGCCGACGTCGTCGACCATGAGGGTGTCGTCGTACGGGCCGCCGTCCGTGCTCGTGAAGCGGAAGCCGATCGTGGTCCCCGTGTCCTCGGCATGGAGGTCCTGGAGCGTGCCGCGGCCGGGGAGCGGGAGGTCGACCTGGCCGGAGCCGTCCAGCCCCGCGATCACGAGGCCGTTCGTGCCGTCGTCCTGGAGCGTGGCGACCACGAGCGACTGCCCCACGACCGCGTACTCCTGGATCTTCGTGGCCTCGAACACCTCGTCGTTCGCGCCCTGGCCGCCGCCGCCGACGCTCTGCCGGAGGATCCGGTCTGCCTGCTGCTCGCCGCCGCGGACGAGGACGTACATGCCGGGGTCGCCCGTGCGGAACGACGTCGCGAGGTCGGACGAGGGGCCGCCGCCGACGCCCTGGACGCCGTCGATCGCGACCGTGTAGTCGGCGTCGTAGGCGAGCGGCCGGGTGAAGTCGATGATGATGCGGTCGGCCTGCGTGTCGACGGTGAAGTCGGCGCCGGGCTCCATCCTGATGCGCGAGACGTCGACCGGCTGGATCGGCCGGTTCGCCGCGAGCACGAGCCGCTGCCGGGACTGCTGCACGACGGCGAGCGGATCCACGTCGGTGCGCACGAGCCGCGGCCCCTGGCTGCCGGCGACCGCGAGCAGGCCGCCGCAGGCGAGGACCAGCACGAGGATCACGGCGGTGAACGCCCGGCGGAAGGCGCGCGGGGAGGCGGGGGCATCGGTCACGGGCGGCTCAGTAGACGTAGGGGTCGGCGGGCTGGTCGACCTGCTGGACGCCCTGCGGCATGACCGCGAGCGGCTGCCGGCTCTTCGCGCTCGGGTTCGACGCGAACGGGCCGGTGACGCGCACCCACTCGTCGGTCTGCAGCGTCGACTTCCAGCCCGGCTGGTAGACGGGGACGCCGACGGGCTGCGCGTCGACCGCGCAGCAGGTGACGACGAAGCGCGTGACGTAGAACACGTCGTCCGGGTCGTCGGGGTCGGCGCTCACGAAGCCCGTGATGTCGACGGACTTCGAGGTGAAGAAGGTCGGATCCGTGGTCTGCGCGAGCAGCTGCGACCAGTCCTTCACGCCCAGGGTGGAGAAGTCGTCCGTGCCGAGGAGCTCCTGGTCGGGCGCGGCGTCGGAGGCGACCGTGCTCGAGTTGAGCGCGCGCTGCGTGACGGTGCTCTGGGTGAGCGTCCGCGGCGGGAGCACGAGGACGGCTACCACTGTGACGGTCACGACGGCGGCGACGGCGACGCGGGAGGCGCGGGCGCGGAGGGTGGATCGGGCGGCGGGGGTCTCGGCGCGTCCGGCGGCCCCGGCGGCCCCTTCGGCGAGGTCGTCGAGCGCGGCGGATCCGTGGTCGTGGTCGTGCTCCTCCGCGGCGTCGGCGGGGCGCAGCGCGAACCCGGCGACCGTCGCGACCAGGCCGATGACCGCCATGATCCCGGTGAACACGAAGTAGCGCGGGTGGATGTAGAGGCCGAGCTGGCCGGTGATCGTCAGCCACAGCGTCGAGACGATGCACGCGGCGAGGAGCACGAGGCCCACCGTGGACGAGGTCCGACCGCCGGCGGCGCGGCGGCGTCGGGCGCGGCGGAGGCCGCCGGGGAGCGTGGCGGCGGTCCGGTCGAGCGTGTCCCGGTCGTCAGGCGATGGCATTGACACCCCATCCCAGCGCGAGGCTGATCAGCGCGACGACCGAGGTGATCATCACGAGCGTGCGGGTCGAGTAGGTGGTGCGCATGAGCGCGAGCATCTTCACGTCGATGACCGGCCCGAACACCAGGAAGGCGACGATGCCGCCGGGCAGGAACACGGATCCGAACGAGAGCACGAAGAACGCGTCCACGTTGGAGCAGACGGAGACGACGAACGCGAGGAGCATCAGCGCGAGCACCGAGAGGATCGGGCTGCCGCCGAGCGTCACGAGCACCTCGCGCGGCACCGCGACCTGGATGAGGCCGGCCAGCAGGGATCCGATGACGAGCGCCGGCATGATCGTCGTCGCCTCGCGCCCGAACAGCGAGATCGACTTCCGGACGCGCGCGCCGCCGTGGGCGTGCGGGTCGGGCAGGGCGCACTCGGCGCGGAACTCGGGCGTGAGGAGGCGGTCGGGCTCGGGGTGCAGGCTGAAGAGCCAGCCGACCACGTTCGCGATCAGGAAGCCGCCGACGAGGCGGGCCACGAGGATCCAGCCGTCCCAGCCGAAGGCCGCGTGCGTCGTGATGATGGTGATGGGGTTGAGGATCGGCGCGGCCAGCAGGAACGTGATCGACTCCGGCACCGTGAAGCCGCGCACCACGAGACCGCGCGCGAGCGGCACGTTGCCGCACTCGCACACGGGCAGGGCCATGCCGAGGAACGAGATGCACGCGCGGCGCGCGAACGGGTTGCGGGGGAGCCGGCGCTCGATGACGCCGGGCGGCACCCACACCTGCACGACGATCGACAGCACGATGCCGAGGATCACGAACGGCAGCGACTCCACGATGACGCTGACGCTCAGGGTGACGAGGTCCTGGAGCCGGTCGGGCAGGACGCTGTCGCCGAGCGCCGGGGAGGCGGCGCGGAGGGCGAGGAGCAGGAGGACGAGGGCGAGGCCCGTCCCGAGGCCGGTGCGGATCCCGGTGGGGGCGGCGCGGGCGGGGCGCGGGGCGTCGTGGTCGTGCTCGTGGTGCTCGCGGGTGGCGGTGCGCGTGGCGGTGGGTGCCGCGGTCACGGTGGCGGATCCGTCGCCGGGACCGTCCTCGCGAGCGCGGCGACGGTCGCGGGCGCGCTCGCGGCGCGGGCGCGCGGGCCGGTCGAAGGGGGACGCGTCGTCGTCGTCCGGCGCCCACGGGGTGCGGCGATCCGTCATCGCGGACCGGTGGCGCGGGGCCGGGGTCCGATGGGGGCGCGCACAGATTCAACCCTAACCGCGCTGAGAAGCGTCCTCAGCAGGCGCGGCGGGTCAGCGGAGGCCCGCGGGCGCCTCCGGGCAGCGGGAGTCCAGCACGCCGTCGCGCGTCTCGACGGACGGCTGCCAGTAGTCGCCGGCGTGGGACAGCGCGACGAAGGCGTCGCGGTCCGGCACCTCGCCCTCGTACGGCTCGCCCTCGGATGCGTAGCAGGGGATGAGGAAGTCGACGTAGTAGTCGTGCAGCCAGCCGAGCGCGGCGTCCGTCAACGGGCCGCCGGGCGTGGTCGGGAAGCGGACCGAGCAGGCGTACTCCACGGCGGCATCCGCGGAGTGGGTGCCCAGCCGGGTGTCCTCGCCCGTACCGATGACCTGGACGCGCACCCCCGACTCGCCCAGGCACGCGGCCTGCTGCCTGACCCACTCCTCGCCGTCGAGGACGCGCTCGACGGGCAGATCCGGGCGCACGGCGTCGGGACGCTCGAGGAGCACCCGGTCCCAGAGGGAGTCGGCGCTCTCCCGGAGCGCCTGAGCGGTCTCGACGTCGGTGAGGTCCTCGCGCAGCTTCGCCGGCGGTCCCTCCGTGAACGCGGGCACGGGCGTGCCGATGCGGGGATCCGGCGTGCTCGGCGGGCCGGGCGTCGAGGTGGGCTCCTGCGATCGCCAGCTGTCGTCGTCGGCGAGGAGGCCGGCCGCGGATGCGGTGCCGAGCCCGACGACGAGGAGCCCGCCCGCGAGCACCGCGGCGACCGGGCCGGGGCGGAGGAGGCGGCGGCGCGGGGCGCGCGGGTGCGCGCGGGGATCCGCGGTCTCCCCGGACGCGGTCGGGGCGTCGTCCGACGCGCGCGGGGTCGCCCGCGCATCGGCGGCGAGCAGCTCCCGGCCCTCGCCGACGAGACGGTGCTCCTCGACCAGGAGCGCGACGAGCGGTGCCGGGAGCGCGTCGACCTCGATCCCGGCGGCCAGCCGGATCCCCTCGGGCACCTCCACGTCCGGGGCGTCTCCGTCCTCGCGACCGTAGGCGGCGCGCCGGAGGGCGTCGAGGGCGCGAGCGGCGTCCGGGTCGTCCCGCAGCCGTCGATCCAGGGCGTCGGCGGGCGAGCCCGGAGTCGTCACCGGTACGCCGCGGGGAGCACCGGGCACGCCGCGGCCAGACCGCCGCTCATCGCGTCGGGGAACGGGGTCCAGGGCCGCTCGGCGCGCACGTCGGCGATGAAGTCGTCGACGGCAGGGACCTCGCCGACGTACGGCCTCCCCTCCGCGGCGTAGCAGGGGATCAGGTAGGAGACGTAGTAGTCGTGGATGTAGGCGAGCTCGGCGTCGGTGCGACCGCCGTTGTCGCGCAGGGGGAAGCGGACCGAGCACGCGTAGACGGCGACCGGATCGCCGTCGGTGATGCTGAAGCTGGACTGGCCCTCCATGAACGCCGTGAGGCCCGCGTCCCGCAGACAGGCCACCTGCTGCTCCGCGTAGTCCTCCTCGTCGTCGACCACCCGCTCCATCCGGACGTCGGGCCGCACCGCGTCCGGCTGCTGCTCGAGCACGAGGCTCCACGCCTGATCGGCGCGGACTCGCAGACTCTCGGCGAGCTCGGCCTCGGTCAGCGGGACCCGGACGGGCGGATCCGCCGTGAAGTCGGGGACGACGGATCCGCGTCGCCCGTCGGGCGTGCCCATCGCCTGGCCGCGCGGGGTGGCGGTCGAGGTCACGTCGGATCCGACGCCCTCGGCGGATCCGACGCCCTCGGCGGATCCGACGCCCTCGGCGGTCGGGGGCGTCGAGGCGGTGGATCCGGCGTCGAGAGAACCCACGGCTGCCGCTGTGCCGAGGCCGGCGAGCACGACGAGGCCCGCGACGACCATCACGAGGATCCTGGGGGCGCGTGGCCGACGTGGAGCGGCCGCCTCGGCGTCGTCTCCGGTTCGCGCTCCCTCGTCCGCCTGCGCGGCCCGTGCGGCATCGGGCACCGGACGCTCGGACGCCAGCAGCGCCGCGCCCTCGTCGACGAGCCGCGCCTCCTCCGCGAGCAGGGCGACGAGCGGCGCCGGCAGCTCGTCCGCGTCGTAGCCGGTGCGCGCGCGGAGGTCGGCGGGGACCTCGACGAGCGCCGCGGTGGATCCGTCCCGGCCGTATGCGCGGCGTCGCAGCTCCTCGAGACGGCGCGCGGCGTCGGGATCGTCGCGGAGGCGCCGGGCGAGGGCGTCGTCGGGAGCGTCGAGCGGTTCGGTCATGGGGCCTCCTCGTCGAGGGCCGGGAGTCGCGGCCGGGGTGGTGGTCGCGTACCGCCAGGCTACGGCGGCGGATCCGGGACGGCGAGGCCCCGTCCGGGTCACGGCGGGGCGGCCCGTACCCTGGGCGGGTGGCCACCACCGTCATCGCCTGGATCCTGACCGTCGCCGGTGCCCTCGTCACCCTCGACGCGCTGGCCGCGATCGTCGTCGTGCGCCGAGCCGGGCGCGGGATCGCCCGCCGCACGTGGCCGCAGCTCGCGGTCGGCGCGGCCGGGCTCGCGTTCGGCGTCCCGCTCCTCGTCACCTCCTGAGCGCGCCGTCGCCTCCTGACGCGTCGTCATCTCGTGGCCGCGCCATCGCGGCCGGTTGGGGCCAGGATCCGGACATGACCATCGACGACCGTCCCGCCCTCACCGACGCCCAGCTCACGGCCCGCGACCACGTCCCCGGGCTCGTGCACCACGTCGTGCTGTTCCGGCTCCGGGACGACGCGTCGCCCGCCGACCGCGACGAGGTCGAGCACCGCTTCCGGGCGCTCGCCGACTCGCCGCACCCGGACGGCTCGGGCCGGTACATCCGCTCGCTGCACTCCGGCCGGCAGTCGAGCCCCGAGGGCGTCGGCCGCGGATTCGAGCTCGGCTTCGTGCTGACCTTCTCCTCCGAGGGCGACCGCAACCTCTACCTCGGGGAGCCGCTCATCGCGGATCCGGCGCGCATCGACGCGCAGCACGCCGCCTTCACGGACTTCGTCGGGCCGCTGCTCGCGCCGGATCCGCACGGGGTGCTGGTGTTCGACTTCACGGAGCCGGTGACGGAGGCGGGCGCGATCGCGGGGGCGCCAGCGGCCTGATCCCGCGCCCCAGATGCGGGCCGTGCCGCCGAAGAGGTCGCGCGGCATCGACCCGCCCGCCAGTCTGGATCGACCGCCCGCCGACGAGACGAGTCCCGTGCCCGCATCCGCCCGCCCCGCCGCCGTGTCCTCCGAGCCGACCGCCGCGCGCGCCGAGTCCCCGGATCGCCGCCTCGACGCGCAGACGCGTCGCCCGCAGCCGTGGATCCGCGCCGTCGCGGTGGCGCTCCTCGCCTGGGTCGTGCTCGGGGTGGGGCTCGGCCTGGCCATCGGCATCACGGACGCGGTGGAGCAGGCGACCGGCGCCGGCCTGCTCGCCCGGATCGTCCTGCAGGCCGTGCTGATGTCCGCGCTCGTCGTGCCCGCCGTCGTCCTCCTGCGGCGGCGCCTCGACCGCCGGAGCCTCGCGAGCCTCGGCCTGTCCTGCCGCATCGGGCCGCCGATCGCCCTGGGCGTCGGCGTGGGCGCGGTGACGGGCGCGGTCGTCTGGGTCCCGGCGGGCCTCCTCGGCTGGATCCGCGTCGACGGCGTCGACCTCGCCGCGTTCGCCGGGTTCCTCCTCCTCAACGGCGTCGTCCTCGCGCTCTACGAGGCGATCCCCGAGGAGCTCGCCCTCCGCGGCTACGTGTGGACTAACCTCCGCGACGGCACCGGCCTCGTCATCGCGACGGTCGTGACCACCGCCCTCTTCCCGGCGATCGGCGTCGTCATCGAGTCCGGCCGCTGGATCGTGCGGACGATCGCGGGGTCGGACACCGGCGCATTCACGCCGATCCCCGCCGGGAACGACGCGGTCGTGTACGTGCTCCAGCTCGGTCTGTTCGGCCTCGCGCTCGTCGCCGCACGGCGGATCCCGATGGAGGGTGCGCTCCTCATCGCGATGGCGTTCCACTGGACGCAGCTGACGGTGACCCGCGTGCTGCTGGGCGGGATGGGCTGGGCGTCGTCGGGCTGGGAGATCGCGTTCGTCGAGCCCGATGCGATCGCGCTGGTGCTCGTGCACATCGTCCTCGCCGGCATCGTCTTCGTCGCGGTGCGGAAGCGGATGGAGCGGCGGCGGCCCGAGCTGCGGACCGCCAGCGGAGCCCGCGTTCAGAAACCCGACCTACGGTAGGGATGTCCATGCGATCGCATGGATGGTGGCCTCGCCCACGATGGTCGGGCCATCGCACCGATCGTCAGGAGACCCCATGACCACCACCCGCTTCACCGACAAGGTCGTCCTCATCACGGGAGGCGGATCCGGCCTCGGCCGCGCCGCCGCCGTGCGCCTCGCCACCGAGGGCGCGCGCCTCGCCCTCGTCGACATCTCCGAGAAGGGCCTCGCCGCGACCGTCGACGCCGTCCGCGCCGGCTCGCCCGAGGCCGAGGTCCTCACCGTCACCGCCGACGTGTCCCAGGAGTCCGACGTCGACGCGTACGTCAGCCAGACCGTCGAGCGCTTCGGCCGCATCGACGGGTTCTTCAACAACGCGGGCATCGAGAGCCGCCAGAACCTCACCGAGGACTTCACGGCCGCCGAGTTCGACAGGGTCGTCGCGATCAACCTCCGTGGCGTGTTCCTCGGCCTCGAGAAGGTCCTCGCCGTCATGCGCGCGCAGGGCTCCGGCATGGTTGTCAACACCGCGAGCGTCGGCGGGATCCGCGGCGTCGGCAACCAGTCCGGCTACGCGGCCGCGAAGCACGGCGTCGTGGGTCTCACCCGCAACTCGGCCGTCGAGTACGGGCAGTTCGGCATCCGCATCAACGCCATCGCGCCCGGCGCCATCTGGACCCCGATGGTCGAGGCGTCGATGAAGCAGAGCGACGCGAACGACCCGCGCGGCTTCGCCGAGCAGTTCATCCAGGGCAACCCGACCAAGCGCTACGGCGAGGCCGAGGAGATCGCCTCGGTCGTCGCGTTCCTGCTCTCGGACGACGCGGCGTACGTGAACGCGGCCGTGCTGCCGATCGATGGCGGGCAGTCCGCGAAGTACTGACCGGTGCTGGCCGCGTCGGCCGCGAGGGCGGTCGGCGCGGGCGGCGGGTGCGCTCAGCCGAACGGCGCCGTCGGGACCTGGCACGTCACGGGCTGACCCGGCGCCGCGGTCGAGGTCGCGATCTCCTTCACGCCGTCCACGAGGATCCGGCAGGTCAGCGCCTCGCCGTCCACCGGGGTGGCCTGCACGAACGCCCAGTCCTCGGCGGTCACGACGGACTCCACCGACCAGACCGAGCTCGCCGAGTCGTCGCCGGGCGCGAGCGACGCCTGGCCGACCTCCTTCACGATCGACGGGCGCCCGCGGTGGGAGGCCTCGGCGTACGAGACGTCCGTCAGGCCGCTGCCGGCCGGGCCGGTGGCCGTCACCTCGTAGGTGATCGCGTAGATGTCGGCGATGTCGTCGGTGATGCTCGAGCAGCCGACGAGGGCGAGCGACGCGGCGCCGACGGCCAGGGCGATGCCGGAGCGCGCGGCCGTGCGGCGAGGCGATGCGGAGGTCATGCCCCAAGTGTGGCGAGCGGACGACCCCGACCTCGTCCGTCGGAGGTGCCGGGCTCGGCGGACGAGCGGCACCCGGGTACGACCCGGCATGGATCCGCCGCGGCCGCCGGGCGCCCGCGGCTCAGACCACCGCGCTCCGCAGCGGCGCCGTCGCGAACTCGCGCATGCCCTCCTCGAAGGTCATCCGCGGCTCCCAGCCGAGCTCCCTGCGCAGTCGCTCCGACGACGCCGTGATGTGCCGCACGTCTCCCAGCCGGTACTCGCCCGTGGTGACGGGCGCGGATCCTCCGGCCTCCCGCGCGAGCGCCTCCGCCATCTCGCCGATGGTGTGCACGGTGCCGCTGCCGACGTTGAAGGCCCGGAAGGATCCCGCCTCGCGGTCGGCGGTCCAGGCGAGCGCGGCGAGGTTCGCGCCGGCGACGTCGCGCACGTGGACGAAGTCGCGGCGCTGCCGACCGTCCTCGAAGACGCGCGGCGCCTCGCCGCGCGCGAGCGCCGAGCGGAACAGCGAGGCGACGCCCGCGTACGGCGTGTTCTGCGGCATGCCCGGCCCGTACACGTTGTGGTACCGCAGCGCGGCCGCCCGACCGCCGGTGGCACGCGTCCATGAGCTCGCGAGGTTCTCCTGCGCGAGCTTGGTGGTGGCGTAGACGTTGCGCGGATCCAGCGGCACGTCCTCGCCGATGAGCTGCGGGACGAGCGGCTCGCCCGTCGCGGGATCGACCGGGTCGAAGAGCCCCGCGTCGAGGTCGGCGACGCGGCGCGCGGGCGGGCGCACCGGTCCGTCGGCGCCCGCGTAGGCGCCCTCGCCGTAGACGACCATCGAGCTCGCGAGCACGAGCCGGTCGATGCCCGCGCGGGTCATCGCGGCCAGCAGGATCGCGGTGCCGCCGTCGTTGGTCGTCACGTAGTCGGGTGCGTCGAGGAAGTCGACGCCGAGCCCGACCTTCGCGGCCTGGTGGCACACGACGGCCACGCCGTCGAGCGCGTCGGCGACGGCGTCCGGGTCGGTGACATCGCCGCGCACGAGCTCGACGCGAGGGTCGATCTCCGGGTCCCCGCCGTGCACGTCGGCGCGCAGCGAGTCGAGCACGCGCACGCGGCGTCCCTCCTCAAGCGCGGCCTGGACGATCGCGCCGCCGATGAAGCCCGCGCCTCCCGTGACGAGGAGGATCCCGTCGCTCACGAGCGCGCGCCGGTCGTCGGACGCGCGAGCACGGACGCGACGGCGTCCGGATCGATGAGCGGGCGTCCGCGGTAGTCGTCGGGGATCGCCCGGATGACCGCCTCGATCGCCCGCACGATGCGCGGCTGCGCCTCCTTCAGGCGCGTGAAGACCAGCTCGGCCGTCACCGCGTCGCCCTGCTCGCCGGGCAGCGGGGCGAGGCCGGCATCCGCATCGGTGACGAACGACAGGTTCACGGTGCCGATGTTGAGCTCGGAGGCGAGCACGACCTCGGGGTACTGGGTCATGTTGACGATGTGCGCGCCCGCCTGGCGGAACCACAGCGACTCGGCGCGCGTGGAGAAGCGCGGGCCCTGGATCACGACGACGGTGCCCGAGGTGCGCAGCGGTCCCGCGGGATCCGCGTGCTCGCCGCCCTCGAGCTCGACCAGCGCGGCGGCCGCGAGCGCGTGCAGCTCGGGATCGAAGGGATCCGCCGCGGAGAGGTGCTGCACGACGCCGGCGTCGAAGAAGGTGTCCGCGCGGCCCCACGTGCGGTCGAGCAGCTGGTCGGTGAGCACGAGCGATCCCGGCGGGTAGTCCGGCGAGACGCCGCCCACCGCGGACGACGACACGATTGCCGAGACGCCGAGCGAGGCGAGCGCCCAGATGTTGGCGCGGTAGTCGATGAGGTGCGGCGCGACCGAGTGGTCCGCGCCGTGCCGGGTGAGGAACGCGACGCGGCGCCCGGCGAGCTCGCCGACCGTCACCTCGCTCGAGGTGGGGCCGAAGGGCGTCTCGATGCGGTGCGAGTCGCTCGTCGCGGGGTCGAGCAGGGAGTACAGGCCGGATCCGCCGATGACGCCGATGTCGGCGCGCGGGGCAGTGGTCGCGGGTTCGGGTGCGGTGGTGTCGGTCATGGGACTCCTCGGGTCGTCGACCCAGTCAAGCAGTGGCCGGTTGGATGCGGGCCCCATGGCCTGCGACCGGCGGATCACAGCGCTGAGGCGAGCTCCCGCAGCTGCGCGAACGCCTCCCGCATCCCCGGGGCGTCGATGCGCGCGTCGTCCGTGCGACGCCCGGCGACGGCGTCGTCGATGATCCTGCGGTCCGCGTCCAGCCGCGCGAGGGCGTCGCCGCCCACGGATCCGTGACCGGGCACGACGACGCGCGCCTCGGCCGCTATGGGCGCGAGGAGGTCGAGCGCCCGGACGTAGGCAGGGAGGTCGTCGGGCCAGAACGGCAGGGGGATCTCGATGTCGCTGAGCATGTCGCCCGCGATGAGCACCCGCTGCTCCGGCAGCCACACGGCGGTGTGCCCGGGCGCGTGCCCGTCGTGCACGATCAGACGGACGGTGGATCCGAGCGGCGTCGACTCCGCGGGGAGCTCGCCCTCGACCCCCTGGACTCGACCCATGAGCTCGACGAGCTCGGTCGGGAAGCCGGCGCCCAACTGCTCGACGAGGCCCGCCCGCTCGGTCCCGGCCAGGCGCGCAGTCTCCGGGGACGCCCACCGCGGCGCGGAGCCGAGTCGCGGATGCCAGAGCAGGTGGTCGTGGTGCGCGTGCGTGGCGAACCCGCCCGTGACCCGAAGGCCGCGCGCCTCCAGCGTGCGGCCGAGGGCGTCGAGCTCGTCGGGCAGCCAGGCGGGATCGATGACCAGCGCGTCGGATCCGCCGGTCACGATCGTGGAGGTGGTGGACATCCTGCGGCTCGTCGCCACGAGGACGCCCGGGGCCGGCTCCTGCAGTCGTCGCATCCCCTCAGGGTACGGAGCACGTGCCGCAGCACCAGCCTGCCCGAGGCGCGGGATCCGCTCAGTTGAGCGGCCTGGTCCCCTCGGGCAGCGCGCCGCCCGCGTAGAGGTCCTTCGCGGTGTCCTGCAGGGCCGTGAGCGCGACGCGCTGGGTCCACGGGCCGTAGGAGATGCGGCCGATGCCGAGCTCCTCGAAGCGGGCGGGGGAGAGGGATCCGGGGACGCCGATGACGGTGAGGCGCTGCGGGCCGACGGCGTCGACGAGGGTGCGCACCTCATCCTCCGTGAGCGGACCGGGCACGAAGACGCTCGTGGCGCCCGCGGCCATGTAGGCGCGCGTGCGCTCGACGGCGTCGGCGAGGATCTCGGACCGGTCGCGGTCGCCGCCCAGCACGTACGCGTCGGTGCGGGCGTTGAGCGCGAACGGCACGCCCTCCGCCTGCGCCGCCGCGACGGCCGCCTCGACGGCACGGATCGAGTCGTCGAGGGGGCGCATGCCGTCCTCCAGGTTCGCGCCGACGACGCCCACGCCGATGGCGCGGCGCACGGTCTCGCCCGCATCCCCGTAGCCCGACTCGAGGTCGGCGGAGACGGGCTGCTCGACCGCGGCGACGATGCGGCCGATCATGTCGAGGTGGAGGTCGAGCGGGATCCTCTCGCCGTCCTCGTAGCCGAAGGTGGCGGCGATGGAGTGGCTCGCGGTGGCGAGCGCCTTCGTCTCGGGGAGAGCGCCGATGGCGGCGGCCGTGATGGCGTCCCACACGTTCACCACCCTCAGGAGCTCAGGTGCGGTGTGGAGGTCGACGAGGGTCTGCCCGCGGGCGGCGATGGTCATGTTCCGACCCTAGGGCGGCCGGGCGGCGCACGTCAGGGGCTTCTTCGGGAGGCGGACACGGATCCGCCGACGCGTACCGGGGAGGAGCGGGCCCGCGTCAGCGCGGGCGGCCCGCGGCGGATCGCACGGCCGCGACGACGAGGCCCGCACCCGCCGTCAGCAGCATGAGCGCCGCCACGAGCAGCAACAGCCCGAGGTCGGATCCGCCCGTGTAGACGACGACTCCGGCGACGCCCAGGCCGATCGCGGCGGCGAGCAGCACGGCGCCGATCGCGGTGGTCGTGCGGCGGCGGACGGCGCCGCGGCGCTCATGCGGATCCATGCGCACAGGGTCCCGCGACCGGACCGCGACGGCAAGGCCCGTGTCCGGGGCGCGAACCACGGGGAGGACGACCGCGCATCGGGATCCGACGGCGACCGGAGAGGACGCACCCGCGTCGGGGATGATGGACCCATGACCCCCGACCGCCCCGCGGACCGACGACGACGCACGGTCGACGAGCACCGCGCGGCCGTGTCCGCGCTCCTCGCCCCGCTCGCCGGCCTGCCCGCCGAGGAGCTGCCCGTCGCCGCGGACGCCGTGAGCGCGGATCCGCACCGGTACGCCGGCCGCGTCCTCGCCCGCGACATCACCAGCCCGCTCGACCTGCCGCCGTTCCGCAACTCGCAGATGGACGGCTACGCGGTGCGCGCGGCGGACCTCGCCGGCGCCACCGACGCGCGCCCCGCCGCCCTCCGCATCGCCGCGAGGATCCCCGCGGGCGTCGCCCCCGCCCCCCTCGCGTCCGGCACCGCCGCGCCCTGCATGACCGGCGCCCCCGTCCCGCCCGGCGCCGACGCCATCGTCCCCATCGAGGCCGCGAACCCCGACCGCTTCGTCGACGAGGAGGCGACTGACGCGATCGTCTCCTTCACCGCCCCCGTGGATCCCGGCGCCTTCGTCCGCGCCCAGGGCAGCGACCTCGCCGCGGGTGCCGTGCTGGTCGCGGCGGGCACGCGCCTCCTCCCGTCGCACTGGGGCGTGCTCGCCTCGGCCGGCATCGCGACCGTCGCCGTGCGCCGCCGACCCGTCGTGCTCCTCCTCGCCACGGGCCTCGAGCTGCGCGGGCCCGGTGAGGAGCTCGCTCACGGGCAGATCCACGACGCCAACTCGGTCGCGCTCGCCGCCGCGCTCTCCGGCGCGGGGGCGGAGGTCCGCACGCTGCAGGTCGCGTCCGACGACGCCGACCGGGTGCGCGACGCTCTCCGCGATGCCGCCGCCGGCATCGACCTCCTCCTCACGACGGGCGGCGTGAGCGCCGGCGCCTACGAGGTCGTCCGCGACGTGCTCGAGGGCGGCGGCGTCGAGTTCGCCTCCGTCGCCGTGCAGCCGGGCGGGCCGCAGGGGCTCGGGTCGGCGGAGGTCGGCGGCGCGCGGATCCCCGTGGTCGCCTTCCCCGGCAACCCCGTGAGCGCGCTGGTGTCCTTCGAGCTGTTCCTGCGCCCGGTCCTGCGGGAGATCGCCGGGCACCCGCGGCCCGAGCGTGCGTCCCGCGAGGCGCCGCTCGCCGCGCGCCTCGACTCGCCCGCCGCCAAGCACCAGGTGCGGCGCGGGCGCCTCGACGCCGACGGCCGGGTCGTCGCGGTCGGCGGACCCGGATCGCACCTCCTGCATGCGTACGCGACCGCCACCCACCTCGTCCACATCCCCGCAGGTGTCGTCCGGCTGGAGGCCGGCGACCCCGTCACCGTCTGGAGCATCGATGACTGATCCCGCGACGGGCGCCGCCGCGCCGTCCCTCACCCACCTGCGGCAGGACGGATCCGCGCACATGGTGGACGTCACCGACAAGGCCGTCACGAAGCGCCGCGCCGTCGCGCAGGCCGTGCTCGTGACCCGGCCCGAGGTGGTGTCGGCCGTGATCTCGGGCGACCTCCCCAAGGGCGAGGCGGTCGGCACGGCGCGCATCGCGGGGGTCATGGCGGCGAAGCAGACCTCCAGCCTCATCCCGCTGTGCCACCCGCTGCCCCTCGGCCGCATCGAGATCGACATCACGGGCGACGACGACCGGCTCACGGTGGTCGCGTCGGTGAGCACCACGGGCGTCACGGGCGTCGAGATGGAGGCGCTCACCGCGGCCTCGGTCGCGGCGCTCACGCTCTACGACATGGTCAAGGCCGTCGACGCGCGAGCCGTCATCACCGATGTGCTCGTGCGCGAGAAGCAGGGCGGCAAGTCCGGCGACTGGGCCCGGCCGTGAGCGCGGCGGATCCGCGCGGCCGCGCCGTCGTGATCGTCGCCTCCACGCGCGCCGCCGCGGGGGAGTACGAGGACCGCACCGGCCCCGTCATCGCCGCCTGGCTCGCCGAGCGCGGGTTCGAGGTGGGCGCGCCGGTCGTCCGCGCCGACGGCCCCGGGGTCGCCGCGGCGCTCGCCGAGGCCGTGACGGGCGGCGCGCGCGTGATCCTCACCACGGGCGGCACGGGGATCACCCCCACCGACCGCACACCCGAGGCGACGGCGCCGCTGCTCGACCTCGAGATCCCCGGGATCATGGAGGAGGCGCGCCGCATCGGCACGGCCCACACGCCCACGGCCGTCCTCACGCGCGGGCACGCGGGCCTCGCGGGCGGCGCGTTCGTCATGAACCTGCCCGGCTCGCCGGGCGGTGTGCGCGACGGCCTCGGCCTCCTCGACCGGATCCTCGACCACGTGCTCGAGCAGGCCCGCGGCGCCGTGCACCCGGCGACGGACGCGGCGGCCGACACCGACCCGTCGTCCGACCGCGCCGGAGCCGGCTCGTGACCGCCGATCGCGTCCTCTTCGCGCGCATCGCCGGCGGGGCGATCCGCGTCGAGGACTGCGCCGACGCGGTGCGCGCCGACGACGCGGGCGCCGTCGTGACCTTCGAGGGCGTGGTGCGCGACCACGACGACGGCCGCGGCGTGCTCTGGCTCGACTACTCCGCGCATCCGGCAGCCCGCCAGGCGATCCGGCAGGTCGCGCTCGACGTCTCCGCGCGGTACCCCGAGGTGCGGATCGCCGTCGAGCACCGCATCGGCCGCCTCGGCATCGGCGACGTCGCGCTCACCTGCGCCGTCTCCTCCGCGCACCGCGCGGACGCCTTCGCCGCGTGCGGCCTGCTGGTCGACGAGGTGAAGCAGCGCGTCCCCATCTGGAAGCAGCAGGCCTTCGACGACGGCACGAGCGAGTGGGTGGCCTCGCTCGGCTGACCCGATCCGAGGCGACCGACCGGAGCTGCGCATGGGGGGTCTTCGCGGCGCTGCAGCGGCGGCGCAGGCTGCCGAGGGCGATCGTCCCGAGGATCAGGATGATGCCGATGATCCCGAGCCAGATGAGGCCCTCGACGGGGAAGCCGACCACCGTGAGGCTCAGCCCGAGGACCAGCAGGACGACGATCGACGCGACGGGGTGACCTCACGTTCGGGACCGGCCGGAACGGCGCCGGGGAGGGGCGCGCTTGGGCACCTGGATCCTCCGCGCGGCGCCCGATGCCACCCCGGCCGGCGACCGGGCGGGGTGGCATCGGGGCCGGCCGGGCGGGGAGCTCAGCGCGCGGCAGCGTCGAGCGCGTCGGCGATCCGCTCGGCCCGGCGCGTGCGGCGCCCGGTGAGCTGCAGCACGAGCGCGACCAGGGCGCTCGCCGCGACGAAGGCGCCGTAGACCGTCAGCACGATCGGCAGCCCGTCCGCCTCGACGAAGACGCCCGCGATGATGCTCGGGACGCCGAAGGCGAGGTAGCTCGCGACGTAGACGGAGGAGAGGAGGCTCGCGCGCTGGTCGACGGGCGCCTCGGCGAGCACGAGCCGGAGGCCCGCCTGGAAGCCCGCGCCGAAGCCGACGCCGCCGATCACCGCGGCGATCGCGAAGAGGGGGAGCGACGCGGTCCAGATCGCGGCGACGAGGCCGATCGGGCCGAGCACGAGCGCGACCACGCCGACGATGAGGCTGCGGCGGGCGTCGCGGGTGCGGATCACGATGCCGGTGATGGCACCCGTCCCGGTGAACAGCGCGATCGCGGTCCCCGTGAGCGCGGCGCTGTGCAGGCCGAACGTGGTGCCGAGCACGGATCCGATGAAGGCCAGGAACATGCCGCCGAGCGCCCAGCTGGCGATCATGCCGCCGACGACCGCGGTGAAGACGCGGCGCGCGGCGCGCGGCACGGCGACCGACGGGACGAGCGAGCGCAGCGCGCCCGAGCGGCGCGGCTGGCGCTCGGGCACGAACGCGACGGCGACGCCCGCGGCGACCATGAGCGCGGCGAGCACGAGGAACACCGTCTCCTCGGGCGCGGGGCCGTAGGCGACGAGGAAGCCGCTGCCGAGCGCGCCGACCGTGAGCGCCACGGGCGGCACGACGCCGTTGAGGAAGGCGGCGAGGCCGGATCGGCGCGACGGCTGGTGGTCGATCATCCCGGCGCCGAGGGCGCCGGTCGCGAGGCCGATGGCGAGGCCCTGCAGGATGCGCGCGACCACGAGCGCGAGCCCCTCGTGCGCGAAGGCGAAGACGAGCATGGCGGCGACGGACACGACGAGGGCGCCGAGGATCACGGGGCGGCGGCCGATGTGGTCGGAGAGCCGGCCGGCCGTGAGCAGGGTCGCGAGGAGGCCGGCGACGTAGACGGCGAACACGAGCGTGAGCACCACGGGCGGCAGCGTCCACTCCTCCTGGTACACGGGGTAGAGCGGCGAGGGAGCGGCGCCGGATGCGACGAGGACGAGCAGCGTGAGCGCGTAGACGAGGAGGCCGGCGGCGGACTCGCGGCGGGCGGGGGACGCGGCGTCCGCGGCGGATGCGGCGCTCGAGCCGGAGACGGGGATCGATGCGGTCTCGGTGCGGCTGGTCGTCATGTGCGCTCCTCGCGGTGGGCGGATCCCCGCGCACGGGCGGCGGGGCGGGCTGCTCCCCGTCGAGCGCGCGGCCCTGCGCGGGCCACGATGAGGGGCAACGGCGGGCGGCTCGCGGGAATTCCCCGGCCGGGGGTCACCTAGGCTCGTGCGGTGGCCCATCTGCTGGGAGCCGAAGCGCTCCACCTCGAGTTCCCGACGCGCGTGATCTTCGACGACGTGACCATCGGGGTGAACGAGGGCGACCGCATCGGCATCGTCGGACGCAACGGCGACGGCAAGTCGACCCTCCTCTCCCTCCTCGCCGGGCGCCTCGAGCCCGACCGCGGTCGCGTCACGCGCCGCCGCGGGATCACGATCGGCGTGCTCGACCAGAGCGACACCCTGCCGGACGGCCAGACCGTCGGCGAGGCCATCGTCGGCGGCATCGACGAGCACGAGTGGGCGGGCAACCCGCTCGTCCGCGACGTGATCGACGGCCTCGCCTCCGACGTGCCGTGGGACGCCGACGTCGCGAACCTCTCGGGCGGCCAGCGCCGCCGGGTCGCGCTCGCGAAGCTCCTCATCGGCGACCACGACATCCTCTTCCTCGACGAGCCCACCAACCACCTCGACGTCGAGGGCATCGCCTGGCTCGCCGGCCACCTCCGTCGCCGCTGGGCGCCCAACTCCGGCGGCCTCATCGTCGTGACCCACGATCGCTGGTTCCTCGACGAGGTCGCGAACGCCACGTGGGAGGTCCACGACCGCCTCATCGAGCCGTTCGAGGGCGGGTACGCGGCGTACATCCTGCAGCGCGTCGAGCGCGACCGCAGCGCCGCGGTCTCCGAGGCGAAGCGCCAGAACCTCATGAAGAAGGAGCTCGCGTGGCTGCGCCGCGGGGCGCCCGCGCGCACGGCCAAGCCGAAGTTCCGGATCGAGGCGGCGAACGCCCTCATCGCCGACGAGCCGCCCGCACGCGACACCGTGTCGCTCGCGTCGATGGCCATGCAGCGGCTCGGCAAGGACGTCGTCGACCTCCTCGACGTCTCCGTCAGCTACGGCGAGAAGCAGATCCTGAAGGACGTCGAGTGGCGAATCGCCCCCGGCGAGCGCACCGGGATCCTCGGCGTGAACGGCGCGGGCAAGTCCACGCTGCTGTCGCTGGTCGCCGGATCCCTGCAGCCGACCACCGGCAGGGTGAAGCGCGGCAAGACCATCAAGGTCGCGGTGCTCACGCAGCAGCTCGACGAGCTGAAGGACGTGCTCGAGGACCGCGTCTCCACGGTCATCGGCCGCCAGCGCACCACCTACGTCGCGGGCGGCAAGGAGATGACGCCCGGCCAGCTGCTGGAGCGCCTCGGCTTCACGAGCGCGCAGCTCTCGACCCCGGTGAAGGACCTCTCGGGCGGGCAGAAGCGCCGCCTCCAGCTCCTCCTCATCGTGCTCGACGAGCCGAACGTGCTGATCCTCGACGAGCCCACCAACGACCTCGACACCGACATGCTCGCCGCGATGGAGGACCTGCTCGACTCGTTCCCCGGCACGCTCCTCGTCGTGAGCCACGACCGGTACCTCATCGAGCGCGTCACCGACCAGCAGTACGCGGTGATGAACGGGAACCTGCGCCACCTCCCCGGCGGAGTGGAGCAGTACCTGAAGCTCCGGTCGCAGCCCGGCAACGCCGAGAAGGCGACCGTCGCCCGGCCCGACGAGGTCGGCGGCCAGGCGACCGCGACGCTCGGCGGATCCGGCGGCTCGCAGCTGCAGGGCGCCGAGCTGCGGAACGCGCAGAAGGAGCTCGCGAGCATCACGCGGAAGCTCGAGAAGGCGGACACGCGCCGCCGCCAGGCGCTCGACGCCATGGCCGAGCACGACCCCAACGACTACGAGGGGCTGGCGAAGGCGAACGAGGGCGTGCGCGCCATCGAGGCCGAGGTCGAGGCCTTCGAGTCACGCTGGATGGAGCTCAGCGAGCTGCTCGAGGGCTGATCCACCGCGGGGTCAGTAGGCGAGCAGGACGTCCGGCGAGCTCAGCGTCAGCGTGCCGTCGGGCGACCAGACGACGCTGAGGCCGCCTCCGGACATCCGCACGCTGCCGTCGAAGGCCCGCGCCGGGACGTCCGCGATCCACGTGATCTCGAGGCCCGAGACGGCGAGCTGCGCGGGCGGCGCGCAGGACGCGACGCCCGAACCGGGGCTGTTCCCCGCCGCCGGGGCGGATCCCGTCCACGGGTAGACGAGCAGGCACGCGTCGCCGGAGATCGTGCGCGCGACGTAGAGGCCCACGCTCGTCTGCACCCCGCGGATGGACGTGAGGTCGATGTCGCCGCCCGGCGAGCGCGGCGGCGTGTCGGCCTCCGTCTGCGGAGCGGCGAGGATCGCGTCGACCGCGATCGGGTCCGAGGTGCGGCTGATGTCGGTGCCGAGCAGCGACCGCACTCCCGCGGGATCCGGCGGCGGCGCGGCCTCGTCGGTGACTGCGGCCGAGGGGGTCGCAGTCGCGCCGGCGGACGGTTCCGTGGATCCGCCGACCCCGGTGGCGATGCCCGCGCCGGCGAGCAGTCCGACGACGAGGGCGCCGCCGGCCCACGCGAGCGTCCGACGGGAGCGCGCGGGCGGATCCGCCGCGTCGGCCTCGTCGCTCTCCGCGTCCGGTCCGTCCGCATCCGCCGGGCGGGTGGCGGGGGAGGCCGCGCGCTCGCGGCGGGTCAGCTCGGCGGCCGCGCGGATCCACCGCTCGTCGGTCTCGTCGGTGCCCTCCGCGTAGACGAGCTGACGGAGCGCGTCGAGCGGGAGCGTGGTGAGGTCGTCGTCCGACCCCGATGCGCGTGCGTCCATGGTGGTGGCCCCTTCCCGCGACGACCCTCCCACACGTCCGACGCGGTCCCGGAGACGCCGATCAGTACGCGAGGATGCGGTCCGGCGTGGTGAGCGTGATGAGGTCGTCGCCCGACCAGGTCGCCGTCACGTCGCCCGTGATCAGGCCCGTCGAGCCGTCGCGGTTGCGCGACGGGAACTCGGTGGTCCACGCGATGCGGAGGCCGTCGGAGGCGATGCTGTCGGGCGACGCGCACGTGACGACGCCCGCGCCGTCGCTCGGGAACACCAGAAGGCACAGGTCGCCCGACACGGTGAGCCCGGCGTACAGGCCGACGCTCCTCTGCACGGCGCGGATCGTGGTGGCGTCGACGTCGGCGCGGACGGCCTTGGGCGGGCGGTCGCCGTCCTCCTGCGGGCCGTCGAAGATCGCGCCGACCGGGCGGCTGCGCTGGTCGGAGAGGGAGTCGGGGCCGAGGAGCGCGGGGCCGTCGGGGCTCGCGGCGGCCGCCGGGGTGGATCCCGCGGCGACCGGCGGCGCATCCGCGCCGGGGCTCGGGGTGCTGTCGGCGGACGTCGTCGCTGCGGATCCGGCGCCGAGCGATGCGCCCACCGCCCCGCCCGCGGCGAGGCCGACGGCCAGCGCGGCGGCGGCGATCCCGACGAGGACGCGTCGGGATCCGCGGGGAGGGGCGGCGGAGGTCGCGGTGTCGTCGTCGTCGTCGTCGTCGGAGGACCCGTCGTCCGCCGCCGCGGGGGCCGCAGCATCCGCCCGCCCGCCGGCGCCGGCGCCCGCTCCCGCCGCGAGGACGGCGTCGCCCGCGGCGGGCCGGGACGCGCGCTCGCGGCGGGTGAGCTCGGCGGCCGCGCGGATCCACCGCTCGTCGGCCTCGTCGGCCCCCTGCGCGTAGACGCGGCGTCGCAGCTCCTCGACGGGGAGCGCGGAGACGGCGTCGTCGTCCTCGTGCATGGGCACCTCCGTGGCTGACACTGCCACATCCCGCGGGCGATGCGGGGTGTCCCCGTGTTACGGCCCGGTTCGACACGCCCCGTCCGTCCGCCTACCGTCGAGGTGCTGCAGGGACGCGGCCACCGGCCGTCGTCGGCGTCCCGCACCGCAGGCGGGAGCGTCGTCCCGACTCCTCCCGCGAGGCATCCCGTCCGGACGTCCTGGTGCCTCCGCTCGACCTCGTCGGCGCGCGCACCCGCGCGCCATCCGGCCGCCACCGCATCCCCGCACGACCGCATACGCACGACCGCATCCCCGCACGACCGCATCCGCGCCACCACCGGACAGCACCGGCCCCGCACCACCGAGAGGACCACCATGACCACCCAGGCACCCCTGATCGACGCCCCGAAGCGGAGGAACCGCCTCGGACTCATCATCGGCGCGGTCGTCGTCGTCGTCGCGATCGTCGCGGCCGTCCTCTTCGCCACCGGCGCGTTCGCGGGCGGCGGCAAGGCCGTGAAGATCGGCGTCGTCGGCGCGAGCGATCCGCAGTGGCCCCTGTTCGTCGAGGCGGCGAAGGAGGAGGGCATCGACGTGGAGATCGTCGACTTCACCGAGTACCCGCAGGTGAACCCGGCGCTCAGCGAGGGCGAGATCGACCTCGACCAGTTCCAGCACCTCGTCTACCTCGCGCAGTACAACGAGGGCGCGGGCGAGGACCTCACGCCCATCGGCGCCACGGCGATCTACCCGCTCGGGCTGTACTCGTCGAAGCACGCGTCGGTCGCCGACATCCCGCAGGGCGGCACCGTGATCCTGCCCAACGACGAGTCGAACCTCGCGCGCGGCCTCCTCCTGCTCCAGCGCGAGGGCCTCCTGACGCTGAAGGGCGGCGGATCCAGCGTCTCCACGCTCGACGACATCGACCAGGGCGCCTCGCAGGTCAGCGTCACCACGGTGGACGCCGCGCTCACCGCCACCTCGCTGCCGGACGCGGACGCCGTCATCATCAACAACGACTTCGTCACCGACGCCGGCCTCACCGCCGGCGACGCGATCGCGCAGGACGACCCCAGCGACCCGAAGGCGCTCGCCTACGTCAACGTCTTCGCGGCCCGCGCCGCCGACGCCGAGAACGAGACCTACCTCAAGCTCGCGCAGATCTTCCGGGACACCCCCGCCGTCGTGGACGCGGTCGTCGAGAACTCGGGCGGCACCGCCATCCCGCTGCAGACCCCGGCCGACGAGCTGCAGAGCCTCCTCACCACCACCGAGAAGGCCGTCGCCGAGAAGAAGGCGGCTCGATGACGGACGCCCCGCACGTCTCCCTGCGCGGCGTCGGCAAGCAGTACCCGCCCCGCGCGAAGGGGGAGGCGGGGCTCCACGCCCTCGCCGACGTCGACCTCGACATCCGCCGCGGCGAGGTGTTCGGCATCATCGGCTACTCCGGCGCGGGCAAGAGCACGCTCGTGCGGCTCGTGAACGCGCTCGAGCGGCCGACCGCCGGCACCGTCGCGGTCGACGGGCGGGAGATCCAGGCCCTCCCCGAGCGCGAGCTGCGGAAGCTGCGCCTCGGCATCGGCATGGTGTTCCAGCAGTTCAACCTCTTCACCTCGAAGACGGTGTGGGGCAACGTCGCGTACCCGCTCACGGTGGCCGGCATGCCGAAGGACCAGCAGCAGCGGCGGATCAGCGACCTGCTGCACTTCGTCGGCCTCGCCGACAAGGCGCACGCCCGGCCCGACGAGCTGTCCGGCGGCCAGAAGCAGCGCGTCGGCATCGCCCGTGCGCTCGCCACGAGCCCCGCGATCCTCCTGGCCGACGAGGCCACGAGCGCCCTGGATCCCGAGACCACGAGCGAGGTCCTCGCGCTGCTGCGCCGGGTCAACGAGGAGCTCGGCGTCACCATCGTCGTCATCACGCACGAGATGGAGGTCATCAAGTCCATCGCCGACCGCGTGGCCGTCATGGACTCGGGCCGCGTCATCGAGCAGGGCCAGGTCTTCGACGTGTTCTCCCGGCCGACGAGCGATGCCGCGCGCCGCTTCGTGTCGACCGTGGTCGCGGGCGTGCCCGAGCCGCACGAGGTCCAGCGCCTCCGCAGCCGTCACCCGGGGCGCCTCGTCACGCTGTCCTTCGCGGACGGCGGCGCGACGCAGGCCGAGGTGTTCCGGGCGCTCGCGGATGCGGGCATCGCGTTCGAGGTCGTGCACGGCGGCATCACCGACATCCAGGGCCGCACGTTCGGCAACCTGACCCTCGCGCTCGGGGGCGACCCCGCGCGCATCGACGAGGTGCTCGCGGCCGACCGCGCCGGCGTCACCGTGACGGAGGTGGTCTGAGATGGACGCGCTGACCCCGCTCCTGCCGCTCCTCGGCCGGTCGACGGTCGAGACGCTCGTGATGGTGCTGCTCACGCTCCTGTTCGGCGGGCTCGGCGGCCTGATCATGGGCCTCGGGCTCTACCTCACGCGCGCCGGCAGCCTGCTGCCGAACCGCGCCGTGTTCGCCGTCCTCAACCTGGTCGTCAACACCTTCCGGCCGATCCCGTTCGTGATCTTCCTGGTCGCGGCCCAGCCCCTCGCCCGCCTGGTCACGGGCAACGGCATCGGGCAGCCGGCGATCATCTTCACGCTGTCGCTGGGGGCGTCCTTCGCGATCAGCCGCATCGTCGAGCAGAACCTGCTCACCGTGCAGCCGGGCGTGATCGAGGCCGCCCGGTCCGTGGGCGCGAGCCCGGTGCGGATCATCTTCACGCTGCTGATCCCGGAGGCGCTCGGCCCGCTGATCCTCGGCTACACGTTCATCTTCGTCGGCATCGTCGACATGACCGCGGTCGCCGGTGCGATCGGCGCCGGGGGCCTCGGCAACTTCGCGATCGTCTACGGCTACCGGCAGTTCGAGCCGGTCGTGACGTGGGCGGCCGTGCTCATCATCATCGTGCTCGTGCAGGTGGTGCAGTTCGCCGGCAACCGGATGGCGCGGGCGGCGCTGCGGCGCTGACGCGGTCCCCTCGGCGTGACCCGCGGCCGCCCCGCTACCTCAGCGAGGCGGCCGCGGCTCGCACGTGCCGGGTGAGGTCGGCGAGCACGGGGGAGTCGACGCTCCAGCGCTGCCAGTGCAGCGCCACGTCCACGTGGGATCCGGCGTCGAGCGGCACGAGCGCGCCCGACGCGACGAGCTCCTCGCTCTGCAGGTCGGGCAGCATGCCCCAGCCCATGCCGAGCGTGACCGCGGTGACGAACTCGGCCGACGACGGCACGTAGTGCCGGGGCTGTCCCGCGGACGCGCGGCGGCCGCGCAGCCAGCGGTCCTGCATGGCGTCCTTGCGGTCGAACATCACGAGCGGCGCGACCGCCAGCGCGCTCGGAGTGGGACCGTCGGGCAGGTGCGCGGCGACGTATGCGGGCGTCGCGAGCGCGCGGTACCGCATCCGGCCGAGGCGCTCCGAGGTGCAGCCCTGCACGGGGTCCTTCACGCTCGTGACGGCGGCCATCGCGGATCCGTCGCGCAGCAGGTCGAGGGAGTGGTGCTCGTCCTCGCGCAGCACCTCCACCGCCTGGCCGGTCTCGGCCGCGAGCGCGGCGAACGCGGGCAGCAGCCACGACGCGAGCGAGTCGCCGTTCACGACCACGGGCACGGCCGCCGTCCCCGCGCGGGGTGCCTCGCCGTCGCCCACGCCGAGCAGCCCGTCGAGGTCGCGCTCGAGCAGCAGCACCTGGCGTGCGTGCCGCAGCACGGCATCGCCCGCCTCGGTGGTGGTCGCGGGTCGCGTGCGGCGGAGGAGGACGCGTCCGGCGCTGCGCTCGAGCGCCGTGATCCGCTGGCTCACCGCGGAGGGCGTCAGCCGGAGCGCCCGGGCGGCCGCGTCGAGCGTGCCCGTGTCGATGACGGCGGCCAGGGTGCGCAGGTGCTCGGTGCGGATGTCCATCATCAGCGATGCTAATGGTGCCGCAGGAACATGAGCTGGTCTGATGCGTGCCCGGTGCCTAGCGTGGAGGCCATGCACCCGCTCGCGCACGCGCTCTCCGGCTTCGGCCTCGGCTTCTCGCTCATCGCGGCGATCGGCGCGCAGAACGCCTTCATCCTCCGGCAGGGCACGCGGCGCGAGCACGTGCTCGTCGTCGTCCTCATCTGCGCGGTCTCCGACGTGATCCTCATCGGCCTCGGCGTCGCGGGGATCGGCGCGGTCATCGAGGCGGCGCCCGTCGCGATCGTCGTCATCCGCATCCTCGGCGCCTGCTTCCTCGCCGGCTACGCGGCCCTCTCGCTGCTGCGCGCCGTCGCGCCCGAGGGCCTCGCCGTCGCCGCGTCGGCACCGCGCGCGCTCGGCGCCGTGGTGGCCGCGTGCCTCGCGCTCACCTGGCTGAACCCGCACGTCTACCTCGACACCGTGCTCCTCGTCGGATCCGTCGCCGCCGGCCACGGCGACGGACGCTGGGCGTTCGGGGTCGGCGCGATGGTCGCCAGCTGCGTCTGGTTCACGCTCCTCGCGACGGCCGCCCGCGTCTTCGCGCCCGTGCTCGCCCGGCCGGCCGCCTGGCGCGTGCTCGACACCGTGATCGCCGGGGTGATGCTCGTGCTCGCCGTGCAGATCCTGCTGCCGCTGACGCCGGCCGGGCTGGGAGTGGGGGCGCGGATCGCCGTCGCCACCGCGATCTGCGCGGCGCTCGCCGGCGCCGTGGCCGTGTGGTCGGTCATGCGCCGTCGTCGCGCGGACGCGGACGCGGACGCGGCTCGCTGCGACGAGGCGACGACCGACGCGCCCGTCGCCCCCGCCCCGGACGGGCTCGGAACAGTCGAGGCGTCCGCGCTGTTGAGATGAGCATGACCGTCCCGCTCTCCATCCTCGACCTCGCCCCCATCGCCCCCGGGGAGACCGCCCGCGACAGCTTCGCCGCGTCCGTCGCCCTCGCCCAGCAGGCCGAGCGGAGCGGCTACCGTCGCGTCTGGTACGCCGAGCACCACAACATGGCGTCGATCGCGTCCAGCGCCACGAGCGTGCTCATCGCCCACGTCGCCAGCCAGACGTCCACCATCCGGCTCGGGTCCGGCGGCGTCATGCTCCCGAACCACTCGCCGCTCACCATCGCGGAGCAGTTCGGGACGCTCGAGACGCTGCACCCGGGCCGCATCGACCTCGGCCTCGGCCGCGCCCCCGGCAGCGACCAGGCCACGTTCCGCGCGCTCCGCCGCGACCCCGGATCCTCGGACCGCTTCCCGGAGGACGTCGTCGAGCTGCAGGCCTTCCTCGCCGGCGAGAGCCAGGTGCCCGGGGTGTCCGCGACGCCCGGCGCCGGCACGCGCGTCCCCCTCTACATCCTCGGATCCTCGACCTTCGGCGCCCAGCTGGCGGCGGCCCTCGGCCTGCCCTTCGCCTTCGCGTCGCACTTCGCGCCCGACATGCTGCTCGACGCCATCGCGATCTACCGCCGCGACTTCCGCCCGTCGGAGCAGCTCGACGCGCCGTACGCGATCGCCGGCATCAACGCCATCGCGGCCGACGACCGCGCCGACGCCGAGCGCCAGTTCGCCGGCGTCCGCCGTGCGCGCCTGATGATGCTGCTCCGACAGAGCGGCCAGATCCCGGCCACGCAGACCTTCAGCGACGACGAGCTCGACCGGCTCCTCGAGGCCCCGGTCGGCGCGCACGTCGCCAGCATGATGACCTACACGGCCGTCGGCACGGGCGCCGAGGTCTCCGACTACGCCAACCGGTTCGCCGAGCAGGCGGGCGTCGACGAGGTCATCGTCGGGCACGCGTCGCAGCGGACGCCCGAGCGCCTCCGCTCGGTCGAGCTGATGGCGGACGCGCACGCGCTCGTCGCCGCGTAGCGCGGGATCCATGGCCGACGACGCCGCGCCGGCGGACGCGCGCGCGGCCCTGGAGGCGGTGCGCGCCGACACGCTCGCGCTCATCCGCGGCCTCGACCGCGACGTGGCCGCGATCGTCGAGGCCCGCCAGGACGCGAACTCCGACGACGAGCACGACCCCGAGGGCGCGACCCTCGCGTTCGAGCGCTCGCAGTCCGACGCGATGATCCGCGAGGCACGCATGCGCCTCGCCGACGTCGACGCCGCGGTCGCGCGACTCGACGCCGGCACCTACGGGCGCTGCGAGGTCTGCGGCGAGGCGATCCCCGCAGGCCGGCTCGAGATCCGCCCGGCCGCGCGCCGCTGCGTCGCGCACGCCTGAGCCGTGCGGCAGGCCGGCGCGCGTCGGGGGTCAGGCCCCGTCGTCGTCGAGGTCGAGGATCAGCTGCCGCAGCAGCCCCGCGAGCACGTCGCGGTCGGCCGCGGGCAGGGTCTCCAGCAGCTCCGCCTCCTCGGCGACGAGCCGGGTGATCGCGGTGTCGACGCGCGTGCGGCCCGCGTCCGACATGATCACGAGGATCCCGCGCCCGTCGTGCGGGTCCGTCCGCCGCTCCACGAGCCCGCGCGCCACGAGCCGGTCGATGCGGTTGGTCATGGTCCCGGAGGAGACGAGCGTCTGCTGCAGGAGGGCCTTGGGGCTCAGCTGGTAGGGATCGCCCGCCCGCCGGAGCGCCGACAGCACGTCGAACTCCCACGACTCGAGCTCCGACTCCTGGAACGCCGAGCGCCGGGCGCGCTCCAGCAGCCGCGACAGGCGGCCGACCCGCGACAGCACCTCGAGCGGGGAGAAGTCGAGGTCGGGCCGCTCGCGCCGCCACGCGTCGACGATGCGGTCGACCTCGTCGCGGCTGGGCATCCCCCCATCATGCCGGTCCGGGGGCTCCCGCCCGCGCCGCGCGCGACGCCTGACCACCCGCCGCGTGCCGGTCTCCGCCCGCGGGCACCTCTGGCAGACTCGTCCTGCGCACGGCCGGACCGTGAGCGGTCCGCCTTGGTGTAACGGCAGCACTTCAGCCTTTGGAGCTGTGAGGTCCAGGTTCGAATCCTGGGGGCGGAGCCACGCCCGCCGGCCGCGCCGGACAGACGCACGAGGACCAGGGAGATCGCCATGACCGACCACGACACGCCGACGACGCGCGAGATCCCCATCGTGACGGGCGAGCTCGACGTCGACGGCGAGCCGCGCAGCCCCTCCATCGCGGTCGTGATCCTCGCCGCCGGCCAGGGCACCCGCATGCGCTCCCGCCTGCCGAAGGTCCTGCACCCGCTCGCGGGCCTGCCGCTCGTCGGCCACGTGCTCGCGACCGCCGAGGAGCTCGGCGCGCGCCACATCGTCACGGTCGTGCGCCACGATCGCGACCAGGTCGTCGAGGTCGTGCGCGCGCTGTCGCCCGAGGCCCTCGTGGTCGACCAGGACGAGATCCCCGGCACCGGCCGCGCGGTCGAGGTGGGCATCACGGCCCTGCCCGACGGCTTCACCGGCCAGGTCGTCGTGCTCTCGGGCGACGTGCCCCTGCTCGACGCCGCCACGCTCCGCTCGCTCGTCTCTGCGCACCGCCAGGCGCGCAACGACCTCACGCTCCTCACCGCCCGCCTCGACGACCCGACCGGCAACGGCCGCATCATCCGCGGCCAGGACGGCGCGTTCGAGGCCATCGTCGAGCAGAAGGACGCGACCGGCGAGCAGCTCCGCATCGACGAGGTCAACGCGGGCGTCTACGTCTTCGACGCCGAGGCGCTCCGGCAGACCCTCGGCGCGATCGGCACCGACAACGCGCAGCGCGAGAAGTACCTCACCGACGCGGCCGACGTGATCCGCCGCGCGGGCGGCGCCATCGAGGGCCTGCCGGTGCGCGACAGCTGGCTCGTCGCCGGCATCAACGACCGCGTCCAGCTCACGGCCGCGGCCACCGAGCTGAACGCGCGCATCATCCGCCGCTGGCAGCTCGCGGGCGTGACGATCCAGGATCCGCGCACCACCTGGATCGACGTCAAGGCGACGCTCGCCGCCGACGTCACGGTCCTCCCGGGCACGCAGATCCTCGGCGCGTCCACGGTCGCCGCCGGCGCGACGGTCGGCCCCGACACCACCCTCCGCGACACCGAGGTCGGCGAGGACGCGACCGTCCGCCGCACCGACGCGGAGCTGGCCGTCATCGGGGCCCGCGCGACGGTCGGCCCGTTCTCCTTCCTGCGCCCCGGCACGCGCCTCGGCGACGACGGCAAGATCGGCGCCTACGTCGAGACGAAGAACGTGGAGATCGGCGCGGGCAGCAAGGTCCCGCACCTCAGCTACGTGGGCGACGCGACCATCGGCGAGCACACCAACATCGGCGCGGGCGCGGTCTTCGCGAACTACGACGGCGTCTCCAAGCACCGCACGGAGGTCGGCGACCACGTGCACCTCGGCTCGCGGAACGTCCTCGTCGCACCGGTTAGGATCGGTACCGGCTCCTACACGGGTGCCGGTGCCGTCATCCGCAAGGACGTCCCGCCCGGCGCACTCGGCATCTCGGTGGCGCCGCAACGCAACATGGTCGGCTGGACCGAGGCGAAGCGACCGGGTACCCCCGAGTCCCGGGCCGCCGTCGAGGCGGCCGAGGGGCACCAGGACGATCCGTCCGGGACCGAGCACACCGAGCAGCACTGACGAGACGGAGTCCCGTGTCCGCAATCAAGACCGCCGGAGAGAAGCGGCTCGTGATCGTCACCGGTCGCGCGCACCCCGAGCTCGCCGAGCAGATCGCCGAGGAGCTCGAGACGACCCTCGTGCACACCGACGCGCGGACCTTCGCCAACGGCGAGCTCTACATCCGGTACGACGAGAGCGTCCGCGGCAGCGACGCGTTCGTCATCCAGTCCCACACCGCGCCCATCAACGAGTGGCTCATGGAGCAGCTCATCATGGTCGACGCGATGAAGCGGGCCTCGGCCAAGCGGATCACCGTGGTCGCCCCGTTCTACCCGTACGCCCGGCAGGACAAGAAGGGCCGCGGCCGCGAGCCGATCTCCGCCCGCCTCGTCGCCGACCTCTTCAAGGCCGCCGGTGCCGACCGCATCATGTCGGTCGACCTGCACGCCGCGCAGATCCAGGGCTTCTTCGACGGCCCCGTCGACCACCTCTTCGCGATGCCCGTGCTCCTCGAGCACATGCGCTCCGTGCTCGACTCCAAGACCCTCACGGTCGTCTCGCCCGACATGGGCCGCGTGCGCGTCGCCGACATCTGGAGCGACAAGCTCGGCGCGCCGCTCGCCATCATCCACAAGCGCCGCGACCCGAAGGTGCACAACCAGGTCACCGTCCACGAGATCGTCGGCGACGTCGCCGGCCGCGTGTGCCTCCTGGTGGACGACCTGATCGACACCGGCCGCACCATCGTCTCCGCCGCCGAGGCCCTGAAGAAGAACGGCGCCACGGGCGTCGTCGTCGCGGCCACGCACGCGGTCTTCTCCGACCCGGCCACGCAGATCCTCGACAGCCCGCACATCGACTCGGTCGTGGTCACCGACACGCTGCCGATCCCCGAGGACAAGCGCTGGGACAAGCTCACGGTGCTGCCCATCGCGCCGCTGCTGGCCCGCGCGATCCACGAGGTGTTCGACGACGGATCCGTCACGAGCATGTTCGACGGCGCGGCCTAGTCCCCAGCAGCGCGGTCGGGGCCGGCGACTCCGGCGCCCGGGGTTCAGTCCCGCGAGTTCCGCTCGACGACCTCGCGCGCGACGCGGCCCGAGGGGATGAGCCCGAGCGACACGATGTGCTCGTCGCCGCCGAATGCGTACTTCGTGTAGCACTCGTAGCCCACGACGCCGGGGCCGAAGAGCTGGAACCGCACCTCGTACGACGGGGAGTCGGGCCGCTCGTACGCGACGAAGTCGGCGCAGGCCATGTCGGCCGTGCTGGCACCCACGCGCACCATGGTGACGACGCCGGGGAGCAGCAGGCTCACGATCCCGACCACGACGACCACGCGCATCACGAGCAGCGTGCGCCGGCTGCGCAGGCTCTTCGGGCGGTGCGGCTCGTAGCCCGCGAGCTCGGGGTGCTCGTCGTCGTCCATCCGGTCCAGTGTGGCAGACGCCCCGTGGGCTGCCGGGAGCGCGCAGGCGGCTGCGGTGCACGGAGCCCGCGGCCGTGGGGGGAGTCCTCCCTGGGCTGCGCGCGACCGCGGCGATCGGTCCGTGGCCTCCTGCACCGCGTTCCCGGAAGGACGGAAGAGATGAGGGCATGGATCCACGCGAGGGTGATCGCCCCCGCGGCGCTGCTCGCGATCGCGCTGGGGGTGACCGGCGCCGTGATGGGGCCGGCCGCGGCCGCGCACGCCGAGTCGGGGTACCGCGTGTGCGGCGTGTACAACTCGGCGACGGGCGGCCAGTACGGCACGGGCCTCATGGTGAAGATCTACAAGGACGACGAGAACAAAGAGACCTGCACCCAGAAGATGGACTTCATGAGGAGGTACTACGCCCAGGCGTATCCGGGGTCGAGCGCGCAGCTGAGCTTCGCGATGGTGACGTGCGAGGTGTTCAGCTCGCGGATCGGCGCCGATCGCGGCTCCGACGAGTGCCTCGGCCCGCAGGTCAACAAGATCTACGAGTACACGTCGGGCTAGGACAGGCTGCACCCGAATCCGCCGGTCCTGACGTTCTGGCACGACTGAGCAGCGACGCACGGAGGCCCGCCGGTCGATGACCGGCGGGCCTCTCTGTCGCGCGGGACGTGCCTAGTGCGTGTCCTCCGCCTCGACCTCGGAGCGGTCGCCCGACCACAGCGTGTGGAAGGTGCCCTCCCTGTCGGTGCGGTGGTAGGTGTGCGCGCCGAAGAAGTCGCGCTGGCCCTGCACGAGGGCGGCGGGCAGGCGCTCGGAGGCGAGCGAGTCGTAGTAGCTCAGCGCCGACGCGAAGCCGGGCACCGGGATCCCCGACAGCGCGGCGACCGAGACGACCCGGCGCCACGCCTGCTCGCCGTCCGCGACGGCCTTGGCGAAGTACGGGTCCTCGAGCAGCGTCGCGAGACCGGAGTCCTTCTCGTACGCCTCGACGATCCGGTTGAGGAACTGCGCGCGGATGATGCAGCCGCCGCGCCAGATCTCCGCGACCTTGCCCTTGTCGATGTCCCAGCCGTACTCCGTCGCGCCCGCGATGATCGCGTCGAAGCCCTGCGCGTACGCGACGACCTTGCTCGCGTAGAGCGCGGCGCGCACGTCGTCCTCGAAGGTGTCGCCGCCCGACTGGATCTCCGGACGGCTCGTGATGGTGGCCTGGACGGCCTTCCGCTGCTCGGGCTTGGAGGACACGGCGCGCGCGAACACGGCCTCCGCGATCCCGCCCACCGGCACGCCGAGGCCCACCGCGTTCTGGACGGTCCAGACGCCCGTGCCCTTGGATCCGGCCTGGTCGACGATGACGTCGACGAGCGGCTTCCCGGTCGCGGCGTCCTCCTGGCGGAGCACCTCGGCGGTGATCTCGATGAGGTACGACTCGAGGTCGCCCCCGTTCCACTCCTCGAACACGTCGGCGATGGCGTCCGGCTCGTGGCCGCCGACGCGGCGCAGCAGGTCGAAGGACTCCGCGATGAGCTGCATGTCGGCGTACTCGATGCCGTTGTGGATCATCTTCACGAAGTGGCCGGCGCCGTCGGTGCCGATGTGGGTGACGCAGGGCTTGCCCTCCGCGACCGCGGCGATCGACTCGAGGATCGGGCCGAGCGTCTCGTACGCCTCTGCCGTTCCGCCGGGCATGATGCTCGGGCCCTTGAGCGCGCCCTCCTCGCCGCCGGAGATGCCGGCGCCGACGAAGTGGAGGCCCTTCGCGCGGACCTCCTTCTCGCGGCGGATCGTGTCGGTGAACAGCGCGTTGCCGCCGTCGACGATGATGTCGCCCTCCTCGAACGCCTCGGTCAGCTGCTCGATGACGGCGTCCGTGCCGCGTCCGGCCTTGACCATGATGATCGCGGTGCGGGGGCGCTGCAGCGAGGCGGCGAACTCCTCGATCGTCGTGGCCGCGACGAAGCCCGCCTCGGGGTGCTCCTCGACGAGGTCGGTGGTCTTCTGGGTCGTGCGGTTGTACACCGCGACCGTGTTGCCCTCGCGGCTGGCGAGGTTGCGGGCGAGGTTCGACCCCATCACCGCGAGCCCCACCACCCCGATGTTCGCCGTGGCCTGCTGGTCATCTGACATCTGATGCCTCCTTGTCGACAGTCGTGCTCAGGGTACGCCCGGGCTGCCTACCGTCAGCGGGGCCTCGGGGAGCGTCTCGTAGGATGGATGAGCGCACCCGCACGGTCGCGCCGCACGAGTTCCTCACCGAACCGCAGGGAGTGATCCGCATCGACGCCGTCCGCCCGTTCCCGCCCGTGATCGTGATGGGGGTCTCCGGATCCGGCAAGTCGACGGTGGGCGAGCTGCTCGCGCAGGATGCCGGCGTCCCCTTCATCGACGGCGACGACCTCCACCCGGAGGCCAACCGCCGCAAGATGGCCGAGGGCCACGCGCTCGACGACGACGACCGCCGGCCCTGGCTGGAGGAGGTCGGCCGCGCGCTCGCCGGGCGCCCCGATGGTGGACCCGTCGTCGCGTGCAGCGCGCTGAAGCGCTCCTACCGCGACATCCTCCGCGCCGCCGCGCCCGACGCCGTCTTCGTGCACCTGGCCGGCGACCACGAGCTGCTGGCCGAGCGCCTCGGCGGCCGCGAGGGCCACTTCATGCCGACGAGCCTCCTCGCGTCGCAGCTGCGCACGCTCGAGCCGCTCGGCGACGACGAGCAGGGGATCACGCTCGACATCACCGACGATCCCGTCGCGCTCGCCGACGCGGCCGTCCGCGAGCTGCTGCCGGGAGCACGCACGGCGTCGCCCGGCCGGGTCGACGGCGCGCCGGCCACCGCGTCCGAGCCCGCCGCCGCGGTGCCCGAGGCGGACGTCCCCGCGGTCGTCCGCGAGGCGCGGTCCGACGCCGACGTGCCGCGCGTCGACGCGCACCGCGTCGACGCGGCCCCGTCCGCGGGCCAGGAGGGCGCCCCCGCGGCGGCCGTCCACGAGCCCATCCGCGTCGCGATCGTCGGCTGCGGCGTCATCGGCACGCATCACGCGCGCGTCCTCGCCGAGCACCCGGAGTTCCGCGTCGCCGCGCTCGTGGACGTCACGGCCGCGACCGCCGACGAGCTCGCCGATGTGGTGGTCGACGAGCTGCGCGCCGACCGCCCGCGCGTCTTCGCGCACCTCGGCGACATGATCCGTGAGGACGCCGCAGAGCTCGTCGTCATCTGCACCCCGAGCGGCCTGCACATCGGCCTCGCCGAGGAGGCGCTCGCCGCCGGCCTCCACGTCGTCATCGAGAAGCCGCTCGACGTCGACCTCGCGCGGGGCCGCCGCATCGCCGAGCTCGCGCGCGAGGCCGCCGGCCGGGGGATCCTCTCGACCGTCATCAGCCAGCACCGCTTCAACCCGTCGAGCGTCGTCGTCGACCGGGCCGTGCGCTCCGGCCGCCTCGGCCGCCTCACCACGGCCGTCGCCAGCGCGCCGTGGTGGCGCAGCCAGGGCTTCTACGACTCCGGCCACTGGCGCGGCACGTGGGACCTCGACGGCGGCGGCGCGCTGATGAACCAGGGCGTGCACACGCTCGACCTGCTCGTCTCCTACCTCGGCCGCCCGGTCGAGGTGTACGCGCAGACCGCGCTGCTCGCGCACGACGGCATCGAGGTCGAGGACGTCGCGGTCGCCGTGATCCGCTTCGCCTCCGGCGCCCTCGCGACCCTGCAGGCGACCACAGCCGGCTACCCGGGCCTCGACTCCCGCGTGCAGGTGCAGGGCACGCGCGGATCCGCCGTGATCGAGGCCGGATCCCTCACCTACTTCCACGCGGCGCCCGAGTCGGGCGTGCCCGCCCAGGCCGACGTGCGCAACGACGCCGAGCTGGAGATCCACGCCGCGGACCTGCCGCGCTCGCCGCGCCTCGACAACACCTACCTCGAGGGCCACTACCGCCAGTACGACGACATCGCCGACGCCCTGCGCTCGGGCCGACCGGCCGGGGTCACGGTCGACGACGCCTTCCTGTCGCTCGCGACCGTGGTGAGCGTCTACGTCTCGGCGACGCTCGGCGCGCCGGTCGCGTTCGAGGACGTCGTCGACGGCGTGCACGACGGGCTGCGCCTCCGGGTCGGCCAGTCCACGCCGCCCGCGCCGGGATCCCCGTCGCCGGCGGCCGCACCCGACGCGTCGACCGGGGAGCCGTCCGTCCGGTAGCATCGGGGGTTGAACTTCGGCGAGGGATCGCAGGGCGGCGCGCGAGCGCGGCGGCGGTCCGTTATCGACGCGGTGGACGGGGCTCGCACCTCATTCCTCACGCGCAAGCGTTCGAGCAGACACAGACACACGACGCGAGCCCTCACGGGCCGCAATTGGAGCGACACCATGGTTGACAACAACCTCTCCGCGGAGCTGCGCACGCAGTTCGGCAAGGGCGCGGCCCGCAAGATCCGCGCGGTCGGCAAGATCCCCGCGGTCATCTACGGCCACGGCACCGACCCGCAGCACGTCACGCTGCCGGGCCACGAGCTCATGCTCATCATCCGCAAGGCCAACCAGATCATCACGCTCGACATCGCGGGCACGCCCCAGCTGGTGCTCGTGAAGGACGTCCAGAAGGACCCCGTGCGCCAGATCATCGAGCACGTCGACCTCATCGTCGTCCGCAAGGGCGAGCGCGTCGAGGTCGAGGTCCCGATCCACGTCGAGGGCGAGTCCTACCCCGGCACGATCCACAACCTCGAGTACACGTCCATCACGGTCGACGTCGAGGCCACCCACATCCCGGAGCGCTTCGTCGTCTCCATCGAGGGCTTCGAGGAGGGCACGCAGATCCTGGCCGGCCAGGTCGACCTGCCCGCCGGCGCGACGCTCGTCACCGACCCCGAGACGCTCGTGCTCGCGATCTCCGTGCCGCAGCTCGACCTCACGACCGACGCGGTCGACGAGGACGTCGTGGCCGAGGGCGACGCCGAGGTCGACGTCACCGACGACGGCGCCACGGGCGACCAGTCCGGCGACGACAAGTAGCACCCGCCGCGGCCCCGGCCGCGCACGCACCACCAGCACGACAGCACCACGGAGCCCGTCGGCCGCCGTCCGGGACACCGGCAGCGGCCGGCGGGCTCCGCGCATCCGCCCCGGATGCGATCGACGGACGAGGAGAGCGCACGTGGACGACCGGACCCTGCTCGTGGTCGGCCTCGGCAACCCCGGCCCGCAGTACGCGGGCACGCGGCACAACGTCGGCCAGATGGCGCTCGACGTCCTCGCCGACCGGATGCGCGCGACGTTCCGCTCGCACCGCTCCAACGCGCAGGTCGCGGAGGGGCGCGCGGTTCCCGGCGGGCCGAAGCTCATCCTCGCGAAGCCGAGCTCGTTCATGAACCTGTCCGGCGGGCCGGTCGCGAACCTCCTCAAGTACTTCTCGCTCGAGCCCGCGCAGCTCGTCGTCGCGCACGACGAGCTCGACATCCCGTTCGACTCGATGAAGCTCAAGCAGGGCGGCGGGCACGGCGGGCACAACGGGATCCGCGACATCATCTCCTCCGCGGGGACGGGCGACTTCACGCGCGTGCGCATCGGCATCGGCCGCCCGCCCGGTCGCCAGGACGCCGCCGACTTCGTGCTGAAGCCCTTCTCCTCCACGGAGCGGCAGGTCCTGCCGAACGTGCTGGAGGACGCGGCAGACGCCATCGAGATGATCGCCTCCGACGGCCTCATCGCGGCGCAGCTGCGCTTCCACACCGCCGCGTCCTGATCCGCGCGCCCGGCCCGGTCCCCGAGTCCCGCGTCCGCCCTCGGCGGACGACGGCGAGGGCGCCGGTGGCGGCGCGTACGATCATCTGGTGATCCTCCAGGGCTTGATCCCGGCGCTCTCGCGCGCCTCCACGTTCGACGACGCCCTCGCATCGGCCTCCCGCGACGCCGACTTCTCCCTCACCGAGGGGCTCCAGGGGCCGCTGCTCGCGGGGCTCCTGCGCCAGCGCATCCAGCGCGGCATCCCGGGGTGCCTGCTCGTCGTCACCGCCACCGGTCGGGAGTCCGAGGGCATGCGCCGCAGCCTCGACGCGGTGCTGCCGGACGCCGAGATCCTCGAGTTCCCGGCGTGGGAGACGCTGCCGCACGAGCGGCTCAGCCCGAGCGCCGAGATCGTGGGCAAGCGGATCCACGCGCTGCGCCGCATGGAGCAGTGGCATGCCGCGCTCGGCCAGGGTGCGCGCGAGGTGCCCGCCGACCAGGTGCGGCCGCTCGTCATCGTCGCCTCGGTGCGCGCGGCCCTCCAGCCCGTCGCCGACAACCTCACCGAGCTCGCGCCCGTGCAGCTCGCCACGGGCAGCCGCGGGCACGACCTGTCCGAGCTCGCCGTCCGGCTCGTCGACCTCGCCTACTCGCGCGTCGACATGGTCACGCGCCGCGGCGAGTTCGCGGTGCGCGGCGGCATCCTCGACGTGTTCCCGCCCGTCTCCGACCACCCCGTGCGCGTCGAGTTCTTCGGCGACGAGGTCGACCAGATGCGGCCGTTCGCGGTCGCCGACCAGCGCTCGCTCGAGGAGGAGATCACCTCGGTCGAGCTGCCACCGAGCCGCGAGCTGCTGCTGAGCGCGCCCGTGCGCCAGCGCGCTCGCGAGATGCAGCACGAGTTCCCCAACCTGCAGCAGATGCTCGCCAAGATCGCCGAGGGCATCCCGGTCGAGGGCATGGAGTCGCTGGCCCCGGCGCTCGTCGACCGGCTCGTGCCGGTCACGCACTACCTGCCGGTCGACGCGGCCATCGCCGTCGTCTCGCCCGAGCGGGTGTCCACGCGCGCCCAGAGCCTCGCCGACACCAACCGCGAGTTCCTCGACGCCGCGTGGAACGCCGCGACCGCGGGCGCGCAGGCGCCCATCGACCTCGCGTCCGGCGACTTCCTCTCGCTCGGGCGCCTGCGCGACGCCCGCGGCCCGCGCCGCTGGTGGACCCTGTCGGGCTTCCAGGCCACCGACGTGCTGCCGGAGGACCTCGGGATCGACGAGGTCATGACCGTGCGCATCCAGGCGGATCCCGTGCCGAGCTTCGCGGGCAACGCCGACGGTGCCATCGAGCACGTGCGCCAGCGCCTCGCCGACGGCTGGAGCGTGGGCGTCGTGGCCCAGGGATCCGGCCTCGTCGAGCGCGCCGACACCGTGCTCCGCGAGGCGGGCGTCCCGGCGCGCGTGGTCGAGGAATTCCCCGCGGAGCCCGAGCCCGGCATCGCCTACCTGCTCCGCTCCGCCATCGACGCGGGCTTCGAGATGCCCGAGGTCAAGCTCGCGCTCCTCACGGAGAGCGAGTTCTACGGGCGCGCGGCCGGCTACGACAGCCGCCAGGTCAAGAAGCTCGCCACCCGGCGGAAGAACGTCGTCGACCCCATCCAGCTGAAGGCGGGCGACCACGTCGTGCACACCACGCACGGCATCGGCAGGTTCGTGGAGCTCACGCAGCGCGAGGTCTCGTCGGGCGGCCGCAACGCCGTGAAGACCCGCCGCGAGTACCTCGTGATCGAGTACGCGCCCTCGAAGCGCGGCTACCCGGGCGACAAGCTCTTCGTGCCCACCGACCAGCTCGACCTGCTCAGCCGCTACGTCGGCGGGGAGGAGCCCGCCCTCAGCAAGATGGGCGGCAGCGACTGGGCCGCGGCGAAGGGCAAGGCACGCCGGGCCGTCCGCGACATCGCGGTCGAGCTCGTGAAGCTCTACTCCGCGCGCATGGCGTCGCGCGGGCACTCCTTCCCGCCGGACACCCCGTGGCAGCGCGAGCTCGAGGAGGCGTTCCCGTTCATGGAGACGCCGGACCAGCTCACCGTCATCGACGAGGTCAAGCGCGACATGGAGAGCCCCATCCCCATGGACCGCCTGGTCTCGGGCGACGTCGGCTTCGGCAAGACCGAGATCGCCGTGCGCGCCGCGTTCAAGGCCGTGCAGGACGGCAAGCAGGTCGTGATGCTCGTGCCCACGACGCTCCTCGTGAAGCAGCACTTCGAGACCTTCTCGGAGCGCTTCGCCGGGTTCCCCGTGCACCTGCGCCAGCTCAGCCGCTTCCAGTCGGAGAAGGAGTCGCGCGAGACCGTCAAGGGCCTCGAGGACGGCTCGGTCGACGTCGTCATCGGCACGCACCGCCTGCTCACCGGCAACATCGCGTTCAAGGACGTGGGGCTCGTCATCATCGACGAGGAGCAGCGGTTCGGCGTCGAGCACAAGGACGCGCTGAAGAAGCTCAAGGCCAACGTCGACATCCTCGCGATGTCTGCCACGCCGATCCCGCGCACGCTCGAGATGGCGGTCACGGGCATCCGCGAGATGTCGACGCTCGCGACGCCGCCGGAGGACCGGCACCCGATCCTCACCTTCGTGGGCCCGAACAGCGAGAAGCAGATCGCGGCCGCCATCCGGCGCGAGCTGCTGCGCGAGGGCCAGGTGTTCTTCGTCCACAACCGCGTGTCGAGCATCAACCGGGTCGCGTCTGAGCTGGCCGAGCTGGTGCCCGAGGCGCGCGTCGCCGTCGCCCACGGCAAGATGAGCGAGGCGATGCTCGAGCAGGTCATCGTCGACTTCTGGGAGCGGAAGTTCGACGTGCTCGTGTCGACCACCATCATCGAGACCGGCCTCGACATCGCGAACGCGAACACGCTCATCATCGACCGGGCCGACAAGTACGGCCTCAGCCAGCTGCACCAGCTGCGCGGTCGCGTCGGCCGCGGGCGGGAGCGCGCCTACGCGTACTTCCTCTACGACGCCGACAAGCCGCTGTCCGAGACGGCGCACGACCGGCTGTCCACCATCGCGGCGAACAACGAGCTGGGATCCGGCATGCAGGTCGCGCTCAAGGACCTCGAGATCCGCGGCGCAGGCAACCTCCTGGGCGGCGAGCAGTCCGGCCACATCCAGGGCGTGGGCTTCGACCTCTACCTGCGGATGATCGGCGAGGCCGTCTCCACCTTCCGCGGCGACGTCGCCGAGGGTCAGACCGAGCTGCGGCTCGAGCTGCCGGTGGACGCGCACATCCCCGAGGAGTACGTCGACAGCGAGCGGCTGCGCCTGGAGGCGTACCAGAAGCTGTCCACCGCGGCGTCGCCCACGGCGACCGACGACCAGATCGACCGGGTCATCGAGGAGCTGTCCGACCGCTACGGCGAACCGCCCGTGGAGGTCGACAACCTCGTGCGGGTCTCGCGCCTGCGTCGCGTGGCGCAGCGGGCCGGGCTCAGCGAGGTCGTCGCCATGGGGCCGAACCTGCGCATCGCGCCGGCCGACCTCGCCGACAGCAAGCAGGTGCGCCTGCAGCGCATGTACCCGGGCAGCCGGCTGTTCGCGCAGACCAACGCCGTGACCGTGCCGCTGCCCAAGCGCGACGGCGAGCCGCTGCCCGATGCCGAGCTCGTCGACTGGGTGCGGCAGCTGCTCGACGCCGTGTTCACGGTGGAGCCGGCGCCGGCCGCGAAGGAGTCCGCGCCCAAGGCGTGATCGGCGGTGGGCCGGTCGCGCCTAGGCGCGGGCCGGTCCGTCGCCCGCGTGCGCCGGGAAGTCGTCGCGGGTCGCGTCGTCCTCCTCCGAGGCCGCGCCGTCGCGACGTGCCCGGCCGCTGCGGATCGACAGCGTGACGGCCGCCGCGACGATCGCGACGCCGGATCCCAGCAGCACCGCGAGCGTGCCCTCGTCGCGCACCTCGTCGAGGCCCGCGAACGCGAGCTCGCTCATCAGCAGCGACACCGTGAAGCCGATGCCGCCGAGGAGCGACACGGTCCCGAGGTCGGCCACGGCGAGGCCGCCGGCGGATCCGCGGCGGCGCGCGACCCACGCGCCGAGCAGCCCGCCCGCCGTGATCCCCACGAGCTTGCCGAGCGGCAGCGCGAGCGCGATGCCCCAGAACGCGGGCGCGAGCTCCGCCAGGCCGACCGCGGGGATCGCGACGAGCGCGGCCGAGAACGCGAACAGCGGCAGGACGATCCCGTTCGAGAAGGGCTCCAGCGCGTGCGCGGCGCGGAGCCCGGAGAGGCGGGGGAGCGCGAAGCCGAGCGCGACGCCCGCGATGGTCGCGTGGATCCCGGAGGAGAGCGTCGCCCACCAGGTCACCAGGGCGATGAGCACCAGCAGCGCGACCACGGCGATCCGCGCGGCGCCCGTGCGCCCGACGCCGAGGCGGCCGACGACGGCGAAGAGCACGACGCCGACCGCGGCGATGACGAGCGGCACGATCGCGAGGTCGGTCGTGAAGAAGACCGCGATGATCCCTATGGCGATGAGGTCGTCGAGCACGGCCAGTGCCAGGAGGAACACGCGGACGGCCGCGGGGAGCCCGCGGCCGAACACCGCGAGGACGCCCAGCGCGAAGGCGATGTCGGTCGCGGTCGGCACGGGCCAGCCGCGCTCGAAGCCGCTGCCCGCGGTGATCGCGAGGTACACGCCCGCGGGCACCAAGACCCCGCCGACCGCGGCGATGGCGGGCACGAGCGCCGCGGAGACGCTGTTCAGGCCGCCCGCCAGGAACTCGTGCTTGAGCTCCACCGCGACGATGAAGAAGAAGACGACGAGCAGGCCGTCGCTGACCCAGTGCCGGATCGACAGGTCGACGCCGATCGCGGGGATCGCCAGGTGCCCGTCGGCCCAGGCGAGGAGACCGGGCCCGGCCGGCGTGTTCGCGACGACGAGGCCGACGACGGCGGCGAGCAGCAGGAGCCCGGCGGCGACGCGCTCGGAGCGGATGAGGGAGGTCATGGGGCCTTCCGGGGTCGGTGGATGGGGAGACGGTCACCCGCCGCCGACCAGACTTCCCGGCACACCGGACCCCAGCCTACCGGCGGCCCGGTGCGAGGATGTCGGGATGAGCGAGCCCGCGTCCCCGTCCGCATCCGCCGCCGAACCGGGATCCGAGGCCGCGTCCGCCGCCGTCGCCGAGCTCGCCGCCGCGATGGCCGTCCTCCGCGCCCCCGACGGGTGCGCCTGGAACCGGGAGATGACGCACCGGACCCTCGTCCCGTACCTCCTCGAGGAGAGCCACGAGCTCGTCGAGGCCATCGAGACCGACGACGTGCCCGGCATGCGCGAGGAGCTCGGTGACGTGCTGCTCCAGGTGGTCTTCCACGCCGACATCGCGCGCACCGAGGGCGAGGGCTTCGACCTCGCGGACGTCGCCCGCACCGCCACGGAGAAGATGGTGCGCCGCCATCCGCACGTCTTCGGCGACGAGCGCGCGGACACCGTGGAGGAGGTCCTGCGCGTCTGGGGCGCCGCCAAGGACCGCGAGAAGTCGGCACGCACGAGCGTGGTCGACGGGATCCCGATGGGCATGCCGTCCCTCGCGCTCGCCGACAAGCTGCTCGGCCGGGCGGAGCGCGTCGGCCTGCTCGAGGCTGACGCGCCGGCCGCGATCCCCGTCGACGACGAGGACGACCTCGGCCGGCTGCTGCTCGCGGTCGTGGTCTCGGCGAGGTCGCGCGGCCTCGACGCGGAGCGCGCGCTGCGGACGACGCTGCGGTCGCTGACGGCGGAGATCCAGACGGCGGAGATCCAGGCCGCGGAGATCCAGACCGCGGAGCCGCATGCAGGCGAAAGCGGGACCGACGCCGCCGACGTGTCCCCCGGCGCGGGCCGGACCGCCTGAGGCGAGCTCCGGCCCGCGGGGGCATCGCCCGGGATTTACCCGATCCCGAGCGGCCGCGTCCGTCGCCTCCACCCGAAGGAGACGGCGGACAGACCTGGGCGATCACACGGTAACGGCCTTCGCCGCCCGTCCATCACAGTTGTTATGGTGAGGCGTGGCAGCCCCGGATCCGCACCGCCGCCAGGACCTGCTGGCACACATCCTCGACCACCTGCGCGCGCACCCGCTCCAGTCGGTGACCTTCCGCGGCCTCGCCGACGCGCTCGGCGAGAGCACCTTCGTGCTCGTCTACCACTTCGGGTCCAAGGAGCGGCTGCTCGAGGCCGCGATGGACGCCATCGACCAGCGCCAGGCCGAGATGGTGGAGGGCGACCCGCGGGTCATCGGGCCCGACGAGCTCCGGGAGTGGGCCACGCGTGCGTGGCGCTGGCGACTCACCGACGTCAACCGCGACTTCCAGCGCCTCGAGTTCGAGGCCGCCCTCCTCCGCACGCGCGACGGCGTCGTCCGGCCGCACGCCATCGCGAGCGTCACCGCGTGGCGCCGGTTCGGGCTCGAGTGGATGCGCGCCCACGGCGTCCCCGAGGAGGTCGCCCTCGACACCGCCGACCTCCTGCGGGCCGGGTCGTACGGCCTCCAGTTCGACTTCGTGATCTCGGGCGACCGCGACCGGGCCATGCGCGGCTTCGAGGCGCTCATCGACGCGTTCACCCCGCGCATCCAGCCGTGGCTCGACCTCGCCGCGGGCCCGGGGGCGCCCGGTGCGCCCGGGGCGGGGACGCCGCCCGTCGCCTGACAGAATCGGGGGATGCCCCAGCAGATCACGCCGCCCCGCGGCATGCGCGACTTCCTGCCCGCCGAGAAGGCCCGCCGCGAGCAGGCGCTCGCGATCATCCGCCGCACCTACCGCGCGCACGGCTTCGACGAGATCGAGACGCCCGTGGTGGAGGAGTCCGGCCGGCTGCACGCGGGCCTCGGCGGCGACAACGAGAAGCTCGCCTACTCGGTGCTGAAGCGCGGCCTCTCGGGCGACGACCTGCACGCGGCCGCCGACGCAGGCGACGTGCTCGCCCTCTCCGACCTCGGGCTCCGCTTCGACCTCACGGTGCCGCTCGCGCGCTTCTACGCCTCGCACCGCGCGGAGCTCCCCGGCGTCTTCCGGTCGATCCAGGCCGCGCCGGTCTGGCGCGCCGAGCGGCCGCAGAAGGGCCGCTACCGCCAGTTCATGCAGTGCGACATCGACATCATCGGGGAGGCCGGGCAGCTGGCCGAGGTCGAGCTGATCTCCGCGACCGCCGCCACGCTCGCGGCCCTCGGCCTCACCGGCTGCACCATCCGCGTGAACGACCGCCGCATCCTCGCCGGGATCCTCGGCTTCTGCGGCTTCGCGCCCGATCGCCAGGCGCAGGCGCTCATCAGCATCGACAAGCTCGACAAGATCGGCGCCGCGGGCGTCGTGGCGGAGCTCGCCGAGGGCGGCGCGGACGCGGCGGCCGTGCTCGGGGGGATCCTCGAGCGCATCGAGCCCGCGCTCGCCGACGGCGGCGTGCCGCTCACGGCCGAGGCGATCACCGGGATCCTCCCCGCGGGCGTCGACCCCGACGCGATCGCCGACCTCGAGACCCTCGCCGGCGCGCTCGTCGGCCTGCCCGACGGGGTCACGCTCCGCTTCGACCCGACCCTCGTCCGCGGCATGGGCTACTACACGGGCACGATCTTCGAGATCGCGCACCCCGCCTCCGGCAGCTCGGTCGGCGGCGGCGGCCGCTACGACGGCATGATCGGCCGATTCCTCGGGCAGGACGTGCCCGCGGCCGGCTTCTCCATCGGCTTCGAGCGGATCGTCGACCTGGCCGTGCTGCCCGCGGCGGAGGACGCCGACGCGATCGCGCTCGTGCACGACCGGCGCACCCCGGTCGCCGTGCTCGCGCGCCTCAAGGCCGAGCTCGTCAGGTCCGGTCGTCGCGTGCGCCTGGAGCCGCGCCCGAAGAACGTCGCGCCGCTCCTCGAGGCGCTCAAGCAGCAGGGCTTCCGCACGTTCGCCTCCGTCGACGCCGACACGGCGGACGCCGCCTCCCTCCAGGAGCGCCCGCTCGACGGAGGACCGCGCGGCTGATCCGTCACCTGCGCGACACATGCGCGGGCCTCGCCGCCCGCGGCCCGGAATGACCCCGCGGCTAGGATGGACCCGACTTCCCACCCCTCACCGCAACGCAAGGAGACCAATCCGTGGCAGCCATCGAAGCAGTCAACGCACGCGAGATCCTCGACTCCCGGGGCAACCCGACCGTCGAGGTCGAGGTGCTCCTGGAGGACGGCACGTTCACCCGCGCCGCCGTCCCGTCCGGCGCATCCACCGGCGCATTCGAGGCGTACGAGCTGCGCGACGGCGACGCGGGCCGCTACCTGGGCAAGGGCGTCCAGAAGGCCGTCGCCGCCGTCGTCGACGAGATCGGCCCGGCCATCCAGGACCTCGACGCCGCGGACCAGCGCATCATCGACGCCACGATGATCGAGCTCGACGGCACCGAGAACAAGTCCCGCCTCGGCGCCAACGCGCTCCTCGGCGTCTCCCTCGCGGTCGCGAAGGCCGCGGCCGACTCGGCCGAGCTGCCCCTGTACCGCTACCTCGGCGGCCCGAACGCGCACACGCTTCCCGTCCCCATGCTCAACGTCATCAACGGCGGATCGCACGCGGACACCAACGTCGACATCCAGGAGTTCATGCTCCTCCCCGTCGGCGCCTCCACCTTCTCGGAGGGCCTGCGCTGGGGCGTCGAGACGTACCACGCGCTCAAGAGCCTGCTGAAGAAGAAGGGCCTCTCCACCGGCCTCGGCGACGAGGGCGGCTTCGCGCCGAACCTCGACAGCAACCGCGCCGCGCTCGACCTGCTCATGGAGGCCATCGACTCCGCGGGCTTCACGGCAGGCAAGCAGATCGCGCTCGGCCTCGACGTGGCGTCCAGCGAGTTCTTCTCCGACGGCGCGTACACGTTCGAGGGCCAGAAGGTGGATGCGGCGCACCTCACCGCGTACTTCGCCGACCTCGTCGCGTCCTACCCCCTCATCACCATCGAGGACCCGCTGGACGAGGACGACTGGGCCGGCTACGACCACTTCACCGCCGAGCTCGGCTCCAAGGTGCAGATCGTCGGCGACGACCTCTTCGTCACCAACCCGAAGCGCCTCGCCGACGGCATCACGCGCGGCGTCGCCAACTCGATCCTCGTGAAGGTCAACCAGATCGGCACGCTCACCGAGACGCTCGACGCGGTCAGCCTCGCGCAGCGCAGCGGCTACACGACGGTGCTCTCGCACCGCTCCGGCGAGACCGAGGACACGACCATCGCCGACCTCGCGGTCGCGGTGGACGCGGGCCAGATCAAGACCGGCGCCCCCGCCCGCAGCGAGCGCGTCGCGAAGTACAACCAGCTCCTCCGCATCGAGCAGGACCTCGGCGCCGCCGCGGTCTACGCCGGCCGCAGCGCCTTCCCGCGCTTCCAGGCCTGATCACGCCGATCCGCCCGCGCCCACCCGGCGCGGGCGGATCGCCGTTCCCCCCCCCCCCCACGACCCGATCCGCACACGAAGGAGGACCGATGGCCCGCTTCCCCGGCCTCGACACCCTCCGCGCCCGACGCGCTCCGCGTCCGCGCACCGAGCGCGTCCCCGTGGCGCTGCCCGACGGCGACGCCCCCGCGGGCAACTGGCTCCGCAGCATGCGCTTCTCCGGCTTCTCCGTGATGGTGCTCGTGCTGCTCGTCCTCACTGTGGTGGTGCTCGCCCCCGGCCTCCGCATCTACCTCGAGCAGCGGCAGCAGCTCAGCAGCCTGCAGAGCGCGGTGGACGCCCAGAAGGGCACCATCGCCCAGCTCCAGGACCAGCGCGCCCGCTACGACGATCCGGCCTTCCTCAAGGCGCAGGTCCGGGATCGCCTCTTCTACGTCATGCCCGGCGAGACGAGCTACCTCGTCCGCGGACTGCCGGCCGCGACAGGCGACGCCGCCACCACCACGCCCGACGGCGCTCCCATCAGCGCCGACCTGCAGGAGACGAAGCAGGACTGGGTGCAGGCCCTGCTCGGTTCCGCGCTCACCAGCGCCCTCAGCGACACCCCGCCCGACCAGCTCCAGGGATCCGTCCAGGGAGGCGACCAGTGACCCGACCCCCCTTCGACCCGCCCTCCGAGCGCGACGTGCGCGTCGTCACCGCCCAGCTCGGCCGCCCGGCGCGCGACGTGGTCGGCATCGCCGCCCGCTGCGTCTGCGGCAACCCCACCGTCGTGAGCACGGCGCCTCGCCTCACCGACGGCACGCCGTTCCCCACGCTGTACTACCTGTGCCACCCCGCGGCCACCGCCGCCATCTCGCACCTCGAGGCCGAGCACGTCATGGCCGAGCTGCAGGACGACCTGGCGGAGGACGAGGCGCTGCGCGACGCCTATGCCGCCGCGCACGCGTCCTACCTCGCCGACCGCGAGTCGATCCTCGTGGTGCCCGAGCTCGCGGGCGTCTCCGCGGGCGGCATGCCCGTGCGCGTCAAGTGCCTGCACGCCCTCGCGGGCCACGCGCTCGCCGCGGGTCCCGGCGTGAACCCCATCGGCGACATCGCGCTGGCCCGGGCCTCGTGGTCGCCGGACGTCTGCGAGTGCGCCGACCCCGACGCGGCATGACCCCGGCGTCCGGCCCGCGCGCGTCGACCCGGCCCGGGAGCCGTCTCACGCGAACGGCCGCCGTCGGGATCCTCGCCCTCGTCGCCGTGCTGCCCTCCGCGACGCCCGCCCACGCGGATCCGGTGCGGGAGCGCGAGTACTGGCTCGCCGACTACGGCATCGAGCAGGCGTGGCAGACCACGCGCGGCGAAGGCGTGAAGGTCGCCGTCATCGACACGGGCGTCGACGCCTCGGTCGCCGACCTGCGCGGCGCGGTCGCGGGCGGCACGGACGTCTCGGGCGTCGGATCCGCGGACGGCACGAAGCCCGTCGGCGCCTCGAGCGAGCACGGCACGATGGTCGCGTCGCTCCTCGCGGGCCGCGGCACGGGCACCGGATCCGGCGTCATCGGCGTCGCCCCGGCTGCGAGCGTGCTCAGCGTCTCGGTCGCGCTCGGCGGCCCGACCCCGGGCGCGCGCGACGAGGACGCGCAGATCGCCGACGCCGTCCGCTGGGCCGTCGACAACGGCGCCAGCGTGATCAACATGTCCCTCACGCGCAACTCGCTCGACTGGCCGGAGAGCTGGGACCGTGCCTTCCTCTACGCCTACGAGCACGACGTCGTGGTCGTCGCGGCGGCCGGCAACCGGGGGAGCGGCACGACCGAGGTGGGCGCGCCCGCCACGATCCCCGGCGTGCTCGCGGTCGCGGGCGTCGACCGCTCGGGCGCCGCGAGCTTCGACGCGTCGTCGCAGGGCATCACCATCGCGGTGGCCGCTCCCAGCGAGCAGCTCGTCGGCGTGGAGCCCGGCGGTCGGTACGTGCAGTGGAGCGGCACGAGCGGCGCGGCGCCCCTCGTGTCCGGCGTGGTCGCGCTCGTGCGGGCCGCGCATCCGGAGCTCAAGGCCGACGACGTCGTGGAGCGCGTGCTCGCCACGGCCCGGCAGAAGGGCCAGGCGGAGATCTACGGCCGCGGGCTCGTCGACGCGGCCGCCGCCGTGACGGCCGACGTCGCGCCCGCGAGCGGCAAGCCGCTGGGCGACCTCGAGGAGTGGGTGCGCCTGTACCGCCGCGCGCCCGCCGCGACGCCGGATCCGGCCGCGTCCGCCACCCCGGACGCCGCGCCCGCGGTGCCCGCCGACGGCCCCACCGCCGACCCCGAGGCCGGCGCGCTGCCGACCGTCGGCGCGCTCCGCGAGGTGGGGATCCCCGCCCTCGTCCTCTCCGTCTTCGCGGCGCTCGCGGCGGCCATGGCCGTCGTCGCATCGCGGCATTTCAGGAGGCTGCTCCGGAAGGGGTAGCCTGATTTCGACCACAACCTGCAGGGAGTCATCCATCGTGCCCAAAATCCTGATCGTCGGCGGCGGCTACGCCGGTTTCTACACGGCATGGAAGCTCGAGTCGCACCTCCGATCCGGCGAGGCCGAGGTCACCATGGTGGACCCGCTGCCGTACATGACGTACCAGCCGTTCCTGCCCGAGGTGGTCTCCGGATCCATCGAGCCCCGCCACGCGGTCGTCTCGCAGCGGCGCCACCTCCGCACCACCAACGTCGTCACGGCGAAGGTCACCGGCATCGACCACGCGTCGAAGACCGCGACCATCACGCCGCCCGTGGGCGAGCCGTACGAGTTCGCGTACGACATCATCGTCGTCACCGCGGGCAGCGTCTCGCGCACGTTCCCGATCCCGGGCGTCGCCGACGAGGCCATCGGCCTGAAGACGATCGAGGAGGCCGTCGCCATCCGCGACCGCATCTTCGCCAACTTCGACCGCGCGGCCACGCTGCCCGCCGGCCCCGAGCGCGAGCGCCTCCTCACCTTCGTGGTGGTCGGCGGCGGCTTCGCCGGCATCGAGGTCTTCGCCGAGATGCGCAGCATCGCGACCGACCTCGTGAAGAAGTACCCCGAGATCGACTTCGAGGACACGCACTTCCACCTCATCGAGGCGATGGGCCGCATCATGCCCGAGGTGTCGCTCGAGACCAGCCACTGGGTGCTGAAGAACCTCGCCGAGCGCGGCGCGCTCGTGCACCTCGACACGCAGCTCAAGTCCGCCGTCGGCGGCGTCGTCGAGCTGTCGACCGGCGAGTCGTTCGAGTCCGACGTCATCGTCTGGACCGCGGGCGTCATGGCCAGCCCCATGCTCAAGAACACCGACCTCCCGATCGAGGAGCGCGGGCGCCTGCGCGTGCGCGCCGACGGTCGCGTCGAGGGCGACGACGGCATCGTCGCGGACGCCTGGGGCGCCGGCGACGTGGCGGCCACCCCCGACCTCACGGGCGGCGGCGTCGGCGGCTTCTGCGTGCCCAACGCGCAGCACGCCGTCCGCCAGGGCAAGCTCATGGCGAAGAACCTCACCGCGAGCCTCCGCGGCGAGGGGATCACCGACTACTTCCACAAGAACCTCGGCGCCGTCGCGGGCCTCGGTCTGTACCAGGGCGCGTTCCAGTCCGGCAAGCTCGGCATCACGGGCTTCCCCGCCTGGGTCATGCACCGCGGCTACCACGGCTTCGCGATCCCGTCCTTCGAGCGCAAGGCGCGCGTCGTCACCGGCTGGGTGAACAACCTGGTCTGGGGCCGCGACATCGTCTCGCTCGAGGCGCGCGAGACCCCGCGCACCGCGTTCGAGACGTTCGCGTCGCGCCCGCGTCCCGCCGCGGACGCCGCGCCGGCCGCTCCCGCGAAGAAGGAGGAGGCGCCCGCCAAGAAGGCCGCCGACGAGAAGGCCGACGCGCCCACCGAGGGCGAGAAGTCCCCGGCGCTCGCGGGCAGCTACAGCTCCTCGCCCAGCGTGGAGAACGCGGACGAGAAGCCCTCGGCCTGATCCACCCGCACCACTCTCGACGGCCCGCACGCAGCAGCGTGCGGGCCGTCGTCATGCGCGGGCGGACCGGATCCGTCCGCCGACCGTAGGCTGTCGGGAGCGCCTCGGCGCCGACGCCCCCGTAGTCCAATTGGCAGAGACGGGCGACTTAAAATCGCTACAGGTCAGGGTTCGAGTCCCTGCGGGGGCACCGCCGAGGCGGGCTGATCGGGCCGATCGACCCGCGTCAGGCCGCGGGCTTGGGCGAGACGGGCACCCCATCCGGAACCGCCGCCTCCGTGACGTGCACCTGGCGCGTGTTGAGGAAGTGCCGCTCCACGAGGTGGAAGAAGCCGAAGCCGGCCGCGACCGCGAGCGGCGCGACGACCAGCAGCATCAGCGCCGCGTGCGCGCCCGTGGGCAGCCCGAGCGGCAGCAGGAGGAGGTTGCCGAGCGCGAGGAACGGGCCGTGAACGAGGTAGACGCTGTAGGAGACGAGTCCGAGCCGTTGCGCCGGACGGGTGACGAAGGCGCCGAGCGCGCGCGGGCGGGATCCGGCCATCGTGCGCCCGCCTGCCCACGCGAGGAGCGACGCGAAGCCCGCGCCGGCGACGAGCTCCGCGGCCCACACGCTGCCCTGCAGCACCGTGATCCCGAGGAGCAGCACGGCCGCGGCGCCCGCGGCCACCGCGAGCAGCAGCCGGTCGGACGCCCAGCGCGGGCGACCGCCGACCGTGAGCTCGGCGGCGAGCATCCCGGCGGCGAAGAGGCCCAGCAGCCACGGGCACGCCCAGGGGGCGAAGACGGCGAGGGACGCGCCGGTCATGACGATCGTGGCGGCAGCGACGACGGGCAGCCCGCCCCAGCGGCGCCAGAGCGGCAGCAGCACCAGCGGCATGAGGAAGTAGATCTGCCACTCGACGGCCACGCTCCACAGCGGCGCGTTCACCTGGCTGACCCACGCGGGGGAGACGTCCTGCAGCAGGAGCACATGGGAGACGATGCCCGCGGGGGTGGCGGGCGCCGCGCTCTCCCACGCGGTGCCGGCGCCGTCGCGCATCACGGGGATCGCGAGCGCCATCAGCAGGCTGAGCGCGAGGGCCGCGAAGTAGGGCGGCAGGATCCGCCGGGCCCGGCGCCGGAGGAAGGTCGCCGTGCCGTGCCGCAGGTCGAGCCCCGGGCGGCCGGCGACGGGCAGCATGAGGACGTAGCCCGACAGGACGATGAAGACGGGCACGCCGAGGTAGCCGTAGCCGGTGATCCACCCGAGGAGCGGCAGGTCCCGCCAGGCCTGACCGCTGAGCCCGGTGTAGAGGAACGCGTGGAACGCCACGACGGCGAGGGCGGCGGCGCCCCGCATTCCGTCGAGGTAGGGCAGCTCCGGTCGTCGTGCTGATGCCATGCGATCCCCCGATCCCTGTCCCGACGCTAGCAGCCGCCACTGCCACCACTGGGACGACCACTCATGTCATCCGCGTAGGGCTACTTAGTACGCCCCCTATGGATCCGGGCACGTAAGCTGAGCGCGCCCGTGGAATCGGGTCGTGGACGGGGGTCCACGCCGGCGAGGTGGGGGCGGGGATGAGTCTGATCGAGGACGCGCGGTCGAGCGCATCGCAGCGTGCCGTCGAGGCCCTGGGACTGCTCGACGGACCTCCCGAGGAGCGCTTCGACCGGGTCACGCGCCTGGCTCGCACGGCGTTCGGCGTGCCGCTCTCGACCATCGGCCTCGCGGACCACGACCGCATGTGGTTCGCGTCGTGCGCCGGCGCCGAGCTCTCGGAGACGCCGATCAGCACCGTCTTCTGCGACACCACGGTGCGCGAGGAGCGGATCCTCGTCGTCGAGGACGCGCGGGACCACCCCGTCTTCCGGCACCTGCCCACCGTCGCGGGCGAGCCGCACATCCGCTTCTACGCGGGGCATCCGCTGCGGGACCCCGAGGGCCTCGTCCTCGGCACCTTCTGCCTGTACGACGTCGAGCCGCGCGCTCTCGACGCCGGCCAGCTCGCGCTCTTCGCCGAGCTCGCCGAGTGGGCGCAGCGCGAGCTCGTCGCGAACGCGGAGATGGAGCGCGCCCAGGCGGTCCAGATGGCGCTGCTGCCGGCCGCCGAGGTCGAGATCCCCGGCTACGACATCGCCGCCGTGTGCGTGCCCGCGCAGGTCGTGGGCGGCGACTTCTACGACTACGAGCGCACCGCGTCCGGACTCCGCTTCTCGATCGCCGACGTGATGGGCAAGGGCACGGGCGCGGCGATCCTCACGGCCACCGTCCGCGCCGTCCTCCGCGGCATCGCGAGCACCGCCGACCGCTACGGCGCGGGCGTCCTCGAGGACACGGGCCTCATGGTCACCGACGCCGCGCGCTCGCTCGACGCCGACCTCGACCGCACGGGATCCTTCGTCACGCTGCAGCACGGGCACCTCGACCAGGCCTCCGGACTCCTCCGCTACGCCGACGCGGGGCACGGGCTGACCATCGTCGTCCACCCGGACGGCAGCGTCACCCACCTGGACACGAGCGACCTGCCGGTCGGCATCGACGTCGACCACCGCTGGGAGGAGCGCCACGTGGTGCTCGGGCGCGGCGACACGTTCGTCACCTTCAGCGACGGCCTGTTCGACATGTTCGGCGGCAGCGCGCCCGCGTTCGGGTCGATCGGCCGCCTCGTGACCGAGGCCGGCGGCGTGCACGCGCTCGTCGAGCGCGTCCGCATCCTCGCCTCCGCCGGCACGCCGCTCGACGACGTGACCGTCCTCGCCGTGAGCCGCGCATGAGCCGCTCGACTCACCGCGCACCGACCACGGGCAGGTCGCCGCTGCGGTTCGCGTTCATCCGCCTCCTGGTGGTGGTGACGGCGATCCTCGGCTTGAACTACATCATCTGGCGGCTGCTGTTCTCCGTGAACACCGAGGCGCTCTGGATCGCGATCCCGCTCGTGCTCGCGGAGACGTACAGCCTCATCGACTCGCTGCTGTTCGGGCTCACGATGTGGCGGGCCCGCGACCGGCCCAAGCCGCCCGCGCCGCAGCCGGGCCTCACGGTCGACGTGTTCATCGCGACGTACAACGAGCCGCTCGACCTCGTGATGGAGACGGCGCGCGCCGCCCAGCGCATCACCTACCCGCACAAGACGTGGGTCCTCGACGACGGCGACCGCACCGAGCTCCGCGACCTGGCGGAGGCGGAGGGCATCGGCTGGATCACCCGCTCGGCCGACTGGTCGGGCCGCGCCCGCCACGCCAAGGCCGGCAACCTCAACAACGCGCTGCTCACGACCGAGGGCGAGTTCATGCTCATCCTCGACGCCGACCAGGTGCCCACGCCGGAGATCCTCGACAAGACCCTCGGCTACTTCGACGACCGGCGCATGGCGCTCGTGCAGACGCCGCAGGTGTTCGTGAACGTGCCGGACGCGGATCCTCTCGGCAGCCAGGCGCCGCTGTTCTACGGCCCCATCCAGCAGGGCAAGGACGGCTGGAACGCGGCGTTCTTCTGCGGCTCCAACGCGATCCTCCGCCGCGAGGCCCTCATGCTCCTCGGCGTCTCGCGCTACGTGACGGACATCGAGATCACCGTGTTCCGCGCGCTCCGGACTGCGGGCGACGTGATCGACAAGGCCTGCGAGGAGCTCGAGCCCGACCAGCAGGAGCTGCGCAAGGCCCTCGACGACGTCGCCTACGACGTGCGCCGCGCCCGCGCCGAGCTCCGCCGCGGCCAGGCGCTGGCGGACGTGACCTACCGCTTCCAGAAGCGCGTCGACTCCATCGCCGCGCGCATGGTGCAGGACGACATGGCGGCCCTGAACGCCGACCTCGCCGAGATCGCCGCGCTCGCCGGCCGCCACTCCGCCGCGCGCGACGCGGTGTCGCTCGTCGACGAGAGCGCCATGACGCGCCTCGCGCAGCGCGACTGGTCGCCGCTCGGGGCGCTCGACGCGGTGCGCGCGATCGTCCGCGACATCGACGTGCACCGCGACGACGACGCGCAGTCGATCATGCCGCTGGCCACCATCTCCGTCACCGAGGACATGGCCACCTGCATGCGCCTGCACGGGCTCGGCTGGAAGTCGGCGTACCACGACGAGGTCCTCGCCTACGGGCTGGCGCCGGAGGACCTGCCGACGATGCTCACGCAGCGGCTCCGCTGGGCGCAGGGCACGATCCAGGTGTTCTTCCGCGAGAACCCGCTGCTGCAGAAGGCGCTCTCCATCCCGCAGCGCCTCATGTACTTCGCCACGATGTGGAGCTACTTCTCCGGCTTCACCGCCATCGTCTACGTGGCCGCGCCCATCATCTACCTCGTCTTCGGCGTGCTGCCGGTGCAGGCGATCTCGACGGACTTCTTCATCCGACTGATCCCGTTCCTCCTCGTCAACCAGCTCCTGTTCGCCGTGGTCGGCCGCGGCAAGCGCACCTGGCGCGGCCAGCAGTACTCGCTCGCGCTGTTCCCGGTGTGGATCTCCTCGGTCACCACTGCCGTCGCCAACGTGTTCTTCCGCAAGCCCCTCGACTTCGCGGTCACCCCGAAGGTCCGTGCCGCGAGCGGGAAGCCGCGGTGGGACCTCGTGAAGCCGCAGCTCTACGTCATCGGCGCGCTGATCGTCGCGTCGGCGATCGGCCTGCTGCGCCTCGGGGTCGGGCAGGCCACGCCGCTCGGCACGTTCACCAACCTCGCGTGGGTCGTCTTCGACCTGGCGATCTTCAGCATCATCATCCGTGCGGCCCGCTACAGGGGCTTCACGCCGGCCAAGGAGGACGCATGATCGACATCGCAGTCAACGAGCAGGGCACGCACGTGAGCGTCGTCAGCCCCACAGGTCGGCTCAACATGGTCTCCGCCCGGCAGCTCACGACGGTGATCACCGAGGTCATCGACGGCGGCCGGCCGTTCGTCGTCGTGGACCTCGGCGGCACCGACTTCATGGACTCCTCCGGCCTCGGCGCCCTCGTCTCCGGTCTCAAGCGCGCCCGGCAGGCGGGCGGCGACCTCCGGCTCGCCCGCCCGAACGCGCAGGTGAAGGCCGTGCTGGAGCTCACGAACCTCAACCGCGTCCTCACGGTGCACGACTCGCCCGAGGGCGTGTTCCGTGACCGATGAGGGCATGACGCACCCGGCGCCGCCGGTGCGCGCCAACGTCACGCTGCCCGCCGTCGAGGAGAGCCTCGGCGCCGTGCACGCGGTGATCGCCGCGGTCTGGGACCAGGCGTCCGACGTGAGCGACGAGGAGCGGATGCTGTTCGAGACGGCCGTGGTGGAGATCGCGGGCAACGTCGTCGAGCACGGCGTCTCGGTGGGGGAGCGCGCGGGTTATCCCGTGACGTTCACCATGACCGTGATCTGCCAGCACGACCGCATCGTGGCGCTGTTCGAGGACGACGGGAAGCCCGCCATCGTCGACCTCACGCGCGTGTCCATGCCCGACGACCTCAGCGAGAGCGGCCGCGGGCTGGCGCTCGCCCAGGCGGTGCTCGACGACCTCACCTACGAGCGCACCGACGGCAGCAACCGCTGGCGGCTGGTCCGGCTGCGCGGCTGATGCGCGGCGGGGGGATGCGGGCACGCGGGGGCGGGCGCACGCGGGGACGGATCGGCGGCTGGGCCGCGGCCATGGTGGCGCTCGCGATCGCGGTCGTCCCGGCGACGGCGGCGCTCGCCGTGCCCGCGGCGCCGCAGGCGGGATCGCCCCGCGCGGCCGCGCCCGCGGCACCCGCCGACGAGGTCGACCTCACCCGCGCGCCCGCCGCGCCGTGGTTCGGCGGCATCCTCGACTGGACGGCCGACGACGCGCAGAGCTACGCCGACCGCCTGGGCGCGAGCCCCGCGGTGCTCGGCCAGTCGGTGCGCTACCCGCTCGGATCCGACGACGTCACCTACCTCGACCAGTTCGCGCAGCAGGCCGCGCAGCAGGGATCGCTCCTCTTCCTCACGCTCGAGCCGACGAAGCCGCTCGCCGACCTGACGGCGGCGGACGCGACCGCCCTCACGGGCCGGCTCGAGGCGCTGCGCGAGCGCTACGACTCCCGCGCGCTCGTGCGGTTCGCGCCCGAGATGAACGGCTCGTGGACCCCCTGGGGCCAGCAGCCGACCGCGTACATCGCGGCCTTCCGCCAGGTCGCCGACGCCGTGCACGCGTCCGACGCGGGCGCCGTCACCGTGTGGTCGCCCGCCTACGCGGCCGGCTACCCGTTCGGATCCGCCGACGGCCTCACGGACGCGTCCGGCACCCGGTCCATCGCGGAGCTCGACACCGACGGCAACGGCCGCGTCGACGTGGACGACGACGCCTACCGGCCCTACTACCCGGGCGACGACGCCGTCGACTGGGTGGGCCTGTCCGCGTCCCACTTCGGCTCCGAGCAGGACTTCACCGTCGGGCAGCCCACGAAGGACTACCTGGGGAGCGAGGTGATCCCGCAGCAGTCGTTCGGCGAGAACGTGGTGCCCGAGGACGGCAAGTTCGGCCGCGAGCTCGCCGGCGAGTACGGATACGCCGACCAGGGCGGCGCGGGGCGCGACTTCGCGGCCGAGTGGATCGAGGGCACCGGCAAGCCGGCCGTCATCGAGACGGGCGCCCTCTACGACCCGGCCCGCACCGACGGCGCGAGCGAAATCGAGATCAAGAGCGCGTGGTGGGACCAGGTGCTCTCCGCCGACATCCGGGCCGCGCACCCCGGCATCGGCATGGTGGTGTGGCGCGAGGTCCAGCGCACGGAGGCGGAGGCCGACGGCGCCGTCATCGACTGGCGCGCCACGGGGGATCCGCCCATCGCGTCCGCCCTGCTCGCGCACCTGGATCCCGCGACCGCCACCCTCGGCGCCGTCACGCAGGTCTTCGACCAGGAGCGCGCCAACGTCGCGACCGCGCAGTACCGCGACCCGGGATCGCCCGAGGACGAGCAGATGGGCTGGATCGTGCTCTGCGCGGTCGTGCTGCTCCTGCTGTTCGTGATCTCCGGGCCCATCGGCCGCCTCAAGCCCGGCTGGCGCTACCCCGACGAGAACTCGCCCCGCGACCGCCGCCTCGACCTCTTCCGCGGCTGGACCATCGTCGCCGTGGTCATCACCCACATCGAGGTGGCGAGCCCGTACTCGTACGTGACCATCAACGCGATCGGCGCCATCACGGGTGCCGAGATGTTCGTGCTGCTGTCCGGCCTCGTGCTGGGCATGGTCTACCCGCTCGCCATCAAGAAGCTCGGCGAGATGAAGGCCCTCGTCTCCATCCTCCGGCGCGCATTCAAGCAGTACATCGTGGCGATCGCGGTGGTCGTCATCGTCTTCGCCCTCACCTTCGTGCCCTTCCTGGACACCGACGTGATCACCACGTTCACCGACCGCGGCACCGGCGCCGACGGCAAGGTCTCGACCGGCCAGGTCTACGACCTCTACCCGAACGGCGCGCGCCTGCTCGACTACCCGCCGCCCTGGTACGCGATCCGCGACCTGCTGCTGCTCCGCATGGGCCCGTGGGTGTTCAACATCATGGGCCTGTTCGTGGTGCTGACCCTGCTCGTCCCCGCAGTCGTGTGGCTGCTCCGCCGCCGCATGTGGTGGGTCGTGCTCATCGTCAGCTGGACCGGGTACCTGCTCAACGCGCAGTTCGACATCCGCGTGCTGCCGTCCATGTTCGAGGACGTGTTCCCGCTGCTCACATGGCAGGTCGCGTTCCTCAACGGCATGGTCATCGGCTACTACCGGAAGCAGATCACGCGCGCCCTCACCGGCCGGCTCGGCCGCGTGCTCGTGACGATCGGGCTGGTGGCGTACGTCGGCTCGCTCGCCGTGCTCTGGGCCGGGCACACCTACGGCGTGCAGCTGCCGGGCGTGCCTGACGGCCTCTACTCGTCGCTGTACGAGTCGATGTACCAGCGCACGTTCCTGCAGCCCGGACGCCTCATCGACCTCGCGCTGATGCTCGTGGTCGCGTACACGTTCCTCACCCGGGTGTGGAAGCCCGTGGACCGCGCGTTCGGCTGGTTCTACACGCCGCTCGGATCCGCGAGCCTCTACGTCTTCATCGTCCACGTGTTCTTCGTCCTGATCGTCGGCAGCCTGCCGTTCCTCGACAGGTCGAATCCCTGGCAGGGGACAGTGGTCCACACCCTCGTGCTGGCGGCGATCTGGTTCATGGTCACGCGGAAGGTGCTCTTCAAGGTCATCCCGACCTGATCCGCGACCCGCAGATCCGTGCGCCCCCGGGCCAATCCGAGGAGAGCCGCGTTCCGAAGTGTTCGTGACATCCGGCGAAACAGTGCGTCGCGCCTCTACCCGGATGCCAACCACTCGTTTAGCGTTCGAACCACCACGCGCTCGGTATCTGGGATACGGACGCGCCGATCAAGGGAGCTCAATCCATGTTCGACAAGAAGTTCATCACCCAGGCCATCGACCGGAGCGCGCAGTCGCCGCTCGACCGTCGTCGCTTCTTCAGCGCAGCGGGCGTCGCGGGTCTCGGCGTCGGCGCCGCGGCCCTCCTCCCCGCGACCGGAGCCCAGGCGGCCGACGCCCAGGCCGAGGCCGACTCCGGCCAGGCGACCGACCTCGCCGTCCTCAACTTCGCGCTGAACCTCGAGTACCTCGAGGCCGAGTTCTACCTCCGCGCCTCCACCGGCGCGGGCCTCGTCCCGAACGACATCTCCGGTGTCGGCACGGCCGGTGGCGTCACGGGCGGCCGCCAGGTCCAGTTCAAGGACCGCGCCATCCGCGAGTACGCCCGCGAGATCGCCCAGGACGAGAAGGCCCACGTCAAGTTCCTGCGCTCCGCGCTGGGCTCGGCCAAGGTCGCCCGTCCGGCCATCGACCTCGACGCGGCCTTCTCGGCCGCGGCGACGGCCGCCGGCCTCATCAAGCCGGGCCAGAAGTTCGACGCGTTCGCGAGCGACGAGAACTTCCTGCTCGCGTCCTTCGTGTTCGAGGACGTCGGAGTGACCGCCTACAAGGGCGCCGCCCCGCTCATCACGAACAAGACGTACCTCGAGGCGGCCGCCGGCATCCTCGCGGTCGAGGCGTACCACGCGGGCATCATCCGCACGTCGCTGTTCGCGAAGGGCCTCGCGGCTCCGACGAACGCGATCTCGGACGCGCGCGACTCCCTCGACGGGTCCACGGACCTCGACCAGGGCATCACGGTCTCGGGCGGCGCGAACCTCGTGCCGACCGACGCGAACGGCATCGCGTTCAGCCGCACCACGGGTCAGGTCCTCAACATCGTGTACCTGAACAACAAGGCCGTGACCAAGGGCGGGTTCTACCCCAACGGCGTCAACGGCGGCATCAACACCAGCGGTGCGAACTAGCCAGCAGGAGACATGCAGCAGGGGCGCCGCCCACCTCGCGAGGTGGGCGGCGCCCCTGTCGTCGTGCGTGCGGATCCGCGCCGGTCAGCGCCGGTTGCGTGGGCTGTCCGGCGCGAGGACCGAGTTGCGGCGCGAGTACGTGAGGTAGATCACGAGGCCGATGACGAGCCACACCGCGAACCGCACCCACGTCTCCCACGGCAGCGACGACACGAGCCACAGCGAGAAGCCGATGCCGATGATCGGCACGACGGGCATGGCCGGCAGGCGGAACGCCCGCGGGATCTCCGGCCGCTTGTAGCGCAGCACGATCACGGCCGCGCACACCACCACGAAGGCCAGCAGGATCCCGATGTTCGTCAGCTCCGCCACCACCGTGATGGGCAGGAAGCCCGCGAACAGGGCCGAGCCGATGCCGATGATCCACGTCACGCGCGTCGGCACGTTGCGCTTCCGGTCGGTGACCGCGAACCACTTCGGCAGCAGGCCGTCGCGGCTCATCGAGAACCAGACCCGGGACGCCCCGAGCATGAACGTGAGCATCACGGTGACGACGCTGACGATCGCGCCGACCGCCACCACGTTCGCCACCGCGGGCAGGCCCACCGACTCGAACGCGGTCGCGAAGCCGCTCTCCGGGTTGATGTCGCTGTACTTCTGCATGCCCGTGAGGACGATGGTCGCGAGCACGTAGAGCACCATCGCGATCGCGAGGGACAGCAGGATCGCCTTCGGCATGTGCTTGGTCGCGTCCTTCGACTCCTCGGCCGCGGTGCTCATGGCGTCGTAGCCGAACACCGCGAAGAAGACGGTGGCGGCGCCCGTGAAGACGCCGGCCGCGCCGAACGGGAAGTACGGCTGGTAGTTGGCGCCGGTGATCTGCGTGAAGCCGATGACGACGATCACGAGCACGAGCGTCACCTTGAGTCCCACGAGGTACAGCTCGAAGCGGCCGACGCTCTTCATGCCGCGGGTGAGGACGAACGCGGTGCCGAGGCAGAGGATCACGGCGAACAGGTCGACCACGTGGCCGTCGCCCGTGCCGGCGGCGCCGAGCATCCAGGCGGGGAGGTCGACGCCGAACTGGTCGAGGAGGAAGCCCGCGTAGCCGGAGACGCCGATGGCGACGACGCCGACGATGGCGGTGTACTCCAGCAGCAGGTCCCAGCCGATGAACCAGCCGACGATCTCGCCGAGCGCCGCGTAGCCGTAGGTGTACGCGGATCCGGCCTTGGGGATCATGCCCGCGAACTCCGCGTAGGAGAGGGCGGCAGCGGCGCTCGCGATGCCGGCGATGAGGAAGGAGATGAGGACCGCGGGGCCGGCGGTCTGGTTCGCGACCGTGCCCGCGAGCGTGAAGATGCCGGTGCCGATGATGCCGCCCACGCCGATCGCGGTGAGCTGCCACAGGCCGAGCGAGCGGGTGAGGCCGCCCTCCTCGGTCGCCGCGCCGGGCTCCGCCTCGATGGCCTCCACGGGCTTCCGCCGCGTGAGCGCCGCCCAGAGGGACGTGCTCGATGTGCTCATGCAGGACTCCTGCCGTCGGGGCCGCGCGGGCCGGGTCGAGGCCGCCGGAGCCGGCGACGGACCCAGTGTGGCCCCGGCCGACGATCCGCACCAGGTGCGGCGCGGCAGCGGGACAGCGGCGGGGGACGGGTGCTACAGGCGCTGGAGCGAGGGCTCGACCACGCGGATCCAGAGCCACACGGCGACGCTCACCGCGGCGAACGCCCCGGCGACGACGAGGGCGGTGATCCAGACCTCGGCGGGCACCCCGCTCGCGGTCGTGGCGACCGCGGCGAACGCGAGCGTGAGCACGGCGACGCTGACGACGGCCCAGAGCGGCAGGGAGCGCAGCAGGAGCGAGCGGCCGAGCACGAGGGACACGGGCGCGAGCGCGAGGGCGGCGGAGCTGAGCGAGGCGAGCGTGACCACGCTGAGCAGCTCGTTCGCCAGCTGCGGCCACATGGCGCCGTCGGCGGGGACGAAGCCGTAGAGGATCCATGCCAGGAGGCCCAGCGTCGCGAGCGACCCCGACTGCACCAGCGCGAGGCGAGCGCGCGATCGGTCGTCGCGGTCGTCGGCGACGAGGCCGAGGACCTGGCCGATGACGATGGGCGGGGCCAGCCCGAACGCCCGCGACGCGAGCAAGGCTGTCGCCGACAGGACGAGGAGGGCGGGCACGGCGCGCACACGGGCGGGTGCGGCGCCGACGCGGCCGGCCACCGCGGCGACGGCGACCACGCCGACGCCGTTGACGACGGCGAGGCCCACGAGGGCGGCGAGGAAGAGGCGGACGGCGTTGGGGTCGGATCCCACGGGCAGCGAGAGCGCGGCCAGGGCGGCGGCGAGAGCGAGGGCCGCCGCGGCGGCGCTCCAGCGGCCGGCGCGGCCGGGCTCGCGGGCGGGACGGGCTCCGAGGAGCGTCGGCGCGGGCTCCCGGCGGGCGGGCACGGGGATCGGCGCGGAGTCGAGCCGCCCCGGCACGATGCGCAGCTGGCCGGTCGTCGCGGCCGAGTCGGTGAACGCGGCGGCCGCGGCCCGGGTCGTGAGGGCGCCGGCATCGCCGCGGGGCACGATCCTCAGCGGCGTCACGTCCTCGGCCGCGCGGTGGCGGCCGCCGAAGCGCGCCACGAGCGCCCCGCGGAGGAGGAGGGCGGGGAGGGTGACGAGCAGCACGGCGCCGAGCGCGAGGAGGAGCGGGAGGAGGCCGCGTCCGTCGGTGAACGCCGCGGGCAGCGGCTGGAGCGAGGTGCCGAAGCGCGTGGGCGCGTTCCAGGTGCCGGGCGCGGCTCCCACGGGCGCGGATCCGGAACCGGGCGCGCCGTCCGGTCCGGGCGCGGTGCCGGTCGCGCCGCCGCCCCCGCTGCCCTCGCCGCCGGAACCGGAACCGGATCCGGGTGCGGGAGCCGCCTGCGTGCCCTCGGGCGAGCTGGTGGCCTCGGGCGTGGGGGTCGCGGGAGGCGTGGTCGCGCCCGGGGTGGGCGAGGAGGAAGGGGTCGCGACCGTGACGTCGACCTCGGCTGCCAGCGTGCTGATGTTGCCGAGCGGATCCGTGACCGTCGCCGTGATCCCGAGCGGCCCGGGCGGCAGCGTGCCGGTCGTGCACGACCAGCGACCGCCGGCGACCTGCGCCTGGCACGCGGCGTCGCCGTAGCCCGTCAGGTAGGCGCGCACCAGGGCGCCGTCCTCGTCGGAGGTGCCGGAGATGGTGATCCCCGTGGCCTCGACCGTCGCTCCCGCCGCGGGGGCCGTGATGACCGCGGCGCCGGGCGCGGTCGTGTCGAAGCTGCCCGTGCCGCGTCCGACGGCGGGCGTGCCCGAGCTCCACGGCGTGGTCTGCGTCGCGGTGACCGGGACGCCGGTGCCGGAGGGCGGCGGCGGGGCGAGGAGGCATGCCCACGTGCTCGAGGCGCCGACGGTCGCGCGGCAGGCGGCGGATCCCGAGCGCGCGTCGACGATGGCGCCCGGGTATCCGGTGCCGCTGACGAGCCCGGTGGTCACGACCGAGAAGCTGTTGACGCCGGGTGCACGCAGGACGGACGCGGTGGCGGTGGCCTCCTGCCCTCCCGCGGTGACGCGCACCTGGCTCTGCCCGTCCGGGACGCCGGTCGCGGTCGCGCGCCAGGTGGTGGAGGACGGGAGCGTCACGGCGGCGGGCACGCTCGCGATGGTGACCTGCACGTCGGCGCCCGCGGGTCGCGTGCCGGTGACCGCGATGGCGCCGTCGGTCGAGAAGGCGGGCGTCTCCACCGTCGGCGCGGGGGCCAGCGCGCCGGAGGGGACCGGGCTGGGCGTGGGGGTCGGGGTCTGCGTGGCGGCGGAGGCGGCGACCGTGCCGCCGGCGGTGAGCGCCGCGAGCAGCAGGAGCACCGAGGCCGTGCGTGCGAGCCGCTGCCGGGATCGACGGACACCGCCCGCCCCACCCCCCGTGGACGGACGATCCTCGTTCCTCGCCAATTGCTGCACCGTGGTCCCATTCAGACGGGTGCATCCGGGCGTGTCAACCGCACGCACCGACCGTGACGGAAGTGGTACGGGAACCTGTGCGCCGCGTGCCCGGCACCGGTGGGCGGGGTGTGCGTCGTCGGTGCCCGATACTGGCTCAGGTGACCCCTCGCGACGCCGCCCCCGACCGCCCGACGCCGACCGAGCTGGCGGGTCTGCTCGCGGGCGGCCCGCGCATCGGGGTGAGCACGAGCGCGACCAAGGTCGAGGGCCGCGCGCACGAGGGCGGTCGCACCGAGTCCGTGTGGGACGCGTTCGCCCGACGGCCCGGCGCGGTGGCCGACGGCTCCGACCCGGAGCGCGGCGCCCGGCACCTGGAGAGGTACCGGGAGGACGTCGCGCTCGCGACCGAGCTCGGCGTCGACGTCCTCTCCTTCTCCCTCTCCTGGTCCAGGCTCCAGCCCGAGGCGCGCGGGGGCCTCCGCCGTGAGGGCATCGCGTTCTACGACGAGCTGGTCGACGCGCTGCTGGCCGCGGGGATCCGCCCACGCGCCGCCCTGCACGACCACGACCTGCCCGTCGAGCTGCAGGATCGCGGCGGCTGGCTCCACCGCGACACCGCGCTGCGCTTCGGCGACCTCGCGTACCTCGCCGCGGAGGCCCTCGCCGACCGCGTGCCCGACTGGGTCACGCTCCGGACGCCCGCGCTCACGACGATGGCCGGCCACGTCACGGGCACGCACGCGCCCGGATCCCGCCTCGGGCTCGACGCGCTCCCCACCGTGCACCACCAGCTGCTCGCCCACGGACTCGCCGTCGAGGCGATCCGCGGCTCGCGCTCCGCCGCCCGCGTCGGCATCGTGAACGCCCATCGCGTCGTCGAGGCCGCCTCCGCGGACGACGACGACCGCGCCGCCGCCGCCGTGGCGCGCGCCCTGCACCAGGACCTCTTCGCCGACGCCGTGCTCCTCGGCCGCTACCCGGACCTCGCCGGTCCGCACGCCGAGGCGTTCGAGCGGCTCGGGCGCGTGGATCCCGCCGATCTCCGCGTCATCGGCCAGCCGCTCGACCACTACGGCGTCGCGCTCGCCGACCCGATCCGCGTGGCCGCGGTGCCGCGCCTCGTCGCCGGATCCACCGCGATCCCGTTCGCCGAGCTGCCCTGGACCGACCACCCGGCCTCCCTCGACGGCCACCCCGTCGCGCCCGATCTCGTGCCCGCCGTGCTCGCCGACCTCCGCGCGCGCTACGGCGACGCCCTGCCGCCCGTCGTGCTCGCGGGCCTCGACGCCGCGCACCCCGAGCAGGTGGACGACCGCGACGGCTCCCGCCGGGATCCGCGCCGGGCCCACGCGATCTCCGACCACCTCGTGCAGGCGCTCGCCGCCGTCGCGCCGGGCGGGCTGGCGGAGGGCGTGCGCCTTGAGGCCGTCGTCGCCGGCAGCCTCCTCGACGGGTTCGAGTGGGAGGAGGGACGCGCGCATCCGCGCGGCCTCGTGCACGTGGATCCCCGCACCGGCGACCGCACGCCCCGCTCCTCCTACCGCTTCCTCCGCGACACCCTGCGCGAGCGCGGCTGACGCCGGCTCCGGGCGGGGCCCGGAGACGCCCCAGAACGGGTGCGCGGGCCCCGGATCCCCCGGGTCCTCCCCAGACCCGCGCGTAGGATCCTGAGCATGGAATTGTGGATCGCGCTCGGAGTCGTCGTGCTCCTGGCAGTTCTCGTCGGCATCTACCTCTGGGCGACGTACAACGCCCTCGTCACCCTCAACGTCCGCGTGGACGAGGCGTGGAGCGACATCACGGTGCAGCTGAAGAGGCGCGCGGACCTGCTGCCGACCATCATCGAGTCGGTCAAGGGCTACGCGAACCACGAGCAGAAGGTGTTCGAGAAGGTCGCGTCCGCGCGGACCGAGACGATCAGCGCCGCGAGCCCCGCGGAGGCGAGCACGGCCGAGGAGCATCTGCAGGGCGCGATGAAGTCGCTGTTCGCGGTCGCCGAGGCGTACCCGCAGCTCCAGACGAGCCAGACCTTCCTGCAGCTGCAGGGCGAGCTGGTGGACACCGAGGACCGGATCCAGGCGTCGCGCCGCTTCTACAACGGCGGCGTGCGCGAGCTCAACACCAAGATCACGCAGTTCCCGAACACGCTCTTCGTGCGCGGGCTGGGCTTCGGCGAGCGGGACTTCTACGAGGTCTCGAGCCTCGCGTCCATCGCCGAGCCGCCGCGCGTCCAGTTCTAGCGACGGCGCCTCACGCCTCCTCCGAGGCGGCAGCGACAGCGGGCAGGTGCGCCCGGAGCGACGCGGCGAGCGTGCCGCGGTCGACGACCCCGACGCCCTCGAGCCCCTGCCACGCGGCAGCACGCTCGAGGAGCGGCGCGATGCGCTCCGCGACGGCCGCGGGATCGTGCCGCCCCTCGATCCACGACGCCTGCACGCGCAGCAGGCCCGCCTGCCGGTCGCTCTTGAGGTCCACCCGGGCGACGATCTCGTCGTCCATCAGCACCGGCAGCACGTAGTAGCCGTGCACGCGCTGCGCCGCCGGCGTGTAGATCTCGATCCGGTAGTGCAGGTCGAAGAGGCGGAGCGCCCGCTCGCGGAACCACACGACCGGGTCGAAGGGGGAGAGCAGGGCCTCGCCGCGGATCCGCCGGGGCAGCCGAGCGTCGCGGTGCAGCCACACGGGCAGCGGCTTCCCGCGCGCCTCCCAGCCGCGCACGGCGACCGGCAGCACCTCGCCCGCGTCGGCGAGGTCGCGGAGCGCGCGGTCGGTCGCGGCGCGGGACAGGCGGTGGTAGTCGCCCAGATCGGCGGCCGTGCCGATGCCGTGCGCGACGGCCGCGCGACGCACGAGCTCCCGCACGGCGTCCTCCTCGGGCACCTCACGCGCGAGGACGTCGGCGGGCTGCACGTCCTCCGCGAGCCCGTAGACCCGCTCGAACCCGCGGCGTCCGGCGCTCGCGATCTCGCCCCACGCGAACATCGCCTCGAGCGCGCGCTTCACGTCCGACCAGCCCCACCACGGACCCGTGCGGACGTTGGACTCGTGCTCGATCGCGCTCGCGGGCACCGGACCGGTGCGGGCGAGCTCGGCCCGCACCTCGGCGATGAGCGGCAGGTGCTCGGATGCCCACGAACCGGGCCGCGTCCGCCGGGCCCGCTCCGCCTCCATCCGCCAAGCGAACAACGGCAGGTCGTCGACGGGCAGCACGGCCGCCTGGTGCGCCCAGTACTCGGTGTACGCGCCACCGCCGCCGAACAGCATCCGGTCGAGCGCCGCCCGGTCGTAGGGCCCTACCCGGGCGAGCATCGGCAGGTGGTGGCTGCGCTCGAAGACGTTGACGGAGTCGATCTGCAGCAGCCCGAGGCGCCTGATCTCCGCGGCCAGGCGTCGCGTGCCCGCCGCCGCCGGGCGTGGCCGACCGAGCCCCTGTGCTCCCAGGGCCACGCGGCGGGCGAGGGCGGGGGAGACGATGTCGGCCATGGTGCGACGCTAGCGGCGACCCCCGACCGGGCGGCGGGGACCGGGCGGCACCGGCCCGGCGGGGAGCGGCCGCACGGGAGGCCCGTCCTAGACTCCCAGCATGATCTTCGGCCAGCGATCCCGTGCGCGCGCCGCGGCAGCCGCCCGCGCGGCCGAGCGGTCCGCCGAGCCCGACATCGACTCCGTCCAGCCCGTCGCGCGCACCGTCGCCGAGACCGTGCCGCCCGGGATGGTCATCGCGGGCGCGTGGGCCTGGCGGCTGCTCCTCATCCTCGGCGTGCTCGGGGTCGTCGCGTGGCTCGTGATCCAGCTGGAGTACGTGGTCATCCCGCTGTTCCTCGCCATCGTGCTCGCCGCCCTCCTCGTCCCCATCTCGAACTGGATGCAGCGCCACCACGTGCCGAAGTGGCTGGCCGTCGCCATCTCCGAGATCGGCGTGATCGTCGCGGTGGCCGCCCTGGTCTACCTCGTGACCACGCAGATCATCGGCCAGTACGACTCCCTCCGCGCGCAGACGCTCACGCGCTACGCCGACCTCCGCGGCTTCCTCACGGATGGGCCGCTCCAGCTCTCCGAGCAGCAGCTCAACGACGTGTACGCGCAGGCGGTCGACGCCGTGCAGCGGGACGCGGGTGCGCTCCTCAGCGGCGCGCTGTCCGTCACCTCGTCGCTCGGCCACGTGCTCACGGGCGTGCTGCTGGTGCTCTTCTCGACCCTCTTCATCCTCATCGACGGCCAGGGCATGTGGCGCTGGGTCGTCCGCCTCTTCCCGCGGCTCGCCCGTCCCGCGGTCGACGGCGCGGGCAGGGCCGGCTGGAGCACGCTGCAGAACTTCGTGAAGGTGCAGGTGCTCGTCGCCCTCATCGACGCGATCGGCATCGCCGGCGGCGCCGCGATCATCGGGGTGCCGCTCGCGATCCCCATCGGCGTGCTCGTGTTCCTCGGTTCGTTCATCCCGATCGTCGGCGCGGTCGTCACGGGGACGCTCGCCGTGTTCGTCGCCCTCGTCTACAACGGGCTGACGCAGGCGCTCATCATGGTCGGCATCGTGCTCCTCGTGCAGCAGGTCGAGGGCCACGTCCTCCAGCCGCTCATCATGGGCTCGGTCGTCAAGGTGCACCCGCTCGCGGTCGTGCTCTCGGTGGCGGCGGGCGGCATGGTCGCCGGCATCGCGGGCACCTTCTTCGCCGTGCCGCTCGTCGCGACCCTCAACTCCATGGTCAAGCACGTCGCCAGCGGGGCGTGGCGGGGGCAGCCCGAGCCGCCTCCTCCCGCGGTCCCCGCCGACGCCGCGCACGCCACCCGCCGCCCTAACCCGAGGAAGCCGACCCGATGACCGACGCCGCACCCGCCCGGACCACCGCCGAAGAGGCTGCCGCCGCGCCGCACGCCGACCTGCCGCACTTGCGCGCCGTCGGCGACGAGCTCGACCCGTCGCAGCTGGGGGAGGAGGCCGCGGCGCTCGCCGGGGAGCTGCCCCGCGGATCCGCGCCGACGCTCGCGCGCATCGAGGCCGCCCGCGCGGTCGTCAGCCGCGTCGCCGAGGTCACGCCGATGGAGTCGTCGCGGTTCCTCGCGGAGATCCTCGGCAGCCCCGTGCACCTCAAGTGCGAGAACCTGCAGCGCACCGGCTCGTACAAGATCCGCGGCGCATACAACCGCATCTCGCGCCTCACCGACGAGGAGAAGGCGCGCGGCGTCGTGGCGGCGTCGGCCGGCAACCACGCGCAGGGCGTGGCGTTCGCGGCGCGCGAGCTCGGGATCCGCGCCACGATCTTCATGCCCGTCGGCGTCGCGCTGCCGAAGCTCCAGGCCACCCGCCAGTACGGCGCCGAGGTCATCCTGCGCGGGCACACGGTCGCCGAGCCGCTGCTGGCCGCTGCCGAGTTCGCCGCGCAGACGGGAGCCGTGCTCATCCCGCCGTTCGACCACGAGGACGTCATCACGGGCCAGGCCACGCTCGGCCTCGAGATCCTCGACCAGACGCCCGACGTGGAGACGGTCGTCGTCCCGATCGGCGGCGGCGGGCTGATCTCCGGCGTCGCCACCGCGCTCAAGCTGCGGGCCGCCGAGGAGGGCCGCACGATCCGCGTCGTCGGCGTGCAGGCGCGGAACGCCGCCGCGTACCCGCCGTCCCTCGCCGCGGGCCGCGCGACCGAGATCGAGATCACGCCGACCATCGCCGACGGCATCGCGGTCGCGAAGCCGGGCCTGCTCAACTTCGACATCATCCGCGAGAGCGTCGACGAGGTCGTGACGGTCGAGGACGACGACACCGCGCGCGCCCTGCTGCTGCTCCTCGAGCGCGCGAAGCTCGTGGTCGAGCCCGCGGGCGCCGTCGGCGTCGCGGCGATCCTCGCGGGACTCGTGACGGACGCCGGCCGCACCGTCGTGATCCTCTCGGGCGGCAACATCGACCCGCTCATGATGGAGCGCGTCATCAGCCGCGGCCTCGCCGCGAGCGACCGCTACGTCAAGCTGCGGATCATGCTGCCGGACCGCCCGGGCCAGCTCGCGCGCACCTCGCAGATCATCTCCGAGGCGAACGCGAACGTCGTCGAGGTGCTGCACACGCGTCACGGCCGCGGCCTGCAGATCAGCGAGGTCGAGCTCGAGGTGAGCGTGGAGACGCGCGGGCCCGAGCACACGGGCGAGGTCGTCCAGCGCCTGCGCGACGCGGGCTACGACCCGCGCCTCCAGCGCGACTGAGCGGCCTGCACGCGACGAGGGGCGCGGACCGCATGGTCCGCGCCCCTCGTCGTCGTGCCGCTCGCCCTACGGCGTGTAGTTCTCCACGGCCTGGATCTCGACCGGGATCTCGCGGCCGTTCGGCGCGGTGTACGCGCCCTTCTGCCCGACCTCCCAGCCGATGATGGCGGCGCCGAGCGGCGACTGCTCGCTGTAGACGTCGAGGTCGCTGTCGCCCGCGATCTCGCGGTTGCCGAGCAGGAACTTCGTCTCGTCGCCGGCGATGAGCGCGGTGACGACCGTGCCGGGCTCCACGACGCCGTGGCTCTCCGGGGCGTCGCCGACCTCGGCCGTCCGCAGCAGCTGCGTGAGCTGGCGGATGCGGGCCTCGATCTTGCCCTGCTCCTCCTTGGCGGCGTGGTAGCCGCCGTTCTCCTTGAGGTCGCCCTCCTCGCGGGCGATCTCGATCTTCTTCGCGATCTCCTCGCGGCCCTGCACGCTGAGGGTGTCGAGCTCCCTGCTGAGGCGGTCGAACGCCTCCTGGGTCAGCCAGGTGACTGCCTGCTCCTGCGCCACGATGGACTCCTTGCACTCGCACGGACGCCCCGACGGAACCGTCGAGGCGAATCCCCCACTCTAGGCGGGCCAGCAGCTGTGGATCAAGCCGGTCACCGCGGGACCGGTGGTGCGGAGGCGCACCGTCTCCATGCGCTCGAACCCGTCCTGGGCCGGCAGCTCGACGACCTTCCAGCCGACGATGGAGCGCTGCTCGTCCTGCGCCTGCACCGCGCAGAAGGCCTCCGTGCCGGCGGGCATGACGACGGAGAAGGTGACGTCGATGGTTCGGGCGTCGACGATGTCGAAGGCGCGGTCGGTGGCGTCGATGTTCCCCGACGCCTGGTCGAGACCCGCCCACAGCACCCACGCGCCGAACACCAGCGCGACGAGGCCGCCGGCGGTGCCGTAGAGCCAGCGCTGGCGGATGCGCGCCGGTCGGGTGCGCCCGTACCGCTCGTCGAGCGCGGCGGTCGACTGCGGCGCGGGGACGCGGTGCTCGACGGTCTCGTCGTCGTCTGCGTGCGGCGCCGTGGGGGCGGGGGAGCGGGACTCGGTCGTCACGGCGATCTCCTCACACGCACCTTGTACTCTGGGCATCCAGACTACCTTCCCCACCCTTGGAGCCCCGTGACCCTGCGCCTCATGGCCGTGCACGCCCACCCCGACGACGAGTCCAGCAAGGGCGCGGCGACGTACGCCCACTACACGCGCCAGGGCGCCGAGGTCATGGTCGTCAGCTGCACGGGCGGCGAGGCCGGCGACATCCTCAACGAGGGCCTCGCCGAGCGCGCGATGGCCGAGCGCGACCTGCCGGGTCTCCGCCGCATCGAGATGGCGCGCGCGCAGGCCGTCATGGGCGTGCAGCACCGCTGGCTCGGCTACGTCGACTCGGGCATGGCGCGCGAGGACGGCTCCCTGCCGCCGGCGTCGTTCGCGAGCATCCCCGTGGAGGTCTCGGCCGAGCCGCTCATCCGCCTCGTGCGCGAGTTCCGCCCTCACGTGCTCGTGGCGTACGACGAGAACGGCGGTTACCCGCACCCCGACCACATCCAGGCGCACGTGGTCGCGATGGAGGCGTGGCGCGAGTCCGGCGTCGCGGGTTCGTATCCCGACGCGGGAGAGCCGTGGGAGATCTCCAAGCTCTACTTCGACCGGATCTTCAACGGCGCCAAGCTCCGCGCCGTGCGCGAGCACCTGGTGGCCGGCGACGCCGCTCCGGAGATGCTCGAGGCCGTCGACGAGATGCTCGGCTGGATGGGCGACCGCCCCGACCTCGCGACCACGCACGTCCACGTCGCGGACCACTTCGAGGCCCGCGACCGGGCCCTGCTCTCGCACGCGAGCCAGGTGGCGCCGGACAGCTCGTTCTTCCGCTGGCCGCGCGACCTGCAGCAGCGGGCCTGGCCGTTCGAGGACTTCCAGCTCGTGGAGTCGCGCGTCGCCGCGCCCGACGAGGAGCATGACCTCTTCGCCGGCATCGTCGACGACGAGCAGGCGGCCGTCGCGTGATGGGCGCCGACATCGTCCTGCGCGTCGCTGCGGCGGTCACCACCCCGAGCCCCACGCCCACCGCGGAGTTCGACCCGGACACCGTCTCGCCGGGCCCGGTCGGCTTCATCGCGATCTTCTTCGTGGCCGTCATGGTGCTGCTGCTCATGGTCGACATGACCCGCCGGATCCGCCGCACCCGCTACCGCGAGGAGATCCGCGGCCGGCTGGAGGCGGAGAAGCTCGAGGCGGACCTCGCCCGCGACGCCGCGCCCGAGCGCGACCGCCGGACGACGGGCACCGCGACCGGCGACGCCGCCGGCGACGGCACCGCGGATCCTGACGACCCGGCGGTCCCGCCCCGCGCCTGACGGGCGCCCGCCCCGCGCCTGGACGCACGCCCCCCGCCCGGGGCGCGTCCGTCCGATCCCTGTGGACCCGTGCGTCCTGCCGCTCCGTCCGCTCCGTGGTCTCGGGCTCCACCCGAGATCGGAGCTCCACCGCCGTGCCCTCCACCTCGCCCTCGACCCGCAGGAGGCGTCGGACCGGCGATCGCGCCCGCGTCCGCGTCCGCGGTGAGCGGCTCGCCGTCGTCCGCGCGGGACCCCACGGCCAGCTCGGGCCGCGAGCGGAAGGTGCACGCGCGATCCGCGCCGACCTCGACCGGCTGACCCGTCTCCGTCGCCCGTCCCCCATGAGGGGGACGCCGGCCGTCGCCCGTCCCCCCGCTCGTCACGAGCTGGTCGCCCGCGATTAACCATCCCTGCCTACGTTTGCGAGGCGCGGAGGGAACGTTCCCTCTCGTGAGCCGCACGAGGAGCCCGACATGACGCATGCCCCCGCGCCCGCCCGGGTCGCACCGCCGCCCGGAGCGGCATCGGCCCCGACCCCACCGGCGGCCGCGCGTGCGTCCGCCGCGCCGCGACCGCGCCGTCGTCGCCCGGGCCGGCTGCGCGACGGCCTGCTGTTCCTCGCCTTCGTCGGTCCGAACGTGCTGCTGCTCGCGGTCTTCACCTACAAGCCCCTGCTCGAGTCCTTCTACTACTCCACGCTGCAGTGGAACATCGGATCCTCTGTGGCCCGCGAGGTCGGCCTCGCCAACTACGTCGCGTGGTTCCAGGACCCGCAGACGCCCACCGTCATCCGGGTCACGCTGATCTTCACGGGAGTGACGGTGGTCGGCTCGATGGCGCTGGGGCTCGGCGTCGCGGTGCTGCTCAACAGGAGGATCCGGCTGCGCGGGCCCGTGCGCACGATCATCGTCGCGCCGTACGTGCTCTCCGGCGTGGCCGTCGGCTTCCTCTGGCTCTACGTCTTCGACCCGAACTTCGGCCTGATCTCGGCGGGCCTCCAGTTCGTCGGGCTCCCGTCGCCCGACTGGTACAGCGACCCGGGCGCCGCGCTCGCCATGGTCACCACCGTGCAGGTGTGGCGCGACCTCGGCTACTGCGCGCTCATCTACCTCGCGGGCCTCCAGGCGGTGCCGAAGGACCTGCTCGACGCGGCCGCCCTCGACGGCGCCGGACGCGTGCGGACGTTCCTCCGCGTGGTGCTGCCGCTGCTCAGCCCGACCACGTTCTTCCTCAGCGTGACCACCCTGCTCAGCTCGCTGCAGACCTTCGACCTCATCAGCGCCATGACCAAGGGCGGGCCGCTGCAGGGGACCACCACGATGATGTACCAGATCTACCACGAGGGCTTCGTCGCCGGACGGGCGGGCTACTCCTCCGCCGTCGCCACGATCCTCTTCCTCGTTCTGCTCGTCGTCACGCTCGTCCAGCTCGTGATCGTCCAGCGGAAGGTGCACTACTCGTGACCACGACCCTCGCCCGTCCCGAGCCCGCGGGGGCGACCGCGGGGTCGCGCCGTCCTCGCTCCGGCGGCCGCCGCCCGGACGCGTCCGGATCCTCCCGCCCGCCCCTCGCCGGCACCTACCTCGCGCTCGCCCTCGCGGTGGTCGTCATGCTCCTGCCGCTCGTCTGGATGGTGCTCACGAGCTTCAAGGACTTCGGCGAGATCTACTCGCTGCCGCTGAGGCTCCTGCCGTCGTCCTTCGCCCCGACGAACTACGCGACCGCGTCCGACACCGTCTCCTTCTCGACGCTCGCGACCAACAGCCTCATCAAGACGATCGCGGGCTCGGGCCTCAAGGTGCTGCTCGGCCTGATGACCGCGTACGCGCTGGTCTTCATCCGCGTGCCGTTCAAGAACCTGTGGTTCGGCGTCGTGATCCTCGCGCTCCTCGTGCCCCAGCAGATCGTGATGATCCCGAACTACCAGGTCATCGCGGGCCTCGGCTGGATCAACACCTACCCGGGCCTCATCCTCCCCGGCGTCGCGAGCGCGTACGGCACGTTCCTGTTCCGCCAGCACTTCCTCACGCTGCCGGGCTCCGTGCTCGAGGCCGCGTCCATGGACGGGGCCGGTCACCTCCGGCGCCTGTGGTCGTTCGTGATCCCCATGTCGGGCCCCACGATCGCCGCGGTCGCGCTGGTCTCCGTCGTCGGCGAGTGGAACGACTACCTCTGGCCGCTCCTCGTCACCACCGACCCGCGCATGATGACGCTGCCCGTCGGCCTCACCCTGCTCCAGGACACGACTGGCATCACGAACTGGGGCGTGCTCATGGCGGGAACCGTCATCGTGACGATCCCGGTGCTCGCCGTCTTCCTCGTCTTCCAGCGGCGCATCGTCGGCGGCCTCACCGCCGGTGCCGTGACCGGCTGACGCCCCTCCCTCCCCGCCTCATCCCCTCCCGCACGACCCGCATCCCGAACCCAGGAGAACCATGCCCATCGATCCCCGCTCGGCCCTCGGCGGCTTCGCCGCCCGCCCGTTCGACCGCCGCGGCGTGCTGAAGCTCGGCGCCGTCCTCGGCGGCACCGCGATGCTCGCCGCCTGCTCCGGCCCGTCGGTCGGCGGCGACACGGCGGCCAGCGCGGCTCCCGACACCGACTGGGACGGGATCCAGCCCGCCACCGACATCACGTGGTGGACCACGCACCCCGGCCAGACCTCCGACCTCGAGGCCCAGTTCGCGGCGGACTTCCTCGCCAAGACCGGCATCACCGTGAACGTGGTGACGGGCGGCGCGAGCTACGACGAGATCGCGCAGAAGCTGCAGGCGGCCGCGGGCACCGACAGCATGCCCGACATGGTGAACGCCAGCGACACGTGGTGGTTCCGCTACATGGTGAACAAGCAGTCGATCGCGATGGACGGCCTCATGTCGCACCTCGGCTTCGAGGTCGACGACTTCAACAAGGTGTTCCTCGACGACTACCTGTACGACGGCGCGCGCTACGCGGTGCCGTACGCGCGCTCCACGCCGATCTTCTACTACGACAAGTCGATCTGGCAGAAGGCCGGCCTCCCGGACCGCGCGCCCGACACCTGGGCCGAGCTCGAGGAGTGGGCGCCCGCGATCATGAAGGCCACCGGTGGCAACCCCGCGGTGCGCCTGCCGCAGGGATCCATCGGCACCTGGGCGATGAGCAACGTCCTGTGGGGCCGCGGCGGCCAGTACTCCGACGGCTGGGACCTGAAGCTCGACCAGCCCGAGACGCTCGAGGCGGCCGGATACGCGCGCGGCCTCGTCTTCGACTCCAAGATCGCGAACGTCGCGGCGGCCAGCGGCGACACCGCGGTCGACTTCGCGGGCGGGCTCGCGCCCTGCACCATCGCCTCGGCGGGTGCGGTCGGCATCGTCACCGCGAGCGCGAAGTTCCCCATCGGCACGGGCGTGCTGCCGGGCGGCCCCCAGGGCCAGTTCGTCCCCACGGGCGGTACGGGCCTCGCGGTCATAGGCAGCAAGACCAAGGAGCAGCAGCTCGCGGCCGCCATGTTCATCAAGCACGTCACCGAGGTCGACCAGCAAGTCGCCTTCGCGAAGAAGACGGGCTACGCGCCCGTGCGCACCTCGGCCGGCCAGTCGTCCGACCTCACGGGCTTCTGGGCGGCGAACCCGGCCTTCCGCACCGTGTACGACAGCCTCGAGCACGTGCGCTCGCAGGACTGGGCGCGCACGCTGATCCCGAACGGCGACACGTACCTGCAGCAGCCGTGGTCGCAGATCCTCACGCAGGACGCCGACCCGGCCGCCGTGTTCCCGGCCGCCGCGACGCAGCTCACGTCCGCCTACACGGAGAACGTCGAGCCGTACCTGTGACCGACGCTCCGCGCACCTTCCTGCTGGCGGGCCACCGCGGCAGCATGGCGGACTGCCCGGAGAACACGATGCTGTCGTTCACGACGGCGGAGCGGGCCGGGGCGGACGAGATCGAGCTAGACGTGCGCCTCACGCGCGACGGGCAGGTGGTCGTGCTGCACGACCGCACGCTCGAGCGCACGGCGGCGGCGCCCGGCCCGCACCTCCACACGCCCGTCGAGGAGCTGACGCTGGCCGAGGTCCGCTCGGCGGACCTCGGCTCGGGCCAGCGCGTGCCGACCCTCGACGAGGTGCTCGACCGCACGCGTGGCCTCGTGCAGGTGGAGGTCAAGGCGCCGGCGGCGGCGCGACCCCTCGCCGCGCTCCTGCGCACCCGCGGCGACGCCGACCGGGCACGCTGCACGGTCATCAGCTTCCACCCGCAGGCGCTCGTGGACGTGATGGCCGGGTCGCCCGACCTCCCGCGCGGCACCGGACTGCTCGTCGCCGACATCGACGGCGAGTGGCGCGACGCGGTCGCGCCGACGGGGGCGCGCACCATCATGCTGCCGTGGCGCGGCCTGACACGGGCGCTCGTCGATCAGCTGCACGACGCGGGGCTCCGCGTGCACGCCTCCCTCCTCGAGGGACCGGGCGAGGTGCGCCGCATCATGGAGCTCGACGTGGACGCGACCACGGCGAACCACCCCCGGTACGCGCGCGAGCTGCTCGCGGCGCATCCGGGCTTCGTCGCGCGGTTCCCCGGTTTCGGGCGCGCGGGCGCCTGAGAGCGGTTCCGCAGGCGGGCCGAGCGCCGGTCAGACGACGGGCGGGTGCGTCGCCACGAGGAGGATCCCCGTCCAGTGGCAGAGGAACGCCACCAGGGTGAACGCGTGGAAGATCTCGTGGAAGCCGAAGCGGCCGGGCCAGGGGTTCGGCCGCTTCAAGGCGTACGCCACCGCGCCCACCGTGTAGGCGAGGCCGCCCGCGAGGATCAGCGTCATCATCGCCGCGTCGGCGCGGAAGAAGTCGACGATGAACACGAGCGACGCGTAGCCGAGCACGAGGTAGAGCAGCACGTAGAGCCAGCGCGGGGCGTGGATCCAGAGCACACGGAACAGCACGCCGATCGCCGCACCCGACCACACCAGCCAGAGCAGCAGCACCGACTTCTCGTGCGGCAGCGCGAGGACCGTGATGGGCGTGTACGAGCCCGCGATGAGCAGGAAGATGTTGGCGTGGTCCATCCGCTTGAGGAGGATCCTCGCCCGCGGCGACCAGTCGAACCGGTGGTACACGGCCGAGACGCCGAACAGCAGGAGCGACGACGCCACGAACACGGCGCACGCGATCTTCGCCGCGGCCCCGTCGGCGACCGCGATGAGCACGATCCCGAGCACGAGCGCCACCGGGGTCATTCCCGCGTGCAGCCAGCCGCGCCACGTGGGCTTGGGCTCGGGGCCCGCGTCCTGCGCATCCTCGACGAGCGGGAGGTGGGGGATGGGAGCCTGCTCGTCCGCCGACGCGTCCTCCGGGCTGCCGAGCGGTCCGGAGGAGGAGGCGTCGCGCGTCATCCTGCGAGTGTAGGTCAGCGGTGCACGACGTCGGCCGGGAGGGCGATCCGGCTCCCGGGCGCGTGGGATAGCGTTGCCCCCGTGCGAGAGAAGCCGATCCGACCGTGGCGCGGTCTGCTCTACCGGGCGTACCAGAAGCGCATCCGCCGCGGCCTCGACCGGGACGCGCTGCCGCACCACATCGCGATGATCCTCGACGGCAACCGCCGCTGGGCCCGCCAGCTCGGGCTCGAGTCCGCGGCGCACGGCCACCGCGCGGGGGCGGCCAAGTTCCTCGAGTTCCTCGAGTGGTGCGACGACCTCGACATCAAGGTCACCACGCTGTACCTGCTCTCGACCGACAACCTCACGGGCCGCGGCAGCGCCGAGCTCACCGCGCTCATCGACATCATCGGCGAGCTCGCGGAGGACCTCTCCCGGCACCGCGACTGGCGCGTCAAGCACGTCGGATCCGACGAGGGCCTGCCGCCCGAGCTCATCGCCCGGCTCGACGCCTCCGAGGAGCGCTCGAAGGGCAACGCCGGGCTCCACATCAACCTGGCCGTCGGCTACGGCGGGCGCACCGAGATCGCCGACGCCATGCGCAGCATCGTGCAGCAGCACCACCTCGCGGGCGGCACGCTGGAGGACCTCGCGGCGCTCCTCACCCCCGACCTCATCGGCGAGCACCTCTACACGAGCGGGCAGCCGGATCCGGACCTCGTGATCCGCACCTCGGGCGAGCAGCGCATCAGCGACTTCATGCTGTGGCAGTCGGCGCACAGCGAGCTCTACTTCATGGAGGCGCTGGGTCCGGACCTCCGCGAGGTCGACTTCCTCCGCGCCTTGCGCGACTACTCCTCGCGCCAGCGCCGCTTCGGCTCCTGACCCGCTCCCCGGCGCCGTCCGGGGCGCGCGGAGCAAGAGTTAATGTCCACGACACATCCGGACCCGCGTCGCTCTGGCCATGTCGACGGTGGGCGACGTAGGTTCGCACTCATCGGGCATGGCGCCCGATCGAGAGGGCCGCAGGATCTCTTCTCGCCACCGTGGCCCGATCGCCGTCAGGATCCGAGCGCGACCGCTCGGGGATGGAGTGGCCCGTGGCCCCGATGGACAGCCAGAGCAGCACCGCACGACGCGCGAGCAGGCAGGAGGGGACGCCGCAGGCCGAGCGCACGTACGTGCTCGACACCTCCGTCCTCCTGTCCGACCCCCGGGCACTGTTCCGCTTCGCCGAGCACGCGGTGGTGATCCCGGTCATCGTGATCACCGAGCTCGAGGCGAAGCGGAACGACCCGGAGATCGGCTACTTCGCGCGCCAGGCCCTCCGCCTCCTCGACCAGCTCCGCGAGGAGCACGAGCGGCTCGACTTCCCCATCGAGGTGGGCGAGTCCGGCGGCACGCTGCGGGTGGAGCTCAACCACTCGAGCATGTCCGCTCTCCCGAACGGCCTGCAGCTCGGCGACAACGACTCCCGGATCCTCGCGGTCGCGCTCAACCTGTCGACCGAGGGCCTCGCGGTCACGGTCGTCTCGAAGGACATGCCGCTGCGCGTGAAGGCCGCCTCCATCGGGCTGCAGGCGGAGGAGTACCGCGCCGAGCTCGCCGTGGACAGCGGCTGGACCGGCATGGCCGACGTCACCCTCTCCAGCGAGCAGATGGCCGACCTCTACGACGGCGAGTCGCTCCAGACGCGCGTCGTGCAGGACCTGCCCGTGAACACGGGCGTCGTGCTGCACTCCGACCGCGGATCCGCCCTCGGACGCGTCGTCCGCCGCGGCACCGTCAACCTGGTGCGCGGCGACCGCGAGGTGTTCGGCCTCAAGGGCCGCTCGGCCGAGCAGCGCCTCGCGATCGACCTGCTCCTCGACCGCGAGGTGGGGATCGTGTCCCTGGGCGGCAGCGCCGGCACCGGGAAGTCGGCGCTCGCCCTCTGCGCCGCGCTCGAGGCGGTGCTCGAGAAGCAGCAACACCGCAAGATCATGGTGTTCCGGCCGCTGTACGCGGTGGGCGGCCAGGAGCTCGGCTACCTCCCGGGCGACGCCGCCGAGAAGATGAACCCGTGGGCGCAGGCCGTGTTCGACACCCTCGGCTCCGTCGTCTCGCAGAACGTCATGGACGAGGTGGTGGAGCGCGGGATCCTCGAGGTGCTGCCGCTCACCCACATCCGCGGGCGGTCGCTGCACGACGCGTTCGTGATCGTCGACGAGGCGCAGTCGCTCGAGCGGAACGTGCTGCTCACGGTGCTCAGCCGCATCGGCCAGAACTCGCGCGTGGTGCTCACGCACGACGTGGCGCAGCGCGACAACCTTCGGGTCGGCCGGCACGACGGCGTCGCGAGCGTGATCGAGACCCTCAAGGGGCACGAGCTGTTCGGGCACATCACGCTCACCCGCTCGGAGCGCAGCGCGATCGCGGCGCTCGTGACGGGGCTGCTCGACGGCGACCCCGTGTGATCCGCCCGCTCCGCGCATGACGACGGGCGCCGGTCCCCGAGGGGATCGGCGCCCGTCGGCGTCGGTGCGGAGCGGCGGCTAGAGGCCGGGCGCCGTCATCCGGAGCACGTCGAGGCCCGCATCGAGCTGCTCCTCGGTGATCTCGCCGCGCTCGACGTAGCCGAGGTCCACCACGGCCTCGCGCACCGTCATCTTCTGCGCGACCGAGTGCTTGGCGATCTTCGCCGCGGCCTCGTAGCCGATGATGCGGTTCAGCGGCGTGACGATCGACGGCGACGACTCCGCGAGCGCCCGCGCGTGCTCCTCGTTGACGCGCAGGCCGTCGACGGTCTTGTCGGCGAGCAGGCGCGTGGAGGAGGCGAGGATGCGGATCGACTCGAGCAGCGACGAGCCCATGACGGGGATCGCGACGTTGAGCTCGAACAGGCCAGAGGCACCCGCCCACGCGACGGTGGCGTCGTTGCCGATGACGCGCGCGCACACCATGAGCACGGCCTCGGGGATGACCGGGTTGACCTTGCCGGGCATGATCGAGGACCCGGGCTGGAGGTCCGGGATGTGCAGCTCGCCGAGGCCCGTGTTCGGGCCCGAGCCCATCCAGCGGATGTCGTTGCAGATCTTGGTGAGGCTCACCGCGAGCGTGCGGAGAGCACCCGACGCGTCGACGAGGCCGTCGCGCGCGCCCTGCGCCTCGAAGTGGTCGAGCGCCTCGGTGACGGGGAGGCCGGTGTCGTCCGCGAGCACCGTGATGACCTTCTGCGGGAAGCCGAGCGGGGTGTTGATGCCGGTGCCGGTCGCGGTGCCGCCGAGCGGGACCTCCGCGACGCGGGGGAGGGCCGTGCGCACGCGCTCGATGCCGAGGCGGATCTGGCGCGCGTAGCCCGCGAACTCCTGGCCGAACGTGACCGGGGTCGCGTCCATGAGGTGCGTGCGGCCCGCTTTGACGAGCCCCTTCCACGCGCCGGCCTTCGTCTCGAGGGCCTCGGCGAGGTGCTCGAGCGCGGGGATCAGCTCGGCGAGGAGCGCGCCCGTGACGGCGACGTGCACCGAGGTCGGGAAGACGTCGTTGGAGGACTGCGACGCGTTGACGTGGTCGTTCGGGTGCACGGGCTTCCCGAGCGACGCCGTCGCGAGGGCCGCGAGGACCTCGTTCATGTTCATGTTCGAGCTCGTGCCGGAGCCCGTCTGGTACACGTCGATGGGGAAGTGCTCGTGGTGGGATCCGCCCGCCACCTCGTCGGCGGCGGCGACGATGGCGGCCGAGACGTCGGCGTCGATGATGCCCATCTCGCCGTTCACGATCGCGGCGGCGCGCTTGATGCGGGCGAGCGCCTGGATCTGCGCCGGCTCGAGCCCGCGACCGGAGATGGGGAAGTTCTCGACGGCGCGCTGCGTCTGGGCGGCGTACAGCGCATCCCGGGGGACCCGCACCTCGCCCATCGTGTCGTGCTCGATGCGGAACTCGTCCGCGCTGCTCGGGGATCCTGGGGCGATGTCGGCCACGCTGCTTCTCTCCTTCGGGAACGGGTCATGCACCCGGGCCCGTGGGCCGCGGGGGTCTAGGGGGTCAGCGCGGACGGGCCCTCTAGCGAGGGATGTCGCCCACGATGACGTCGGGCACCGCGGTGCCCTCGAGGAGCTTGTAGTTGGCGCCGACGATGGCCAGGCTACCGGCCGCCACCCGGTCGGAGATCATCTCGGACGCCTCCAGCATGCCGGTCACGGTGCCGCGCAGGTGCTGGCGGCCGACCTCGCCCGCGTCGACCTCGCTGGGGACGACATGGTCGCCCGCGACCCGGCGGACGGCGGGCGCGATGGGCGCGATGAGGTTCGCGATGTGCGGCGGCAGCGCTTCTGCTCCGGGCGCCGCGCTCTCGATGGCGGCGCGCACGGCACCGCACTCGTCGTGCCCGAGCACCACGATGAGCGGCACGCCCAGCACGGCGACCGCGTACTCGAGGCTGCCGAGCACGGAGTCCGAGATGATCTGGCCGGCGTTGCGGATCACGAAGAGGTCGCCGAGGCCCTTGTCGAAGATGATCTCGGCCGCCAGGCGCGAGTCGCTGCAGCCGAAGAGAGCGGCGACCGGGCGCTGCACGTGGGCGAGCGCGGCGCGGCGCTCCACGTCCTGGCGCGGGTGCTCGGGGGTGCCGGCGACGAAGCGCGCGTTTCCCTCCACCATCTCCGCCCAGACTGCGGCGGGCGCCTGCACGGCGTCGTCCTGCGTGGTGCCGACCTGATCGGTCATCCCTCGATCCCCTCTTCCGGTGCGGTGGTGCTGGTGGTGCCGTCGGCGGGCGACGGCGTCGCACCCGCCGGGGCGGTGCGTGCGGCGGCGACCGCATCGATGGCGGTGCGGAGCTCGTTCGCGTCGGCCGTGCCGTAGATCGCGTAGGTGCTGTCGCCGTCGACGGCGCTCGCGGCCAGGACGACGTTGCCCGGGTCGTCCGCCTGCGAGTTGTCGTACAGGGTCCACTCGAGGCCGCCGATCTCCTCGGAGCTCACCTCGGGGGCCGACTGCAGCGTCTCGTCGAGCCAGGTGGGGTTCGCGTCGATGCCCTGCGACATCCCGATGTAGCGGTTGCTCGGCGTGATGAGGCCGATGTACCAGACGGCCACGCCGTCGCGGCCGGCCGGGCGGATCTCGGCGTCGTTGCTCTTCCAGGCGGTCGGCAGGTCGGGCACCACGAGCGTCTGCGGGAACCCGCCCTGCGCCTCGGCGGCGGCGGCTCCGTAGTCGACGTCGGGCAGGATCGTGGTGTTCGAGCGGGGCACGAGCGCGACGATCACGGCGACGGTCGCGACCGTGACGATGAGCGAGTACAGCAGGTTGCGGAACGTCTGCTTGGCGCGGTGGCGGCGGGAGTCGGCGGCCTTGCGGGCGGCGGTCTCCTCGGGCGTCTCCGGTCGGCCGAGCTCGGCGACGACGTTCGGGGTGCGGTCCTTCGCCACGGTCAGCCGGCGTCGGACGCGGTGGTGCGGGCGGCGTCGAGCCGCGCCTTGGCGCCGAGCAGCCACTCCTCGCAGCGGGCCGCGAGGGCCTCGCCGCGCTCCCACAGGGCGATCGACTCCTCGAGCGTGGACGCGCCCTGCTCGAGGTCGTTGACGACGCGCACCAGGGCGTCGCGCGCCTCCTCGTAGCTGAGCTCGGAGACGTCGGGCAGGCGTGCGCCGGTGTCGGCGGGGCTGGTGGGCATGGGGGTGATCCTAGCTTTCGGCCCCGGACGCCGGCCGGGCGTCCGGGGCGGGGGAGGCGGGCAGCCGCGCCGCCGACGACGGGATGTCGTCGGTGGGGCCGGTGGAGGTGGCGCCGAGCGCGCCGGCCGCGAGACGGAGCACGAGTCCGGTGCCGTCGGGCGCGTCCTCGGGGGCGCGGAGGGCGGATCCGTCGGCCGTCTGCACGATGGCGTAGCCGCGGTCGAGCACGTGCTGCGGCGACAGCGTGCGCAGCTGGCGGGACAGCTCGCTCGTCTGCTGCATCCCGCGCTCGACGACGCGGCCGGCGAGCTCCGCGGATCGCGCGATGTATCGGCCGAGCTCCTCGGCGCGCGAGTCGACGATCCACGCGGTGCTCGCGAGCACCGGCCGCGACCGCAGCTGCTCGATGCGGTCGATCTCGCCGCGCACCTGCGAGGTGAGGCGCATGCCGATGCGCGCGCGGGCCTGCTGCACCCGTGACAGCTCCTCTGACACGTCCGGCACGACGCGCTTCGCGGCGTCGGTGGGGGTGGACGCGCGGAGGTCGGCCACGTCGTCGAGCAGCGGCCGGTCGGCCTCGTGCCCGATCGCGCTCACGAGCGGCGTGCGGCACGCGGCCGCCGTGCGCACGAGCTTCTCGTCGCTGAAGACGAGCAGGTTCTGGAAGTCGCCGCCGCCGCGCGCGATGACGATGACGTCGACCTCGGGATCCTCGTCGAGCACCCCGATGGCGCGCGTGACCTCGCCCGCGGCCCGGTCGCCCTGCACCGCGGTGTGGACGACGCGGAACCGGACGCTCGGCCAGCGCAGCTGCGCATTCCGGAGCACGTCCTTCTCGGCGTCCGAGTCCTTGCCGGTGATGAGGCCGATGCAGCCGGGGAGGAACGGCAGGCGGCGCTTGCGGTCGGCGTCGAACAGGCCCTCGGCGCGGAGCGTCTGGCGCAGGCGCTCGAGCCGCTCGAGGAGGTCGCCGAGGCCGACGTGGCGCATCTCGAGCACCTGCATCGTGAGCGTGCCGCCCTTGACCCAGTAGTTCGGCTTCACGAGCGCGACCACGCGGGCGCCCTGGCCGAGGTCGGCGGGGATCTTCGCGCGCACCGACGACCAGACGGTGAAGCTGATGGTGGCGTCGACGTCGAGGTCCTTGAGCTTGCCGTAGACGTTGCCGCCGGATCCGCCCCACTGGGTGATCTCGCCCTCGACCCACGCGGTGCCGAGCCGGTCGATCCAGCCCTTGATCTTCCCGGACAGCACCGAGACGGGCCACGGCGCGTCGACCGTCGGGGCGTCCGCCGCGGGCATGGACACGCTGCGCGTCTCGCTCATGGCTCCCCCACTCGTCGCCCAGCACGGGCGCTTAGACTCGGGACTGTGACTACAGCGACCACTGACCAGCGACTCGTGGGAGCACCCGTCGTCAGCCTGTCGATGCCGCGGATGCCCGGCGTCCGCAACAGGCTCAAGGATAACCCGGTGGACGGACCGAAGAAGGTCCTGCTCGCCGCTCCCCGGGGCTACTGCGCGGGCGTCGACCGCGCCGTCGTCGCCGTCGAGAAGGCGCTCGAGCGCTACGGCGCCCCCGTCTACGTGCGGAAGCAGATCGTCCACAACGTGCACGTCGTCTCGACGCTCGAGCGCATGGGCGCGATCTTCGTGGAGGAGGTCGATGAGGTGCCCGAGGGCGCCCACGTCGTCTTCAGCGCGCACGGCGTCTCGCCGGCCGTCGTCCAGGGCGCGGCCGACCGCGGCCTCCAGGCCATCGACGCGACCTGCCCGCTCGTCACCAAGGTGCACCGCGAGGCCGTGCGCTTCGCCAAGGCCGACATGCAGATCCTCCTCATCGGCCACGAGGGCCACGAGGAGGTCGAGGGCACCGCGGGCGAGGCGCCCGAGCAGACCATCGTCGTCAACTCCCCGGAGCACGCCGACGTGATCGAGGTCAAGGACCCCGACAACCTCGTCTGGCTGTCGCAGACCACGCTCTCGGTCGACGAGACGATGGAGACGGTCCGCCGACTCCGCACCCGGTTCCCGAACCTGCAGGACCCGCCGAGCGACGACATCTGCTACGCCACGCAGAACCGCCAGGTCGCCATCAAGAAGGTCGCGGTCGACGCCGACCTCGTGATCGTCATCGGATCCGCGAACAGCTCCAACTCCGTCCGTCTCGTCGAGGTCGCGCTCGAGTACGGCGCCAAGGCGTCCTACCGGGTCGACTACGCGTCCGAGGTCAAGCAGGAGTGGCTCGACGGCGTGCAGACGGTCGGCGTCACGAGCGGCGCGTCCGTGCCCGAGGTCCTCGTTCAGGAGCTGCTCGACGACCTGGCCGACGCCGGCTACGGCGACGTCACCGCGGTCGTCACGGCCGAGGAGGACCTCGTCTTCTCGCTGCCCAAGGAGCTGCGCAAGGACCAGTCCGGCAACACGGACTCCCGCGCCATCGGCGGGCGCACCCGCGCGTGAGCGACGACGACGGCACGCGCCGTCCCGGTCGGCCCGCGCCGCGCTACGGCGAGTACGCGGCGTCGTCGTCCTCGTCCTCTTCGTCGTCGTCGGAGGACTCCGGGCTGTCCGAGGCGGATGCGCGCATCGTCGCGGAGGCTGCCGAGTACCGCCGGGCGCAGGCCGAGCGAGATGCCCCCGCATCCGCCGGCCGCGGCAGGAAGGCCGGCAGGTCGGCCGCCCCGCAGACCCTCGCCGAGCAGATGGCCGAGGAGCGCAAGGCCGCGCGCGAGCGCCAGCAGGCGGAGCGCCGCGACGCCGAGAAGGCCGCGGCGGATGCCCGCCGCGTCGCGGAGAAGGCCGCCGCGGCCGAGCGCCGGGGCGCGCGCCGTTCGCCGGGCACCGCGTCCACGCCGGATCCCGCCGCCTCCACCCCGGGCACCCGCCCGGAGCGCCCCGCCTACCTCGCCGGGCAGGAGCCGCGCCGCGCGCCCCGGCGCTTCGACGCGGCCATCACGGTCGGCCTGCTCGCCGCGGGCCTCGTGAACGTGGCCGGCAGCATCGGCGCGAACGCGGATCCGTCGCAGGCCATCAACCAGTCGTACGCGCTGTTCGGCGGTGGCACCTACGAGGTGACGCCGCAGACCTCCGTCATCGGCATCGCGGTCAACGTCGTGAACATCGTCGTCTTCGTTCTCGCCGCGTGGATCTCGCTCGAGCTCGTGAAGCGCAAGCGCCTGGCCTTCTGGGTGCCGATCGTCGGGGCGGTGGTGGCCACCGTGATCACGAGCGTGCTCGTGCTGACGCTGATCATCCAGGATCCGGCGTTCCAGCAGATCATGTCGAGCCGCGGGCCCTGACGCACCCGCATCCTCCTGAGCGCGCGACGGCGGGGCCGGTCCTGGTGGACCGGCCCCGCCGTCGTCCGCGCTGCCGCGCGTCGAGCTGCGTCCCGCTAGCTCTGCGACCTGCCGTGCGAGCCGAGCTGGCGCGTGGCCTCGACGACGCGGGCGGCCATGGCCGACTCCGCCGTCTTGCCCCAGGCGCGGGGGTCGTACGTCTTCTTGTCCCCGACCTCGCCGTCGACCTTGAGGAAGCCGTCGTAGTTCCGGAGCACCGAGTCGGCGATGGAACGGCTGAACGCGTACTGCGTGTCGGTGTCGATGTTCATCTTCACGACGCCGTTGCGCACGGCCTCGGCGATCTCGTCGTCGGAGGAGCCGGATCCGCCGTGGAAGACGAGGTCGAACGGCTTCTCGCCCGTGCCGTACTTCGACTGGATGCCGTCCTGGATCTCCTTGAGCAGCGCCGGGCGCAGCTGCACGCCGCCGGGCTTGTACACGCCGTGCACGTTGCCGAAGGTGAGCGCGGCCATGTAGCGGCCCTTGTCGCCGAGGCCGAGGGCCTCGACCGTGGAGATCGCGTCCTCGAGGGTCGTGTAGAGGTGCGAGCCGGTGTCGTGGCTGACACCGTCCTCCTCGCCGCCGACGACGCCGATCTCGACCTCGAGGATCGCGTTGATGGCCTTCATGCGGGGGAGCAGGTCCGTCGCGATGTCGAGGTTCTCGTTCAGCGGGATGGCCGAGCCGTCCCACATGTGCGACTGGAAGATGGGGTTGCGACCCGCGCGGACCTCCTCCTCGCTGGCCTCGATCATCGGGATGACGAAGCCGTCGAGGGCGTCCTTCGGGCAGTGGTCGGTGTGCAGCGCGACCGTGATCGGGTAGTTCTTGGCGACCTCGGTGGCGAATCGCGCGAACGCGAGCGCGCCGGCCGCGCGGTTCTTGACGGTGTGGCCGGAGAAGTAGTCGGCGCCGCCGGTGGTGACCTGGATGATGCCGTCGGATCCGGCGTCGGTGAGGCCCTGGAGGACCGCGTTGATGGTCTGCGACGACGAGACGTTGACGGCCGGGTAGGCGAATCCGCCGGCCTTGGCGCGATCCAGCATCTCGGCGTACTGCTCGGGGGTTGCTACGGGCATGGTGCATCTCCTTCGGCGGATCCACGGCGACGCCGTGCGGCTGTCGCGGGATCCCGATCGGCCGGCGGATGGAGTCGTGCGGCCGGGCCCCGCGTGCTCGCCACTCTACCCAGCGGGGGTGCCAGCGACCGGGGCGGGCGGGCGGGTGAACTCGTCCGCGGTGAGCTCGCGGGTGGTGGCCTCCAGCGGCTCCAGCGTGCCGATGACCTTGGACTCGTCGAGCCGGGTGAGGCGTCGGGCGGTGGGGAGGACCTGGCGCTCCAGGGATCCGACGACGCGGTTGTAGTCGCCCACCGCGCCCGTGAGCGAGCGGCCGAGCTTGGCGATGTGCTCGCCGCTCGTGGCGAGGCGCGCGTGCAGCTCGCGGCTGAGGTCGAAGAGCTGCTTCGCGTCTTCAGTGAGCACCTCCTGCTGCCAGCTGAACGCGACGGTCTTGAGCACCGACCACAGCGTGACGGGGGAGGAGAGGGCGACGCGGCGGGAGAACGCGAACTCCATGATGCTCGGATCCGCCTCGAGCGCCGACGAGACGAGCGACTCGCTCGGGATGAACGCGATGACCAGCTCGGGGCTCGCGTCGAGCCCCTCCCAGTACGCGCGGCTGCCGAGCGCCGTGATGTGGTCGCGCACGGCCTGCACGTGCTGCTTCATGAGCGCGTCGCGGCGCGCGCCCTCGGGTCCGGTCGCGGAGGCCGGGATGGCGCTCGCCTCGAGGTAGGCGGTGAAGGGCGCCTTCGCATCCACCGCGATGTGCTTGCCGCCGGGCAGGTGCACGACCATGTCCGGCCGGCCGACGCCCTGCGCGGTGGAGACCGAGGTCTGCACGTCGAAGTCGACCCGGTGGATCAGTCCCGCCGCCTCGACGACGCTCCGCAGCTGCGTCTCGCCCCACACGCCGCGCGTGCTGTTGGAGCGGAGCGCGGACGCGAGCGTCTCGGCCGTGGCGCGCAGCCGCTCCTCCGCCTCGGTGGCGCTCCGGAGCTGCTCGCTCAGCTCGCCGTGCTGCTGGCGCCGCTGCTCCTCGAGCTCGTGCACCTTCGCCTGCACCTGCTTGAGGCTCTCGGCGACCGGGCTGAGCGCGGTGAGCACACGGCCGTCCTCCTCGGTGCGCGCGACCTCGGCGCGCTGGATCTCGCGCAGCCGGGTCTGCAGCTCCGCGATGCGGTCCTCCTGCTGGCCGATCTGCTCGCGGAGGTGCGACTCCTGCGCGTCGAGCCGCTCGCGGTGCAGCGCGTCCTGCGTCTGGGCGCGCTCGGCGTACTGCGCGGTGGTCTGGGCGACCTGCTCCTCGGCGAGCCGCTCCGTGCGATCCAGCTGCTCGCGCAAAGCGGTGACCGTGGCCTCCGCGGCGGCGAGGCGCGCGGCCTCGCCTGCGCTGCCCGGTGCATCCACCCCGGAGCGGGCGCGGGACACGGCGAGCCCCACCACCGCGCCCACGGCCAGGCCGATGACGAGGCCGACGAGCAGGGCGATGACGGGATCCATGCGTGCAGTGTGCCAGCGGCCCCCGACACGGCAGGGACGCCGGGCGGCGGGTGGTCGAGCAGGCGGATCAGGCCCAGTCGATGGGCGGCGTCGCGGCGGCCGAGGCGCGCGTGACGGTCTGCGTGCGCGGCGCGCCGATGCGGCCGAGGCCCACGCCCGCGGCCTCCGCCAGCCCGGTGACGGATGCGGCCCCGTGGCGGCTGGCGGCGTGCACGACGATGGCGGCGCACGCCCGCGCGTCCGCCAGCGCCTCGTGGTGCGAGAAGTCCTCGAAGCCCGCGGCCCGCGCGGCGACCGGCAGTCGGTAGGAGTCGAGCGCGTACGTGCGGCGCGCGACCTGGAGGCTGCAGAGGTAGGAGTACGGCGGCGGGATGAGCGCGGTGGCCTTGCACGCGCCCTGGATCACGCCCATGTCGAAGCGCGCGTTGTGGGCGACGAGGTGGTCGTCGCCCGCGAAGGCCATGAGGCGCGGCAGCTGGTCGGCCCAGCCGTCGGCGCCGGCGACGTCGTCCTCGACGATGCCGTGGATCCGCGTGTTCCAGACCGAGAAGGTGTCGTGCCCCGCCGGCGGTCGGATTAGCCAGGACGCGGTCTCGACCACGACGCCGTCGCGGACCTTCACGAGACCCACCGAGCACGCGCTCGCCGACGAGTTGTTGGCGGTCTCGAAGTCGATCGCGGTGAAGTCCAACGGCATGGGTCCGAGTGTTCCACGCACGACCGACGCCGGATCCCGGGACAGCCCAGCCCGGCGCGGGCGGGGGAGGAGCCGACCGGCCCCGTACGATGGACTCCCGTGGCTCTCACTATCGCGATCGTCGGTCTCCCCAACGTCGGCAAGTCGACGCTCTTCAACGCCCTGACCAAGAACCAGGTGCTCGCCGCGAACTACCCGTTCGCGACGATCGAGCCGAACGTGGGCGTGGTGAACCTCCCGGACCCGCGCCTGGAGGTGCTCGCCGGCCTCTTCGGCTCCGAGAAGATCCTCCCGGCGCCCGTCTCCTTCGTCGACATCGCGGGCATCGTCCGCGGCGCGAGCGAGGGCGAGGGCCTCGGCAACCAGTTCCTCGCGAACATCCGCGAGGCCGACGCGATCGCGCAGGTCGTCCGCGGCTTCGAGGACGAGGACGTCGTGCACGTCGACGGCCGCGTCGACGCCGCGAGCGACATGGAGACCATCAACACCGAGCTGTTCCTCGCCGACCTGCAGACCCTCGAGCGCGCTGAGCCGCGCTACGAGAAGGAGCTGAAGACGAAGCGCATCGAGCCGATCGTGCTCGAGACGGCGAAGGCGGCGCGCGAGTGGCTCGACTCGGGCAAGCCGCTGTCGGCGTCGAAGATCGACCTGGAGCCCGTCCGCGAGCTCGGCCTGCTGACGGCCAAGCCCTTCATCTACGTCTTCAACGTCGACGAGCAGGTGCTCGGCGACAAGGGTCGCCTCGACGAGCTGGCCGCCCTGGTGGCGCCCGCGCAGGCCGTGTTCCTCGACGCGAAGATCGAGTCGGAGCTCATCGAGCTCGACCCCGAGGACGCCGCCGAGATGCTCGCCAGCACCGGCCAGGAGGAGTCGGGCCTCGACCAGCTCGCCCGCATCGGCTTCGAGACCCTCGGCCTGCAGACCTACCTGACGGCGGGCCCCAAGGAGACGCGCGCCTGGACCATCGGCAAGGGTTGGAAGGCCCCGCAGGCGGCCGGCGTGATCCACACCGACTTCGAGAAGGGCTTCATCAAGGCCGAGGTCATCTCCTACGACGACCTGGTCGAGACGGGCTCCATCGCCGAGGCGCGCTCCAAGGGCAAGGCCCGCATCGAGGGCAAGGAGTACGTCATGCAGGACGGCGACGTGGTGGAGTTCCGCTTCAACAACTGACCTGCCTGTGTATAACGTGTGGCATCATTGACGCCGAGCGTTATACGGTCCTCATGTGATCAGGTCGTTCGGCAGCAAGCGGACCGAGCGCATCTGGGATCAGCAGTACGTCAAGGGCGTGGACCGGAACGTCCAGAGGGCGGTCCTCCGGAAGCTCGAGCTGATCAATGCCGCGGTGGATGTCGAGGATCTGCGCATCCCGCCGGGCAACCGGCTCGAGCGGCTGGTCGGGGATCGCCGCGGTCAGCACAGCATCCGGGTGAACGACCAGTGGCGGCTCTGCTTCATCTGGCGAGAGGGAGGTGCAGAGGATGTCGAACTCGTCGACTACCACTGAGGGGGGTCGGATCGACCCGGTCCACCCGGGCGAGATCCTGATGGAGGACTTCATCGAGGCCTTCGGGATCACGCAGAACAAGCTCGCGGTATCGATCGGCGTGCCGCCGCGGCGCATCAACGAGATCGTGCACGGCAAGCGCGGCATCACGGCCGACACGGCCATCCGGCTTGCGCGGTACTTCGGCACCTCGGACGAGCTCTGGATGAACCTGCAGAGCAACTACGAGCTACGGCTCGAGCGGCGGGCCCTGCACGACAGGATCGCCGAGATCGTGCCCCTGCGCGTCGCCTGACGCCGAGTCCTCAGAACAGCGGCCAGGGGACTGCCGACGACTGTCCAGCAGGAGCCGGGAACCGGGCCTCGCCGCGCAACCGCGCGCACCGCTCCGCCAGCGCCGCGACCTCCTCCGCCGTGACCAGCTCCGCCAGCTCCCGCCCCAACTCCCCATCCAGCCCCGCGAGCACCCGATCCACGCCCTCGAGCTCCTCGGCGGTGAGCGGATCCCCGACCCACCCCCACAGCACCGTGCGCAGCTTGTGCTCCTCGTGGAAGGTGAGGCCGTGGTCGACGCCGAAGCGGTGGCCGTCGGGCATGGCGAGCACGTGGAAGCCCTTGCGGTCGGCGTTGTTGACGATCACGTCGAAGACGGCCATGCGGCGCAGCGCCGGGGTGTCCTCGTGGATGAGGGCGACCGTGTTGCCCTCCTCGTCCTCGCCGCCGAGGACCGTCCGGTAGCCGGTCTCCGGGATCTCGGCCGCGGGGACCAGGTCGACGGCGTCCTGGTCGGGATCCTCGTCCTGCCAGAGCTGGACCATGCCCTCGCCCGAGGGGCCGTCGCGGAGCCACGTGCGCGGCACGACGCCCCAGCCGAGCGCCTCGGAGACGAGGTACGCGGCGACCTCGCGGTGCGCGAGCACCGCGTCGGGGAAGTCCCACAGCGGGTTCTCGCCGCGGATCGGCTTGTAGACGACGGCCACGTCGCCGATCGTCCCGAGGAACGTCGCGTTCGACGCGGTGCGGATGCGGCCGGTGACGATCAGCTCGCCGGCCAGCGGGTCCGTCTCCGGCATCATTCGTCGGGGAAGGTGTGGATGTGCCCGTCGGGGTCGATGGGGTAGCCGCACACCGCGCAGATCGGGCGGCCGGCGCCCACGATCTCATGGGTGCGCTTCGCGAACGCGCGGGCCGCACCCACGGGCATCCGCACGACGAGCATCTCGGTGTCGTCCGCGTCCACGTCGTCGTCGACGCTCGGCAGGTCGAAGTCGTCGCTGTCGTCGTCCTCCGCGAGGGGGTACGCCTCGATGACCACCTGGGCCATCGACGGATCCCAGCCGAGGCCCATCGCACCGGTGCGCCAGCGCTCGTCGACATCCTCGAGCGGGTCGTTGTCCACCAGCTCCGGGGGCGTGCTCTCGGGGATGCTGAACGGGTTGCCCTCGACGGTGACGAGCTGGTCGAGGATCTCGTCGATCTTCTCGGCGAGCAGCGCGGACTGCTGCTTCTCGAGGGCGATGGTCACCAGCTGCGGGCCGGAGCGCACCTGGAAGTAGAAGGTCCGCGCGCCCGGGAGGCCGATGGTGCCGACCACGGCCCGGTCCGGCCAGTCGAATTCGAGGGCTCGTGTGGGCATACGTCCACTCTATGCGCGGTGGATCACGGCGTCGCGTGCCCGGCGCCGCCGCCCACGGGAGCGTCACCGGATCCGACGGCCGCGGCCAGCCAGGAGAGGTCGCCCGCGTCGGTGTTCGTCGCGTGCACGGTCGGCCGGCCGGCGCCGTAGCGCACGATGGAGATCGACGCCGGGCCCACGTCGATGCGCTGGAACAGGTCGAGGTGCATGCCGTACGCGTCGGCGAGGATCGACTTGATGATGTCGCCGTGGCTGACCGCGACCCACACGGCGCCCGGTCCGTGCTCCGCCTCGATGGCGGCGTCGTGGCGGCGGATCGCGGCGACCGCGCGCGCCTGCATCCCGGCCATGGACTCGCCGCCGGGGAAGACGACGGCGGACGGGTGCGACTGGACGGTCTTCCAGAGCTCCTCGGTGGCGAGCTCGCTGAGGGGGCGGCCCTGCCAGTCGCCGTAGTCGCACTCGGTGAGGTCGGGGTCGACGGGCTGGGCCGGCTTCCCCGACTGCCGCTCGAGGATCCGCTGCGCGGTCTCCCAGCAGCGCTGCAGCGGGCTGGACACGACGGCCGCCAGCGGGACAGCTGCCAGCCGGTCGCCAGCGCGGTCGGCCTGGTCGCGTCCGGTGTCGTCGAGGTCGACGCCGGGGGTGCGCCCCGCCAGGATCCCGGTCGCGTTCGCTGTCGTCCGTCCGTGCCGCACGAGGATCACTGTCGCCATGCGAGCCAGCTTAATGACGTAACGAAGTCCATGTTTGCGCCCAGGCCGGCCTTCCGACAGGCGCGGCCATTCGCCGCACGCTCGAAAGTAACTCAATGGGCAACTTCGTCATGATCTGAGTTGTCTCGTCTCAAACCCGGTCCGGTTCAGGGGCGTTGGCATATTCCTGCGCGAAGGCATTTCGGGAGTGTGCACCAAATGAGCTCCTCGTCCCGGGGAAGCACACAAGCTGTACGAGATGTCGCGCTCTTCTTAGGAGTTTCCGACGTGGAGGGTCCGGCGCGTCCGCAACGCATCGTGTCGAATGTCGGCAGGCGACCTCGGGGAGTTTTTCCCCTGTTGGGGGTGTAGACACCATGCATGTCCTCTCGTAGCGTCGGCCAGTGTGGGTTCCGGCGCTGCGGGGTCGGGTGCGCGAAGCGATCCATTCGCACGTGTCCTACGCATCACTTATAAGTAGATGCTGTCGCAGTGTCTGCGTCACCGGCCCGGTGTCGAAGTAGGGCTTGTCTCGACAGGTCCCAGCCGTTGATCGTCGGCGGCTACGCGTACGTGGTTCTGTAGTACTCACTTAGCGAGATGGATGCACATGGCACAGATCAAGACAGTCGAAGCAAGGCTCCTAGCTCTCCTGCCCCAGGATGGGACACCTCGACCAAATGCTGACCTCAAGCGTCTGCTGGACGTCCCGGAGGAAGAGTATTGGGACGTCCGCAATCGACTGCTAGAAGAAGGCAGAGTAACGAAATCTCCTGGTAGGGGAGGCCGAACGGCGCTGGCCGTGATTGAGGACGACGTGCAGGAGTCTCGACGCTCCTGGGTTCGTCGGTGGATGGTCCTCACGGTCTTCCTGATCGCAGCGGCCGCTCTCGTAGCCTCCGTCGTATACGGGCTGGCGACTTGGGGCGAGGAGCGCAGCCAATGGGATGTCATAGCCTTGGCGTCTGGCGGCGTGACAGTTGCGGCTGTCGGCGTTTCCCTTCTGATCTACAAATTGCAAACAGACGCGGCTGGCTTGGAAGCCGAGGGGCAGGCAAGGATCCTCAAGCGCCTTGAGTCTCTGGCCAGGCAAGCCGCCACAAGTTCTGTGGACTCCAGGGACATCCTCCAGGCGATGGGTCCGGCTGTGGATGCCTCGAGTGGCGTCGAAGCCGTGCCGGAGCCGGTCGATTACGTCGAGCAGGGGGCGTCCGTGCCTGATGTCGATCCTGCGCCTAATTCTGAGACGGACACGATTCGTGTCGACCATGGAGAGTATTACCTGCCTTCGGCGATACCCCTAAGAGTGCTCGCGGATCTTGTCGCCTGGTGGGACAGCAAGGGGCTTACCGGCAGATGGACCGTGGCCAGGCTGGTCGGCGGTTACCGGGCGTTCAACGCATCCAGCAACCTGATCGGCGTGCCGTGGGTATTGACTTTCGACGGCGGAGGCGGTCAGACGCACAGTTATCGTGTGGCTTACAGCGGTAGACGCAAGGGGCCTTCGATAAGCGAGCTCACTGAGTCGGGAGTTTGGCTCGAATTTTCAGCTAGAGAAGACTAGTCCGGGTCGTCCATCTCATCGGGTGCCCACGCCACTATGAGCGCGGTGACGTCCGCACTAATCCCGTAGGTGGGAACTAGCGCCTCTCGCCTGCCGAAGAGTCCACGGGCGGCTGAGGGTGCGGTTCGGCTGATGCTGACATAGCTGGAACGTGGATGGTCTCAGACGTGTGACCTCCTTCCGGATCCACCGACCCGCCCCGCACCCTCGTCACCACGTACAGCCCGAGCACGATCGCCCACGCCACGAGGCTCAGCACGAGCTGAGGGCGGATCTCCGGATCCAGCGCCATCTGCACGAGCACCGCGACGATCCCCGCGACCGTGACGATCGAGAGGCCGGGGAACAGCCACATCCGCACGACGAGCCCGGTGGATCCGCTGCGGCGGCGGAGCACGATCTGCGAGATCGCGATGAGCAGGTAGACGAACAGGATGATCGCGCCGGAGGAGTTGAGCAGGAACAGGAAGACGGTGTCGGGGGAGACGGCCGCCGCGATCACGCAGAGGAAGCCGACGACCGACGACAGCAGGATCGCCGCGCGCGGCACCCCGCGCTCGGTCACCTTCACGAGACGTGCGGGAGCTTCGCGCCGGGCGGCGAGCACGAAGAGCATGCGGCTCGCCGTGTAGAGGCCGGAATTCAGGCACGAGAGCACGGCGGTGAGGACGACGGCGTTCATCACATCTCCCGCGAAGGGGATGCCCATGCGGTCGAATGCGCTCACGAACGGTGAGGCGCCGAGCTCCGTGGAGTCCCAGGGCAGGATCACGGCGAGCAGGAACAGCGAGCCGACGAAGAAGAGCGAGATGCGGAGGATCACGGAGTTGGTCGACTTCCGGATGGCCTTCGCGGGGTCCTTCGACTCCGCGGCCGCGATGGTGGCGATCTCCGCGCCGACCATGGAGAAGATCACGACGACGACCGAGGAGAAGATCGCGCCGACGCCGTTCGGGAAGAAGCCGCCGTGCACGACGAGGTTCGAGAAGTCCATCGTGCGCCCCGGCCAGAAGCCGAGCACGTACATGGTGCCGAGACCCAGGAACAGGATGATCGCCGCCACCTTGATCCCCGCGAACCAGTACTCGAACTCGCCGAACGCGCCGACGGAGATGAGGTTGGTGGCGGTCATCAGCGCCATGAGGCCGAGGGAGAGGAGCCACAGCGGCGCGTCGAACCAGTAGGTGAGCGCCTTCGCGCCGGCGACCGCCTCGAATCCGACGACGATGACCCAGAAGTACCAGTAGAGCCAGCCCATCGAGAAGCCGGCCCAGCCGCCGAGGGCGTGCCGGGCGTAGTCGGCGAAGGATCCGGTGCTGGGGTTCGCGGTCGCCATCTCGCCGAGCATCCGCATCACCAGGATGATCAGCACGCCGGAGATCGCGTAGGTGAGGAACGCGCCGGGCCCCGCGCCGTTGATCACCACCCCGGATCCCACGAACAGGCCGGCGCCGATCACGCCGCCGATCGCGATCATGGTGAGCTGCCTCTGCGTGAGGCTCTTGTGCAGCTGGGGCGCGGATGCCATGGATGCCTCCGAGGGGGTCGGCGTTCTCCGGTGGGGGATCCCCCGGTCGGCCGGCGACGCGTCGGGCCGGGAGGTGCTGAGCACGATACGCAGGAGAACCGCTCCGCCCGGAAGTGTTCACATGGGCTTTACATTCGAGCGGTATGCGTCGCGGGGCTCAGGCGACGTCGACGTCGACGTCGCCCGCATGGCTCCGCCGCGCTATCCCCGCCCGCGCACCGTCGGCCGGCAGATCAGCACCGGGCACGGCGCCGAATGCTGCACGCGCGAGGCCGTGCTGCCCAGGAGGATCGTCGCGGTGAGGCCGCGGCTGCCGGCGGCCATGGAGATCAGGCCGGCGGAGAGGTCCTCGGCGGCGCGGATGATCTCGGTGGCGGGGGAGCCGCTGCGCACGTCGTGGTGGATGGTCGGGCCCCAGCCGTCGAAGACCGCCGCGACCGTTGCGACTGCGGCCTCGGCGTCGCGGCGGTAGCTGAGCTCGGTCTGGCCGGTCGCGCGGCGCGGGCCGAGCTCGTTGGCGAACGGCGCGGCCGCGTACGGGCTCACGACCGCGAGAACGGTGACCTCGGTGATCTCGCGGGAGTCCGCGATCACCTGGAACTGGCGGGCCGCCTGGAGCGATGCCTGGGATCCGTCGGTGGCGACGATGACGTGCACGGGTCAGACCTCCCTGTCCGTGGGTCCGGCCGCGGCGACGCCTGCCGCGGCCTCGAGGTCCGGCTTCTTCGCGCCGAACGTGCGTTGCGCGAGGTAGAGCACGAGCCCCAGCGCGAGCAGCCCGCCGACCCAGAACAGCGCCCCGGGGTCGTCGACGAGCGTGTAGATCAGCACGGCGACGTTCCCGAGGATCCCGACGATCAGCAGCGCCGTGTTCGCGCGGTATGTGTCGTCGCGCTCGTCGTGGCCGCGGAGCTTCAGGCACGCGACGATCACGAGCGCGTAGATGAAGAGGAGGAACACGACCGTGATGGTCGCGAGGCGGTCGACGATGTCGAGCCGCTCGTCCTCGGGGATGCCGGCCTGGCTGGAGCGGATCGCCGCGCCGATGATGAGGAGGCCGGCCACCACCGCGCCGCCGAAGATCAGCGCCACGTACGGGCTGCGGCGGGCCGGGTGCACCTTGGCGAAGATCGCCGGGACGACGTTCTCGCGGGCCATGCCGAACAGGATCCGCGACTGGGCCACCACGGTCACGAGCGCGGTGTTGCTGATGGCGACCATGGCGATGAGGCCGAAGATCACGAGCATCACCGCGGCCGGGATGAAGAAGAGGTCCGCGCGGACGACCTCGAGGAGCGTGTTGCCCGCGAGGTCGTCGATCGGCACGGCGAGGGCGGCGGCCATCGAGACGAGCACGTAGACGACGCCGGCGGTCATCATGCCGCCGATGAGGGCGCGGGGGAACGCGCGCGACGGGTTGATCGTCTCCTCCGCCACGTTGGCCGCGTTCTCGAAGCCCGTCATGGCGAAGAAGGCGAGCGAGACGCCGGCGAGCACGGCCAGCACGGCGGATCCGGGACCACCCTCGACCTGGAACTGCAGCAGCACGGCCGGGTCGCCCACGCCCTCGACCAGCGCGATCACGCCGATGGCGACGACGATGATGAGGCCGCTGATCTCGACGAACGTCATGATCACGTTCGCGACGACCGACTCGCTGATGCCGATGAGATTGATGGCCGTGATGACGGCGACGAACGCGACGGCGATGCCGGTGCTCGCCCAGATCGCGGACTCGGGCAGGCCGATGAGGTCGCTGAGGTAGCGGACGAAGCCGGCCGCGAGGGATCCGACGGCGGCCATGTTGGCGCTGAGCATGCAGATGGTGATGAAGAACGTGAGCACCGGGCTGCGGAACGCCTTGTTGATGTAGAGCGAGGCGCCGGCGGCCTGCGGGTACTTCGTGACGAGCTCCGCGTAGGCGAGGCCGGTGATGGTCGCGATGGAGACGCCCACGAGGAAGGCCATCCAGAACGCGCCGCCCACGGCCGCGGCCACGAGGCCGACGAGCACGTAGATGCCGGATCCGAGGACGTCGCCGACCACGTAGAAGTACAGCTGCTTGACTGTGATGGAGCGCTTCAGCTCGGATCTCGGGGGTGCCTGGGCCTCGATGGGATTCGCCATTTCCCCACCCTAGGGGCGTGATGGCGAGGGGTCGAGGGGGCGGGATCGGCCGGCGTCCGTGGCATCCCCGGGTCAGGCGCCGTCGGCGATCCGCTGCAGCGCGCCGATCGCATGCCGGAGCTCGCCCTCGTCGACGGGCGGCTGCACGGCCGCGCAGGCGCCCCGGATCCAGCCGATGCGGGCGCGCATCACCGTCTGCAGGAGATCCCGGCCGGCGGGCCCGACGACGAGGCGCGTGCCCTCGTCGTCCGTCTCCTCCACGAGGATCCGCCGCTGCAGCAGCGCCGCGAGGCTCGGCACGAGGGCGGCGCGCGAGGTGCGGGTCCACATGGAGAGCGACTGGCGGTCCACCTGCATGCCGGTGGCGACGACGCGCAGCAGCTGGATCTGCAGGCCGGTGAGGCCCTCCCAGGCGTCGAGCGTCGCGGCGTCCATGAGGTCGAAGACGGTCGCCATCGAGACGATCAGCTGCTCGGGAGTGCTCGGCTCGGACACGGCGCTCCTTCGGCGAAGCGGATGGGGAGCCGGCCGACCGCCTGCTCGTGGGGGAAAGCTACCCATCAGGACCGTTCCCGGTCCAGGGCCGCGGGCGTCACGTGACGCCGGAGGGCATCAGGGGATACTGAGGGGAGGTCGCGCCTCGCGAGGGCGGCCGTCGGGACGGGGAGGGCGCATGAGCGCAGCAGCAGCAGACACCGGACGGGCGCGGGCATGACGCCGCGGATCCGGGCGCTCCTCCTCACCGGGATCCTCACCGGCCTGACCATGGCGATCGTCGCGGTCGCGCGCCCTTGGACCCGAGATGACGAGCCCGACGACTGGGTCGTGCTGCGCTTCGAGGCCGGTGAGGCGGCGACCGCGTACGAGGCGTTCGAGTCGCTGGCCGCGACCGAGATCGCGGGCGACGACGCCCTGCAGCTGCTCCAGGCCGGATGGATCGACGGCAACGAGTTCGGCGAGGACTCCTACGACGTGTACTTCGTGGGGCCCGACCGCCGCATCATGTGGGGGGTGCTCGAGCCGATCTTCGCCGACGCCCCCGTGCCGTGGACCTCCGTCGAGCTCCGCCACGGGCTCGAGGACGAGGCGCCTGTCGTCGTGCGGGCGGCGCGCTGAGGAGTCCCGGGCCGCCTCCCGCGTGTGCCGGTGTCGGCGCCCGCGCCTAGCGTCGGGGCATGACGTCGACCGGATCCGCCTTCTGCCTCGCCGAGGGCTGCGCCACGGTGGCTGAACCCGGCGCACCCGTGCCCCTGTGCGCCGCGCACCTCGTGGCCGCGGCCGCGTGGGCGGAGCGCGCGCACGGCGTCGAGGACGTGCTGCCGTCGCCGTGCCCGGCGTGCGGATCACGCCTCGGCGTCCGGTACCCGTCGGGCTGGCTGTGCGCGGTGTGCGAGTGGCGACACGGCGACCACCCGGACGGCGAGCTCGCGGCTCCGCGCGTCGACGTCGTCTACTACATCCGCTTCGGTGACCGGCTGAAGATCGGCACCAGCGCGAACCCGCGGCAGCGGCTCGGCACGCTCCGGCACGACGAGCTGCTCGCGTTCGAGCGCGGCGGCCGGGCGGTGGAGCGGGCGCGGCACGCGGAGTTCGCGCGACAGCGCTTCGCGCGCACCGAGTGGTTCGAGCTCCACGCGGAGCTGCGGGGACACGTGGCCGCGCTCGCCGCGGGCCAGCCGGATCCGTGGGAGCTGCTCGCGCGCTGGCGGAGCGAGGCGCTGGCGCTGCGGGTCAGCTGAGGCGGGGGGGGGCACGGCTCACCCGGCTGCGGCCGACGGCGGCACCTCGCGCAGGTAGGCGTCCACGAAGAGCGGACCGCGGATCTCGCGCAGACGCTCGAGGAGCTGGTCGACCGTGCCGCGGGTGAGGCCCGAGATGCAGAGGTCGTAGGGGCCGAGGGGTGTGAGCTTGCCGGTGCGGATGCGGATGACCTCCCATCCCGCGGCCCGCAGCGCGCGGTCCTTGCGCCGGTCGGCCTCCTCGCGGCGGCCGACGTGCTCGAGGCCGTGGCGGCCCGTGGAGTCGTACTCGATCGCGACGCGCAGCTCGGGCAGCAGGATGTCGGGCCACGCCTCGAGGTGCTCGAAGAACGGGCGGGCGAGGCGGACGGCGTTCAGGCCGGGCGTGTGATCGAGGCGCGCGGCCAGATCCTGCCGCAGGCGCTCCTCGACGGCGGACGCGGGCGGCGGTGCGCAGGCGCTCGCGAACGGCTCGCCGACCGGGAGGTCGGGGGTCTTCCCGCAGAGGGCGGGGGATCGGCGGGCGCGGGCCGGCGTGGTGGCCCTGGCGGGGGATCCGCGTCGCTCGGCGGGATCGACAGCGCTCGGTGTGCCGTCCTTCCCGCGCCGGTCGCGGGACGTGCCGCCGACCGCGGGCCGGCCGTCGCGCGCGCCACGCCGCGGACGCGGGGATCCGGGTCCGCCGGCCGTGGACGGCGAGCCGTCGGACGCGCCGGACGCGCCGACCATGGATCCGCCCGCCACCGGCCCCGCCACCAGCGGCGACGCCCCCGGCCAGCGCACCTGGTCCGCCATCGGCAGCACGGGCGTGCGCGGCGCCGCGGCCTCCGCGCAGTCCGGGCACCACGACGAGCGGCGGCGCTCGCGGCCCGGACGCCTGCGCTGCTCCTCGGGCGTCGCGACGAAGACGTGCCCGACATCGCACTGCCAGGTGAGGAGCACGTCGGCCGCGGGCGGCACCTGCGTCAGCGTGATCCCGCGGTTGAGCTCCGGGTGGTACTGCCGGATGAGCACGGGGAACGACGCCCACGCCTCCCGGTAGGTGCCCACCGGGTACGGCACGTCGAGGCCGCGCGACCAGCGGCGCCGCGCCCACCACGCATCCACCGGCTCGGGCATGCCGTCACGCTAGGGGGAGCCACCGACGTCCCCCTAGCCTGGGGCGATGCCCGACCTCGCGACCGACCGCCTGCTCCTCCGCCGCTTCACGGACGCCGACGCTCCCTTCCTCCTCGACCTGCACGCACGGCCCGAGGTGATGCGGTGGATCGGCACGGGTGCGGTGCAGACGGATCCCGCCCAGGCCGCCGCCCGCGCCGCCCGCTACGCCGCGCTCGAGCACCCGGTGCGCGGGATCTGGGCGATCGAGGACCGCGACGGCGGCGCGCTCCTCGGCACGCTGCTGCTCAAGGACCTGCCCGCGTCGGCCGCGCCCCTCGCCGGCGACGACCCCGCTCCCCGCGACGCGCCGGAGGACGGCGAGACGGAGATCGGCTGGCACCTGCATCCGGACGCCTGGGGCCGCGGCGTCGCGACGGAGGCGGCCCGGCGGGTGCTCGCGCACGCGGCCGAGGGCGGGCTCACGCGCGTGCTCGCGGTGACGAACCCGGCGAACGCGCCGTCGCAGGCGGTGTGCCGCCGGATCGGGATGCGTCCCCTCGGCCGCACGCGCGCCTACTACGACACGGAGTGCGCGCTGTTCCGGGTCGACCTGCCCTAGGCGCGTCCGGCGCCCCGCTTCAGCTCTCGCGCTGCCGCGCCTTCCGGGTCTCCCGGTCGTTCGCCTTCCGGATCCCGTCCACCAGCTCATCCTTCGTCATGCGGCTGCGGCCGGCGACGTCGAGGCGGCGCGCGACCTCCATCAGGTGCGCCTTCGACGCGTTCGCGTCGACCCCGCCTGCCGTGCCCGCGCCGCGGTCCTCGGCGCCCGCGTCGGACGGCCCCGCCGACTCCTTCGGCTCCCAGTGGTCGCCGACCTTCTCGAAGCCGTGCTTGAGGGCGGCGTATGCGGTGCGCTCGGCGCGCTCGCCGGATCCGTACTGCTCCTCGGCCGCCTGGTGCGCCGCCGACCAGGTGGCCTGCGCGTGCTCGGGGGAGCGGCGGATGGTGCTCGGCATGTCGTCGTCGGGGGCCACGGATCCTCCTGGTGTCGCAGATCGCCGGCCCGGGCGGCCGCCGCCCCTCCACTCTGCACCGCCCCACGCGCGGACCGTGCGGGTAAGTGCGGGCGGGCTCGGATCAGCCCGCGCGGAGCGCCTCCTCCAGCGTCGTCCACGGCAGCATCGCGCACTTGACGCGCCCCACGTACCGGGAGACCCCGTCGAGCGCGACCGCGTCGCCGAACTCCTCCGGGTCGAGGTGCGACGCGCCGCGGCTCCGCATGACCTCGCGGAACGCCTCGGCCCGCGCGCGCACGGAGTCCAGGTCCGCGCCGTCGAGCACGCCGACGAGCATCGAGGCGGACGCCTGCGAGATCGCGCAACCGTGGCCCGTCCATGCGATCTCCGCCACCCGACCGTCTTCGATGCGGACGCCGAGGGTGATCTCGTCCCCGCACGTCGGGTTCACCTGGTGCGCGTGCAGCGGCCAGCCGGTGGGATCGCCCCGGCCCTCGGGCGTGCGCGAGTGGTCGAGGATCAGCTCCTGGTACAGCGCGCCGCCGCCGGACGCGGGAGCGCTCATCGGCCGGCCCCGAAGAACGCGGCGGCGTCCTCGACGCCCTGCAGCAGCAGGTCGATCTCGGCATCGGTCGTGTGCAGGGTCCCGCTCGCGCGCGTGGACGCGGTGAGCCCCAGCCGGCGGTGCAGCGGCTGCGCGCAGTGGTGCCCGACGCGCACGGCGATGCCGCGGTCGTCGAGGATCTGCCCCACGTCGTGCGCGTGCACGCCCGCCAGGTCGAACGCCGCGAGCCCGATGCGGTCGTCGTGGGGCCCGAGCACGCGCACGCCCCGGATCCCGGAGAGGCCCGCCACCAGCCGCGCGCCGATGCGCCGGCCGTGCTCCTGGATCCGGTCCATGCCGACCGCCTCCAGGTAGTCGACCGCGGCGCCCAGCGCCACGACCTGCGATATGCGCTGCGTGCCGGCCTCGAAGCGCTGGGGCGGCGGCAGGAACTCGGCCGCCTCCATCGTCACGGTCGTGATCATCGACCCGCCCGTGAGGAACGGCGGCAGCGCCTCGAGCACCGCGCGGCGACCGTAGAGCACGCCGATGCCTGTCGGCGCGAGCATCTTGTGCCCGGAGAACACGGCGAGGTCGACGTCGAGCGCGCGCAGGTCGACCGGCAGGTGCGGCACGGACTGGCAGGCGTCGAGCACGACGAGGGCGCCGACCTCCCGCGCCCGCGCGATGACCGGGCCGAGCGGCGCGACCCCGCCCAGCACGTTGGAGACCTGCGCGAGCGCGACGACGCGCGTGCGCTCCGTGATCACGTCGCCCAGCGTCTCCAGCCGCAGCGCGCCCTGGTCGTCGACGGGGATGAACCGCAGCCGGGCGCCCGTGCGGAGCGCGAGCTGCTGCCACGGGATGAGGTTCGCGTGGTGCTCCGACTCCGTGACGACGATCTCGTCGCCCTCCCGCACGCGGATGGACGCCGGCGCGGCCGCGCTCCCGAGGCCGTACGCGACGAGGTTCAGCCCCTCGGTCGCGTTGGAGGTCCACACGATCTCGCCCGCGTCGACGCCCACGAAGCGCGCGACCTTCTCGCGCGCCTCCTCGAACTCCTCCGTCGCGAGCGCCGCGAGCGTGTGCGCCCCGCGGTGGACGGCGGCGTTGCGGTGCTCCAGGTACGCGCGCTCCGCGTCCAGCACCTGCCGCGGCTTCTGGGAGGTGGCGGCCGAGTCGAGGTAGACGAGCGGGTGGCCGTTCACCTCCGAGTCGAGGAGCGGGAAGTCGCGGCGGATCCGGTCGATCTCGTCGGCGGTGAGGCCGGCGGATCGCGCCGGGCCGTCGCCGGGGGTGTCCTGCGGTGCGGTGTGCATCAGACGAGTCCATCGTGCCGCGGCCCTCGGCGCAACACGGGCACCGGCGCGGCGTCGCAGACGCCGCCCGAGCGTCGCCCCGGGCCCGGGGGATGATGTACCCATGGCGTCTCCGCACCACCTCCGCACCCCGTCCCTCCTCCGTCGTGCCGCGCTCGCCGCGGGAGCCGCGGCCCTCGTGCTGGGCGGGGCGCTCATCCCGGCGGGCGCCGCGTCGGCGCACGACCGGCTCGTGGGATCCACCCCCGCCGCCGACGCCACCGTCACGGACGAGCCCGGCACCATCGCGCTCGACTTCAGCGAGGAGCTCCTCGCGCTCGACGCGCAGGCCTCCGGCTTCGCGATCCAGGTGGTCAACGCCTCGGACGGCTCGTTCCATGAGGACGGCTGCGTCGCCGTCGACGGGACCACCGCCACGACCCGCATCGCGCTCGGCACGGCCGGCACCTACCAGGTCACGTGGCGCGCAGTCTCGAGCGACAGCCACCCCATCGACGGCACGTACTCCTTCACCTACGCGCCGACCGGCGACACGACGGGCACCCCGGCCATCACCGCGGCCCCGGCCTGCGGCGACGCCTGGGCGGGCAGCGCGGCCACCGCGACGCCCGAGCCCGAGGGCACCCTGACGACGCAGGGCGCGGAGACCGTGGCGCCCGCGCCCACCTCGGACGCGCAGTCCGGCGAGTCCGTGCCGCTCGTCGACGCTGCGGAGACCACGCCCGTCTGGGTGTTCGTGCTCATCGGCCTCGTGATCCTCGCGGCCGCCGTGCTCGTGGTGGTCGGCGTCGTGCGCCGATCGTCGCGCCGGTTCCCCGGCGAGGACGGCGAGAGCGTCGGCGGTCCGTACGACGGCGCCGACGACCCACGCTAGCCGATCCGCGCCAACGGCCCGCGGTCGGCGGCCCGCCCCCCGCGGTCGGCGGCCCGCCCTACGCCCGGTCGTCCCCGCCGAGGGCGCGGCGCAGCGCCGTGAGGTCGTCCCCGTCGAGCGTGCCCGCGAAGCGCAGCAGCGCCGCCTCGCGGTCCTTCGTGGCCGCGAGCGCGCCCGACATGAGGGACGCCGCGTGGTCGGTGCGCGAGCGGGCGGGCGCGAACGTGAGCGCGCGCGCCTCGTCGGAGCGCGTGACCAGGCCCTTCTGGCCGAGCCGCTCCAGCACCGTGAGCACGGTCGTGAGCGCGGGGCGCGGGGCGCGGATCCGGGATGCGGGCGACGACGTCCTTGGCCGTGAGCGGTTCGTCGGCGTCCCACAGCGCGTCCATGATGGCCGCCTCGAGCTCGCCGCGGGGGCGCTGGCGTCCGATCGACACAGGCGTCTCCCCTCGGGACGGATGGCGGGTGCAAGAGATGATCCTAACTCCGCGCGCGGCCGCGGGGAGGCCCGGCCAGGGCGCCGCGGTCAGCCGCCGCCAGCCGCCGCCCCGGCGGATCGGGCACGATGGACCCATGACCGATTCACAGGACCGAGAGCCCACCCCCCTCGAGCAGGCCATCGCGCGCGGCCAGGCGGGCGAGTCCGACATGACCGCAGTCCTCACCGAGTTCATCAACACGACGGTCGTGGTGCCCACCGCCACGCCCCTCACCCCCGAGACCGACCAGCTCCAGCCCGTCCTCTTCGACCGCGACGGCGTGCCCATGCTCGCCGCGTTCACGCACGAGGACCGCATCGACGAGAAGGTCACGAGCGTCGCCGACCACGTGGCCACCATCCCCGCCGCCGAGCTCGTCCAGGCGATCCCCGAAGGCACCGGCCTCGTCATCAACGTCGGCACCACCGACGGCTTCGAGATGATGCCCGAGGGCGTCGCGCAGCTCGCCGACGACGTGCGCCGCGTCATCGACCAGGACGAGGACGGCGCACCGCAGGCGCCCGCCGCGCCCTCGCCCGACGCGATCTGATCCTGCGGGTCGACCCGACCCCCGACGCCGCCGCATCCATCGGGTGCGGCGGCGTCGTCGCGTCCGGCGCGGGGGATGGACCGGTAATCGTCACACGGCGGAAACGTCCCGCTCGATATGCTGGGACGCGTAACACGGCCGCGCACGCATCGCGGGAGAGCTCCTCCGGGAGCACCGAAGGAGCAAGCCTCCCCGCCAATCTCTCAGGTCCACGTACCGCGATGCACTGGCCACTCTGAAAAGCAGCCGTCCCGCGCGGCTCGCCCACGGTGAAAGCACCGTCCTCGGACGGCGCGAAGCTCTCAGGCACATGACAGAGGGGGAGTCCCGCATCCGGCGTCCGCGTCGGTCACGACCGGAGGACTCCATGCCCGACGCACCCGCCGACACCGCGCCCGCCGCGGCCGCCGCGGCCCCGCCCCGCCGTTCCCCGCTGCACGACGTGCACGAGGCGGCCGGCGCCTCCTTCACCGACTTCGCCGGATGGCTCATGCCCGTCCGCTACACGAGCGACCTCGCCGAGCACCGCGCCGTCCGCGAGGCCGCGGGCATCTTCGACATCTCGCACATGGCCGAGATCGCGGTGGAGGGGGAGGGCGCCGCCGCGTTCCTCGACTCCGTCCTGGCGGGGAGGCTCTCCGCCATCGCCGAGTGGCAGGCGAAGTACACGCTGCTGCTGGATCCGTCGGGCGGCATCGTCGACGACCTCATCGTCTACCGCACGGGCGAGGAGTCCTTCCTCGTCGTCGCCAACGCGGGCAACCACGATCCCGTGCTCGCCGTCCTCGCGGAGGCCGCCCGGGGCCTCGACGACGTGGAGGTCGACGACGCGAGCGACGACGTCGCGCTCATCGCCGTGCAGGGCCCGGTGTCCCGCGCGATCCTCGAGGCCACCGCCGGCCTCGAGACCGAGACGCCGCTCGAGGCGCTCGGCTACTACCGCGCGACGGCCGCGCGCTTCGCGGGCCAGGACGTGCTCGTCGCCCGCACCGGATACACGGGCGAGGACGGCTACGAGCTGTACGTCGCGACCGAGGACGCCGTCGCCCTCTGGGAGGCGCTCGTCGCGGCCGGCACACCGCTCGGCCTCCTGAACACGGGCCTCGCCTGCCGCGACACCCTGCGCCTCGAGGCCGGCATGCCGCTGTACGGCCACGAGCTCGGGCTCCACACCCTGCCGGTCCAGGCCGGCCTCGGCAAGGTGGTCGCGCTCGGCAAGGAGGGCGACTTCCGCGGTCGCGCCGCCGTGGAGAAGGGCCCGGATCCCGTCGCCCGCGTGCTCGTCGGCCTCGTCACCGAGGGCCGCCGCGCGCCCCGCGCCGACTACCCCGTCTACGCCGAGGAGGCCGCGGGCGAGTCCGCAGCGGCCCTCGAGGCCGTCATGGAGGCCACCGAGGGCGCCGTCGGGCCCGTCGGCATCATCACGAGCGGCGCCCTGTCGCCCACGCTCGGCCACCCCGTCGCCATGGCGTACGTGGATCCCTCGCTCGCCGCCCCCGGCACGCGCCTGACCGTCGACGTCCGAGGCACGCGCGTGCCCGCCACCGTCGTGACCCTCCCCTTCTACTCGCGAAAGGCCCTCGCATGACCGACCAGACCAGCCTCCAGTACACCGCCGAGCACGAGTGGGTGCAGGTCGACGGCGACGTCGCGACCGTCGGCATCACCTCCTACGCCGCGGACAAGCTCGGCGACGTCGTCTTCGTCGAGCTGCCCGCGGTGGGCGACGAGCTCGCGGGCGGCGAGGTCGTCGGCGAGATCGAGTCGACCAAGTCGGTCGGCGAGCTGTTCGCGCCCATCGACGGCACGGTCACCGAGGTCAACGACGACGTCGTGGCCTCGCCCGACCTCGTCAACAGCGACCCCTTCGGCGCGGGCTGGCTCGTGAAGGTGCGCTTCGAGGCGCTCCCGACGCTCCTCAGCCACGACGAGTACGTCGCGCTGGTGGGCGAGTGACCGCCGTCGACGCCGGCACGCGCCCGGCCACCCCCGCGCCCGACGCCGCACCCGACATCGCGGAGGAGTCCTCGGCGTTCGCGCCCGGCGCGTTCGGCGCCCGCCACATCGGCATCGACTCCGAGGCCCGCGCCACCATGCTCGGGGTCCTCGGCCACGACTCGATCCCGTCGCTCCTCGCGAAGGCCGTCCCCGAGACGATCCAGGTCGACCGCTTCCGCACCGAGGGCGACTCCGTGCTGCCCGAGGCCGCCACCGAGCGCGACGCCCTCGCCGAGCTCCGCCGCATCGCGGGCCGCAACCGCGTCCGCACCTCGATGATCGGCCTCGGCTACCACGACACGATCACGCCCGCCGTCATCACCCGGAACGTGCTCGAGAACCCGAGCTGGTACACGGCCTACACGCCGTACCAGCCGGAGATCTCGCAGGGCCGCCTCGAGGCGCTCATCAACTTCCAGACGATGGTCGCGGAGCTCTCCGGGCTCGCGACCGCGAACGCGTCCATGCTCGACGAGTCCACCGCCGTGGTCGAGGGCATGCTGCTCGCGCGCCGCGCCTCGAAGGCCAAGACGAGCGTGTTCCTCATCGACGCCGACGCCCTGCCGCAGACGCGTGCGCTCCTCGACAGCCGCGCCGCCGCGCTCGGCATCGAGCTCGTCGCGCACGACCTCGCCACGGTGGATCCCGCCGAGCTGCCCGACGCGTTCGGCGCCTTCATCCAGTACCCGGCCGCCTCCGGCCGCGTCTGGGACCCGAGCGCCGTCATCGCGCGCGTGCACGCGGCGGGCGGCCTCGCGGTCGTCGCGGCCGACCTCCTCGCCCTCACGGTCATCACCTCGCCGGGCGAGCTGGGCGCGGACATCGCGGTCGGCACCTCGCAGCGCTTCGGCGTGCCCATGGGCTTCGGCGGTCCGCACGCGGGCTACCTCGCCGTGCGCGCGGGGCTCGAGCGGCAGATGCCCGGCCGCCTCGTCGGCGTCAGCCAGGACGCGGCCGGCCACCCGGCCTACCGCCTCTCGCTGCAGACGCGCGAGCAGCACATCCGCCGCGAGAAGGCCACGAGCAACATCTGCACGGCGCAGGTCCTCCTCGCCGTGATGGCGTCGATGTACGCGGTCTACCACGGGCCGAAGGGCCTCCGCGTGATCGCGCGCCAGGCGAACCGGGGCGCCCGCCGCCTCGTCCGCTCGCTCGCGACGGTCGGCGTCGAGCCGCTGCACGCCGCGTTCTTCGACACCGTGCGCGTCTCCGTTCCCGGCCGCGCCGACGAGATCCTCGCGACGGCCGCCGCGGGCGGGGTCAACCTGCTCCGCGTGGACGCCGACACGCTCGGCTTCAGCGTCGACGAGGCCACGCGCCCCGAGGACCTCGCGGTCGTCGCGCGCGCGTTCGGCGCCGAGCTCGCGGACGACGAGGGCGCGCACGGCGACCTCTCCTCGATCCCCGAGCAGTCGATCCGCACGAGCGAGTACCTCACGCACGCCGTCTTCTCCACGCACCGCTCCGAGACCGGCATGATGCGCTACCTCAAGCGCCTCTCCGACAAGGACTACGCGCTCGACCGCGGCATGATCCCGCTCGGCTCCTGCACCATGAAGCTCAACGCGGCCACCGAGATGGAGGCGGTGACCTGGCCCGAGTTCCAGGCCATCCACCCCTTCGCCCCGGCGGACGACGTCGAGGGCTACCTCGAGCTGGTCCTCCAGCTGGAGACCTGGCTCGCCGACGTGACCGGCTACGACACGGTGAGCCTCCAGCCGAACGCCGGCAGCCAGGGCGAGCTCGCGGGCCTCCTCGCGATCCGCGGCTACCACCTCGCGAACGGCGACGACGCGCGCACGGTCTGCCTCATCCCGCAGAGCGCGCACGGCACGAACGCGGCCAGCGCCGTGCTCGCCGGCATGCGCGTCGTGGTGGTCGCGTGCGACGACCTCGGCAACGTCGACCTCGACGACCTGCGCGCGAAGATCGCGAAGCACCGCGACGAGCTCGCGGGCCTCATGATCACGTACCCCTCCACCCATGGCGTGTACGAGCACGAGGTCGGCGCGATCTGCGAGGCCGTGCACGAGGCCGGCGGCCAGGTCTACGTCGACGGCGCGAACCTCAACGCCCTGCTCGGCTTCGCCCGGTTCGGCGACTTCGGCGGCGACGTCTCGCACCTCAACCTGCACAAGACGTTCTGCATCCCGCACGGCGGCGGCGGACCGGGCGTCGGCCCGGTCGCGGCGAAGGCGCACCTCGCGCCGTTCCTGCCCGGCCACCCGCAGGCGCAGTGCAACGTGCACGCGCTCGTCCAGGACGGGGTCGTGTCCACGATCGAGCACGGCGGCGCCCCGGTGTCGGCCGCGCCCTTCGGCTCCCCGAGCATCCTGCCGATCAGCTGGGCCTACGTCCGCATGATGGGCGCCGAGGGCCTCAAGCAGGCGACCGGCGCCGCGGTGCTCTCGGCGAACTACATCGCCGCGCGCCTCCGCGACCACTACCCGGTGCTCTACGCGGGGGAGGACGGCCTCGTCGCGCACGAGTGCATCCTCGACCTGCGTCCGCTCACCGCCGCGACGGGCATCACGGTGGACGACGTGGCCAAGCGCCTCGTCGACTACGGCTTCCACGCGCCGACGATGAGCTTCCCCGTCCCGGGCACGCTCATGGTCGAGCCGACGGAGAGCGAGGACCTCGCCGAGGTCGAGCGCTTCATCGCCGCGATGATCGGCATCAAGCAGGAGGCCGACTCGGTCGCCGCGGGTGAGTGGCCGGCCGACGACAACCCGCTCCGGAACGCGCCGCACACGGCCGAGTCGGTCATCGCGGGGGAGTGGACGCACGCGTACACGCGCGAGCGCGCCGTCTACCCGGTGTCGACCCTGGTGCGCGACAAGTACTGGCCGCCGGTGCGCCGCATCGACCAGGCCTACGGCGACCGCAACCTGTTCTGCGCCTGCCCGCCGCCGGAGGCGTTCGCCTGATCCGCGGCTGACTCACGCCGAACGACGCATGCACGACGAGGGCGGCGGGGCCTTCCGTTCCCGCCGCCCTCGTCGCACGTCCGGCGGCCGCCGGGCCCTAGTGCTCCGTCGCCTTCTCGGCGCCGTGCCCGGTGAGCGACCGCACGTCCATCTCGGCCGCGACGAGCGGATCCTCCTTGCGCGTGGAGGTCACCGTCCCGATCCAGCCGAGCAGGAACCCGACGGGGATCGAGACGATGCCCGGGTTGCTCAGCGGGAACCACGAGAAGTTTGCCCCCGGGATCATCGAGGTCTCCCCACCCGACACGACGGGCGAGAACGCGATGAGCAGGAGCGCCGTACCGAGCCCGCCGTACATGCTGAGCACCGCGCCCCGGGTGGAGAACCGCCGCCAGTAGAGGGAGTACAGGATGGTCGGCAGGTTCGCGCTCGCGGCCACTGCGAACGCGAGGGCCACGAGGAACGCGACGTTCTGCCCGTTGGCGCCGATGCCCGCGATGATCGAGACGATGCCGATCACCACCACCGTGATCCGCGCGACCCGCACCTCGCCGTTGGCCGAGACCTGACCCTTCTTGATGACGCTGCCGTACACGTCGTGCGCGAACGACGCGGCCGCCGTGATGGTGAGGCCCGCGACCACGGCCAGGATCGTCGCGAACGCGACCGCCGCGATGATCCCGAGCAGGATCGGCCCGCCGAGCTCGAGCGCCAGCAGGGGAGCGGCGGAGTTCACGCCGCCGGGTGCCGCGAGGATCCGCTCGCTCCCGAGCAGCGCGCCGGCGCCGTACCCGAGCACCAGGGTGAAGAGGTAGAAGACGCCGATGAGCCAGATCGCCCAGACGACGCTGCGACGCGCCTCCTTCGCGGTCGGCACCGTGTAGAAGCGCATGAGCACGTGGGGGAGGCCCGCCGTGCCGAGCACCAGCGCGAGCGCGAGCGACAGGAAGTCGAGCTTCGTGATCCCCGTGGCTCCGTACTGGTTGCCGGGCTCGAGCACGGGCTTGTCGGCCGCGGCGGCGGCGGCGCCCAGCAGGTCCGAGACGTTGAACCCGTGGATGGCGAGCACCCACACGGTCATCACGGCCGCGCCTGCGATCAGCAGGCACGCCTTGATGATCTGCACCCAGGTCGTGCCCTTCATCCCGCCGACCAGCACGTAGACGATCATCAGCGCGCCCACGACGGCGATCACGAGCGACTGCCCGAGCCGGTCGTCGATCCCGAGCAGCAGCGACACCAGCCCGCCCGCGCCCGCCATCTGCGCGAGCAGGTAGAAGAAGCAGACCGCGAGCGTGGTGGTCGCCGCCGCCAGCCGCACGGGCCGCTGCTTGAGCCGGAAGCTCAGCACGTCGGCCATCGTGAACTTGCCCGTGTTGCGCATGAGCTCGGCCACGAGCAGCAGGGCGACCAGCCACGCGACCAGGAATCCGATCGAGTAGAGGAACCCGTCGTACCCGTTGATGGCGATGGCGCCCACGATCCCGAGGAACGACGCCGCCGAGAGGTAGTCGCCCGCGATCGCCGTGCCGTTCTGCGGGCCGGTGAACGAGCGGCCGGCCGCGTAGTAGTCGGCCGCGGTCGAGTTGTTCCGGCTCGCGCGGAACACGATCACGAGCGTGATGACCACGAACGCCCCGAAGATCGAGATGTTGAGGACGGGATCGCCCGTGTCGGTGGTGGGCGTCGTCGCCATGACGGCGCCTCCCGCGGCGGTCACCGTCGGCCGCCCTTCCGGCGCTTCGGCGGCGTGGATTCGCGCGGCCCCTCGAGCGCCGCGCGCTCCCGCTCCTCCAGGTCGGCGCGGATCTCCGCGGCGATCGGATCGAACCGCGAGTTCGCCCGGCTCACGTACCAGGTGGTGATCGCGAAGGTCGTCACGAACTGCCCGAGCCCCAGCAGGATCCCGAGGTTCACGTTCCCCATGACGGGCGTGGACATGAGCTCGTGCGCGTAGTCCGAGAGCAGGACGAACGCGAAGTACCAGACGAGGAAGGCGACGGCCAGCGGGAAGACGAAGCTGCGGTGCTCGCGCTTCAGCTCGCGGAACCGGGCCGAGTCCTCGACCCCCAGGTAGTCGATGGCCGGCCGGGGGTCCCCGGACGGATGAGCGGCGTCGCCCATGAGATCTCCTCGAGATACGGCCGCACCTCGTCGTGCGGCGTTCTCAGGTTAGGCACAGGTGCGGGGGATGCGCCAGGGCCACGCCCCCGGTCCGTGCGCGAGCACCCGTCAGCCGAACAGCCCCGGCAGCAGCGCGAGCGCGACCGGGTAGCCCACGAAGCTCACGACGTCGAGGATCAGGTGCGCCACCACGAGCGGCGCGGTGCGGCCGAAGCGCACGTAGCACCAGCCGAACACCACCCCCATCACGACGTTGCCGAGGAACGGCCCGTAGCCCTGGTAGAGGTGGTAGCTCCCGCGCAGCACTGACGCCGTCAGGATGATGCTCCACGCGCCCAGCCGCCCGTGCCCCCAGCCGAGCTCGCGCAGCCGGGTGAAGAGGTAGCCGACCACGATCACCTCCTCCTGCAGCGCCGCTCGGAGGGCGACGAGCACGAGCACCGGCACGGTCCACCAGTACGAGTCGAGCGCGGTCGGCACGACATCGACCGTGATCCCGAGAGCGCGGCCGGCGAAGTACAGCCCGAGCCCGGGCACCCCGATGAGCGCCGCGAGGCCGAAGCCGGCTGCCACGTCGCGCCCCGGTCGTGCGAGGTCGAGCCCGATGCGTCGGAAGGCGCTCCTCCCCGGCTGCCACAGCAGGAAGAGCACGAGGACCACGGGCACCAGGGCCGTCGCGATGTCGAGCAGTTGGTACAGGAGGTCGAACGCCTGCCGGTCGTTCAGGCTCCGGTTGATGGTGGCGCTCTGCGAGCCGAGGGCCTCCGGGCGCGTGGACAGGTCGACGATGCGCAGCACCGAGTAGACGGCGCTCGCCCCGAGCGAGAGCCCGAGCACGATCGCGATCTCCCACCGCAGCCGCGTCCGCATGGCGCGCCGCAGCGGCAGTCGGGGAGCGCGGGCGAGGGCGGGAGCGTCGGGCACGGGCCGATCCTAGGCGCGCGATGCCGCCGGGCCGCCCGCCGGCCGGACGTGGCCGGTGAGGGCGCTGACGACGCGATCCGTCGCAGGAGGCGGTGATCACGCGCGAATCCGGCCGTCCACACGCACGGATCCGGAGCCTGACGCGCGGATCCGCGCGTCCGAGTTACCGGTATGTAACGTTTGGGCCCAGTTTTTGCAAAGACTCCCAGCCGTATCTAGGGTCATTCTTATCTGCGCGGTCGACCGCACGCACGGTGGGTCCGCGCCATTCCCATGCACAGGAGGAACCTTGAAAATCAGACGCCTTGCAGCGGCTGGTGCCGTCATCGTCTCCGGTGCCCTCGTACTCAGCGGCTGCTCTGCGCCCGCCCAGGAGTCCGAGGTCATCGCCGGCACTGAGATCACCGTGGCCTGGAACGACCCGTTCCTCGAGTACAACAACGCGTCGGCGACCGGCAACGCCACCGCCAATACGAACATCGTGTACCTGACGAACCGCGCGTTCAACTACTACGACGACGGCCCGTCGCTCGTGAAGGACACCGACTTCGGCACCTACGAGAAGGTCTCCGACGACCCGCTCGTCGTGAAGTTCACCATCAACGAGGGCGTCAAGTGGAGCGACGGCACGCCCGTCGACGCCGCGGACATGCTCCTCAACTGGGCCGCGAACACCACGAACGTCAACACGGCGAGCAGCGACGACGTCACGACGAACGAGGACGGCACGGTCTCCACCGGCGACGACCAGGTCTTCTTCAACTCCGGCGCCGTGGCGGACACCCGCCTCGGCCTCGTCACGAAGACGCCCGAGATCGGCGACGACGGCCGCAGCCTGACCTACACGTACGACCAGCCGTACGTCGACTGGGAGGTCGCGACCGGCAACGGCGTCGGCGTCTCCGCCCACGGCACCACGCAGCTCGCGTTCCCCGACGACAACCTCTCACCCGAGGACGCGAAGAAGAAGCTCATCACGGCGATCCAGGACAAGGACGCCAGCGTCCTCGCCCCGGTCTCCAAGGTCTGGAACGACGGCTACCGCTACTCGGACATGCCGTCCGAGGCGCAGAAGACCCTGAGCGACGGCGCGTACACGATCACCGACCTCAAGGCCGACCAGTACATCACCCTGACGGCCAACAAGGAGTACACCGGCGACAAGAAGCCGAAGTACGAGAAGATCACGGTCCGCTTCATCTCGGACCCGCAGGCGCAGATCCAGGCCCTCTCCAACGGCGAGGTCCAGATCGCGTCCGGTCAGCCCACGGCCGACCTCCTCCAGCAGGTCCAGGGGCTCAGCGGCATCGAGTACAAGGGCCAGGCCGAGGGCACGTACGAGCACGTCGACCTCCAGGTCACCAACGGCGGCCCGTTCGACCCCACGAAGTACGGCGGAGACGCCGAGAAGGCCAAGCTCGTCCGCCAGGCGTTCTTCAAGACGCTGCCGCGCGAGGAGATCCTCGACAAGCTGATCAAGCCCCTCCAGGAGGACGCGGAGCTCCGCAACTCGAACGTCTTCGTCCCCGGCACGCCGAACTACGAGGCCTCGGTCGAGAAGAACGGCTACAAGGACCAGGCCGTCGACATCGAGGGCGCCAAGGCGGACCTCGCACAGGCCGGCGTCACGGGCACGATCGACGCCCGCGTCATCTACGGCCAGGGCAACACGCGCCGCCAGCAGGAGTTCGAGCTCATGCGCCAGTCGGCAGCCCAGGCCGGCATCAACCTCATCGACGTGAACAGCGCCACGTGGGGTGCCGACCTCTCCAGCAAGCCCGACTCGTACGACATCGCCCTCTTCGGATGGCAGTCCACGAGCCTCGCGGTCGGCGAGTCCGGCCCGAACTACCAGACCGGTGGCATCAACAACTACTACGGCTGGTCGGACCCCGAGGTCGACGACCTCTTCAAGCAGCTGGACACCGAGACCGACACGGACAAGCAGCGCGATCTGCTCATCCAGGCCGAGACCCTCATCCAGCAGCAGGGCTGGACGACGCCGATCTTCCAGTTCCCGGGCCTCACCGCCTGGAGCGACACGGTCACGGGCGTCAAGCCGGCGTTCCTGTCCCCGACCTACTTCTGGAACTACTGGGAGTGGGCCCCGGCAGACAACGCCGCCAACTAGCACGGAAGCAATGAGCGCCGTCCCCTGAACGGGAGGGTGCGAGGGTGCCGAGGCCGCCTGGCCTCGGCACCCTCTCCATGTCCGTTGCCGATTCGTGATCCGCGGATCCGGCCGCGTATGCTCTCGTCGGGTCGGGTCACGAGCCCTGGCCGAACACAGAAAGGGACGTCGTCGCCCTGTGCTTACCTTCGTCTTGAGACGCCTCGTCGCGTCGTTCTTCGTCCTCCTGGGCGCCAGCTTCATCATCTACAACCTGGCTGCCAACTCGGGTGATCCCCTCGGTGATCTGCGCGAGAGCCCTTCGCCCAACCGCGACGCCCTCATCGCGGCCCGCACCGATCTCCTCGACCTCGACGTCCCGTCGCCGCTGCGCTACTTCATCTGGCTCGGCGGCGTGTTCAAGGTCTTCATCGGACAGATCGACCTCGGCAAGGCCATCGACGGCCGCGAGGTCAACGACCTCATCGCCAACGCCGCCGGCCAGACCATCCAGCTCGTGACGATCGCCACGATCATCGCGGTGCTCATCGGCGTCTCCATCGGCATGACGACCGCGCTCCGCCAGTACAGCGGCTACGACTACACGGTCACCTTCGCGTCGTTCCTCTTCTTCTCGCTGCCGATCTTCTTCGTCGCCGTGCTGCTGAAGCAGTACGTGGCCATCGGCTTCAACGACTTCCTCGTGAACCCGTCGATCCCGCCGATCCTCATCGTCGTCCTGTCGCTCGTGTCGGGCTTCGTCTGGATGAGCATCATCGGCGGCGACCCGAAGCCGCGCCTCATCGTGTTCGGCTCCGCGACGGTCATCACCGCCGTCGTGCTCGTCTACCTGGTGGCGACGGACTGGTTCTCCCGTCCCGGTCTCGGCATCGTCCTCATCGGCGCGCTCGGCGCACTCATCGCGGTGCTCATCACCTCGCTCTCGACCGGGCTGCGCAACCGCCGGGCGTTCTACTCGGCCCTTGGGATGGCCGTGCTCGGTGCCGCGCTCTGGTACCCGCTGCAGTATGTGCTCACGGTCTCCGCGCCCTGGTGGATCACGATCGTGCTCGTCCTCGCGTTCGCCGTGATCGGCGTGGTCCTCGGCTACGTCGTCGGCCAGAACGACAAGCCCATCGTGGCCCGCGGCGCCGGCATCACCGGTGGCCTCGTCGCGCTGCTGATCATCGTCGACCGCGTCATGCAGGTGTGGCCGGACTACGTCACCAACACCCGCGGCCGCCCCATCGCCACCGTCGGCGCGGTGACGCCGGGCCTCAACGGCTCGATCTGGCAGGGCATGCTCGACAGCTACACCCACCTCCTGCTGCCGACGATCGCGATCCTCCTCATCTCCGTCGCGAGCTACTCGCGCTACTCGCGGGCGAGCCTCCTCGAGGTCATGAACCAGGACTACGTGCGCACCGCGCGGGCCAAGGGCCTCACCGAGCGCACCGTGATCATGCGCCACGCGTTCCGCAACGCCATGATCCCGGTCGCCACCGTCATCGCCTTCGACGTGGGCGGCCTCATCGGCGGCGCGGTGATCACGGAGACGATCTTCGCCTGGAAGGGCATGGGATCCGTCTTCCAGGACGCCCTGACCAAGACCGACCTCAACCCGCTGATGGGATTCATCCTGATCACCAGCATCCTGACCGTCATCTTCAACATGCTGGCCGACATCCTGTACTCGGTCCTCGATCCTCGAATCCGGGTGAGCTGACACATGTCCAACGCACTGATGGGGAACCCCAACGACCCCCACAATGACCCGCACCTGCCCGAGGGCGGCGCCAACTCCGAGCTGACGATCGAGCAGCGGGAGATAGAGGGCCTCAGCCAGGGCACCGTCGTCCGCCGCCGGTTCCTCCGCCACAAGGGCGCCATGACCGCGCTCGTGGTGCTCCTGCTCATGGCGATCCTCGTGTACTCGTCCGTCGGCATCCAGTTCTTCGGCCTGCGCATCCCCGGCTGGTGGATGTGGGGCTACGAGGACGCGTCGCCCATCGTCAACGGCGGCAACCCGACGTGGGAGCTCCCCTTCCAGTTCGGCGCGCACCCCTTCGGCCAGGACGAGATCGGGCGCGACATCTTCGCCCGCGTCATGCGCGGCACGCAGCAGTCCATCGTCGTGATGGTGCTGTACGGCATCATCGCCGCGTTCATCGGCATCGTGATCGGGGCCGTGTCCGGCTTCTTCCGCGGACGCATCGACTCGCTGCTCATGCGCTTCACCGATCTCATCATCGTGATCCCCGTGATCGTGATCGCGGCCGTCCTCGGCCGCACCTTCGGCGGGCTCGGCGCGGTGGTGCTCGGCATCGTCCTCGGCCTCATCGGCTGGCCGTCGCTGGCCCGCCTCGTGCGCGGCGAGTTCCTGAGCCTCCGCGAGCGCGAGTTCGTCGACGCCGCGCGCGTCGCCGGCGCCTCGAACAGCCGCATCGTGTTCCGGCACATCCTGCCGAACGCCATCGGTGTGGTCATCGTCTCCACGACCCTGCTGATGAGCGCCGCGATCCTCCTCGAGGCCGCGCTGTCGTTCCTCGGGTTCGGCATCGTGAAGCCCGACGTCTCGCTCGGCCAGATCATCAACGAGTACCAGGGCGCGTTCGCGACCCGGCCGTGGCTGTTCTGGTTCCCCGGCCTGTTCATCATCATCATCGCGCTGTCGATCAACTTCATCGGCGACGGCCTGCGCGACGCGTTCGACCCGCGCCAGCGGCGCATGCCGGGCGGCCAGGGCCCCTACAAGCAGATGTTCGCGATGCTCACCGGGCGTAACCGCCGCCACCAGGGTCCGACGACCGGCGCCGGGGCCGAGGGCGTGCGCGTGCCGCCGCCCGTCGGATCCGCCCGACCGGACGCGCAGGCGGACGGCCCCGCCGACGGCCAGGCACCCGACAGCGCGGACGGCCGATGACGATCACCGACTCGCGCCGGCCGCACGGCCGGGTGCGTGCGGTCGGTCGCCCGTCAGAGCAGGCCGGTCAGCACAGTCGCGACGACGAGCACCGCGAGCACGGCGATCTCCGCCCAGTGCGTGCGGACGCGCCGTTCCTCCTCCTCGACCGGGCCGCCCAGGTGGCCAGCCTCGCGGAGCTCGGCCAGGCGCAGGCGGATCACCGTGGCCGCGTCGCCCGAGTCGGTGCGGGGGAGGTCGCCGCGGCGCGCGTCCTGCATCATGGCGCTGAGGTAGGGCTGGATCTTCTCCTCCTTCGTGGTGATGTAGGCGTTGGAGCGTCGACCGGGCGCCGGAGCGGCCCAGGCCGTGACGCGCTCGTGCGCGGTCGTGATGTTCAGGGCCCACTTGGTGTCGACCTCGCGGATCGCGGGCCACGACATCTCGTGCGTGCGGAAGACGTTGCGGATCTCGACGCCCTCGGTCGCGATGCGCACCCGCGGGTGCCAGAAGACGAGCCACGAGACGTAGGCCAGCATCACCGGGCCCCACACCGCCGTCGGCAGGAGGTCGGCCCGACCCCCGACCACGGTGCTCACGAGCACCAGGACCGCGATCGCCGAGACGATCACGGTCAGCAGGCGTCCGAACGACGGGCGGATGACGACGGGCTGATCCATGGCCACATCGTCCCACGGCCCGCGTGGACGCCCCTCGACATCCCCACTTCCAGCAGCCAGGAGGCCGCAGCATGACCGCTCACGCGAACGGGTCGGACGAGATCGTCCCCATCCTCGAGGTCTCCGGCCTCGGCGTCGACTTCTGGGTCGGCGACGAGTGGATCCCCGCGGCCATCGACCTGGACTACAAGGTCAACCCGGGCGAGGTGCTCGCGATCGTGGGCGAGTCCGGCTCCGGCAAGTCCGTGAGCTCGATGTCGCTGCTCGGGCTCCTGCCGAAGAACGGCCGGGTCCGGGGGAGCGCGAAGCTCAAGGGCGTCGAGATGGTCGGCGCCGACCAGGCCACGCTGCGGAAGGCGCGAGGCAACGACATCGCCGTGATCTTCCAGGAGCCGATGACCGCGCTCAACCCGGTGTACACGGTGGGCTTCCAGATCGTGGAGGCCCTGCGCGTCCACAACTCGATCATCCCGTCGGCCGCCAAGGTGCGCGCGCTCGAGCTGCTCAAGCTCGTCGAGATGCCGGATCCCGAGAAGGCGTTCGACTCCTACCCGCACCAGCTGTCGGGAGGTCAGCGTCAGCGCGCGATGATCGCGCAGTCGTTGTCGTGCGACCCCGACATGCTCATCGCGGACGAGCCCACGACGGCGCTCGACGTGACGATCCAGGCCGAGATCCTCGACCTGCTGCGCAGACTCCACCAGCGCCTCAACAGCGCGATCGTGATCATCACGCACGACATGGGCGTGGTGGCCGACCTCGCGACCAACGTCATCGTGATGAAGAGCGGCCGCATCGTCGAGCGCGGCTCGGTGCGCGAGATCTTCCAGTCGCCGAAGGACCCGTACACGAAGCAGCTGCTCGCGTCGGTGCCGCACCTCGGCACGGGCGAGGCGTCGCAGATCGAGGTCGTCGAGCGCACGACCGAGCCCGCCATCTCCCTCAAGGAGGTGGACATCGACTACCCGAAGCTCGGCCGCGTGCCGGCGTTCCGGGCGGTCACCGGCGCGTCCTTCGACATCCACCCCGGTGAGGTCGTCGGCGTCGTGGGCGAGTCGGGATCCGGCAAGACCACCATCGCGCGCGCCGCGGTCGGCCTCCTGCCCGTCGCGGGCGGCGAGCTCGTCGTCGCCGGACGCCGCATGACGGGCATCTCGCAGAAGGACCTCCGTGCCGTGCGCCGCGAGATCGGCATCGTGTTCCAGGACCCGGGCTCCTCGCTCAACCCGCGCTGGCCCATCGGCCAGAGCATCGGCGAGCCGCTCGAGCTCTCGGGGCAGTTCTCGAAGAAGCAGCAGAGCGACCGCGTCGAGGAGCTCCTCGAGCAGGTCGAGCTGCCCCGCAGCTTCCGCAACCGCTACCCGAACGAGCTCTCCGGCGGCCAGCGACAGCGCGTCGGCATCGCACGCGCGCTCGCGCTCCGGCCCAAGGTGCTCGTGGCCGACGAGCCCACCTCGGCGCTCGACGTGTCGGTGCAGGCCCGCGTGCTCGCGCTGCTGCAGGAGATCCAGAAGGAGCTCCAGTTCGCGTGCCTCTTCGTGAGCCACGACCTCGCGGTGGTCGACCTGCTCGCCGACCGCATCGTCGTGATGAACCACGGCAAGATCGTGGAGCAGGGGCCGACCGAGTCGATCCTCCGGAACCCGCAGCACCCGTACACGCAGAAGCTCATCGCCGCGGTCCCGCTGCCGGATCCCGACCAGCAGCAGGAGCGCCGCGAGCTCCGCGAGGCGCTGCGGGACCAGCAGCCGCCCGCGGCCTGATCCGCCCGCACGACCCGGCCCGCCGTCCGACGCACCCCCTCGCGGGGGCGCTCGGGCGGCGGGCCTCGTCGTGCCGCTCGCGTAGGATCGACGGCGATGGACAGCGACACGCGAGGCCCCGGGGCCGCCAGAGCCCGGCGCCCGCGAGGGATCCGCCGGGCCGTCCGGGGCGCATCCGCCGCCGTCGCGCTGGCGCTCGTCGCCGGCCTCGCCGCCTGCTCGCCGACCACCGGGATGGTGGCCGACACCGAGATCCGCGCCGCGGTCCCCACCTCCTTCACCTCCTACAACGCGGCGTCGCGCACGGGTGGCACCGAGGGCAACCGGGAGATCGTGCACGCGACGAACTCGCGGTTCTCCGAGGTCGCCGCGGACGGCAGCGTCGCCGCCGACCCGGGCTACGGGACCGCGAAGGTCGTCTCGCGCGATCCGTTCACGGTCGAGTACACCGTCGCCGAGGGCGTCCGCTGGTCCGACGGCGAGCCCGTCGACGCGGCGGACCTCCTGCTGGCCTGGGCCGCCGGATCCGGCGCGCTCGACACCCCCGGGTTCGACCCGTCCGGCTACGTGGACGAGACGACGGGCGGCTACACGGGTCCGCTGCCGGAGCAGACCGTCTACTTCGACGCGGCCGCGGACGAGACGCTCTCGCACGTCACCCGCACGCCCGAGATCGGGGACGGCGGCCGGTCGATCACCATGGTCTTCGACGAGTACGCGCCCGACTGGCGGCTCGCCTTCGAGGTGGGCCTGCCCGCGCACAGCGTGGCGCAGCTCGCGCTCGACATGTCGAGCCCCGGCCGCGCGAAGCAGACGCTCGTGGACGCCGTGCAGGATCGCGCGCCCGAGCTCCTCTCGCCCATCTCCGACGCGTGGAACCGCGGGTTCGGCGTGGCGGAGATCGCCGCGCACCCGGATCGCGCCGTGGGCTCCGGCCCGTACGCCATCGAGTCGATCGACCCGGGGACCTCCATCACGCTGCGCGCCAACCGCTTCTACACGGGCCTGCACCGCCCGTCGGTCGAGCGCATCGTCGTGTCCACGATCGAGGATCCCGGCGCCGCCGTCGCCGCGCTCCAGGCGGGCGAGGTCGACGTCATCGCGCCCGAGGCGGACGCGGAGGTGTCCGACGCGCTGTCCGGGATCGCCGGCGTGCAGGTCGTGCGCGGATCCTCCGACTCGTGGGAGCGGCTCGACCTGCAGACCCTCGGCGCGCGCGACCCGGCCATGTCGGACGTCGCGGTCCGCACCGCGTTCCTGTCCACCGTCCCGCGTGACGCGATCGTCCGCCAGGCCGCGCTGCCGGCGGATCCCGACGCCACGACGCGCGACTCCTTCGTGCTCGCTCCCGGATCCGACGGCTACGACGACCAGGTGCGCGCCAACGGGTCCAGCCGCTTCGACGACGTCGACATCGACGAGGCGCGGCAGCTGCTCGCGTCGGTCGGCCGCTCGGCGCCCGAGGTCTGCGTGCTCTACGACCCCGCCGACCCCCGCCGCGTGGCCGCGTTCGACGCCATCCGCGACTCCGCCGAGAAGGCCGGCTTCGTCGTGACCGACTGCTCGACCCCGCAGTGGGAGAGCGTGCTCGACCAGCCCGGCGCCTACGACGTCGCGCTCCTCTCCTCCCGGGACGCGTACCCGTCCGTCGCCGGGATCCGCGCCGCGCACGAGGCCCGCGCCGACGCCCGCGACGGGCAGGCGACGGCCGACCCCGACGTCGCGTCCCTCTTCGCGTCGCTCAGCCGCACCGAGGACGCCGATGCGCGCGACGAGCTCCTCCTCCGCCTGGACCGCCGCATGTACGGCGACCGCGCCGGCCTGCCGCTCTACCAGCTGCCCGCGCTCGCAGCAGCGCGCGACGGCATCGGCGGGGTCCAGGTGTCGCCGCACCAGGCCGGGATCCTCGACGACGCGTGGCGCTGGACGCTGTCACGCGACGCTCCCTGACCCGGTTTGCATCGGCACGGTAGGCTGGTGATCGCTGGGAATAGCAGACGGCGGCTCTTCGCCCTCCTCCCTTGATGACAAGGCCGGCACCCTCTCCACTGAAGGACAGCACTATGGCGCTAGTCGCGCGCAACGACCTCCGCAATGTGGCCATCGTGGCCCACGTCGACCACGGCAAGACCACGCTCGTCGACGCCATGCTCAAGCAGACGAACTCGTTCGACGCCCACTTCGAGGGCGAGGACCGCATGATGGACTCGAACGACCTCGAGCGCGAGAAGGGCATCACGATCCTCGCGAAGAACACCGCGGTGCTCTACAACGGGAAGCACGCGGACGGCTCGCCCATCGTCATCAACGTGATCGACACCCCGGGCCACGCCGACTTCGGCGGCGAGGTCGAGCGCGGCCTGTCCATGGTCGACGGCGTCGTGCTCCTCGTCGACGCGTCCGAGGGCCCGCTGCCCCAGACGCGCTTCGTGCTCCGCAAGGCGCTCGAGGCGAAGCTGCCCGTGATCCTCCTGGTCAACAAGACCGACCGCCCCGACGCGCGCATCGACGAGGTCGTGGCCGAGAGCCAGGACCTGCTCCTCGGCCTCGCCTCCGACATGTCGGACGAGCACCCGGACCTCGACCTCGACGCGATCCTCGACGTGCCCGTCGTCTACGCCTCCGGCCGCAACGGCGCCGCGAGCGCCAACAAGCCGGAGAACGGCACGCTGCCGGACAACGACGACCTCGAGCCGCTCTTCAAGGCGATCCTCGACCACGTCCCGGCGCCCACCTACGACGACCAGCACCCGCTGCAGGCCCACGTCACCAACCTCGACGCGTCGCCGTTCCTCGGCCGCCTCGCCCTCCTGCGCGTCTTCAACGGCACGCTGAAGAAGGGCCAGCAGGTCGCCTGGGTCAAGCACGACGGCACCGTCAAGAACGTGAAGATCACCGAGCTCCTCATCACGAAGGCGCTCGACCGCTTCCCGACCGAGTCCGCAGGCCCCGGCGACATCGTCGCCGTCGCCGGCATCGAGGACATCACGATCGGCGAGACGCTCGCCGACCCGGACGACGTCCGCCCGCTGCCCACCATCACGGTGGACGACCCGGCCATCTCGATGACCATCGGCACCAACACCTCGCCGATGATCGGCAAGGTCAAGGGCCACAAGCTCACCGCCCGCATGGTCAAGGACCGCCTCGACCGCGAGCTCATCGGAAACGTCTCCATCAAGCTGGTCGACATCGGCCGCCCGGACGCCTGGGAGATCCAGGGCCGCGGCGAGCTCGCGCTCGCGATCCTCGTGGAGCAGATGCGCCGCGAGGGCTTCGAGCTCACCGTGGGCAAGCCGCAGGTGGTCGTCAAGCAGGTCGACGGCAAGGTGCACGAGCCCTACGAGCACCTCACCATCGACTCGCCCGAGGAGTACCTCGGCGCGATCACGCAGCTCCTCGCCGCCCGCAAGGGCCGCATGGAGGGCATGAGCAACCACGGCACCGGCTGGGTCCGCATGGAGTTCGTCGTCCCGTCGCGCGGCCTCATCGGCTTCCGCACGGAGTTCCTCACGATCACGCGCGGCGCGGGCATCGCCAACGCCGTGTCGCACGGCTACGAGCAGTGGGCGGGCGAGATCACGACCCGCGTCAACGGCTCGATCGTCGCGGACCGCTCCGGCGTCGCCACCCCGTTCGCCATGGTGGCCCTGCAGGAGCGCATGTCGTTCTTCGTGGAGCCGACCCAGGAGGTCTACGAGGGCATGGTCGTGGGCGAGAACTCGCGCGCCGACGACATGGACGTGAACATCACGAAGGAGAAGCAGCTGACCAACATGCGTCAGTCCACCTCCGACTCCTTCGAGCGCATGACGCCGTCGCGGCGCCTGACGCTCGAGGAGTGCCTCGAGTTCGCCCGCGAGGACGAGTGCGTGGAGGTCACGCCCGAGTTCGTCCGCATCCGCAAGGTCGAGCTCGACGCGAACGCCCGACAGCGCAAGACGTCGCGACTGAAGAAGCAGAACGCGTAACGCAGCATGACCCCGACGAGCCCGTCCGCCAGGTCCCTCCGCAGGAGGGGGCTCGCGGCCGGGCTCGTCCTCGTCCCCGCCCTCGCCCTCACCGGGTGCAGCCAGGTGGGCGAGGTCGTCCGCGACGCCGCCCACGAGGGCGCGAAGCAGGTGCGCCACAGCGTCGAGGACGTCATCGGCGACACGCTCGGCAAGGTCCAGGTGTCGACGGACGGCCATGTGCCGCCCTCGTTCCCGACGGACGCCGTGCCCTTCGCCGAGGGCGAGCTGCTCGGCGGGGGAGCGGCCCCCGAGGACGCCGGCTGGGTGGCGCAGGTCGCCGTGCCGGACGTCGAGGGCGGGTTCGCCGATGCCCGGGCGCGCCTCGAGGCCGCGGGCTACGCGTCGAGCGACGTGGCGACCGACGCGCAGAGCGGCTACGGGCGGTTCACGACCGACGCGTACTCCGTCATCGTCACGGTCTCAGCCGACCCCGGATCCCCGGTCGCCACGTACGTGGTGATGCCCGCGGGCTGAGACCCGCGGCCCTCGGGCCCGCCCGGCGGCGCGCGCCGGATCAGGACGCGAAGAGCGTCTCCCCGACGTAGCCGTCGCGCGAGGCGCCCGGCGGCACCGCCCAGATCCCGCTGCCCACGTGCCGCAGGTACTCGTTCATCGCATCGCGGGAGAGGCTCCGCTGGATGGGGATGAACTGCGTGCGCGGATCCCGCTGGAACGCCAGGAAGAACAGGCCAGCGTTGAGGCGGCCGAGGTCGTCGTTGCCGTCGACGAAGTTGTAGCCGCGGCGGAGCAGCACCGCGCCGTCGTTCGCGTCCGGGTGCGCGAGGCGCACGTGCGAGGCGGGGTCGATGAGCGGTGCGTCGCCGCGTCCGGTTGCGTGGAAGTCGGGCGCGGTCATCTCGGTGCCGCCGCTGAGGGGTGCGCCGGATCCCTTCGTGCGACCGACCACGCGCTCCTGCTCGCGGAGGGAGGAGCGGTCCCAGGTCTCGATCGTCATGCGGATCCGGCGCGCGACGAGGTAGGAGCCGCCCTGCATCCACGCCTCGGCGGGGGCGGATCCCGTGTCGGCCCAGACGTGGTCCTCGACCTGACGCGTGTCCTCGGACTTCACGTTCGCGGTACCGTCCTTGAAGCCGAACAGGTTCCGCGGCGTGACCTGGGCGCGGCTCGTCGACGAGGTGCGGCCGAAGCCGAGCTGCGACCACCGGATGGACGCGCGGCCGAACGCGATGCGGGAGAGGTTGCGGATCGCGTGCACGGCCACCTGCGGGTCGTCGCTGCAGGCCTGGACGCAGAGGTCGCCGCCCGTGGCCTGCGGCACGAGGGCCTCGCCGGGGAAGCGCGGCAGGTCGACGAGCGCGGCGGGCCGGCGGTCGGCGATGCCGAAGCGGTCGACGCCGTCGGCGGTCGTGAACAGCGACGGGCCGAAGCCGAACGTGATGGTGAGGCCGGCGGGCGGCAGGTCGAGCGCCTCGCCCGTGTCGTCGGGCGGGGAGTCGTACGGCCCGTCGACCGCGCCGAGCGCGCCCGCGGATCCGCCTGCCGTCATGCGCGCGGCCGCGGCGCTCCAGTCCTGCAGGAGCGAGATCAGGCCCGCACGATCGATGTCGGCGACGTCGAACGCGGCGAAGTGCAGGCGGTCCTGGGCGGGCGTCGTGATCCCGGCCTGGTGCGCGCCGTGGAACGCGTACGTGGCGCCGCCCGCGGCCTGGCGCGCGCCCGCGAAGGCGCGATCGGCCATGACGCCGCCCGCGGAGCCGACCAGGCCGCCGCCGAGCGCGCCCGCGCCGAGGATGCCGAGGATCCCGCGGCGGGAGATGCCGGCGGACGCCGGGGTCGTGGGGGCGTCGGCGGCCGCCGTGGTCTCGTGATCCGTCATCAGCCGACGAGCGCGCCGGTGAGCTTCGACAGCGGCTCGGCCAGCGCGTTGACGCCGTCCGCGAGGCCCTTGACCTGCTCGGTGGTCAGCTTGTCGTAGGTGGTGAAGCCCTCGTCGAGGGATCCGTACGCGGCGAGCTCCTTCTCGAGCGACGCGAACTGCGCGTCGAGCGTGGCCACGAGCTGCGGGTCCTTGGGCTCGACGATGTCGCGGACGCCCTCGTACGCGACGCGCGCGCCCTCGAGGTTCGCCTGGAAGTCCCAGAGGTCGGTGTGCGACCAGATCTCCTCCTCGCCGGTGATCTTGCCGGAGGCGACCTCGTCCATCAGCCCTACGGCGCCGTTGGAGACCGTGGAGATGTCGACCGAGAAGCCGTCCGCGTGCACCGCGTCGTAGAGCTTCTGCGTGTCCGCGGTCAGCTCCTGGGCGAAGTGCGCGCGATCCGCGGCGCCGAGCGACGTGTAGACGTCGCCGCCGTTCGCGTCGGGCGATGGCTGCCAGAGGTCCTTCTCGATGCGGTGCCACCCGGTCCACTCGGTGCCGGGCTCGACGTCGGCCTCGCGGAAGTCGATTTCCGGGTCGAGGTCGCCGAAGGACTCCGCGACCGGCTCGACGCGCTCGTAGTACGCGCGGGCGGTGGGGTAGAGCGTGCGCGCCCTGTCGTCGTCGCCCGCGAGGTACGCGTCCGCGAATTCCTGCGTGGCCGGGAGGAGGCGGCCGACCTGGTCCTTGACGTAGGCGAGGTAGGCGGCGGCCGCGTCCTGGCCCTGCTGCTCCGCGTCGCCCGCGAGCGCGACCTGGTCGCCCGTGACCGTGAAGGGCGCGCGGCCGACGCCGTCGCCGACCATGCCGGGCTTGCACACGGTGTAGTAGCTGCCGGGCTGGGCGGTGAGCACGAGGTCGCGCTCGATCCCGGGGCTCACGTTCTCGACCTCGCCGACGATGCGCAGGCCGTCGTCCGCGAGCAGGTAGAACTCGGTCACCTGGTCGGTGGAGTTGGTGACGTGGAACGAGACCGTGCCGCTGGGCGCGGTCGCGGCGGACACGGCGCACGCGTCGGCGGAGCTGTCGACCGTGAGCTGCGTGACGCCGGAGTCGGCGCCCGCGGCACCCGCACCGGCGTCGGCGGATCCCGTCGGGGTGTTCGCGACGCAGCCGGAGAGGGCGAGGGCGGCCCCGGCGAGCAGGGCGGCGGCGGCGAGGGTCGAGCGCTTCATGTGTCCTCGGGGGAGCGGGCCGGCGGTGCCGGCGGTGGATGGGGAGGAGAGCGGGAGGTGCGGGGAGCTGCGGGGAGCCGACGGGTCAGCGGGCGGCGGGCGCGTCCGCGACGCGGGCCGGGTCGCCGTCAACGGGCTCCGGAGCGGGCGCGGGAGCGGCGTCGGGCGCCGACGCGGACGGCGCCGCGACGGACGTCGCCGGGCGCGCCCGGCGTCCCCGCCGCGCGAGCCGGAGGTACACGGTGAGCGTGGGCACGACGTACAGCACCCATGTGACCGCCTCGAGCCAGGTGGTGGCGGGGGAGAAGTTGACGGTGCCCTTGAGGAGCGTGCCGTACCAGGATCCGGGCGGGACGGCGCCGGAGACGTCGAACGCGAGCGCGCCGAGACCGGGGAGGATGCCCGCCTCCTGCAGGTCGTGCACGCCGTATGCGAGCACGCCGCCGGCCACGACGATGAGGAGCGCGCCGGTCCAGGTGAAGAAGCGCGCGAGGTCGATGCGGAGCACGCCGCGGTAGACGAGCCAGCCGAGCGCGACCGCGGTGACGAGCCCGAGGGCCGCGCCGACGAGCGGCACGGTGGTGGCGCCCGTGGCCTGCACGGCCGACCAGAGGAACAGGGCCGTCTCGATCCCCTCGCGGCCGACGGCGAGGAAGGCGACGGCGACGAGGCCCCACGCCGCGCCGGCGATGGCCCGGTCGACGGCGCCCTGCAGCTCGGAGCGCATGTCCTTCGCGGTGCGCAGCATCCAGAACACCATCCAGGTGACGAGGCCCGTCGCGACGATGGAGAGGGATCCGCCGATGGCCTCCTGCGCCTCGAACGTGAGGCCGTAGGCGCCGTAGGTGAGGAGCGCGCCGACGGACAGGGCGAGGAGGACCGCGAGCCCGACGCCGAGCCAGAGCCGGCCGAGCACGTCGCGGCGGCCGATCTTGACGACGTAGGCGATGAGGATGGTGACGACCAGCGCGGCCTCGAGGCCCTCGCGCAGGCCGATCAGGTAGTTCGCGAACACGCGTGCGCCTCTCCGGGCGGCGGACGCGACGGGACGCGTCCTATTGCTGGTGTGGGGAAAAGTAGGTGAGGCTAGCCTTACCTCGTGAACAGTAGCGCGGGGGCGGGATCGCGTCCAGTCGCCCGTCCCGGGCGGGCGCCCAGGGAGCGGCGCGCGGCCCGCGGCTAGGATCGCCGGATGACATCCGGCACGTCCCGACGCCCCGATCGGGCCGCCCGCACCGCCCGTCCCGCGCGCGAGCACGTCCTCTTCGTGCACGCCCACCCCGACGACGAGAGCATCGTCACGGGCGGCACCATCGCGAGGCTCGTGCGCGACGGCGTGCCCGTCACCGTCCTCACGTGCACGCGCGGGGAGCGCGGCGACGTGATCCCCGACGAGCTCCGCCACCTGGAGGGCGACCTGCGCGCGCTCGCCGACCACCGGGAGACCGAGCTGGCCGACGCGATGGCCGCGCTCGGCGTCGCCGACCACCGCTTCCTCGGGGATCCGGATGCCCGCTGGAAGGGCCTCGATCCCCGCCGCTACGTCGACTCGGGCATGGAGTGGGGCGACGACGGCGTGCCCGTGGCGCTGCGGCCGCTCGATCCCGACTCGCTGTGCGCGGGCGACGAGGCCGACGAGGCGCGCGACGTGCTCGCCGTCATCGCCGACGTGGACGCCACTTGCGTCATCACCTACGACGACCACGGCGGCTACGGCCACCCCGACCACGTGCGCACGCACGTCATCGCGACCTGGGCGGCCGAGGAGGCGGGGATCCCCGCGTACCTCATCACCACGACCGGGTCCTCGGCGCGCGAGGCGCACGAGCTCGTGGCCGCGCGGGGGCGCTTCCCCGCGCCCGACGCGCATCCGGCCGGGACGCTCGTGCTGGCGGACGACCGGGTCGACCTCGCCGTGGACGCGTCCGAGGTGCTCGACGCGAAGATCCGCGCGATCGCCGCGCACCGCACGCAGACCGTCGTCGACGGCGACCAGTTCGCCCTCTCCCACGGCATCGGGGCGCCCATCGCGCCCGTCGAGCTCTTCCGGCTGCACCGGCCGGCCGGCGCCGCCGAGGACGACGGGAGCCCGCGTCCCCCGCGCGGTGCGCAGCGGATCGGCACGGCGGTCGCGTCGCTCGTGCTCGGCCTGCTCGTGGGCGCGGTCGCCACTGCCGCGCACCGGGCGACCCTGCCGGTGGGCGGGATCGCGCTGCCGGTCGGCCTCGTGCTCGCGCTCGCGACGCTCGCGTGCCTGCTGGTCGCGTTCCGCCTGCTCCTCGTCGACCGCCTGCACGCGCTCTGCCTCGGGCTCGGCGTGATCGCGGCGGTCGCGGTCCTCGGCACGCGCGGGCCGAGCGGATCCGTGCTGTTCCCCGACGACGGCCTGAGCCAGGTGTGGGCGATCGCGCCCGCGATCCTCGTCGCCGCCGTGGTCGTGTGGCCGCGGTTCTCGACGCGCGCGCCGGGCGCGGATGCCCGCCCGGATGCCGCCGCCGTCGCGGGATCCGACGCCCCGGCCCCGGCCGGGACCGGTCCGCGCGCCGCGTAGACTCGTCGGGCCGCACCGCTCCCGGAAGGACCCGCCCGAAGTGACCTACGTCATCGCCCTGCCCTGTGTCGACGTCAAGGACCGCGCCTGCATCGACGAGTGCCCGGTCGACTGCATCTACGAGGGCGAGCGGAGCCTCTACATCCACCCGGACGAGTGCGTGGACTGCGGTGCGTGCGAGCCGGTCTGCCCGGTCGAGGCGATCTACTACGAGGACGACCTGCCCGAGAAGTGGTCGGACTACTACACCGCCAACGTCGAGTTCTTCGCCGAGATGGGATCCCCGGGCGGCGCGACCAAGGTCGGCGTCACCGCGGGCGACCACCCCGTCATCGCCGCGCTCCCCATCCAGAACGGCTGACGCGCGTGGCCCTCGGCGAGCTCCCTGACTACCCCTGGGACCAGATGGCCCCGTACGCCGAGCGGGCCGGTCGGCACCCCGACGGCATCGTCGACCTCAGCATCGGGTCGCCCGTGGATCCGACCCCGACGCTCATCCGCGACGCCCTCGCCTGGGCGACCGACGCGCACGCGTACCCCACCACCGTGGGCACGCCCGAGCTGCGGCAGGCGATGGTCGAGTGGCACGCGCGTCGCCGGAACGCGACGCTCGGCACCGACCAGGTGCTGCCGACCATCGGGTCGAAGGAGATGGTGGCCTGGCTGCCGTTCATGCTGGGCCTCGGCGAGGGCGACGCGGTCGTGCGCCCGCGCGTCGCGTACCCGACCTACGAGATCGGCGCGGCCCTCGCGGGCGCCGAGTCGGTCCCCGCGGACGACCCCGCCGACTGGCCCGCGCACACGCGCCTCGTCTGGCTGAACTCGCCCGGCAACCCGGACGGCCGCGTCCTCGGCGTCGACGAGCTGCGCGCCGCCGTGGCCCGCGCCCGGGAGCTCGGCGCCGTGATCGCGAGCGACGAGTGCTACGCCGAGCTCGGCTGGGAGGGGGAGTGGGCCGACGGTCCGACGCCCTCGATCCTCGACGCGCGCGTCGTCGGCGACGACCACGCGGGCGTGCTCGCGCTCTACTCGCTGAGCAAGCAGTCGAACCTCGCCGGGTACCGGGCCGCGCTCGTCGCGGGCGACCGGGAGCTCATCGCCCGGCTGATCCGCGTGCGCAAGCACGCGGGGCTCCTCCCGCCCGCGCCGCTCCAGCACGCCATGACCGTGGCGCTCGGCGATGACTCCCACGTGCGCGCCCAGCGCGAGCTGTACCGCGCCCGCCGCGACGTGCTGCGCCCCGCGCTCGAGGACGCCGGCTGGCGCATCGACTCGAGCGAGGCCGGCCTCTACCTCTGGGCGACCCGCGGCCGGGACGCCTGGGAGGGGATCGCGGAGCTCGCCGACCTCGGGATCCTCGCGGGCCCCGGCCCGTTCTACGGCGACGCCTCTCCCGAGCACGTGCGCCTGTCGCTCACGGCGACGGACGAGCGGATCGCGCAGGCGGCGGCCCGGCTCCGCGCCGCCGGCGCAGCGCCCCGCTCCGCGTAGCACGTCCTCCAACGGATCCGGCCGGATGCTGGCGGAGGCGACAGTGTCCCTGTCAGCCCTTTAGGCTGTAGTCGGCTCGGAGTCCGACGCCGCGACGGCGCCATGGGCGCCCCGCGGCGCATCCCCCGGCCATCCACCCAGACTCGAGGAGGCGCCGTGACCGATGGCGGGCAGCAGGCGGACGACCGGCCGAAGGCGGACGAGCCCCAGGCGGACGAGCCCCAGGCGGAGCAGAAGCCCACGGCGACCCTGACGTACCCGGGCGGACGGGTGGAGTTCCCCATCCTCCCCGCGGTCGAGGGCGCGTCCAGCATCGACATCTCGGCGCTCACGAAGAAGACGGGCCTCACGACGCTCGACAACGGCTTCGTGAACACCGCGTCGACCCGCTCGGCCATCACCTACATCGACGGTGAGCAGGGGATCCTCCGCTACCGGGGCTACCCGATCGAGCAGCTCGCGCGCCAGTCGAGCTACCTCGAGGTGGCGTGGCTCCTCATCCACGGCGAGCTACCGACGAGCGACGAGCTCGCGCGGTTCGAGGACGACATCCGCCGCCACACGCTCCTGCACGAGGACTTCAAGGGCCTCTTCCGCGCGCTCCCGACCAACGCGCACCCCATGTCGGTGCTGTCCAGCGCGGTGTCCGCGCTCTCCACCTACTACGAGGACTCGCTGAGCGTCCACGACCCCGAGCAGGTCGAGATCTCGACGCTGCGCCTGCTGGCCAAGCTGCCGGTCATCGCGGCGTACGCGCACAAGAAGAGCCTCGGCCAGGCGTTCCTCTACCCGGACAACTCGCTGAGCTTCGTCGACAACTTCCTGCGCCTGAACTTCGGCAACAACGCCGAACGCTACGAGGTGGATCCCGTCGTCAGCCGCGCGCTCGAGCGCCTGCTGATCCTGCACGAGGACCACGAGCAGAACGCGTCGACGTCGACCGTGCGGCTCGTCGGATCCACCGAGGCGAACATGTTCTCCTCCGTCTCCGCGGGCATCGGCGCGCTCTTCGGGCCGCTGCACGGCGGCGCGAACGAGGCCGTGCTCTCGATGCTCGGCCGCATCCGCGACTCCGGTGAGGGCGTCGACCGCTACGTGGAGCGCGTGAAGAACAAGGAGGACGGTGTCCGCCTCATGGGCTTCGGGCACCGCGTCTACAAGAACTTCGACCCGCGCGCCCGCCTCGTGAAGGAGAGCGCCGACGAGGTGCTCGCGGCCCTCGGCATCCAGGACCCGCTGCTCGACATCGCCAAGGAGCTCGAGCAGGTCGCCCTCGCGGACGACTACTTCATCGAGCGGAAGCTCTACCCGAACGTGGACTTCTACACGGGCGTGATCTACAAGGCCATGGGCTTCCCGACGCGCATGTTCACGGCGCTGTTCACCATCGGGCGCCTGCCCGGCTGGATCGCTCACTGGCGCGAGATGAACGAGGACCAGGCCACCAAGATCGGCCGCCCGCAGCAGCTCTACATCGGCCAGCCCGCGCGCGACCTGCCGCCGCGCGACTAGCCCGGCCCGCACATCGTCGCTCCCGAAGAGGGGGCGTCAGGAGGCCGCTGATCCGTGTACCCGCGCGGATCAGCGACCTAGACTCGTCTCACAGCGAGAGATCCATCCGCCGCCCGCAAGAGCCCCTGCCGTCGGTCCCGACCCGAAGAGGGGGCCATGGCCAGACGCCTGCCGTCCGCCCCGCCGGTGCTGCCGGGGTTCACCTACGTGACGGTCCTCGGTTCCGGCGGCTTCGCCGACGTGTTCCTCTACGAGCAGGACATGCCGCGCCGCCAGGTCGCCGTGAAGGTGATGCTCGCGGAGATCGTGACCGAGCGCCTCCGCGCCATGTTCCGCGCCGAGGCCGACCTCATGGCGCAGCTGAGCGCGCACCCGTCGGTGCTCACCGTGCACCAGGCGTCCGTCGCCGCCGACGGCCGCCCGTACCTCGTCATGGAGCTGTGCTCGTCGAGCCTCAGCGACCGGTACCGGCGCGAGCCGCTCGGCGTCGCGGAGGTGCTGCGCGTGGGGATCCGCATCGCCAGCGCCGTGGAGACCGCCCACCGCGCGGGCGTGCTGCACCGCGACATCAAGCCCGCCAACATCCTGACGACCGCGTTCGGCCACCCCGTGCTCAGCGACTTCGGCATCGCCTCGACGCTCGAGGACGCCGCCGCGACCGACGCGGTGGGCCTCTCGATCCCGTGGTCGGCGCCCGAGGTGCTCGCCGACGAGAGCCCCGGCACCGTGCGGAGCGAGGTGTGGTCGCTCGCCGCGACCGTGTACTCGCTGCTCGCCGGGCGCAGCCCCTTCGAGCTGCCCGGCGGGCAGAACGCGCCCGCGGACCTCGTGGCGCGGATCCAGCGGGCGCGGCCCCTGCCGACGGGACGCGCCGACGTGCCCGAGCGGCTCGAGCTGGTGCTCCGCCGCGCGATGTCGCGGCAGCCGGACGCCCGGCCGGAGTCGGCGCTCGCCTTCGTGCGCGAGCTGCAGGCGGTGGAGGCGGAGCTCCGGTTGGCGCAGACGCCGCTCGAGGTCGCGAGCGAGGAGTGGGCGTCGGCCGTCGCGGCGGGCGTCGACGAGGAGGACGACCCGACGCGCGTGCGCGGCATCGCGCAGGTGGATCCGGGGACGACCGGGCCGGGCGGCGCGGCGGGCATCCGGCGCGCGCGGCGGAAGCCGGCGCCCGCGGTGGCGCGGCAGACGGGCGGCGCGGCGCGTCCCGGCGTCCCGGCGACCGCGTCCGAGCAGGTCCGGGCGGGATCCGCGTCCACCTCCCTCGGCCGGTCCGGTTCCGGGCCCGTCGGACTCTCCGCCCCGGTCCGGACCACCCTCCCCGGCCGGCGCGCGTTCCTCGCGCGGCACCGCGTGGCGTTCGCGGCGGCCGCGGCCGGCGCGATCGTCGCGAGCGTGGCCGTGGGCGTGCTCCTCGGCGGGTCGGGCGGCGGGAACGCGACGCGCGACATCCCGGTGGTGGGCGAGATCCAGGCCTCAGCCGCAGCCGACGGCGTGCTGTTCTCCTGGAGCGACCCCGGCCTCGGCGCCGGCGACGCGTACCAGGTGGTGCGCGACGGCGGGCTGCCGAGCACGCAGCGCGACACGACCTTCCGGGTGACGTCCGGCTCGGGCGGCACCGCGGGCGCCGGCACGGGCGACCGCGCCTGCATCCGCGTCACCGTCACGCGCGACGGCATCGCCGGGAAGACGTCGACGGAGAAGTGCGCGGAGCTCCCGCGATGATCCGCGAGTGGATCCGCCGCCACCGCCAGGCCGCTGCGACCGTCACCGGCGGGGCCGTCGTGCTCGCCCTCCTCACGGGCTTCGCGCTCGTCTCGGACGGCTACCAGGCGCAGCGCGTCGACCTCGACGACGGATCCGTGTGGGTCGTCAACTCCGCGCAGCAGGCGATCGGCCGCGCCAACACGGCCGTGCTCGAGCTCGACAGCGTCGTCGAGTCCCGCAGCGAGGACATCGACGTGCTGCAGGCCGGATCCACCGTGCTGCTCGCCGACCGCGGCAGCTCGCGGCTCGACGTGGTCGACGACGCGACGAGCGAGGTGGTCGACACCGCACCGCTGCCCGCGGGCGCCGAGGTCATGCTCGCGGGATCGCGCGCCGCGATCCTCGTGCCGGCGACGGGCCAGCTGTGGCTCGTGCCGGTCGCCGGCCTCTCCGCGTTCGACGCCGCGAGCGCGCCCACGCTCATCCTCGGGGCCGACGCCGTCGCGTCCATGGGTGACGACGGCACGCTGCTCGTGTACTCGGCCGCGACGGGGACGCTGTCGCGCATCCAGGCCGCGACCGAGGACACCGTGCGGGAGACGGTCGACGTCGGGCCCGTCGGCGCGCCCGTGGCCGCGGCGGCCGACGCCCCCGCCGATCCCGCGGCGGCCCTCGCGGGCGAGACCGTCCAGGCCGGGGATGCCGGCCGGCCCGCCGGCCAGCGCCTCGCGCTCACGTCCATCGACGGCCACTGGGCGCTGTACGACGCCGACGCGCGCGCCCTCCTCGTCGACGGGCGGACGGTCGACCTCGCCGGATCCGTGGCCGCGGACGCGCGCGTCGCCCTCCAGCGCGCGTCGTCGGACGGCAGCGGCGTCCTGGTCGCGCACTCGGGCGGGCTCGTCGAGGTGCCCGTCGCGGGCGGGGATCCGGTCGTCGTGACAGGCGACGTGCGCGGCGACCCCGCGCGTCCCGTCCGCGTGGCCGGCTGCGAGTTCGCGGGCTGGACCGATGGATCCGCGTGGCAGCGCTGCCTCGCGCCCGCGACCCTCGCGGGTGGGGGCGACGGCGACCAGGACGCCCGGCGCACGGCGGCGGGCGCCACGAGCGGCATCGGATCCATGCCGCAGCAGGCCGCCCTGCGCTTCGTGGTCGACGGATCGCGCGTGGTGCTCAACGACACCCGCGGCGGCGCCGCGTGGGCCGTGCAGGGCGACGCGGGACTCATCGACAACTGGGCCGACCTCATCGACCGCGACCGCTCCGACACGGTCGTCGAGCAGAACACCGCGGACACCCCGCCCGAGACCGACCGCGTGCAGCAGCCGCCCGTCGCGGTCGACGACGACCTCGGCGCGCGCCCCGGCCGCACCACCGCGCTGCCCGTTCTCCTCAACGACCACGACCCGAACGGCGACGTGCTCGTGATCGACTCCGTCACGCCCGTGGACGCGGCGGTCGGCGCGGTCGTCATCGTGGACGAGGGCCAGGGCCTCCAGCTCGCGCTCGCCGCGGGCGCGTCCGGCACCGTGCGGTTCTCCTACGTCGTGAGCGACGGGCGCGGCGGCACCGCGACGGCCGACGTGCGCGTCGCCGTGCGGGGGGCCGACGAGAACTCGCCGCCCGAGCAGTCGCGGCCCGCGACGGGCACGGTCGCGGAGGGCGACCGGCTGCAGACCGACGTGCTGGGCGGCTGGTACGACCCCGACGGGGATCCGATGTACCTCACGCGCGCGAGCGTCCCCGCGCCCGACGCCGTCAGCTGGAAGCCCGAGGGGCGCGTCGTCTACACGGACGCCGGGGCGGGCGGCGACACGCGGACCGTCGCGCTGCAGGTGTCCGACGGGCGCGAGGAGGGGGCGGGCGAGCTGGTCGTCACCGTGCGCCGCGCCGGGGACGTGCCGCTCGTGGCCGAGGCCTTCGTCGTGCAGGCGGCGATCGGGCGCGAGATCACGGTCGAGCCGCTGACGCACGCGCGCGGCGGGAGCGGCGCGATCCGGCTGGCGGCCGTGCCCGCGCGGGCCGGCGTGCAGATCACGCCCGACCTCGAGGCCGGCACCTTCCGCCTCCAGGGCGGCCAGGCGGGCACGCACCTGCTCGAGTACACGGTGACCGACGGGCGGACGACGGCCACGGGCGTCGTGCGCGTCGAGGTGCGCGGCGCGCCCGCGTCGGACGGCCGGCCCGTGACCGTGCCGCACACCGTGTTCGTGCGCGCGCTCCAGGCGCAGGACGTGGACGTGCTCCAGACCGACTTCGACCCCGCGGGCGGGGTGCTCGTGATCACCGACGCCGTCTCGCCCGGCGACGCCGTGGGCGTGCGCGCCGAGGTCGTCGGGCAGCGGCTCGTGCGGATCAGCCTCACCCGGCCGCTCGACGGTCCGGTGGACGTGGAGTACCGCGTGAGCAACGGCGTGGCCGAGGCGACCGGCGTGATCACCGTGATCGAGGTGCCCGAGCCGGCCGTGCGCCAGCCGCCCGTCGCGACCGACGACCGCGTGGCTGTGCGCGTGGGCGACGCGGTGGACATCCCCGTGCTCGCCAACGACCAGCAGCCCGACGGCGACCGGCTCCGCCTCGACCCCGTGCTCGTGGATCCGCTGCCCGACGGCGCCGGCCTCCTCTTCGCGAGCGAGGACCGCCTCCGCTACCTCGCGCCCGGCCGCACGGGCGACTACACCGCCGTCTACCGCGCCGTCGCGCCCGACGGGCAGTGGGCGACCGCGACGCTCACCGTCTCCGTGCGCGAGGCCGACGTCGCGACCAACGCCGAGCCCGTGCCGCGCCCGCTCACGGCGCGCGTGCTCGCGGGGGAGACCGTGCGGATCCCCGTGCCGCTCACCGGCATCGACCCCGACGGCGACTCGGTGCGGCTCCTCGGGCAGGACACCGGGCCCGAGAAGGGCCAGGTCGTCGAGGTGGGGCCGGACTGGATCGACTACCAGGCGGGCGACTACTCCACCGGCACCGACGCGTTCGCGTACGCCGTGGTCGACGGGCTGGGCGCGCGGGCGACCGGCACGATCCGCGTGGGCATCAGCCCGCGCGTCGAGGGCGCGAGGAACCCCGTCGCCACCGCCGACACCGTGACCGTGCGGCCGGGCCGCGTGCTCCGCGTGCAGGTGCTGGCCAACGACACGGATCCGGACGGCGGCGCGCTCTCGCTCGTCTCGGTGCAGCCGCAGGCGGAGGGCGTCGTCGCGGGGCTCGACGGCGACACCGTGCGCGTCGTCGCGCCCGAGGCCGCCGGCCGCTACGGCTTCGTGTACGGCGTGCGCAACGCGCGCGGCGGCAGCGACGAGGCGTTCCTCACCGTGATCGTGGATCCCGCCGCGCCGCCCACCCGCCCGGTCGCGCGCGACACGGTGCTCCAGCTCTCCGACGTGCTCGACCGCTCGTCCGTCGACGTCGACGTCATGCGCAACGTGTTCTCCGCGGAGGGCGACGCGTCGTCGCTCGTGCTCGCCGTCGGCGCCGGCTACGAGGACGTCGCGCGGGTGACGGACGACGGCCGGATCCGCGTCGAGGTCGGCGACGAGCGCCGCATCGTCCCGTTCACGGTGACGCAGCCCGACGACCCGACCATCTCCACGACGGCCTTCGTCTGGGTGCCCGGCTTCGAGGACACCCTGCCGCAGCTGCGCGTGGGCGAGCCGCGGCCGACCGTGCCGAGCGGCGAGCGGCTCGTGGTCGACCTCGACGAGCAGGTGGTCGCGGCGGGCGGCCGGGCCGTGCGCATCGCGGATCCGAACTCGCTGTCGGCGACGCACGCCGCCGGGCCCGTCGAGCTCGTGGACGAGGACACCATCGCGTACCAGAGCGAGCCCGGGTACTTCGGGCCGGCGGCGATCTCCTTCACCGTGACCGACGGGTCGGGCGCGGGCGGGCGCACGGCCGCGCTCGTGCTGCCGATCACCGTGACGCCCACCGAGAACCAGCCGCCCGTGTTCACGGGCGCGGTCATCGACCTCGAGCCCGGGCAGTCCAAGGACGTCGACCTCGGCCGCCTCACCACCTATCCGTACCAGGACGACCGCGGGCAGCTCGCCTTCGCGCTGGAGGGATCCGTCGCCGCCGGGTTCCGCGCGTCCGTCGACGGCGGCACGCTCCGCATCTCCGCCGACGAGGGCGTCGCGACGGGGCAGGCCGCGTCGTTCCCGGTGAGCGTCCGCGACGCCACGCAGACCGGGCGCGCGGGCCGCATCGACCTCCGCGTCGTGCCGTCGACGCGCCCGCTCGCGCAGCCCGCGACGGACGAGGGCACCGTGACCCGCGGATCCTCCACCACCGTCGACGTGCTCGCCAACGACCAGGCAGGCAACCCCTTCCCGGGCACGCCGCTCACGGTCGCGTCCATCCGCGGCGCCGACGGCGCGAGCCTCCCCGCGGGCGTGACCGTGACGCCGTCGGCTGACCGCGCGACGCTCTCCGTGAGCGCATCAGCCGACGCCGAGCCCGGCGACGTGCGCGTGCAGTACGAGGTGCGCGACGCCACGGGCGACGCCGGCCGGGCAGCGTTCGGCACCGTCGTGATCCACGTGCAGGACCGCCCGGGACCCGTCACGGCCCTGCGGGCCTCCGGCTTCGCGGACCGCTCGCTCACCGTCGCGTTCGAGCCGGGCGCATTCAACGGATCCGCCATCACGGGCTACCAGCTGCGCGTGCTCCGCGGCGGCACGGCGACCGCGACCGTCACCTGCCCGTCGACGACCTGCACCGTGCCGACCCCCGGCAACGGGCCCGCCAACTCGGTGCAGGTGGAGGTCTCCGCCGTGAACGGCGTGGGCACCTCCGACCCCGTCTCGATCGCGGGCCTCTGGTCGGACGTGCTCCCGCCCGCGCCCGCGGGCCTCGCCGTCGAGCCGCTCGTCGACGGGCTGCGCCTCTCGTGGCAGCCGTCGGCCGTGCCGTCGTCGTCGAGCCCCGTCACGCAGTACGTCGTGGGGGTGGGCGGCCTCACCCGGCAGGTCCCGGCCGACGCCACGAGCGTCGAGGTGCGGGATCCGTCGCTCGTCGCCGAGGTGCCCGTCGCCGTCTCGGTGGCCGCGCGCAACAGCGCGCAGGTGCAGGACGGGACCGCGTGGCTCACCGCCACCGCGACGGGCACGCCGCGCGGCGCCCCGACCGCCACCGGCGCGCCCACCGCGGTCGCCGACGCGACCGACGAGACGCGCGTGACCGTCTCGTGGCCGGCGTTCCAGGGCCAGGGAGTCGACGGGATCCGCTACCTCGTCGCCGCGTACGCCCCGGGATCCGCGCCCGGCTGCACGGTGCCCACCGAGGGCGTGTCGCCGTGGTCGGCCCAGCACGGTCCCGCGGTCGAGGTGGGCGGCGCGACCAGCCACGTCTTCACGGGCCTCGCCACCGACCAGCCCGTCGCGTTCGCCGTGCTCGCCGCCAACAGCCAGGGCTGCACGGTCGTCGAGGCCGGGCAGCTCACCCCGCGCACGGCGCCGTCCACGCCCGTCGTCCGCGTCGACCTGCCGAGCCCGGACCGGTCCGCCGACGGCGTCTTCCGCGCGGTCCTCGCCGACGCCCGCTACCGGCCCGGCAGCGCGTCCGCGTCCGCCCAGCTGCTGTACCGGGTCGACGGGCAGGGCGACGGCGTGCCGATCGGCGTCGGCCAGGCGCTCACGCTGCCGCGCACGGGCGTCGGCGCCTCGATCCAGGTGCGCGTCGTCGAGGACTCGGGCGACGGGCGACCGCGGTCGAGCGGCTGGTCGGATCCCGTCCCCGCCGGCACCGCCGTGGACGCGCGCGCGGGCGACGTGCGGTCCGCCACCGACGATGCGGGAGTCACGACGTTCTCGTGGACCTCGATGCCGCCGGCCGCCGGACGCGGCGCGCGCGTCTCGGACGCCGGCGGGTACGCGCGCAGCGAGTGGCGCTGCGGCGGCCAGGGCGCGTGGACCGACGCGTCGTCGGGCGCGGCCGGATCCTGCGCGGTCCCGGCCGGCGGCGAGCGGATCCTCGAGGTGCGCGTCACCGCGAACTCGGGCACCCTGTACACGTACGCCCACCGCGGATGACGGCCGAACCCGCGGCCCTCACGCCGGACGACGCGGCCGTACCCGAGAGGCACGCACCCATGACGATGACCGCCGACGAGGCCCGCGCCTTCCAGGACGAGTTCGCGCGGCTCGTGCGCAACGTGGAGCAGGTGCTCCTCGGCAAGTCGCACGTCGTGCGCCTCGCCTTCACGGCCATGGTCACGGGCGGGCACCTGCTGCTCGAGGACGTGCCCGGCACCGGCAAGACCTCGCTCGCGCGCGCCATGGCGCAGACCGTCGACGGCACGCACAGCCGCGTGCAGTTCACGCCCGACGTGCTGCCCGGCGACATCACGGGCGTCAGCGTCTACGACCAGCGCACGGGCGAGTTCGAGTTCCACCGCGGGCCGGTGTTCGCGAGCATCGTGCTGGCCGACGAGATCAACCGCGCGAGCCCGAAGACCCAGTCCGCGCTCCTCGAGGTGATGGAGGAGGGCCGCGTCACGGTCGACGGAACCCCGTACGACGTCGGCCACCCGTTCATGGTCATCGCGACCCAGAACCCGATCGAGCAGGCCGGCACCTACGCGCTGCCCGAGGCGCAGCTCGACCGGTTCCTGCTGCGCACCTCCATCGGGTACCCCGACCACGAGTCGATGCTGCGGATCCTGCAGGGCGCGTCCGTGAGCGCGCACGACGTGACGCTCGCGCCCGTCGCGTCGGCCGCCGCCGTGCGGGCGCTGCAGGAGCGCGCGGGGACCGTGCACGTGGATCCCGCGGTCGCCGACTACGTGGTGCGCCTGGTCGACGCGACCCGCACCGCGCCCGAGGTGCGGCTGGGCGCGAGCGTGCGCGGTGCCCTCGCGCTCGTGCGCGCGTCCCGCACCTGGGCCGCCGCGGACGGCCGGCACTACGTCGTGCCCGACGACGTGAAGGCCCTCGCCGAGCCCGTGCTCGCGCACCGCCTGCTGCTGGATCCCGAGGCCGAGTTCGACGGCGTGACGCCCACGAGCGTGCTGTCGCAGATCCTCATCGAGACCGCGCCGCCGCGCGACGGGCACGCCGGGGCGTCGGGCGGTCGGGCCGCCACGGGGTCGCACGTCGCGGGGCCCTCCGCTTCGGGCGCCTCCGCCGCCGGCGCGCGGTCGGGCGGATGAGCGCGGTCGGGATGCGCGGCGCGGCCGCCGCACCGGATCCCGCCGCCGTCGCGTCCCCGCTCGATCCCGCCGCCGCCCCGCGGCGCCACGCCCTCGCGCGCCTCGTCGCGGTCGTCACGCCGCTCGGCCGCGTCGTCGCGCTGGCCGCGGTCGTCACGGGCGCCGTCGGGTACGCGCTCGGCTGGCGCGAGCTGGTCGCGGTCGCCTGGACCGCCGCCGCCCTCTGGGTCATCGCGCTGCTGCACCTCGTCGGATCCTCCGGGGTCGAGGTGTCGCTGCGCCTGCCGCGCGACCGCGTGGTCGCGGGGGAGCGCGCGCCCGCGACCGTCGCCGTGCGGAACCCGCTGCGCCGCCGCGCGGTCGGCCTCACGGTGGAGGTGCCGGTCGGATCCGGTCTCGCCGAGGTCCACGTCCCCTCCCTCGCGCACGGCCACTCCCACGAGGACGTGTTCGTCGTGCCGACCTCGCGCCGCGGCGTGATCGCGCTCGGCCCCGCGCGCATCGTCCGCGGCGACCCGATCGGCCTGGTGCGCCGCGAGTCCGCCGAGGCCGCCGCGACCCGCCTGCTCGTGCACCCGCGCACGCTCGCGATGCCCAGCACGAGCACGGGCTTCGTCCGCGACCTCGAGGGCCGCGCCACGCGCGACCTCACCGACAGCGACGTGTCGTTCCAGTCGCTCCGCGAGTACGTGCCGGGCGACCCGGTGCGGCACATCCACTGGCGCTCGACCGCGAAGACCGGCGTGCACATGGTGCGGCGCTTCGAGGAGACCCGGCGGAGCCACATCATGGTGGCGCTGTCGCTGCACGCGGGCGACTACGGGGACGGCGCTGCCAGCCCGGTGGAGGACGCGACGGCGATCCCGGCGGGCGGCACCACGGTCGCGGCGGGGCATGCCGCGGGCGCGCTCGCCGGATCCAGCGCCGACGCCGAGTTCGAGCTGGCCGTGAGCGTCGTCGGATCCCTGGGCGCGCGCGCCATCGTCGACGCGCGGACCCTGCAGGTCGTCGCGAGCGCCGACAGGGCGGCGCGACGCGCGCGCCGCCCCCCGACCGCGCCCACGCTGCCCGGGCTCGCCCGCACCGTCGCGCGCCAGGGTCCGCCCGGATCCCGCTCCGCCCGCCTCCGCCGGCTCGCCACCGTCACGCGCGACCGCCTCCTCGACGACCTCGCCGAGATCGGCGCCTCCGACCGCGCGGCGTCGCTCGTCGAGCTCGCCCGCGCGGCCGCCGACGAGGTCGCGGGCGTGTCCGTCGTCTTCCTCGTCTGCGGCACGGGAGCGGCACCCGCCGCGATCCGCGCGGCCGCCGTCGGCTTCCCGCCCGGCGTGCAGGTGGTCGCGGTCGTCTGCGACCCCGAGGTCGAGCCCGGGCTCCGCCGCCTCGGCGACCTGTCGGTCCTCACGATCGGCTACCTCGAGGACCTGCGCGGCGCCCTGCAGCGGAGCGCGACGTGAGCGCGCGGGGTCCCGCCGGCGCCCGCGTCGCCCGCCGCGCGGCTCCCGGTCGCGCCGCCCGCCCCCGCGTCCCCGCCGGATCCCGCGACCCCGGCCGCACGCTCGTCCCGGCCGTCGCGATCGCACTGCTCACCGGCCTCGCCGCGGCCGCCCTCTGGCCCGTCTACCGCGACGCGTCGTTCGTGCGGATGGCGGGGATCACGCTGGTCGTCGGGACGCTCCTCGCGGTCGCGGGCGCCCGGTTCCGCTGGGGGAGCGCGGTGGTGGCGTCCGCGATCCTCGTGGCGTTCCTCGCGCTCGGCGTGCCGCTCGCGGTGCCCTCCGGCGCGGTCGACGGCTGGCTGCCCACGCTCGCTGGCCTCGGCGAGCTCGTCGAGGGCGCGTCCCTCGGCATCGTGCGGCTCCTGACCATCGCGCTCCCGGTCGGCGACTACCAGGCGCTCCTCGTGCCCGCGTTCGCGCTCGTGCTGCTGGGGTCCGTGATCGGCGTCTCCGTGGCCCTGCGCTCCCGGCGGCCCGAGCTCGCGGTGATCCCCTCCCTCGTGATCCTCGTCGTCGCCGCCGCCCTCGGCCCCGACCGCAGCCAGGGCCCGGACGCGCCCGATGCCGCTGGCCTCCTCGTCCCGGTCGCGCTGGCCTGGCTCGCGGCGGCCCTGCTGTGGATCGCGCGCTGCCGCTGGCGCCGACGCCACCGCGCGGTCCGGCGCCTCGGCCGGCAGGCGGGGATCCCCGTGGAGTCCGCGTCGGACCGACGCCGCTCGGGCGCCCGCGCCGGGGTCTCCGCGGTCGTCGTGCTCGCGGCCGCCCTGGCCGCGGGCGTCGCCGCCACGGGCGCGGCCCCGCCCGACGCGTCCCGGACCGGCCTCCGCTCCACGATCGAGCAGCCGTTCGATCCGCGCGAGCAGGTCAGCCCGCTCTCGTCCTTCCGCACCTACTGGAAGACGCCGACGGCCGACGAGACGCTGCTCACGGTCGCGGGCCTGCCCGTCGGCGGCCGGGTGCGACTCGCCGCCCTCGACACCTACGACGGCGTCGTCTACGGCACGGGCGGCGCGCGCGGCAGCGTCGACGCGTCGCGCACGGGGCAGGCCTCCGGCACCTTCGCGCGCGTGCCGTACCGGCTCGACCAGACGGGCGTCGCGGGCGACGACGTCACCCTCGACGTCGTCGTCGACGCCTACCGCGGCGTGTGGCTGCCGGGCGCGGGCCGCCTCGAGCGCATCGCCTTCGCGGGCGACGACGGCGGACGCCTCGCCGACTCCTTCTACTACGACGACGCGACCGCCACCGGCGCCGTGATCGGCGGGCTGACCGCCGGCGACGCGTACGAGATCGAGGCCGTGGTCGCGTCGACGCCGCCGCTGGAGGCGCTCGCCGACGAGCGCCCGGGCGACGCCGTGGCCCCGCGCCCCACGGGAGTGCCCGACGAGATCGCCGCGCGCGTGGAGGCGTCCACCGCCGCCCCCGACGGCGCGACCGCGGGCGGCGCGGACGCGGGCGTCGGCACCTCGGCGTCGCCCGGCGCGCAGCTCGTCGCCGCGATCTCGGCACTCCGCGCCGACGGCTACGTCAGCCACGGCGTCGGCGACGCGCCCTTCAGCCGGTCGGGCCACTCGGCCGAGCGGATCGCCGACCTCCTCACGACGCGCCCCATGCTGGGCGACGCGGAGCAGTACGCGGTCGCGGCCGCACTCATGGCCGACGACCTCGGCTTCCCCGTCCGCGTCGTGATGGGCTTCGCGCCCGGCGAGGCCGCCGTGCGGGACGCGCTCGGCGGGCCCGTGCGGATCCAGGGATCCGACGTCACCGCCTGGATCGAGGTCGACACCGCGTCCTCCGGCTGGGTGGCCGTCGATCCGAACCCGCCGGTCCGCGACGTGCCCGACGCGTTGCCCGACGAGCCCACCGAGGTCGCCCGCCCGCAGACCGTGCTGCCGCCGCCCGTCGAGGAGCAGGCCGAGCCCGAGGACCGCACGCCGCCGGACGCGAGCCGCGACGACCGGCCGGAGACGGATCCCGCGCTCCAGGCCGTGCTCGCCGCCGTGAGCGTGGCCGGCTGGTCGCTGCTCGGGCTGGGGCTCGCGGCGTCGCCGTCCCTCGCCGTCGTGGGCGCGAAGGTCGCGCGCCGACGGCGGAGGCGCCGGGCCGCGGTGGCCCGCGACCGGGTCGGCGGCGCGTGGGACGAGTTCCACGACGGCGCGCTCGACCGCGGCCTCGTGCCGCCCGTGCAGGCCACGCGGCGCGAGGTGGCGCGGCTCGTGGGCGTGGGCGGCGCGCGCGGGCTCGCCGACGTGGCCGACGAGTCGGCGTTCGCGCCGGGCGATGTGCCGGATCCGCTCGCCGACGCCTCCTGGCGCCGCGTCGACGAGCTCGCGGCGCGCATGGACGCGGGGCGGACCCGGCGGCAGCGGCTCCGCGCGATGGTGTCGCTGGCGTCGCTGCGGCGCGGGCGGGGCGCGGGCGGCGACGGCGACGGCCGCGCGCGGTTCGCGGGAGCGCGTGCCCGGCGGCGCCGCCCGCGCCCCTGACGCCTCCTCCCCAGGATCCCGTCGCGCGCGGCGTCCACGAGGTGCGGGCACCGCGCCGCCGGGGCACGACGACCGTGGTGTCCTCGCCCGGTGGACATCTCCCCGCCCCCGTCGCCCGCTCCCGCGCCGCCGCCCCCGTTCCCCGTGCTCGGCGTCGCGGCGCCCCTCGTCGTCAGCGTCGGCGTCTGGGCCGTCACGCGCTCGCCGTACGCGCTGCTGTTCGCGGCGCTCGGGCCCGTGGTCGCGATCGCGGGCGTCGCGGATCAGCGCATCTCCGGCCGGCGCTCCGCCCGCCGGGTCGAACGCGAGTCCCGCGCCGCGGTCGCGCGCCTGCACGCCGAGGTACGGGCGCGCGTCGCCGCCGCCCGCGTCGCCCTGCATTCCCGGGCGCCGTCCGCGCGCGAGATCCTCGACGGGAGCGCCAACCCCGCGCTCCTCTGGCGGGCGGATCCGGACGGCGACGGCCCGCTCCCGGTGGCGCTCGGCACGGGCGAGGTGCCGAGCGGCATGGTCTGGCGCGGCGATCCGGACGCGCGGGTGCCGGATGCCGACGCGCGGGACGGGCGCGGCATGCTCCTGCGTCGTCCGCTCCTGCGGTCCCTGCGGCGGCGCACCCGTCGCGTCTCCGCCGGTGCGCGATCGGCGTCCGGCGCCTCCCTCCACGATCCGGCACGGTGGGCGGATCTCGTCCGCTGGGTCCCCGACGCGCCCGTCCTCGTCTCCGCCACCGGCGGCCTCGGGCTGCGGGGCGCCCCCGCCCTGGTCGCGCCCGTGCTCCGGGGCGTCGTCGTCCAGCTCGTGCACGCCCTCCCGCCGGACGACCTGCGCATCGCGTCCCGCCCGGCCGGGCCCGAGTGGGACTGGCTCGAGCGGCTGCCGCACGCGGCCGACGGACTCCGCGAGGAGCGGGCCGGCGCCGACCGACCGGCCGCGGAGCGCATCGCGCCAAGGGAGCCGGGCGCGTGGGCGATCCGGCTCGCGCTCGGCGGGCGGGAGGTCGTGCTCGCCGCGGCGCCGCGGGTCGAGTCGCTCCCCGCCGCGTGCCGCACGGTGCTCGACGTCCGGAGCCCCGGCACGGCGCGGATCCTCGCGGCCGACCCGGCGCCTGCCGCCCCGGCCGCCCTCGGCCCCGGCGCCTCCGCGGATCCCGCCGCGCACGTCCTCCCGCCCGACGACGACGGCATCCCGGTGCCGCGACTCACCCGCACCGGCCTGGTGCGTCCCGACCTCGTGTCCCTCACGGAGGTGGAGCGCCTCGCGGACGAGCTGGCCGACCTCGCGCGGCGGCGCGGGCTCGCGGCGGCGCGGGCGCCCCTCCCGCCGCGCGTGCCGTTCGCCGACCTGCTGGCTGCCGACCTGCTGGCCGCCGAGCCGCCCTTCGCGGAGCCGCCGGCCGTCGACGAGCCGGCCGCGGGCGACCCGGCCCCGTCGGCTCCCGGGCTCGCGGCGGGCGACGGATCCGGCACCGAGCGGGACCGCCTGACGCGCCCCCGCCGTCCGCGCACGCTCGCGGCGGTCATCGGCGTCGGGCACGACGGTCCCGTGTCGGTGGACCTCGTCGCGGACGGCCCGCACGCGGTCGTCGCCGGCACCACGGGGAGCGGCAAGAGCGAGCTCCTCGTCACCTGGATGGCGGCGCTCGCGGCGGCGCATCCGCCCGAGGAGGTCACCGTTCTCCTCGTCGACTTCAAGGGCGGCGCGGCGTTCGACCCGCTGCTCGTCCTGCCGCACGCCGTCGGCCTGGTCACCGACCTCGACGGCCAGGGCGCGCGCCGCGCTCTCGAGAGCCTGCGCGCGGAGATCCGGCATCGCGAGCGCGTCCTCCGCGACGCCGGCGCACGCGACGTCGACGACCCCGCCGCGGCGGGCGTGCTGCCGCGCCTCGTCATCGTCGTCGACGAGCTGGCCGCCCTCCTCGCCGACCAGGACGGCCTGCACGAGGTCGTCGCCGACATCGCCGCCCGGGGCCGCTCGCTCGGCATGCACCTCGTGCTCTGCACCCAGCGTCCCGCCGGCGTCGTGCGCGACGCGGTGCTCGCCAACTGCGACCTCCGCCTCTCGCTCCGCGTCAACAACGAGGCGGACAGCCGGGCGCTCCTCGGCACCGTCGACGCGGCCCGCCTCGCCGACGCGCCCTCCGGTCGATGCCTCGTCGGGGCGCATGGCGCGCCGGCGCGCCCGTTCCAGGTGGCCGTCACGACGGCTGGCGACCTCGCCCGCGTCGCCGCCGCCCGCGCGACCCCCGTCCCCGTCCGGCGCCCGTGGCTGGATCCGCTGCCCGCGTCCATCCCGTTCGCCGACCTCGACGCGGTGCCGCCCCTCCCCAGGCGCGGATCCGCGGCCCTCGCATCCGGCGCGTCCCCCATGCCCTTCGCCCTCGTCGACCTGCCCGCGGAGCAGCGGCGCGCGACGGCCGTGTGGTGCCCGGCGACGGACGGCCACCTGCTCGTCGTCGGCGGCCCGGGATCCGGCCGCAGCACGTGCCTGCGCACCATCGCCGCGTCCGCCGCCGTGGCCGGCGCCGAGGTGATCCACGTGCCCGCGGACGCGGAGGGCTGCTGGGATGCGGTCGCCGGCGTCGTCGCCCGCATCCGCGACCCGCACGGGCCGCGCGATCCGCTCGTCGTGCTGGCCGACGACCTCGACGTCGCCGTCTCCCGCCTGGGACCCGAGCACCAGGCCGCCCTGCTCGAGGGGCTGACCGCCATCGTCCGCGAGGGGCCCCACGCCGGGGTGGCGCTCGCCGTCGCCTGCCGTCGGGCGGGCGGGTCGCTCCAGGGTGTGACGGCCGCCTCGGGACCGCCCGTGATCCTCCCGCTCCCGACCCGGCAGGAGCACGTCCTGGCGGGCGGCGAGAGCCGCCTCTTCGATGCCCGCCCGAAGCCCGGAGCGGGGGAGTGGCGCGGCGAGCGGATCCAGGTGGCCATTCCGCCCGAGGTCGAGAGCGCGTCCGTCCAGCATGCGGAGGGGTCCGGTGCGCGGGAGCCAGCGGACCCCGCGCCCCGCGTGTTCCTCTCGGGCGACGCCGTGCATGCGCTCGTGACGCCGTCGTCCGCCGCCGCGGTCGCGCGACTCCGCCAGCGGGGCGTCGACGCGGTCGAGGCCGCGCGGGTCCCGCCGGGCTGGTGCGCGGATCAGCCGTTCCCCGGTCCGGCCGCGGACGGGATCGGGATCTCGACGCGAGCCGCCGTCGGCCACGGCGTGCACGACGCTGGCGGCCGCGCAGCGCGTCCCCGGGTCGTGGTCGGGGATCCCGACGCCTGGCTGATGCGCGGCCCGCTCCTCGCGGACCTCCGTCGTGCCGGCGACGTCGTGCTGGAGGGCTGCACCCCGCGGGACGCGCGCACGCTGCTCCGCGTCCGCGCGGTGCCGCCGCCCCTCGCGCCGATCCCCGGGCGCGCCTGGCTCGTCACGCCCGACGGCGACGTGCGCCGCTGCTCGTGGCCGCCGGCGACGGCGGGGCCGCCCGATGGGCCGGTCTACGGGGAGGCACCCGCGGCACCGACGGTGCCGGCGGCACCCACGGCGCTCCCCGCCGACCCGCCGCGTCGCGCGCAGCCTGCCGGGATCAGCCGATGAGCGTCGGCGACACCCGGATCCCGCCCACCGGCACGCCGCCGCCGAGCACCTGGAGGTCGAGCTCGGGGCGCACGCGCTCCACGTCGTCCCGCGTGATCGCGCCCGCCTGGGCGAGCAGCTCGAGCGCCACGATGGTGGACGCCCGGAGGCTCCCGTCGAGCGTCTTCGAGGCCACCGTCGTGCCGTCGGGGGCTGTCATGATCATGATCCCCTCGGCCCCGCCCTTGGCGAAGAGGCCCAGCCGCTCGATCACGACGGTGTTCGCGCGGCCGGGCCCGTCGATCGCCCAGCCGTGGGCGCGCACGGCAGCGGTGAGGGCTGCCGCGTGCCGGTACAGCGCGAAAGGCGAGCCGGGCGCGGAGGTCGCGATGCGGTGGATCCCGCGCGCGAGCGCCGTCAGCGACATCGCGTGCACGGGCGCACCGCACCCGTCGATGCCCGTCGTGGCGATCCGCTCTCCCGTGAAGCGCTCGACCACGTCGCGGATCCGCACCTGCAGGGGGTGGTCCGGGTGCAGGTAGTCGTCGGTCGACCAGCCGTTCGTCACGCAGGCGAGCAGCATCGCGGCGTGCTTGCCGGAGCAGTTCATGTACACGGGGGAGGCGGGGATCCCTGCGCGCACGAGATCGTCGCGCGCGGCCCGGTCGAGCGGCCAGTCGGCGGGGCAGCGCAGCGCGGACTCGTCGAGCCCGGCCTTCGCGAGGATCCCCCGCACCACCTCCACGTGTCGCGCGGTCGCCGCGTGGCTCGCCGTGGCGAGCACGTGCTCCTCCTCGGTGAGCTCCGCGCCGCTCGCCAGCACCGCGAGGGCCTGGAACGGCTTCATGCTGGAGCGCGGGAACACGGGCGTCGTCGCGTCCCCGACCTCTCGCAGCACCTCGCCCTCGGGCGACAGCACGACGGCCGCGCCGATGTGGCGCGACTCCACGAAGCCGCTCCGCTCGAGCACCGCGAGCTCGACGGCGCCCTGGACGGGGATCGTCTCGACGGCCGCCGCCATCAGAGCGCCCGGAACGCGTCGGCGATCACGCCGAGCGCGTCGTCGAGCAGCTCCTCGGAGATCGCGAGGCTCGGCAGGAACCGGAGGACGTTGCCGTACGTCCCCGCGGTGAGGATGATCACGCCGTGCGCGTGGCAGTACGCCGCGATGGCCGCGACCGCGTCCGCGTTCGGCTCCTTCGTGGTGGATCCCGTGCCCGGCTGCACGAGCTCGATGGCGACCATCGCGCCGATGCCGCGCACGTCGCCGATGATGTCGTGCTCCTCCTGCAGGTCCGCGAGCGCGTGGTGCAGGTGGTCGCCGATGCGCGTGGCCTCGTCGAGCAGCCCGTGCGTCTCGATCGCCTCGAAGACGGCCACCGCGGCGGCCGCTGCGACCGGGTTGCCGCCGAACGTGCCGCCCAGGCCGCCGGGGAGCGCGGAGTCCATGATCTCGGCGCGTCCGGTCACGCCCGCGAGCGGCAGGCCGCCCGCGATGCCCTTGGCGGTGAGCACGAGGTCGGGCACGAGGCCGAGGTGCTCGCTCGCGAAGAAGCGGCCGGTGCGCGCGAGGCCCGACTGGATCTCGTCCGCGATGAACACGACGCCGTTCGCCGTGCACCACTCCTGGAGCGCGGGCAGGAAGCCGTCGGCCGGCACCATGAAGCCGCCCTCGCCCTGGATCGGCTCCGCGACGACGCACGCGAGGTCGGTCGCGCCGATCCGCTTCTCGAGGTACGAGATGGTGCGGGCCGCGGCCTCGGCGCCCGAGAGGCCGTCGTGATACGGGTACGAGCTCGGCGCGTGGTAGACGTCGCCGGCGAAGGGCCCGAAGCCGGTGCCGTAGGGCGAGGCCTTGTAGTTCATCGCCATCGTGAGGTTGGTGCGGCCGTGGTAGCCGTGGTCGAGCACAGCCACCGCGCGGCGACCCGTGTGCTTGCGCGCGATCTTCACGCCGTTCTCCACGGCCTCCGCGCCCGAGTTCACCAGCACCGTGCGCTTCTCGTGCGTGCCGGGCGTGTGCTCCGCGAGCAGCTCCGCCACGCGCACGTACTCCTCGTAGGGCGTCACGGTGAAGAGCGTGTGGATCACGTCGCCGAGCTGCGCGGTCGCCGCGTCCACGACCTCCTGGCGCGTGTGGCCGACCGTGGTCACGCCGATGCCGGCACCGAGGTCGATGAAGCGGTTGCCGTCCACGTCCTCCACGATCGCGCCGTGCGCGCGGGAGATGTAGACGGGGAGCAGGGAGGAGACGCCGGGCGGCACCACGCGCTTGCGGCGCTCGTGCAGCTCGCGCGAGAGCGGGCCGGGGATCTCCGTCACGATGTGTCGCTCCTGCGGCACCTGCGGGCGCGCGTCGCGGGCGGCCGCGGCGGGGGAGTCGGAGGCGGAGCCGGCAGGGATGCCGACGCGGGCGGAGTCCAGGGTGTCTGTCATGATCCGGCGAGTTTACCCGCGCGGGCAGCGGGATCCGGAAGGGCCGCGGCGCCGTTCGCTAGCGTGATCCCATGCAGATCGAGCACCGGTACGCCCTGTCCCTCGAGTGGACGGGCGACCGCGGATCCGGCACGTCCGACTACCGCTCCTACGGCCGCGACCACGTCGTCCGCGCGGCCGGGAAGCCCGACCTCCTGGGATCCGCCGACCGCCCGTTCCGCGGTGACGTCGATCGCTGGAACCCGGAGGAGACCCTCATCTCCGCGCTCGCGCAGTGCCACCTGCTCAGCTACCTGCACGCCGCCGCGATGGCGGGCGTCGTGGTCGTGGGCTACAGCGACGAGCCCACCGGCACGATGCGGCAGACGGACGACGGGGGCGGGCACTTCGTCGAGGTCACGCTGCGACCCGTCGTCACCGTGCGGGATCCCGCGCACGTCGAGCTCGCGATGTCGCTGCACCAGGGCGCCTCGGAGCGCTGCTTCATCGCGAGCTCCGTCAACTTCCCCGTCCACCACGAGCCGCGCACGGTGCTCGCGGACCCCGCGGACCCCGCGGACCCGGCGGACCCCGCGGGCGCCTGACCCGGCTCTCTGCTCGCGCCCTGTCAGCCGGTCCCCGGCCGGTTCGGGCAGACTGTGCGAGTCCCTCCTACATAACTGGTGCGTCCGGCGCGCCGATGAAAGCGACTCACGTGAAGCGACGCATCCCCCTCACCCTGGCCGCGGCCGCCGTCCTGGCGCTGTCCGCATGCTCCAGCAGCGGCACGCCGAACGCGGATCCGTCCGCGAGCCCGACGGCCGGCGCACGCACCGCGGGGGCGTCCTGCATCGACACCCCGTCGGGCGACGCGTCGAAGTCCGTCAAGGTCTCCGGCGACTTCGGCAAGGCCCCCGAGGTCACGGTCGACGGTCCGCTCACGGTCGACACGACCGAGCGCACCGTCGTCACGCAGGGCGACGGCGCGGAGGTCGCCGCCGGCGCCACCGCGAACATCGCGCTCGCCGCGTACAACGGCAAGACCGGCGAAGCCATCTCGCAGCTCGCCTACAACGCGGACTCCCCGCTCCCGGCCACCCTGGACGACAGCGCGCTCGTCCCCGGCGTCGTCCGTGCGGTCGAGTGCACCACGGTCGGATCGCGCATCGTCGCGGTCGTCCCCGCGGCGGACGGCTTCGCCGCCGAGCAGGCGACGACCCTCGGCCTCGGCGCCGACGACCCCATCGTCATCGTGGTGGACGTGCTCAGCCAGGTCCCCACGCGCGCCGACGGCGCGGACCAGCCGGCACCTGAGGGCTTCCCGACGGTCACCCTCGCGGACAACGGGGCGCCCACCATCACCATCCCGGACGCCGCGCCGCCCACCGAGACCAAGATCGCGAACCTCAAGGTCGGTGACGGCGCAGAGGTCACGGACGGCGCCAACGTCACGGTGCAGTACACGGGCATCAACTGGAACACCAAGAAGGTCTTCGACTCGAGCTGGGACAAGGGCGCCAAGCCGGTCTCGTTCCAGACGAGCGGCGTCATCCCCGGCTTCACGAAGGCGCTCGTCGGCCAGAAGGTCGGCTCGCAGGTCATCGCGATCATCCCGCCCGCCGACGGCTACGGCGACAAGGGCCAGGGCACCGACATCGGCGGCACCGACACCATCGTGTTCGTCGTCGACATCCTCGGCACCCAGTCCGCTCCGGCCCAGTAGGAGGAGCCGTGCGCCGCGTCATCATCCTCGGATCCACGGGCTCCATCGGCGTGCAGGCCCTCGAGGTCGTCGCCCGGCACCCGGAGCTGTTCGAGGTGGTGGGTCTCGGCGCCGGCAGCAAGCGCGAGGCGCTCGCCGAGCAGGCGCGCGTCGCGGGCGTCGAGCACACGGCCCTCGGCGCGGACGAGGCGGAGCAGCTCATCCGCTCGGTCGACGCGGACGTGGTGCTCAACGGCATCACCGGATCCGTGGGGCTCGGCCCCACCCTCGCCGCGCTGGAGGAGGGCCGCACACTCGCCCTCGCGAACAAGGAGTCGCTCATCGTCGGCGGCGAGCTGGTGCGCGGTCTCGCGGCGCCGGGCCAGCTCGTCCCCGTCGACTCGGAGCACTCCGCCATCGCGCAGGCGCTCCGCGGCGGCACGGCGGAGGAGGTCAGGCGGCTCGTCGTCACGGCGTCCGGCGGTCCGTTCCGCGGCCGCACGCGCTCCGAGCTCGAGCACGTCACCCCGCGCGAGGCGCTCGCGCACCCGACCTGGGACATGGGCCTCGTCATCACCACGAACTCGTCGACGCTCGTGAACAAGGGCCTCGAGGTCATCGAGGCGCACCTCCTGTTCGACGTGCCCTACGAGCGGATCGACGTGGTCGTGCACCCGCAGTCGATGATCCACTCCATGGTCGAGTTCATCGACGGGTCGACGCTCGCGCAGGCATCCCCGCCGGACATGCGCCTGCCCATCGCGCTCGGGCTGAACTGGCCGCACCGCATGCACGACGTCGGCGTGCCCATCGACTGGACCCGCGCGGCGACGTGGACCTTCGAGCCGCTGGACGACGAGGCCTTCCCCGCCGTGCTGCTGGCCAAGCAGGTCGGTGCCGCGGGATCCACCTACCCGGCCGTCTACAACGCGGCGAACGAGCAGGCCGTGCAGGCGTTCCACGCGGGGCGCGCGGGGTTCCTCGACATCGTGGACACCATCGGCCGTGTCGTCGACGCCCACGAGCCCGCATCCGGGCCCCTCACGCGCGAGACGCTGGCCGAGGCCGAGCGCTGGGCGCGCGCCGAGGCGGACCGGGTGCTCGGGGTCTGACCGTCTGGGCCTGACCGTCACCGAGGGCGGCGACCGCCTCGACCGTCGGGACCAGGTCGAACGCGGCGACCGCGGCGATCCCGGACATCCTGCCGAGGCGGCCGGACGTGGAACCGCCCCTCAGCTCAGCCGTCCCCGTTCCCGGGCTCGCCCGCTCCGCCACCGCCGTTCCCACCGCCGTTGCCGTTGCCGGCTCCGCCGTTCCCGTTCCCGTTCCCGTTACCGTTCCCGTTCCCGCCGCCCGGGGCCGGGCTCGGCGTGGCCGCGGGAGTCGGCGTCGTCGTGCGGCTCGGGCTCGGGCTGGGCGAGGGCGACGGCGACGCCGTCCGCGAGGGGGACGGTGACGGCGAGGGGCTCGCGGACGGCGACGGGGACGTCGTCGGGGTCGTCTCCGCCGCGTCGCGGGCGGCCTCGAGCTGCGCGCGCACCGCGTCGATCCGCGCGATGACCTCGTCGCGCCGCGCCTGGTCGATGGATCCGTCGGCGAGGTCGGCCTCGACCGCCGTGCGGAGCTCCTCGAGCTGGGCGAGCGCCTTGGCGTAGTCGCCGTCCTTCGATGACTGGGTCACCGAGAGCGTCCGCTGCTGCAGGTCGTCGAGCGCCCTGTCCTCCGGCGTCGACGAGCCCGCGCAGCCGGCGAGGAGGAGCACGGTCGTGGTCGCGGTCGCGAGGCCCACGGCGGCACGACCGCGGAGGGAGCGCCGCCGGGGACCGTCGGTCGGGCGGGTCGATGTGCGGATCACGGGGCGTCCTCCACGCTCTTCTGCAGCTCCTCGAGGCTCGCGCCGAGGGGTCCGGGAACGGACGGGTACGAGGTGTCGCGGGTCTGCAGCGCCTGGACACCCACTACTCCGACGACGGCGGCCGCGGCGATCAGCACGGACACGACGCCGATGCTGAGCGCCCGGTTGCCGCGACGCTTCGCCGGGGTGCGATCCGCGTCGGCGGCCCGGGAGGTCCTGGCGGTCGGGTCCGCGCCGCGCGCGGGAGGCGTCGTCGGCGCGGCGGCGAACCGCTCGGTCCGGGCGTCCGGATCCGCGGACGGCGCAGCAGCAGCAGCCGCACCGGCCCCGGCCGCGCCGAACCCGGCAGCCGCCGCAGCGGGCATCACCCGCGTCGAGGTGGCGGTCGGCGCATCCACCGCGGACTCGGGCGCGCGTCCGGTGCGGAGCTCCGCGGCGACCTCGCGCGCGGTCGGCCGGCTCGCGGGATCGCGGCGGGTCATGCGGGAGAGCAGGTCCACCCACGAGGCGCCGAGCCGGGCGGGGATCTCCGGGTCGCGCACCACGCGCGCCATGGTCGACTCCGCGGCCGTGCCCGGGAAGGTGCGGCGGCCGGTGAGGCACTCGAGGAGCACGAGGCCGAGCGCGTAGACGTCGGTGGGCGCGCCCACCTCCTCGCCGAGCGCCTGCTCGGGGCTGAGGTAGCTGACGGTGCCGATGATGGATCCGGTCGACGTGAGGCGCGTGCCGTCCACGAGCCGGGCGATGCCGAAGTCGGTGAGCTTGGCGACCGCCGGCTCGTCGTCGTCCTCGGGTCGCGCCAGCAGCACGTTGGCGGGCTTCACGTCGCGGTGCACGACTCCGCGGCGGTGGATGTAGCCGAGCGCGTCGCTGAGGATCCCGCCGATGCGCGCCACCTCGGGCCCGGGCAGCGGCCCCTCCTTCATGCGGTCGGCGAGCGTCGAGCCGTCGACGATCTCCATCACGATGAAGGCGAGCACGCGGTCGGCGACGACGTCGTCGCCCACGTCGAAGAGCGTCACGAGGCCGGGGTGGCTGAGCCCCGCGAGCATGCGCACCTCGCCCTCCTGGCGCTCGACCTCGCCGGGATCGGCGGAGTCGGTCGCGAAGACCTTGACGGCCACCTCGCGGCCGAGCGTCTCGTCGGCGGCGCGGTACACGGTGGCCATGCCGCCGCGTCCGAGCAGCCCGCTGATGCGGTAGCGACCGGCCAGCAGCGTGCCGGCGAGTGGGTCGGGCCGTTCTCCGGGCATGGGCGCACCTCTCCTCTCGGGCTCCCAGACTAGCCCGGGGCTCCTGGGCGGAGTCCGCCCGGCCCGGTCGGCGGCCAGCCTGCGGATCCGCGCCACGGCGGCGTCCGCCCAGGGTGCGGGAGGTAGCCTCTCCCACCATGGACGGCGTCTTCCTCTACATCCTCGGGGTGCTCATCATCGTGGTCGGCGTCGCCGTGTCCATCGGCCTCCACGAGGTCGGTCACCTGGTGCCCGCGAAGCTCTTCGGCGTGCGCGTCACGCAGTACATGATCGGCTTCGGGCCCACCATCTTCAGCCGCCGCAAGGGCGAGACCGAGTACGGCGTGAAGGCCATCCCGCTCGGCGGCTACATCTCCATGATCGGCATGTTCCCGCCGCAGAGCTCCCGCGCCGGCACGAGCAGCACGGGGATCGCGCAGCTGGTCGGGCCCGACACCCGCCGCGACGCCGCCGACGCCGGATCGACGACCACCCCGGACGCCGGTGACCGCGCCGGTCGCGGCTTCTTCGACCTCCTCGTGCAGGACGCCCGCCAGGCCAGCGCCGAGAGCGTCGGCGACGAGGAGGACCGCGCCTTCTACAAGCTGCCCGTCCCCAAGCGCATGGTGATCATGCTCGGCGGCCCGGCGATGAACTTCATCCTGGCGATCGTGCTGTTCGCGATCGTCCTCTGCGGCTTCGGCGTCACGACGCCCACCACCACGGTCGGCCAGGTGAACGCGTGCATCGTGCCCGCCGGATCCAGCGCGTCCGCCGACGCCGCCACCTGCCCCGCCGGCGCACCCGAGGCGCCGGGCGCCGCGGCCGGCCTCCAGCCCGGCGACACGATCGTCAGCATCGACGGCTCGCCGGTCACCGCATGGGACCAGGTCACGAGCACGGTCCAGGTCTCCGCCGGGAAGGAGCTCGACGTCGTCGTGGAGCGCGACGGCGCGCGGCAGACGCTCGCCATCACGCCCGTGCTGACGCAGCAGGCCGTCATCGGCCAGCGCGGCGCCCCCGAGGTCGACGAACAGGGGAACCCGGTCACGCGCGAGGTGGGCCTCATCGGCTTCAGCCCGACGCAGGCGGTGCAGCAGCAGCCGCTCTCCGCCGCGTTCACCACCACGGGCGAGAACATGGCCGCGGTCGGCAACCTCATCCTGAACCTCCCGCAGCGCCTGGTGGACGTCGGCCGCGCCGCGTTCGGCGGCGGCGAGCGGGACCCGAACGGCCCGATGAGCGTCGTCGGCGTCGGCCGCGTCGCGGGCGAGATCGCGAGCCTCGACGAGACGCCGGTCGCCTCGCGTGCCTCCGCGATGATCGGCCTGGTCGCCTCGCTCAACGTGGCGCTCGGCATGATCAACCTGCTGCCGCTCCTGCCGCTCGACGGCGGGCACGTGCTCGGCGCGATCGTTGAGGGCGTCCGACGGTTCCTCGCGAAGGCCTTCGGCCGGCGCGATCCCGGACCGGTCGACGTCGCGAAGCTCATGCCGCTGACGTTCGTGGTCGTCATCGTCTTCGGCGCGATGAGCGCGCTGCTGATCTTCGCCGACCTGGTGAACCCCGTCCGCCTGACGTGATCCCGGGCGGCGCCGGTCGGGAGCGCCCCGCGCCCCCGCCGCACCGGGCGCGCAGGAATCGGACGTAGGCTCTTCCCGTGCCAGCAGTCAATCTCGGAATGCCGAAGGTCCCTGAGGTCCTCGCGCCCCGCCGCAAGACCCGTCAGATCAGCGTCGGCAAGGTGAAGGTGGGCGGGAACGCCCAGGTGAGCGTCCAGTCGATGACGACGACGCAGACGACCAACATCAACGCGACGCTCCAGCAGATCGCCGAGCTCACGGCCACGGGCTGCGACATCGTGCGCGTCGCGGTGCCGCACCAGGACGACGCGGACGTGCTGCACATCCTCGCGAAGAAGAGCCAGATCCCGATCATCGCGGACATCCACTTCCAGCCCCGCTACGTCTTCACCGCCATCGACGCCGGCGTCGGCGCGGTGCGCGTGAACCCCGGCAACATCCGCAAGTTCGACGACCAGGTCGGCGCCATCGCGAAGGCCGCCAAGGCCGCTGGCGTGTCCATCCGGATCGGCGTCAACGCCGGGTCCCTGCACCCGAGCCTGCTGCAGAAGTACGGCAAGGCCACGCCCGAGGCGCTCGTCGAGTCCGCCGTCTGGGAGGCCAGCCTCTTCGAGGAGCACGACTTCCACGACTTCAAGATCTCGGTCAAGCACAACGACCCGGTCATCATGGTGAAGGCGTACCGCCTGCTCGCCGAGCGCGGCGACTGGCCGCTGCACCTCGGCGTCACCGAGGCGGGACCCGCGTTCCAGGGCACCATCAAGAGCGCCACGGCGTTCGGGATCCTGCTCTCCGAGGGCATCGGCGACACCATCCGCGTCTCCCTCTCCGCGCCGCCGGCCGAGGAGGTGAAGGTGGGCCTGCAGATCCTGCAGTCGCTCAACCTCCGCGAGCGCAAGCTCGAGATCGTCTCCTGCCCGAGCTGCGGCCGCGCCCAGGTCGACGTCTACTCGCTCGCCGAGCAGGTCACCGAGGGCCTGAAGCACGTCAATGTGCCGCTGCGCGTGGCCGTCATGGGCTGCGTCGTGAACGGTCCCGGCGAGGCCCGCGAGGCCGAGCTCGGCGTGGCGTCCGGCAACGGCCGCGGGCAGATCTTCGTCAAGGGCGAGGTCATCAAGACGGTGCCCGAGGCCGAGATCGTCCAGACCCTCATCGAGGAGGCCAACCGCCTCGCCGCGGAGATGCCCGCCGGATCCATCGGCAGCCCCGAGATCCTGGTCTAGTCCCCTTCTCTCCCACCCGCCCGCGCGGGCGGCGTGCGTCCGCGCGCGCCGGCTGCGCGTAGGCTCTGCTAGTCGTCCGCCCGGCGGACCGCCCCACGAACTGAGGATGCTGTTGAACGGTAACGCCACATTCCGGCATCGGAACACCTCCCTGCTGGGGCTCGCCAGCGTCCTCGCCCCGCACACCGTGACCTCCGTCGAGATCGACGACCGGCTGAAGCCCGTGCTGTCCCGGCTCCGCCTCCCCACCGGTCTGCTGCAGCGCGTCGCGGGCGTGCTCGAGCGGCGCAACTGGGACACGTCCATGTCGTTCGACGCGGCCGCAACGGAGGCCGGACGCAAGGCGCTCGCGCAGGCCGGCGTCGAGGCGTCGCAGATCGGGCTGCTCATCAACACGTCCGTCACGCGCGCGCACCTCGAACCGAGCGTCGCGGTCAGCATCCACAACGGGCTCGGTCTGCCGTCGTCCGCCCTCAACTTCGACATCGCCAACGCGTGCCTCGGCTTCGTGAACGCCATGACGCTCGCCGGCCACCTCATCGACTCGGGCCAGATCGACTACGCGATGATCGTCGACGGCGAGGACGCCGGCGAGATCCGCCACAACACGGTCGCGCGCCTGCTCCGGCCGGAGACCACGCGCGCCGACTTCCTCAGCGAGTTCCCCAGCCTCACCCTCGGCGCGGGCGCCGCGGCCGCCGTCCTCGGACGCACGAGCGACCACCCCGAGGGGCACCGGATCCTCGGCGGCGTCACGCGCGCGGCCACCCAGCACCACGAGCTCTGCATCGGCGACGTGGACGGCATGTTCACCGACACCAAGGAGCTGCTCCGCGGCGGCATGGAGCTCGTCGTCGACGCGTGGAAGGAAGCCGCGCAGGACGACTGGGACTGGTCCGACATGGACCGCTACATCCTCCACCAGGTCTCGGACGTGCACACGAACGCCATCGTCAAGGCCGCGAAGCTCGACAAGTCGCGCGTGCCGCTCACCTACCCGCGCTACGGCAACGTCGGGCCCGCGAGCATCCCCATCACGCTCGCCGACCAGGCCGACAGCCTGAGCCGCGGCGACCGCGTGCTCTGCATGGGCGTGGGCTCGGGCCTCAACACGGCCATGACCGAGATCCTCTGGTAGCCGCGGCGTGAGCGCATCGGCCGCGGTCGCCCCGGCGACCGTCCCCGCGGCAGGTCCCGACGGGCAGCCGCTGACCGGGCTCGATCCCGCATGGTCGCGCGTCGAGCGCGCGGGCGGCCACGGCTGGCACCTGCTCGACACGGGGGAGCGACTGGCGGCGACGGGCGCGCCCGTCGCGGGCACGATCCTGTGCGTGCACGGCAACCCCACCTGGTCGTACCTGTGGCGGCGCATCGCGGCGGAGTCGCTCGCGCGCGCCGAGCGGGATCCGTCGCGGCCGGCCTGGCGCGTCGTCGCCGTCGACCAGCTCGACATGGGCTTCTCCGAGCGCACGGGCGAGGCGCGCACGCTGCCGATGCGGCTCGACGACCTCCAGGCGCTGACCGACGAGCTCGGGCTCTCGGGATCCGGCGTCACCGCGCCCGTCGTCACGCTCGGCCACGACTGGGGCGGAGTGATCAGCCTCGGCTGGGCGCTGCGCAACCGGGACGTGCTCGCCGGGGTCATGGCCCTCAACACCGCGGTGCACCAGGAGGAGGGCGTGCCCATCCCGTGGCCGCTGCGGCTCGCGCTCGCCACGGGGATCCACGACGCCGCCACCCGTGGCACGCCCGGCTTCCTCGCCACCACGCTCGCGCTCGCGCACCCCCCGCTCGACCCCGCCGTGCGTCGCGCGTTCGCGGCGCCGTACCGCGGTGCCGACCGCCGCGCCGGGATCCGCGGCTTCGTCGCCGACATCCCCGTGGGCCCCGCGCACCCGAGCCACGCGACGCTCACCTCGATCGCGGAGGGGCTCCGCGACCTCGACCTGCCGGCCCTGTTCGTGTGGGGACCGCGCGACCCGATCTTCAGCGACGTCTACCTGTCCGACCTCCTCGAGCGCCTGCCGCACGCCGACGTGCACCGGGTGGAGGGCGCCGGCCACCTCGTCGCCGAGGACCACGACTACGCATCCGCCGCGCTCGACTGGCTCGCGGATCGGGTCGCGCCGGGATCCGCGCCCGCCTCCGCTCCGGCGGCCGTCGCCTCCCCGCCCGTCCGCCTGCTCGGCGCCCTCCTCGAGGAGCTGTGCGACAGCGACGCGCCCGTCCTCGTCGAGATGGCTCCGCGCGGCGGCGGCGGCGGTCCGCGCACCGTCTCCTGGCGGCTGCTCTCGCGGCGCGTCCGCGAGATCGCCGCGGGGCTGCACGCGCGCGGCCTCCGCGCCGGCGACCGCGTCTCGCTCCTCGTCCCGCCCGGCGCCGACCTCACGGCCCTCCTCTACGCGTGCCTGCGCATCGGCGCGGTCGTCGTGGTCGCCGACGCGGGCCTCGGCGTGAAGGGCCTCGGGCGCGCGGTCGCGGGATCCCGCCCCGACATGGTCGTCGGCATCCCCGCCGGCCTCGCCCTCGCGCGCGCACTCGGCTGGCCGGGGGAGCGCATCTCCGTCACCACCCTCGCGCCGCCCGTCGCGCGCGCGCTCGGCGTCGCCGCGAGCCTGCCGCAGATCGCCCGCGACGGCCGCGCGCAGGTCCTCCCGCCCGAGCCCGCCGCGGACGACGACGCGGCGATCCTCTTCACCTCCGGATCCACCGGCCCCGCCAAGGGCGTCGTCTACACGAACCGCCAGCTGGCGGCGCTCCGCGACACCCTCGGGTCCCGCTTCGACGTGGGCGTCGGCACCGGCCTCGTCGCCGGGTTCGCCCCGTTCGCGCTGCTCGGCCCCGCGCTCGGCGCCACGAGCGTCACGCCCGACATGGACGTGACCCGCCCGCGCGACCTCACCGCGTCCGCCCTCGCCGCCGCGGCCAGCGCCGCGGACGCCACGGTCGTCTTCGCGTCGCCCGCCGCTCTCGCCAACGTGGTCGCCACGGCGGACGCCCTCTCGGCCGCCGATCGGGAGGCGCTCGGCCGGGTCCGCTCGCTGCTCTCCGCGGGCGCCCCGCTCTCGGAGGCGCTGCTCGCGCGCGCCGCCGCGCTCGTGCCGGCCGCCGAGGTGCACACGCCCTACGGCATGACGGAGGGGCTGCTGCTCACCGACGTGACCCTCGAGGGGATCCGCGCCGCCGCCCTCCGCGGCGACGCCGGCGTGTGCGTCGGCGAGCCCGTCGACCCCGTCGCGATCCGCATCAGCCCCCTCGACGCCGACGGCGCCGCGACGGGCGCGCTCACCGACGAGCCCGGCATCACGGGCGAGATCGTCGCGTCCGCGCCGCACCTGCACGAGCGGTACGACCGCCTGCACGTCACCGACCGCGCGGCCCGCCGCGACTCGGCAGATGGGATCCGCCGCCACCGCACGGGCGACGTCGGCCACCTCGACGCCACGGGCGCGCTCTGGATCGAGGGCCGGCTGCCGCACGTGATCACGACGGCCGACGGCGTGCTCACGCCCGTCGGCCCCGAGCAGCGCGCCGAGACCGCGCCGGGCGTCGGCCGCGCGGCCGCCGTGGGCGTCGGTCCGGCTGGCGTCCAGCAGCTCGTCCTCGTCGTCGAGAGCGCGCCGGCCGCGCGCCGGGTCGGCCTCGCGGCTGCGGACCTCGCCGCCGCCGTGCGCGCCGCGGTCGGCATCCCCGTCGCGGCCGTGATCGTCGTCCCCGTCCTGCCGACCGACGTGCGCCACAACTCCAAGGTCGACCGCGCCCGCCTCGGCCGCTGGGCGGCCGGGATCCTCGCGGGCGGCCGGGTGAGCGCGCCGTGATCGTGCTCGTCACGGGCGCCAGCGGCATGCTGGGCCGATCCGTCGCCGAGCGGCTCGCCGCCGCGGGCCACGCCGTCCGCACCTTCCAGCGCCAGCCGTCCGGCCTCGCGGCGAGCGGCACCGCGCCCGTGCCGGGAGCGGTCGTCGACCTCCGCGGCAGCGTCACCGACCCGGCCGCCGTCGTCCGGGCGGTCGACGGCGTCGACGCCGTGATCCACCTGGCCGCCAAGGTCTCGCTCGCGGGCGACCCGGCCGACTTCCGCGCCGTCAACGTCGAGGGCACGCGCGCGCTCCTCCGGGCGGCGGGCGCGGCCGGCGTCTCCCGCTTCGTCCACGTCTCCTCGCCGTCGGTCGCGCACACGGGTCTCTCCATCACGGGCGACGGCGCCGGCACGGCGGATCCTGTCCGCGCCCGCGGCGAGTACGCCCGCACCAAGGCCGAGGGCGAGCTCATCGCGCTGGCCGCCGACGACCCCGCGATGCGCGTCCTCGCCGTCCGCCCGCACCTCGTCTGGGGCCCCGGCGACACGCAGCTGGTCGCCCGCATCGTCGACCGGGCCGCCCGCGGACGCCTCCCGCTCCTCGGCCACGGCGCCGCGCTCATCGACACCGTCTACCGCGACAACGCCGCCGACGCCGTCGTCGCCGCGCTCGACGCAGCCGACACCGCGCACGGCCGCGCCTACGTCGTCACCAACGGCGAGCCGCGACCCGTCGCCGAGCTGCTCGCGGGCATGTGCCGCGCGGCCGGGGTGCCCGCACCGCGGATCCGCGTGCCCGCCGCCCTCGCCCGTGCCGCCGGGGGAGCGGTCGAGCGCGTGTGGGCCGTGCGCCCCGGATCCGACGAGCCGCCCATGACCCGCTTCCTCGCCGAGCAGCTCTCCACCGCGCACTGGTTCGACCAGCGCGCGACGCGTCGCGCGCTCGGCTGGACCCCGGCCGTCTCCCTCGACGAGGGCTTCGAGCGCCTCCGCCTCTCGTACGCCGCCGCGCGCTGAGCGGGCCCGGGCGGATCGCTAGGCTGAACCGGTGTCCACACGCCTCTCCAAGCTCTTCGTCCGCACCCTCAGGGAAGACCCCGTCGACGCCGAGGTCGCCAGCCACCGCCTCCTCGTGCGCGCCGGCTACATCCGCCGCCAGGCTCCCGGCATCTTCGCCTGGCTGCCGCTCGGCCTCCGGGTCAAGAACAAGGTGGAGGCCATCGTCCGCGAGGAGATGGAGCGCATCGGCGCCCAGGAGGTGCACTTCCCCGCGCTCCTGCCCGCCGAGCCGTACCAGGCCACCGGCCGCTACGACGAGTACGGCCCCGGGATGTTCCGCCTCGAGGATCGCAAGCGCGCGCCCATGGTGCTCGCGCCCACGCACGAGGAGTTCTTCGCGCTGCTCGTGAAGGACCTCTACTCGTCGTACAAGGACCTGCCCCTGTCGATCTACCAGATCCAGGACAAGTACCGCGACGAGGCCCGGCCCCGCGCCGGCATCCTCCGCGGGCGCGAGTTCACGATGAAGGACGCCTACTCCTTCGACCACACCGACGCCGGCCTCGCCGTCAGCTACCAGGCCCAGCGCGACGCCTACGAGCGGATCTTCCAGCGCCTCGGCCTCGAGTACGTCATCGTCGCCGCCGACGCCGGCGCCATGGGCGGGTCCAAGAGCGAGGAGTTCCTGCACCCCACGCCCATCGGCGAGGACACGTTCGTGCGCAGCCCCGGCGGCTATGCGGCCAACGTCGAGGCATTCACCACGCTCGTGCCCGAGTCGATCCCCATCGATGGCCAGCCCGCCGCGCGCGTCTTCGACTCGCCCGACACCCCCACCATCGCCACCCTCGTCGACCTCGCGAACGCCCGCGAGCCCCGCGAGGACGGCCGCGCCTGGACGGCCGCCGACACGCTGAAGAACATCGTGCTCGCGCTCACCCACCTCGACGGCACGCGCGAGCTCGTCGTCGTGGGGATCCCCGGCGACCGCGACATCGACCTCAAGCGCGCCGAGGTGGCCTTCTTCCCCGCCGAGGTCGAGCCCGCCACGGAGGGCGACCTCGCGAAGCAGCCCGGCCTCGTGAAGGGCTACATCGGCCCGTGGTCGGCCGAGGGACCCGTCCTCGGATCCACGTCCAGCACGAAGGTGCGCTACCTCGTCGACCCCCGCGTCGTCGGCGGCAGCTCGTGGATCACGGGCGCCAACGTCGCCGGGAAGCACGTGCTCTCGCTCGTCGCCGGCCGCGACTTCACGCCCGACGGCGTCGTGGAGGCGGCCGACGTGCGCGACGGCGACCCCGCCCCCGACGGATCCGGTCCCATCAGCACCGCGCGCGGCACCGAGATCGGCCACGTCTTCGAGCTCGGCCGCATGTACGCGGAGGCCCTGGGCCTCAAGGTGCTCGACGAGAACGGCAAGCTCGTCACCGTCACGATGGGGTCCTACGGCATCGGCATCACGCGCAACCTCGCGCTCGTCGCCGAGGCCACGCAGGACGGTCGCGGCCTCCTCTGGCCCGCGTCCATCAGCCCGTTCGACGTGCACGTAGTCATGACCGGCAAGGGCGACGAGATCGCCTCCGCATCCGAGGAGCTCGTCGACGCGCTCGACGCCGCGGGCCTCGACGTGCTCTTCGACGACCGCCCCAAGGTCTCGCCCGGCGTGAAGTTCGGCGACGCCGAGCTCATCGGGGTGCCGACCATCGTCATCGTCGGCCGCGGCGCCGTCGACGGCATGGCCGAGCTCTGGGACCGCCGCACGAACGAGCGCACGCCCGTCGCCCTCGCCGACGTCGTGGGCGCCCTCACCGCCGGACGCTGATCCGCACCGCGCCCCCGCCCGAGGCTGCCCGACCGCTCCCGGTCGGGTAGCCTCGAGTGTTTCCAACCGAATAGAGGAGTCGCACCGTGGACATCGACCTGAGCGTCTTGCGCCTGATGGAGCGCGAGCGCGAGATCCCGTTCGAGGAGCTCGTCTCGATCATCGAGCAGGCCATCCTCACCGCCTACCTCAAGCACACCGACCAGGCCGACGCCAAGCCCGTCGCCGACGGCGTGCCCCCCGCTCGCGTGCACCTGGACCGCAAGACCGGCCACGTCTCCGTGCACGTCCCCGAGCTCGACGAGGACGGCCTCGTCATCGGCGAGTCCGAGGACAGCCCGAGCGACTTCGGCCGCATCGCCGCCTTCGCCGCGAAGCAGGTCATCAACCAGCGCCTGCGTGACATCGGCGACGACCGCATCCTCGGCGAGTTCAAGGGCCGCGAGGGCGACATCGTCGCGGGCGTCATCCAGCAGGGCCCGAACCCGCGCATGATCCACGTCGACCTCGGCACCATCGAGGCGATCCTCCCGCCCGAGGAGCAGGTCCCCGGCGAGAAGTACGTGCACGGCTCCCGCCTGCGCGTCTACGTCACGAGCGTCTCCCGCGGCGCGAAGGGCCCGCAGATCACGGTCTCGCGCACGCACCCGTCCCTCGTCCGGAAGTTGTTCGCGCTCGAGGTTCCGGAGATCGCGCAGGGGCTCGTCGAGATCGTGTCGCTCGCCCGCGAGGCCGGCCACCGCACGAAGATCGCGGTGCGCGCGACCGAGCCCGGCATCAACGCCAAGGGCGCCTGCATCGGCGAGCTGGGGCAGCGCGTCCGCGCCGTCACCGCGGAGCTCAACGACGAGAAGATCGACATCGTCGACTACTCCGAGTCGCTGCCCGTGTTCGTCGGCAACGCGCTGTCGCCCGCCCGCGTCACGAGCTCGTTCGTCATCGACCAGGCGACCAAGGCCGTCCGCGCCCTCGTGCCGGACTACCAGCTGTCGCTCGCCATCGGCAAGGAGGGCCAGAACGCCCGCCTCGCCGCCAAGCTCACGGGCGCGAAGATCGACATCCAGCCCGACTCGATCCTCGAGGGCGACGACTGAGCGCCGCCCGCCGCGACCCGGCCTCCCCGCCGCCGGACGGAGGGGGTAGTATGGATCCGGTAAGAACGTGCGTCGGCTGTCGTCGGCGTGCCCCGAGGTCCGCGCTACTGCGGATCGTCGCCGATCCCCCCACCAGCTCCCTCGTCATCGACGAGCGCGCGGTGATGGCCGGCAGGGGTGCGTGGATCCATCCGACCATCGAGTGCATCGACAGAGCGATCGCGCGGCGTGCCTTCGGGCGGGCCCTGCGGAGCGACGCGGCGCTCGACCCCGCAGCTCTTGGGGGACTACGAGAGCGGCTCGCGGCCCAGCCGAGCGCGCGAGCATCCGAGAGAACAGGCTGAACGGCACATGGACAACTAATGAGCGGCTCGAAATGAGATCCGTCCAGCACTAGCGGTCCCCTCCTGCCTGGGAGAGGACCCCCAGACAGGAGAACAGTGGCAAAACCACGCGTACACGAGATCGCCGCCGAGATCGGCGTCGACAGCAAGACCGCACTCGCCAAGCTCAAGGAGATGGGCGAGTTCGTCAAGGGACCGTCGTCGAGCATCGAGCCCCCCGTGGCCCGCAAGCTCAAGGCCGCCCTCGAGGCCGCCGGCCTCACCGGACAGGCAGCGGCACCCGCCGCGGCTCCTTCGTCCGCGCCGCGCCCCGGAGCCCGTTCGTCGGCTCCCAAGCCCGGCGGCCGTCCCACCCCCGCCCCGCAGCCCACCGCTGCTCCCGAGGTCGAGGCGCCCGAGGCGTCCGACGTCCCGGTCCCGGCGAAGCCGCTGACCGTCGCGGAGCGCCAGGCCCAGGCCGAGGCGAGCCGCAAGGCCGCCGCGGAGGAGAAGGCGCAGGCCGAGAAGTCGGCCGCGTCCGCCACCCCCGACGCCCCGGCCGCCGAGACCCCGAGCGCCCCGCGCCCGGACGCCGGCAGCACGCCGGCCCCCTCGAACGGCATCCCGCGCCCCGGGATCCCGCGTCCGGCGGCCCCGCGCCCCGGCAACAACCCCTTCGCGAGCAACCAGGGCATGGGCACCAAGCCCCGCCCGGGCAACAACCCGTTCGCGAGCAACCAGGGCATGGGCCAGCGTCCCGCCGCGGGAGCCGCAGGCCCCCGTCCGGCCGCTCCCCGTCCCGGATCCCCCCGCCCCGGCGCCCCGCGTCCCGGCGGCGTCGGCCAGGGCGCACGCCCGGCCGGCTTCGGCCAGCGTCCCGCGGGTGCGGGTCGCCCCGGCGGAGCGCCCGGCGGAGCGGGACGCCCCGGCGCCCCCGCAGCCGGCGGCTTCCAGCGTCCGGCCGGCGGCTTCGCCGGTCGTCCCGGCGGCGGCGGCCGTGGTCGCGGCCCCGGCGGCGGCACCGCCGGCGCCTTCGGGCGCGGCGGCGGCAAGAGCAAGTCGCGCAAGTCGAAGCGGACGAAGAGGGCCGAGTTCGAGCTGCGCGAGGCCCCGTCGCTGGGTGGCGTCAGCGTACCCCGCGGCGACGGCAACACCATCGTCCGCCTGCGTCGCGGCGCGTCCATCTCGGACTTCGCCGACAAGATCGACGCGAGCCCCGGCAACCTGGTGACCGTGCTGTTCCACCTCGGTGAGATGGCCACGGCGACCGAGTCGCTCGACGAGGCCACCTTCGAGGTGCTCGGCACGGAGCTCGGCTACAAGATCCAGGTCGTCTCCCCCGAGGACGAGGACCGCGAGCTGCTCGAGGGCTTCGACATCGACCTCGACCAGGAGCTCGAGGACGAGGACGACGACGTGCTGGAGATCCGGCCGCCCGTCGTCACCGTCATGGGCCACGTCGACCACGGCAAGACGCGCCTGCTCGACGCCATCCGCAACGCCAACGTCATCGAGGGCGAAGCGGGCGGCATCACGCAGCACATCGGCGCGTACCAGGTCTGGGCGCCGCACGAGGGCTACGAGCGCGCCATCACCTTCATCGACACCCCGGGCCACGAGGCGTTCACCGCCATGCGCGCCCGTGGTGCGCAGGTCACCGACATCGCGATCCTCGTGGTCGCGGCCGACGACGGCATCATGCCGCAGACGGTGGAGGCCCTGAACCACGCCCAGGCGGCGAACGTGCCGATCGTGGTCGCGGTCAACAAGGTCGACAAGGAGGGGGCCAACCCCGCCAAGGTGCGCCAGCAGCTCACCGAGTACGGCCTGGTCGCCGAGGAGTACGGCGGAGACGTCATGTTCGTCGACGTGTCGGCGCTCACCGGCAAGGGCGTGGAGGACCTCCTCGAGGCCGTCCTGCTCACCGCCGACGCCGGGCTCGACCTGCGCAGCAACCCGAACAAGGACGCGCGCGGCGTGGCCATCGAGGCGCGCCTCGACAAGGGCCGCGGTGCGGTCGCGACCGTCCTCATCCAGTCGGGCACGCTCCGCGTGGGCGACGCCATCGTGGCGGGCACGGCCTACGGCCGGGTCCGGGCGATGATGGATGAGAACGGCGACGCGGTCCACGAGGCCTACCCGTCACGACCGGTCCAGGTCCAGGGCCTCTCGTCGGTCCCCGGCGCGGGCGACACCTTCCTCGTCACCGAGGAGGACCGCACCGCCCGTCAGATCGCCGAGAAGCGCGAGGCCGTCGAGCGCAACGCGCAGCTGGCCAAGGCCCGCAAGCGCATCAGCCTCGAGGACTTCACGCGTGCGCTGGAGGAGGGCAAGGTCGAGTCGCTCAACCTCATCATCAAGGGCGACGTGTCCGGTGCCGTCGAGGCCCTGGAGGAGTCGCTCATGAAGATCGAGGTGGACGACTCCGTGCAGCTGCGGATCATCCACCGCGGTGTCGGAGCGGTCACCGAGAGCGACGTCAACCTGGCGACGATCGACAACGCGATCATCATCGGGTTCAACGTCCGCCCCGACCCGAAGGCCCGTGCACGTGCGGCTCGCGAGGGCGTCGACATCCGCTTCTACAGCGTCATCTACTCGGCGCTCGAGGAGATCGAGTCGAGCCTCACGGGCATGCTCAAGCCCGAGTTCGAGGAGGTCCAGTCCGGCGTCGCCGAGATCCGCGAGGTGTTCCGTTCCTCCAAGTTCGGCAACATCGCGGGTGTCATCGTCCGCTCGGGCACCATCACCAGGAACGCCAAGGCGCGGGTCATCCGCGACGGCGTGGTGGTGGGCGACAGCCTGGCCATCGAGTCGCTCCGCCGGTTCAAGGACGACGTGTCCGAGGTCCGCACGGACTTCGAGGCGGGCATCGGCCTCGGCAAGTTCAACGACATCCAGATCGGCGACGAGATCGAGACGATCGAGATGAAGGAGAAGCCGCGGGTCTGACCCCGGCCGATCCGGGCCCCGCTCCCCACCAGGGGAGCGGGGCCCTCCCCGTCCCGCGATCCGCGGGGCACCAGCACGACCCGGGCGCTCGCGTCCGGCGGTACCCGCCACCCGCGGGGCACCAGCACTCCAGCCGGACGAGCACGCCCGGCGAGCAGCGTCACGGAAGGACGTCGACCATGGTCGATCACGCGAGGGCCAGGAAGATGGCCGACCGCATCAAGGAGATCGTCGCGCGCAAGCTCGACCGTGGCATCAAGGACCCGCGGCTCGGCTTCGTGACCGTCACCGACGTGCGCGTCACGGGCGACCTGCAGCACGCCAGCATCTTCTACACGGTCTACGGCACCGACGAGGAGCGAGCCGACACGGCAGCCGCCCTCAAGTCGGCCACCGGCATGCTCCGCAGCGAGGTGGGCAAGAACATCACCGCGCGCCTCACGCCGTCGCTCGAGTTCATCCTCGACGGCGTGCCCGAGAACGCGGCCGCGATCGACGCCCTCCTGGAGGAGGCGCGTCGGCGCGACGCGGACGTGCAGGCGCAGGCGAAGGCCGGCGTCTACGCGGGCGACGAGGACCCGTACGTCAAGCCCCGCGTGATCGGGGAGGACGACGAGGACGACGAGGACGACGAGGACGGCGAGGACGGCGAGGACGGCGACGACGCCGACCGCTCGGCGCCCGGGTACGAGCCCGCGCACTGATCCATCCGGTCGGCCGGCGTCCGCGCCGGTCGACCGCCGCGCGTCAGCTCGGCAGGGCGTACGTCCCGTCGGGCTGGCGCACGGCGAGCCCGTCGGCGAGCAGGCCGTCGAGCGCGCGCCCGCGCTGCACGGGCTCCGGCCACGCGGTCGCGAGGTCGGCCGCGCTCACGGGGGAGTGGCTCGACCGCAGCTCGGCGAGCAGGAGGCCGCGCACCTGGCGGTCGGATCCCTCGAACCGCTTCTGCATGACGCGCGCCGGCCCGTCGTAGGCCGGGTACCCCGCGGCGCGCCATGCGCACAGGTCGCGCACCGGGCAGTCGTCGCAGCGTGGCGCGCGGGCCGTGCAGATCACCGCTCCGAGTTCCATCGCGCCGGCGTTGAACACGCGCGCCTCCGCGACGTCGTCGGGCAGCTGCGCCTCCATCGCCTGGAGGTCGACGGTCGTGCGCGCCGGTCCGGGGTCGCCCTGGCCGGCGATCGCGCGTGCGAGCACCCGCCGCACGTTGATGTCGACCACGGGATGGCGGTGGCCGAAGGCGAACGCCGCGACCGCGCGCGCCGTGTACGGGCCGACGCCCGGCAGGTCGAGCAGGGCATCCACGTCCTCCGGCACCTCGCCACCGTGCCGCTCGACGATCGCGACCGCGCACGCGTGCAGGTTCAGCGCGCGCCGCGGGTAGCCGAGGCGGCCCCACGCGCGGACGGCCTCGCTGGCGGGCGCCGAGGCGAGGGCAGCGGGCACGGGCCAGCGTGCGAGCCACTCCTCGAGCCGCGGGATCACGCGGACCACGGGCGTCTGCTGCAGCATGAACTCGCTGACGAGGATCCCCCAGGATCCGAAGCCCTCGCGGCGCCACGGCAGGTCGCGGGCGTTCTCCCGGAACCACGCGTTCACGTCTCGGGCGAGGGCGGTCTCCGGCATCCGGCCAGCGTACGAGACGATGAGCCTAGGCTCGGCGCATGCCCCTGTACCGCGCCTCCCGCGCCGAGGTCCTCGCCTCGCTCGCCGACGAGTTCCTGCACAACTACGGCCATGGACGCGCGTTCCTCGCGGTCGACGGCGGGCCGCTCGCGGACCCGAGCGCGTTCGCCCACGACCTCGCGGACATGCTGCGCGCGGACGGCCGCGGGGCGTACGCCGTCGCGGCCGCGGACTTCGCCTCCGGCGGCGGCGCTCCTGCGGCTGACGCCCTCCGCGACGGGCTCGTGCGGCCGTTCCGGAAGCCCGGCAGCGCGTTCGCGCTGCGACCCGACGGGGACGCCGTGACGGACGCACCCGACGACGCCGTGCTGATCGTCGCGGGGGACGCCCTGCAGACCCCGGACCTCCGCGGCCTCTGGAACGCGGTCGTCTACCTGCTGCTGCCCGACGAGCCGCTCGCGACCTCGGGGGGCGACGCCGGATCCGCGGCCCAGGAGGCTCACGCCCGCTACATCCGGCAGGTGGATCCGCGACGCGCGGCGACCATGATCGTGGACGTCACCGATCCCGAGCTCCCGCGCCGCGTCTTCGCCGACAGCTGCTGAGGCGTCCTGCGTCCGGCGGCTCGCCCGCCGACGGATCGGGAGCGGGGATCAGCGCGGCACGAGCCGGGCGAGGTCCGCGGGGGAGATGTGGCGGCCGCTGGCCTCCACGCTGTGCACGAGCTGCACCAGCGCGGCGTTGACGCGCGCGTCCTGGCCGGCGCCGGGCGCGAGGGCCGAGACCGCGCCGTTGAGGTGGTCCACCTCGGTGAGGCGGTTGCGGCGGATGCTCTGCAGCGTCGAGCCGGGGTTCGGCACCTGCCCCATGTTCCGGGCGAGCGACACCGGCAGGCGCTCGGCGAGGGGGAGCGGCAGCGAGGCGAACAGCCGCAGGTGGCGGTGGGTGAGGCCGCCGAGCCGGCCGAACGTGACCCCGCGCGCGAGCCCCGTGCGCACGGTCTCCTGCATGGCGCGCGTGACGATGCGCCGGAGCACGGGCTCGGCGATGACGGCCTGCACGCTGAGGCCGGTGACGGCCGGCACCGCGTTGATCCCGTTGATGACGAGCTTGGTCCACTGGGCGCCGCGGAAGTCGGGGGCGACCGTGATCGGCATGACGGGATCCAGCACCTCGCGCACCAGGGCGATCCCGGCACCGCCAGGGCCGTCCGCGGAGCCGATCTGCATGCCGGCGGGCGACGTGACCGTGACGAGCCCGGGCTCGGTGAGCGACGTCGCCGCGAGCGCGAGCCCGCCGACGACCTGGGAGCGCGGCAGGCACTCGACGCCCATCGTGATCGCGGAGAGGCCGTTCTGCACGACGAGCACGGGGATGCCGCGGAGCCAGCCCGCGTTCTCCGTCATGGCGTCGCGGGCGTCGGCGATCTTGGTGGCGACGATCGCGAGCTCGGGCGGGCGGCCCAACCGCTCGGCCGCCGCGACGCGCGCCACGTGGTCTCCGTAGCCGCCGGCGAGGCGCAGCCCGCGGTCCTGGATCGCCCGGAGATGCGGGCCGCGCGCGGTGACGTCGACCTCGTGGCCGGCCCGTTCGAGGAGCGCCGCGAGCGTGCCGCCGACCGCGCCAGCACCCACGACACCGATCCGCACGCGTCCTCCTCCGACTCCATCGATCCTAGGCCGGGCGGATCCGAGGGAGCCGGGGGCACCGCCGGGCACGGCATGATGGTGGGGCCATGGAAACCCCGACCCCCCGCGCCGCGCCCTCCACCGCGAGCGGCCTGCTCCTCATCGACAAGCGCGGGGAGTGGACGAGCCACGACCTCGTCGCCCGCACGCGCCGCCTCGCCGGCACCCGCAAGGTCGGGCACGCGGGCACGCTCGACCCGATGGCGACGGGCCTCATGATCCTCGGCGTCAACAGCTCCACGCGCCTGCTCACCTACCTCGTCGGCCTCGACAAGGAGTACCTGGCGACCATCCGCCTCGGTCGCGCCACCACGACGGACGACCGCGAGGGCGAGGTCGTGTCCCGTGCCGAGCCCGGGCGGATCCGCGACCTGGCCGTCGCCGACGTGGAGCGGGCCATCGCGGACCTCCGCGGCACCATCTCGCAGGTGCCGAGCGCCGTGAGCGCCATCAAGGTCGACGGCAAGCGCGCGTACGCCCGCGTCCGCGCCGGTGAGGACGTCGAGCTCGCCGCGCGCGAGGTCACCGTCTCCGCGTTCGACGTGCTGCGCTTCGACGCGGTGGAGCCCGAGGAGGGCGAGGAGGACGGCGCGCAGCTCGACCTCGACGTCCGCATCACCTGCTCGTCCGGCACCTACGTGCGGGCGCTCGCGCGCGACCTCGGCCGCGCGCTCGGCGTCGGCGGCCACCTCACCGCGCTCCGCCGCACGCGCGTCGGGCCCTTCCACGTCGACGACGCGGTGCCGATCGACGACATGGTCGTCGCCGACCGCCTCATCCCGCCGGCCGACGCCGCCGCGCGCCTCTTCGACGTGCTGCACCTCACCGAGCAGGAGGCGATCGACCTCGGGCACGGCAAGAAGCTCACGACGCCCGACGAGGCGCCCACGGGGGATCCGCTCGCCGCGGTCGCGCCCGACGGCCGGCTCGTGGGGCTGGTCGGCTTCCACGGCCGCACCGGCACGTCCATCGTCAACTTCCCGGCCGACGACCGGGGCGCGTCGTGATCGGCTGGTTCACGGTCGCGCAGGTCGCCGTCGCGGTCGTCGCGGGTGTCCTGTGCCTCGTCGTCGGCGCCATCGGGCGGAAGCCGAGCGACCTCACGGTGCTCCCCACCGCGCTCGTCGAGGTGCTGCTCGTGGTGCAGCTCGTCATGGCGATCGTCGCGCCCGCGGTCGGCAACCCGCCGTCGGGCAGTCTGATCGAGTTCTACGCCTACCTGCTGAGCGGCCTGCTGATCCCGCCGCTCGCGGTCTTCTGGGCGCTGGTCGAGCGCACCCGCTGGAGCACGATCATCCTGGGGGCGTCGTGCCTGGCCATCGCGATCATGGTCTACCGGATGGACGTCATCTGGAACGTGCAGTCCGCGTGACCGGCCTCTCCCTCGGGTAGGGGATAATCGCAGGTGCCATGACTGACTCCCGTACCTCGCGCATGACCGGTCTCGGACGGGTCCTGGTCTTCTTCTACGGGCTGCTGGCCCTCGCCGCGACGGGCCGCTCGGTCACGCAGATCCTCACCAAGTTCGACGAGGCGCCCGTCGCGTACGCGCTCTCCGCGCTCGCGGCCGTGGTCTACATCGTCGCGACCGTCGCCCTGGTCGCGCCCGCGCGCACGCAGGAGGCCGCGCGCCGCTGGTACCGGATCGCGTTCGCCACGATCGCGTTCGAGCTCGTGGGCGTGCTCGTCGTGGGCACCCTGAGCCTCGTCGACTCCCAGCTCTTCCCGCACGACAGCGTGTGGTCGGTCTACGGCTACGGCTACGTGTTCATCCCGCTCGTGCTGCCGGTCCTCGGCCTGTGGTGGCTCCGGAGCGGGGGACGCTCGCGCGTGAGCGCCGTCGACGAGCGCCCCGTGCGCGGAGACCGCTGACCGTGCTCGTCGTCCACGACCCGGCTGACGTGCCGGGCGGCTTCGGGCCGAGCGCCGTCACCATCGGCAAGTTCGACGGCGTGCACGCGGGGCACCGAGCGGTGATCCGGCGCCTCCTCGGGATCGCGGCCGACGAGGGCCTGGCCTCCGCCGTCGTCACCTTCGACCGCCACCCCGCCGCGCTCCTCGCGCCCGCCGCGCGCCCGCAGAGCCTCGTGAGCAACCGGCAGAAGATCGAGCTGCTCGCGGAGCTCGGCGTCGACGCGACCCTCATGCTCCCGTTCGACGAGCGCCTCCAGCGCCTCAGCCCGGAGGAGTTCGTGCGCACGGTGCTGGTCGACGCCCTCCGTGCCCGCGTCGTGCTCGTGGGCGAGGACTTCCGCTTCGGCGCGCAGGGGGCGGGCGACGCGGCGACCCTCACGCGCCTCGGCGAGAACCACGGCTTCCGCACGGTCGTCGTCGGCGACGTGATGCCCGACGGCAGCCGCAAGGTGTCGTCCACCTGGATCCGCGACCTCATGGACCGCGGCGACGTCGAGGCCGCCGCCGAGCTGCTCGGTCGGGCGCCCGCCGTCCGGGGCGTCGTCGTGCACGGCGAGAAGCGCGGCCGCGAGCTCGGCTTCCCCACCGCGAACCTGTCGCCGGAGGCCGAGGGCCTCATCCCCGCGGACGGCGTCTACGCGGGCTGGCTGCGCGACGGCGACCGCACGTACCCGTCCGCCATCTCGGTCGGCACCAACCCGACGTTCGCGGGCGTCCGGCCGCGCGTCGTCGAGGCGTTCGTGCTCGACGAGACGCTCGACCTCTACGACCACGAGGTCGAGGTGGTGTTCGTCGCCCGCATCCGCGGAATGGTCGCCTACGAGGGGCGCGAGCCGCTCATCGCCCAGATGGCGGACGACGTGATGCGCACGCGCGGGGTGCTCGGGATCTAGGCCTCGCCCGCTGTCCGCGCCGCGTCGCCCTCGGGGCGGGGCGTGCGGCCGAAGAGGTACATGACGAGCGTCGACGCGGTCGCCTCGATCACGGGGCCGTGGCCCACGCTCCAGCCGGCGTCCGAGGCGCGCAGCGTGCGCGCCCGCAGCACCCCGCGGATCTGCGCGGGCGCGATCGCGGCGCGCGCGACGGCGACGGCGCCGGTCGCGCGGTGGTCGAGCTCGAGATCCGCCTTCAGCGCGTGCGCGATGTCGAAGGCGTGCACGACCACCTCGAGCAGCTCCGGCAGGCGCTTGCGACCCTTCCCGGCGCGCTTCTCGGCGGCGATGGCGCGGATCCGGGCGACGAGCTCCTCGGGGGAGCGGGCGGCCTCGTCGGCGCTGAGGTCGTCCATCACGTGCATGGGGTTGAGGTGCGGGCGGCGGCGCATCGACCCCACGGCCGTGCGCACCATGGCGGCGTTGCTCGCGCCGACCCGCCAGACGATGTGCCCGGCGACGTCGCGCACGGTCCAGCCCTCGCACATGCTCGCCGCCTCCCAGCCGTCCGCGTCGAGGGACGCGAGGAGGTCGGCAGTGCGGTCCAGCACGTCCGCGATCTCCGCGCTCCAGATCCCGGTCACCTTCGCCTCGGGCTCGGACGGGCGCTGGCTGAGGGGCAGGTGCCGGGAGATCTCGCTCATGGCCGAGAGCCTATTCCGACCGCCGTAGAATCTGGTGGTGACGACGACTCCCGCAGCTCCCCGCGCGGGCGCGCTCCTCGCCCTGGTCGGCATCGTGCTGGTCGCCCTCAACCTCCGCACGGCCGTCGCCGTCTTCTCGCCGATCGTCGACCAGATCGGCCGCGACGTGCCGCTCGACAGCGTCTCGATCGGCGCGCTCGGCGCCCTGCCGCCCGTCTGCTTCGCGCTGTTCGGCCTGCTGGCGCCCGCGATCTCGCGTCGACTCGGCCTCGAGCTCACCGTGGTGGTGGGCCTCGTCGCGATGGTCGTCGGGCACCTGCTGCGCGCCGGATCCGACACCGTGGTCGTCTTCGGCGTCGGCACGATCCTGTCTCTCGCGGGCATGGGCCTCGGCAACGTGCTCCTGCCGCCGCTCGTGAAGAAGTACTTCCCCGGCCGGATCGGGCCGCTCACCTCGCTCACCACCGTGATGCTGTCGATCAGCACGGGTGTCCCGTCGCTGGTCGCCGCGCCCCTGGCCGACAGCGCGGGCTGGCGCGTGGCGATCGGAGCCTGGGCGGCGATCGCGGTCGTGGCGCTCGTGCCGTGGATCGCGCTGCTGGTGAACCACCGCCGCGACACCCGGCGCGAGCGCGCCGCCGCGGCCGGGGCGGACCAGGTGGAGGAGGCGCCCGCCGCCGTCACGGGCCGCGTGTTCCGCTCGCCGGTCGCGTGGGCGCTCGTGGGGATCCAGTCCGCCTCGTCGTTCAACGCGTACGCCATGTTCGCGTGGCTGCCCGCCCTCCTCCAGGACACCGCGGGGCAGTCGCCCGTCGCGTCGGGCGCGCTCCTCGCCGTCTTCGGCTTCATGGGGCTGCCGGCGGCCATCGTCATGCCGATCCTCGCGGCGCGCATGAAGAACGTCGGCATCCTGATCCAGGTCGGCGTGCTCTTCTTCGTCGTCGGCTACGTCGGCCTGCTGGTCGCGCCGGCCGCCGCGCCGCTCCTCTGGGTCGCCGCCGCCGGATCCGGCCCGCTGCTGTTCCCGCTGGTCTTCGTGCTCATCAACCTGCGCACCCGCACGCACGGGGGAGTGGTGGCGCTCAGCGGCTTCGTCCAGGGCATCGGCTACTCGATCGGCGCGATCGGACCCCTGCTGTTCGGCGTGCTGCACGAGCTGTCCGGCGGCTGGACCGTGCCGCTGCTCATGCTGTTCGTGATGGTCGCGGTCGCATCCGCGTCGGGCTTCTACCTCGCCCGGCCGCGGATGCTCGAGGACACTTGGGACCGCGCGCCCCGCGAGGCCGCACGCGAGGGCTGACGCCCGGCGGATCGCGTCGCGTGCTCCGTCCACCTCCCGACAGCCCGCCGCCCGTACGGGGTCCATCGCCCGTCGCATCGATTCGGCACCGTGGGGAATCCACGGGCACGGCGACACGGAGGACACGGAGGACGAACGACGCACGCACGACGGTGAGCCGCAGGGGCTCGCTCCGGACCGGAGCGGCGATCGACCCGGCCGGCCCCGCCATCGACGTGCTGGGCGACGCGGACCCGTGGGAGGACCTCTGGTCCTCCACGAGCCCGCTCCACGCCGAGCTGTCCCAGGCGAGGGCGACCGCCGTCAGAAGCTCGGGACCATCTCCCGGCGGTGCACGAGCGCGCCCGCGCCGATGATCGGGCCGTCGGAGGAGAGGCCGGAGGGCACGACGCGCGTCTTGGTGACGAAGCCGAACTGCTCGCGGAGCGCGATCGGCTCGCGGATCATGTCGAAGAGGTCGGGCGTGACGCGGCTGAACCCGCCGCCGATCGCGACGACGTCGAGGTCCACGAGGGAGCTGGCGGACGCGATGGCCCGGCCGATCGCGAGGCCCGCGCGCCGGACAGCCGCGACGGCCGTCGCGTCGCCGTCCCGGTAGGAGGCGGCCAGGTCCTCGCCGGTGGATCCCGTCCAGCCCTGCGCGCGCGCCCAGGCGACGCTCTTCGGCCCCGACGCGATGGCCTCCACGCATCCCTGTCCGCCGCAGGTGCACGGGTCGTCGAACCCGGCGACCTCGACGTGCCCGATGTGACCGGCGTTGCCCGTGGATCCCGCCGCGGTGCGGCCGCCGAGCACGAGCCCGCCGCCGATCCCGGTGGAGACGATCATCCCCATCACGTGGTCGTGGCCGCGGCCGGCGCCGACCCAGTGCTCGGCGAGCGTGATCGCGAGGCCGTCCATCTGCAGCGTGGTGGGCACGTCGGGCGTGAGCTCGGCGACGCGGTCGCGCAGCGGGTAGTCCCGCCAGGCGGGCACGTTGAGCGGAGACACGAGGCCGTGCGGCACGTCGACGGGGCCCGCCGCCGCGAGGCCCGTGCCGACGAGCTCGGCGTCGTCGGGCAGGGCGGCCAGCGCCTGCCGGGCGACCCCGAGGACGGCGTCGAGCAGCTCGTCGGCGGAGCGCTCGGGACCGGTGGGGCCGCGGAACCGGCTGCCCTCGAGCACGCGGCCCGCGTCGTCCACGAGCGCGGACTCGACCTTGGTGCCGCCGAAGTCGACGGCGAGCGCGAGCGTGCGAGGCATCTTCGTCCTGTCCCGGCCCCGGATCCGCCCGTCGACCGGCGTCCAGGATACGGGCGGTGGGCGGCCCACCCGCGGGGCGCGCGGCCCGCCCTCCGCATCCCCGTGCGCACCATGCCCTGACACCTGTGAGGAATTCACTGACCGGACCGGCGGTCCGCACCTAGGCTCGGCACGTGGATCCCGATCACACCCCCGGACAGACCCCGCGCGAGGCGTCCGACCCGCGCGCCGAGAACCCGATGCCCTCCCGGCGCGGCGGCGCCCCCGCCCTCGAGCACACCGACGCCGCCGAGGCGCGCCTCGCCTCCCGCGAGCTCGACGAGGGCATGCCCTCCTCCGCCGGCCTCGAGGACGACCGCGGCGACGACCGCGCGCGCTTCCCCGCCCTGCCCGGCGCCTTCCTCTCCGAGGCCCGCGAGTCCACCGTCTTCCTGCCGTACGAGTTCGTCTTCCGCCGGCTCATCCCCCTGCCGCCGCTCATCGTGTGGGACGCGGTGTCCGACGCCGACATGGTCTCCGGCTGGCTCGCCGAGGCGTCCATCGAGCAGGAGGACGGCGGCGACTTCTGGTTCGAGTGGATGACGGTGCCCGACCGCAGCCTCGCCTCCGCGTCCGGCGGCACGGTCACGCGCTTCGAGGAGGGGCGGGCGATCGACTACACGTTCGTGCACGAAGGCGAGGTCTCGGCCCGCTTCCTGATCCGCCTCCACGAGCTGCCCGGCGGCCCGCGCGACCGGCAGACGGAGATCAGCGTCACGGTCTCGGGCTTCCTCCCCGCCGGCATCGCGAACGTGCTGAAGGCCAGCTGGCGCCTGCACCTCGACCTGCTCGAGGACCTCGTGCACGGCAGCCCGGTGGACTGGGCGACATGCGAGGCCGAGCACGGCCCCACCTGGCGCCGGTACCTGGCCGAGCTCGAGTCCGCCGAGGGCTGATCCGCGGGCGGCGTCCACCGCCCGTCCCGGCTCCTGGGAGCCGCTTGCCAGGCTGATTGCCTAGCGTGAGGGAATGACATCGCCGAGCGCCGCCTCCCGTCTCGCCCTCGTGACCGGAGCGACGGGCTACATCGGCGGTCGGCTCGTGCCCCGTCTCCTCGAGGCCGGCTTCCGCGTGCGCGTGCTCGTGCGGGATCCCCGTCGCCTCACCGACGTGCCCTGGCGCGACGACGTCGAGGTGGTGCGCGGCGACCTCGCCGACTCCGCGACGCTCGGGCCCGCGGTCGACGGCGTCGACGTCCTCTACTACCTCGTGCACGGCATGGGGTCCAAGGGCGACTTCGCGTCGTCGGAGCGCGCCTCCGCCGAGCACGTCGCGACGGCCGCGAAGGCCGCGGGCGTGGGCCGCATCGTGTACCTCGGCGGGCTGCACCCCGACACCCCGCAGCTCTCGAAGCACCTCGCGAGCCGCAAGGCCGTCGGCGACGTCCTCCTCGCGAGCGGCGTCCCGACCATCGCGCTGCAGGCGGGCGTGGTCATCGGATCCGGCTCCACGTCGTTCGAGATGATCCGCCACCTCACCGAGGTGCTGCCCTTCATGCCCGCGCCCGGCTGGGTCCGCAACTTCATCCAGCCCATCGCGATCCGCGACGTCCTCTACTACCTCGTCGCCGCGGCCGACCTGCCCGCCGACCTCAACCGCACCTTCGACATCGGCGGGCCCGACGTGCTCCGCTACGGCCAGATGATGAACGGCTACGCGGTCGAGGCCGGGCTGCCGCAGCGGCCCATCGCGTCCATCCCGATCTTCGCCCCGCGCCTCGCCGCGCACTGGGTCAACGTCGTCACGCCCATCCCGCGGACGCTGGCCGTGCCGATCATCGAGTCGCTGCAGTACGACTGCGTCATGGGCGAGCACGACATCTCGAGCTACATCCCCGACCCCGAGGGCGGCCTCACCGGCTACCGGCGCTCCGTGCGCCTCGCCCTCGGACGGATGCGCGACGGCGTGGTCGAGACCAGCTGGAAGGACTCCGCCGTCGTCGGCGCGCCCAGCGACCTGCTGCCGAGCGACCCCGACTGGTCGGGGCACACGGTGTACCTCGACCTCAAGGAGCGCTCGACCGACGCGGCGCCCGAGGACCTGTGGGCCGTGATCGAGTCGATCGGCGGAGAGAACGGCTGGTACTCGCTGCCCGTCGCCTGGGCCGCTCGCGGCTGGATGGACAAGCTCGTCGGCGGCGTGGGCCTCCGCCGCGGACGCCGCAGCGCGACCACGCTGCAGACCGGCGACGCGCTCGACTTCTGGCGCGTCGAGCACATCGAGCGCGGATCCTCGCTGCGGCTGCGCGCCGAGATGAAGCTGCCCGGCGAGGCCTGGCTCGAGCTGAGCTCCACGCCCCGCGAGGGCGGCGGCAGCGACTACCGGCAGCGCGCGATCTTCTTCCCCTCCGGCCTCGCCGGCCGGCTCTACTGGTTCTCGATCCTGCCGTTCCACGGCGTCATCTTCACGTCGATGGCCACCCGCATCACCGCGAAGGCGCTCGCCGCGACGCGGTCCCGCGAGGCCGGGCGTCCCCTCGAGGGGGCCGCGCGGTGAGCCGGCGGATCGGCGCCCCGCGCATCGGCCTGATCCTCCTGACCCTGGTGGGCATCGCCCTCGCGTCGGCCGGCCTCGCGACCGCGGTGACGATGAGCGTGTCCGCGCCCGTGCAGGCGCGGGCCGACCTCTCGATCATCTCGGGTGACGGACCGGCCGCGGCGCGCACGCCGCCGGCGGGGAGCACGCCCGACCCGGCGGCCTCCGAGTCGTGGAAGCCCGTCCCCGTGGACGCGGCCGGCGACCGCAACATCACCGACCTCACCGACGGCGCCGCGTCGCGCGTCACCATCGACGTGCTCGGCATCCCCCTGAACCCCGGGCAGGCGGGCGCGCTCGTCGCCGCGATCCTGTCGCTCCCCCTCCTCATCGCCGTCGCGGTCCTCGTGCTGTCGCCGCGCCGACGTCTCTGGTGGCGCCGGGTGGCGCGCCGGCAGCACGGCTGAGGCCGGCGCCGATCCGGTGACTTCCCCGGGCGCAGGGCCATGATGGGCACGACGAGAGGCGGATCCATGGCACGGCGCACGCGCACGACAGTCCTCCTGGGCGACAGCCTGACGGGGGACGGCGGCTGGGGCGGCATCGTCCCCGGTCCCGACGGCGAGGACGCGGAGACGCGGGTCGTCGACCTGGGGCGCGCCGGCCAGACCACCGACGACGTGCTCGCGCTCCTGCCGGACGCGGTGGCCGCCGACCCCTCGATCGTCGTGGTGTCCTGCGGCACGCACGACCTGGGCGCCGCGCGCCGCGGGCCGGAGGCGACCGTCCGCGCGCTGGAGACGATCCTCGCGCACCTCCGTCGCGACCTCCCGGCGGCGCGCATCGTCGTCCTGTCGGTGCCGCCGCGCGGGCGCGAGCACGCCGAGCGGATCCGCGTCGTCAACGTGCACATCCGCCAGTACGCGCCGGCGGTCCGCGCCGAGCACGTGGACCTCTGGCCCGCCCTCGGCTTCGGCGACGGCGAGCTCGCCCCCACGCTCACGGACGACCGGCTGCACCTCACCGACGACGGGGCCGAGGCGGTCCGCGCGGTGCTCGCGCCCGTCCTCGCGGCCGGGGACGGCGAGGACGGGTCGGCGGACGACGCGACGGCCGAGGCCGTAGATCCGGCCCGCTCCTAGGGGTCGGTCGCGTCCGGCTCGGGGGAGCGCAGCGCGCCCACGCCCACGAGGACCACGCCGAGCTTGCGCAGCCACCAGTCGCGCGGCGTCGCGGCGGATCCCGTCGACACCTCGCCGGAGAACCTGGCGGTGACGCGGTCCATGGTGCCGAGCGCGTCGCGCTGCGCCGCCTCCTCGCGCGCGTGCAGCGCGTCCGGGGCGCCCGCCGAGTGTGCGGGGCCTCCGCGCCGGGACGCGTGGAGGGTCCCGGCGGCGTCGGCGGCGTGCTCAGCCGCGACCCCGTCGGCGGCCAGGGCGAGCAGCCCGCGCCCCACGGCGGCCGGCAGCGTGGCGTCCACCATGGGGGACGACGACGCGGGCCGGTCGGCCGCACCGCCGCCCGCCGCCAGCACGCGCTCCCACCCGACGTAGGACTCCACCCCGATGTCGAGCACGGTGTCGAGGACCAGCACGGCCTCCGCCTCCGCGAAGCCCATGCGGGTCAGGTCGCGGATCGCCCCGGTGAAGCGCAGGACGACCTGGTCGGGGGCGGTGTCGAGGTGGTGGATCGCGCTCGCGAGGCCCGGGTGCCGGTCGTACATGTCCCAGATGCGCGCGACGGCCTGCTCGAGGTAGGCGCGCCACGAGGTGTCGTCCGGCGCCACGAGCTGGGCGGCCGGGAGGTCGGGGACCGTCGGCCAGTCCATGCGCGCGACGGCCGTGTCGCACGCGAGGAGGACGATGTCGTCGCGGCTGGCGACGTGCCGGTACAGCGTCGAGTGGTCGACGCCCAGGCGTTGCGCGAGCGAGGTGAGGGTGAGGGTGCTGAGGCCGACCTCGAGGGCCGCCTCCGCGATGAGCCTCCGCGAGACGCGCGCGGGCCTCCCGACCCGACCGGCTCGCCGCTCCATGCGCCCGATCCTACCGTGACGGCGCCAGCGGTTCGGGGGCGAAGGATCCCGTCCCGCGTCGAGCTCGGTGGCGGGAGGGCCGGCCGCCGCGGCTCCGTCGGCCGGCGCCGGGAGTCGCCGCGGCTAGCGTGGGAGCATGCCCGACACCACCACCACCCCCTTCACCGAGCTCGACGAGTTCATCGCCATCCCGCGCCTCGGCGGCCTCGTGCTCTCACCCGACGGACGCCGCGCTGTGCTCACCGTCACGACCCTCGACGCCGCGAGGACCGGCTACCGCCACGCCCTCTGGGTCGTGCCCGCGGCAGGCGGCGGCGTGCCGCGGCGCCTCACCCGCTCGGCGAAGAGCGAGGGCGGCGCGGCGTTCACCGCGTCAGGCGACCTCCTCTTCGTCTCCTCCCGGCCCGACGCCGACGACGCCGACGGGAACGAGGCCGCCCAGCTGTGGATCCTCCCGGCGGCCGGCGGCGAGGCCCGCGCGCTGACCCGCCTCGCCGGCGGGGTGGACGGCATCGCGGCCGTCGCGCGCGACGCGGCCACGGTGGTCCTGCAGGCGCGGCTGCTGCCCGGATCCGGCTCGCTCGAGGCCGACGCCATGGCGCGGAAGACGCGCGCCGACCTGAAGGTGAACGCGATCCTGCACGAGAGCTACCCCGTGCGCTACTGGGACCACGACCTCGGCCCGGACGAGCCGCACCTGTTCGCGCTCGACCTCGCCGACGCGCTCGTGGAGGAGCCCGCACAGCCCACGACCGCGGATGCGGCGGCCGCGCTCGCCGCAGAGGCCGCGACCGAGGACGGCGGATCCGCGGCCACGGCCCCGGCCGCCGGCGCGCAGCCGTACCCGACCTCGCTGCCGCGGCCGCGCGACCTCACGCCGGAGCCCGGCCGCACGCTCGAGCACGCCACCGCGGCGATCAGCCCGGACGGCCGCACGCTCGTCGTCGCCCTCGGCGTGAAGGAGCGCCGCGGCTACCGGCAGGCCCTCCTGTCGATCGACGTCGCGACCGGGGAGCGCACCACCCTCCTCGACGTGCCCGGCGTCGACCTCGAGATGCCCGCCATCAGCCCCGACGGCGCGCTGCTCGCCTACGTGCGCACCGACCGCGCCACGCCCGCCGCGCCCACGCAGCAGGAGCTCTGGGTGTCGGCGCTCGACGGGTCCGACGCGCGCCGCGTCGCCGCGGGCTGGGATCGCTGGCCCTCGTCGCTGCGGTTCGACGCGGACTCGCAGGCGCTCGTCGTCACGGCCGACCAGGACGGACGCGGACCCGTGTTCCGGATCGGCCTCGACGACTCGGTGACGCAGCTCACGACCGACGACCACACCTACACGGACGTGCAGGTCGACGGCGAGACCGGCGACGTGCTCGCGCTCCGCTCCTCGTGGATGGCGCCCGCGCACCCCGTGCGCGTGTCGGCCGCCGACGGATCCGTCACCGGGCTCGCGACGCCCGCGCCCGTCCCCGCCACGACCGGGACCATGACCGAGGTCGAGACGACGGCCGCCGACGGCGCGCGCGTGCGCGCCTGGCTGATGCTGCCGGATGGCGCGTCGGCCGAGACGCCCGCGCCACTGCTGCTGTGGATCCACGGCGGCCCGCTCAACAGCTGGAACGCGTGGAGCTGGCGCTGGACGCCGCAGGTGCTGGTGGCGCGCGGCTACGCGGTGCTGCTCCCGGATCCCGCGCTCAGCACCGGCTACGGCCTCGACTTCATCGCGCGCGGCTGGGACGCGTGGGGCGAGGCGCCCTACACCGACCTCATGTCCATCACCGACGCCGTCGAGGCGCGCGACGACATCGACCAGACGCGCACGGCCGCGATGGGCGGCTCGTTCGGCGGCTACATGGCCAACTGGGTCGCCGGGCACACCGACCGCTTCCGCGCGATCGTCAGCCACGCGAGCCTGTGGTCGCTCGACCAGTTCGGGCCCACCACCGACTCGTCGCAGTACTGGCAGAGCATCTTCTCGGCCGAGGGGCTCGACCGGAACTCCCCGCACCACTCGGTGCGCGACATCGTGACGCCCATGCTCGTGATCCACGGCGACCGGGACTACCGCGTGCCCATCGGCGAGAGCCTGCGGCTCTGGTCGGAGCTCGCGGAGCACCACGCGGCCGACGACGGCACCACTCCGCACCGGTTCCTGGTCTTCCCGGACGAGAACCACTGGGTCCTCAAGCCCCAGCAGTCGGTGGTCTGGTACCGGACGGTGCTCGCCTTCCTCGACCAGCACGTGCACGGTGCGGAGTGGAAGCGGCCCGAGGTGCTCGGCTAGCACCGCGGTTCGCAGGCCGGGCGGCGCGGGCATGCGGGATGATGACCGGATGCCCGCGCGCCCTGCCCCCGGTACCACGCTCCTCCGCGCCGCCTGGGCCGTCGACGCCCGCGGCACGACCGCCGACGCGTGGGTCCTGATCGAGGCCGACGGGATCCGCGCAGTGGGCGCGGGACGCACCGCGCCGGAGGCCGACCGGACGCTGGACCTCGGCGACGCGACGCTCGTGCCCGGCTCCGTCGACCTGCACGTGCACGGCGGCGCGGGCGCATCCCACGAGGACGGGGACGAGGGGATCCGGACGGCCGTCGCCCTGCACCGGCGGCACGGGACGACGCGGTCCGTCCTGAGCCTCGTCGCGAACCCGGTGCCCGACCTCATGCGGTCGCTCGGCGCGATCCGCGAGGCGATGGAAGGGGACCCGACCGTCCTCGGCGCGCACCTGGAAGGCCCGTTCCTCTCGCCGCACGCGGCGGGGGCGCACGCGCACGAGCACCTGGTGGATCCGACGCCCGCGCGCATCGAGGCCCTGCTCGCGGCGGGGGAGGGCGTGCTCCGGCAGGTGACGATCGCGCCGGAGCTCGACGGCGCGCTCGATGCGATCCGCCGGCTCGTCGCCGCGGGCGTGGTCGCGGCCGTCGGGCACACCACGTGCTCGGGCGAGGTGGCGCGGGCCGCCTTCGACGCGGGCGCGACCGTGCTGACGCACGCCTTCAACGCGATGCCGGGGATCCACCACCGGGAGCCCGGCCCGATCATGGCCGCGCTCGCCGACGAGCGCGTGACGCTCGAGCTGATCCTCGACGGCGTGCACGTGGCGCCCTCGGTCGCGGCCCTGCTGTTCCGCGAGGCCCCGGGCCGCGTCGCGCTCGTCACGGACGCCATGGCGGCGACCGGATCGGCCGACGGCCGCTACCGCCTGGGCTCGCTCGACGCCGACGTGCGCGACGGCATCGCGCGGCTCGCGGGCACCGAGACGATCGCGGGCTCGACGCTCACGCAGGACCGCGCGCTGCGGATCGCGGTGGACGAGGTGGGCCTCGCCCTCCCCGACGCGGTCGCGGCGCTCACCGTCGTCCCGGCCCGCGCGCTCGGCCTCGACGAGCGGCTCGGCCTGCTGCGCGCCGGATCCGCCGCGGACGTCGTGGCGCTCACGCCCGGCCTCGAGGTCGCGCGCGTCTGGGCGGCGGGCGTCGGGGTGCCCGACGCGCCGGCCGCGCCGGCCCCACCGGCCGCGCCTCAGGCCTCGTCGCGGTAGATGACCCGGCGCTCGCCCGCGCGCACGGCCGCGGTCAGGCGGTTGCCGGCGGGCGGGAGCGGGCAGTTCATCCAGTCGGAGAAGCCGCAGGGCGGGACGACGGCGCGCGTGAAGTCGAGGGTCACGGGTCCGTCGCCGTCGGGGCGGGGGATGAAGAGGAAGCGGCTGGGCGCGTAGCTCTCGCGGCCGGTGGTGGCGTCGGCGAAGACGAGCTGGAGGCGGTCGCCGTCGGCGAAGGCGCTGAGGCGCACCTCGCGCCCCTCGATCTCGACCACGATGTCGCCGGGGACGGGCAGCTCGCGCGTGCGGCCGGCGTCGGCGATGTGCTCGAAGGGGATCACGCGGTCGTCGTCGACGCGCTCGAAGCGGCCCTCGAGGATCCACTCGGGCGCGTACGGGTAGACCTCGATGTCCTCGAACGCGCGGTTCCTCGGGCTCGCCGCGTCCCACAGCCGGTAGCCGTGCTCGGGCTCGCCGGTGTCGAGCGAGGTGCGCTCGATGCGCGTGAGCTGCACGGTGTCGGGCTGGCCCTCGAGCGCCTCCAGGTCGCTGACCTCCCGGCCGGGCTCGAGCCAGGTCGTCTGGATGAGCGCGAGGCTGCCGAACGGGCTCGTCACGGCGGCGAGGCGGGCGCGGTGCCAGGAGTCGTATGCGGCGAGGGCGTCGGGGTCGGCGGCGGCGGAGCGGGCGGGATCGGTCGTCGTGTCGGTCACGTGAGGGTCAACGCGCCTGGCGCGGGCGCATTCCCGGAGCGCGCGGCGCGCGGAGCCCGCGCGGAGGCGACGGGTATTGACTGGATGCACCGACGGAAGGACGCAACATGGCTCGCACGGTCGCCGACCAGCTCATCGCCCAGCTCATCGAGGCGGGGGTGAGCCGGATCTACGGGGTCGTCGGCGACAGCCTCAATCCCGTCGTCGACGCGGTGCGGCGCACGGGCGGGAGCCGCAAGGGCGGCATCGACTGGATCCACGTGCGGCACGAGGAGGCGGGGGCGTTCGCGGCATCCGCCGAGGCGCAGCTGACCGGGAAGCTCGCCGTGTGCGCCGGATCCTGCGGGCCGGGCCACCTGCACCTCATCAACGGCCTCTACGACGCGCACCGCTCGGGCGCCCCGGTCCTCGCGATCGCGAGCCACATCACCACGAACCAGATCGGCTCCGGCTACTTCCAGGAGACGCACCCCGACCGCCTCTTCGTGGAGTGCTCGCACTACACGGAGATGATCTCGACCGCCGTCCAGGCGCCGCGCGTCGTCGACCAGGCGATGCGGCACTCGCTCGCGCTCGGCGGCGTCAGCGTCATCACGCTCCCCGGCGACGTCGCCGAGTTCGAGGCGGAGGGCGAGGCGCCCGCGTTCTCGCTGCCGCGCCGCCCCGCCATCGTGCCCGCCGAGGAGGACGTGCGCGCGCTCGCCGCCGCCATCGACGAGGCGAGGAGCGTCGCGATCTTCGCGGGCCGCGGGGCGGGATCCGCGCACGCCGAGCTCATGGAGCTGGCCGACAAGATCGCCGCTCCCGTCGGCCACTCGCTGCGCGGCAAGGACGTGATCCAGCAGGACAACCCGTTCGACGTCGGCATGACGGGCCTCATCGGCTACGGCGCCGCCGCCGCAGGCATCTCGGGCGCCGACCTGCTGATCCTCATCGGCACCGACTTCCCCTACGACCAGTTCCTGCCCGGCAAGGAGGTGCGGACCGCGCAGATCGACATCGCGCCCGAGCGCCTCGGCCGCCGCACCGACGTCGACATCGCGATCCACGGCGACGCGCTCTCCACCATCCGCGCGGTGCTGCCGCTCGTGGAGCGGAAGACGGACCGCAGGTTCCTGGAGAAGCTGCTGAAGGAGCAGGAGAAGAAGGTCGAGCAGGTGGTCGGCGCGTACACGACCAAGGCGGAGAAGCTGAAGCCGATCCACCCGGAGTACGCGGCCAGCATCCTCGACGAGGTCGCGGCCGACGACGCCGTCTTCCTCAGCGACACGGGTATGTGCAACGTGTGGACCGCGCGGTACATCACCCCGAACGGACGGCGGCGGATGCTCGGGTCGCTCGTGCACGGGTCCATGGCCAACGCGCTGCCGATGGCGATCGGCGCGCAGGTCGCGCACCCGGAGCGGCAGGTCGTGTCGGTCTCGGGCGACGGCGGCCTGTCCATGCTCATGGGCGAGCTCGTCACGGTCGCGGCGTACCAGCTGCCGGTGAAGGTCGTCGTGTTCAACAACTCGACGCTCGGGCTCGTGAAGGTGGAGATGCTCGTCGACGGGATCCCCGACTTCGGCGTGGACGTGCCGATGGTCGACTACGCGGCCGTCGCCGCGGCACTCGGGATCCACGCCCAGCGGGTCGAGGACCCGGCGGACATCCGCGGCGCGTTGGAGGCCGCCTTCGCGCACGACGGGCCCGCGCTCGTCGACCTCGTGACCGACCCGATGGCGCTCTCGATCCCGCCGGAGATCACGGCCGCGCAGGTGAAGGGCTTCGCGCTGTCGATGTCGAAGATCGTGATGAACGGCGGCGTCGGCGAGGCCGTGAAGCTCGCCCGCTCGAACCTGCGGAACATCCCGCGGCCGTGAGCGGTTCCGCTGACGTCCCATCGCCCGTCCCACCTCGAGGAGAACCCATGTCCCAGCCCGTCGTCGTCACCGCCGTCTTCACGCCCGTCGAGGGCAAGCACGACGAGGCGGTCGCCGCCCTGTCCTTCGGCATCGCCGAGGTGCACGAGGAGGAGGGCTGCGAGGTCTACGCGATCCACGACGCGCCCGACGGCACCATCGTGATGCTCGAGAAGTGGTCGTCCGTCGAGGACCTCGAGGCGCACGGCGCGGGCGAGGCCGTCGCCCGGATGGGCACGTCGCTGGCAGGCCTCATCACGGGGCCCGCCGTCGTCACGCGGCTGGTGCCGATCCCGGCGGGCTCGGAGCTGCAGGGCGCACTCTAGGCGACCGCGTCGGCTCAGCCGACCTCGACCAGCGTGATCCCCTTCGAGCGGTCGCCCGACGCGAGCGCCTCGAGCGCGGCCGGGGCCTCGTCGAGGGTGATGCGGTGCTCGATGAGGAGCTCCGGGCGGAGCGCGCCCGAGGCGACCAGCGCCATCAGCTCCGCGTAGTCGTGCGCGGGCATGCCGTGGCTGCCGTGCAGGCTCAGCTCGTGGCTGATGACGAACGGCACGGGCACCGTCGGCTCGCTCGCGAAGAGGCCGATCTGCACCTGGCGGCCGGTCGGCGCGAGCGCGAGCAGGCTGATCCGGAGCGTGGACTCGCGGCCGAGCGCCTCCACCGACACCTGGACGCCGTCGGGGGAGACCGCGTGGATCGCGTCGAGGACGTCGAGCTCCGAGAGGTCGGACGAGTCGATCGTGTACTCGGCCCCGAGCTCCGACGCGCGCGCGAGGGCGGCCGGGTCGACGTCGACCGCGATCACCTCCGCGCCCACCGCCACGCCGATCATCACCGCGCTGAGGCCCACGCCGCCGCAGCCGATGACGAGGAGGCGCTCGCCGCGCTGGATCCGGGCCCGGTGCACGAGCCCGCGGAAGGCCGTGGCGAAGCGGCAGCCGAGGAGAGCGGCGGCGCCCGCGTCGAGGTCGTCGGGCACGGGGATCAGATTGACGTCGGCGTCGTGCAGGGCGACCAGCTCGGCGAAGGATCCCCAGTGCGTGAAGCCCGGCTGCGTCTGGTCGCGGCACACCTGGCCGTTGCCCGCGCGGCACTCGGCGCAGCGGCCGCAGGCGCACACGAACGGGACGGTCACGCGGTCGCCGACGTGGAAGCGCGTGACCTCGGGGCCGACCTGGTGGATCCGCCCGACCAGCTCATGGCCCGGCACCTGCGGGAGCTCGATGCCGTCGTCGTGGCCGAGCCACCCGTGAGCGTCGCTGCGGCAGACGCCCGTGGCCTCGACGCGCACGACCACGCCGGCGGCGGACGGGACGGGATCCGGCAGCTCGCGGACGACGGGCGTCTCGCCGAACCTCTCGTAGACGACGGCGCGCATGGGGGCTCCTCGGGGTCGGGGCGGGGACGGGCTCGTCCACGGTATCCGAGCGCCGGCCCGCTCCCGCCGATATGGGGCGGAGCCGGCCGACTGCCTGCGCGGCGTCCTCCCGGCGCGCGCTGGCAGACTGACGGGGTGACCCGCACACCCGCCGCCCCCGCGTTCACCCGTCCGTCGCTCGCGCCCGGGCTGCTCGGCGCCATCGTGCTGCTGGCCGGGTTCGCGGTCATCGACGGCGACCTCTTCACCGTCGTGCGGTTCGCGGTCGCGATCCTCGCGCTCATCATGATCGTGTTCTCGGTGCGCGCCCGCAGCTGGTGGAGCGCCGCGCTGCTCGCGGCGGTCGCGGTCATGTGGAACCCCGTCGCCGTGATCCCCATCGAGGCCGTCACGTGGCAGTCCCTGCAGTACGTCGCCGCGATCGTGTTCATCGCGGCCGGCATCCTCGTGAAGGTGCCCGTGGAGGGGAGCCCTACGCCGGGCCGACCCCGAACGCGCGCTCCTCGGTGAGTCCGCGTCGCAGGTAGGCGACGATCTCGTCGAGCGAGCGGCGGGCGAGCGCCGGGTCGGCCGCCGGGTAGGCGAGCCAGCCCTGGTCCGCGCGGGGGATCCGGATGAGCCGGGTCTTCGCACCGGCCGCCTTCAGCGCCGTCACGCCCTCCGCGACGCGGTCGATGCGCGGATCCGCGGCGCCCACGTGCACGAGCATGTCGGGCAGCCGGTCGCGGCCGTGCCCCTGGCGGTCGGCGGATCCGGCGCTCGGCACGTCGCCGGACGGGCTCACGAGCACGAGCCGCAGCACGGCGGGTCCGCCGGCGTCGCGGGCGAGCGCGGTGATGCGCAGTGCCCGGTCGGCACCGGGACCGTCGCCGAGGATCCCGAGCCGCTCCGGCGTGCCGTTCCACCCGGCCGCATGCGACGCGATCCAGGAGAGGCCCGCGAGCGCCTGCGCGTCGTCCTCGGGCGCCATGGTCACGACCACCGCGCGCAGGTCCTTCGCGAGCGTGGACGGCAGCCAGTCGCCGTCGTGACGCGCGAGGACGACCAGCACCGGGGATCCGGTCGCCGAGCGGTCGTGCCCGGGCGGCGTCCACACGGCCACGTCGAGGGGGACGCCCTGCTGGCCGCCTGCGGGGAAGCGCACGATGCGCGTGCCCGCGGCGGGCGTACCCCGCATCGAGCGGGCGATCGCCGGGACGTGCCGGATCGCGAGGCCGAGGAGCCGGCGACGCCGGGTGAGCGTGCCGGGAGCGGTGCGCGCCGCCATCAGGAGCGGCCCGCGGATCCGGCGCCCGCCGATCCGGGCACGGGCGTCCCCGAGACGGACGCGCGAGCCTCGGAGGGGCGCGTCTCGCGTCCGCCGCGCGGCACCGCGCCGTGGCCCTCGGGCACGCGCTCGCCCTCTCGGACGGGGCCGGGGGGCGTGCCCTCGCCGAACGGTCGGCCGCCGAGCTCCTCGCGCCCGTGCGGCTCGAGCCAGCCCCAGGTCTCGGGGCCCGTGGGCACGACGCGGGTCGGGTTGATGTCGGTGTGCGTCAGGTAGTAGTGCTGCTTGATCTGCACGAAGTCGATGGTGTCGCCGAAGCCGGGCGTCTGGAAGAGATCCCGCGCGTAGGCCCAGAGCACGGGCATCTCGTCGAGCTTCTGCCGGTTGCACTTGAAGTGCCCGTGGTAGACGGCGTCGAAGCGCGCGAGCGTCGTGAAGAGGCGCACGTCCGCCTCGGTGATCGTGTCGCCCACGAGGTAGCGCTGCGTGGACAGGCGGTCGCTCAGCCAGTCGAGGCGGCCGAAGAGCCGGTCGTATGCCTTCTCGTACGCCTCCTGGGATCCCGCGAATCCGCAGCGGTAGACGCCGTTGTTCACGTCGCGGAAGACGAGGTCCGCGACCTCGTCGATCTCGGCCCGCAGCGCGACGGGGTAGAGGTCCGGCGCGCCCTCGCGGTGGTGCTCGGTCCACTCGGTGGAGAGGTCGAGCGTGATCTGGGGGTAGTCGTTCGTCACGACCTGGCCCGAGGGGATGTCGACGAGCGCCGGCACCGTGATGCCGCGCGGGTAGTCGGGGAAGCGCGCGAAGAACGACTCCTGCAGGCGCTCGGTGCCGAGCACCGGGTCACGCCCCTCGGGGTCGAGGTCGAAGGTCCAGCTGCGGGCGTCGTGCGTGGGGCCGGGGAGGCCGAGCGAGATGGCGTCCTCGAGGCCGAGCAGGCGGCGCACGATCACCGAGCGGTTCGCCCACGGGCACGCGCGCGCCGCGACGAGGCGGTAGCGGCCGGCCTCGACGGGCCAGCCCTGCGAGCCGTCCCGGAGGATCCGGTCCTCGATGTAGTTCGTGTCGCGGGTGAACTCACCCTCCTCCACGTAGCGGCCGGGAGCGCCCGCCTCGTTGCTGCCTGCGGGTGTCGCCTGATCCGTCATGCATCCACCCTAGGCCGGGCCGCCCACGGCGGTCGGGCCGACCGCGTCCAGGCCGACTCGAGCAGTGACCCGCCGAGGAGAACGTATTCGTGCTGCCGCCGCGGTGCTTCACCAACCCCGTGTCAGTGGGGCTGATGACCGCCCTGTATGTCGGGTACCTCAGCGTCTACTCACCGCACCAGCGCGTCCCGTCAATGGCGCTGATCGAGGGGCACGAGCGCGGCGTGTGACCGACCCTGGACCGGATCAAGGCGCTTGGCATTGTCCGCAACCGTGGTGGTCACCTACACATACGCCTTCTCGACCGACGATGACGCGGTGGATGTCACCGCTCGCGTCGACGCCAGCGAGTCGGGCGGCGCCGACACGATGGCCGGTGCCAGCGCAACGAGCGGTTCGCCGGCTGCCGCCATCGCGCCGTCCGCAGCTGTGGCGACCTCAGCGGAGGGACCCGAGCGAACTGCATCGGGCGTGCGTACCTGAATCGGCGCTGTACGCCGCCAGTTCCCTCATGCGTGCTGGCGGCGCTCGTCGGAGAGGCCCACTTCGCCGCGGCGATCATCCACGCCAGCTCACAACCGGGGAGCGCAGCGGCCAGCGACCTTGTAGCGGTCGCTCTCGAGGCGCTGCTGTTATCCGTTCGCGCGGGGGTCTACTTCCGGCTGGCGTGGCCGCTGCGGTCGTCCATGTCGGTCCTGATCGTCCAGCTTCCCGTCCTGGGGGCATTCTTCGCCGGGAAGGCCGTGATGTTCGTCGTGCTCGTGTCGGTCGCGATCCCGCTCGGCATCGTCGGGTTCATCTACCTCGGCCTCACGGAGCGTCGCCGGGCCGGAAACCGGCTCCACTGACCTGCTGCCCCGAACATATGACATCTCTCCCCTCAATCGAGCGCCGCAGCTGGTTGTACGACGTCATTTTGACTTCTACGTTCATGGCCATATGAGAAAGCACTTGAGGCGGCCTTCGTCTTTAGCGAGCAGTACCATCAACGCCACCTACGCATCGCCCTCATCTAGTGATCAAATCACGTTAAGGAGCATTTACGGCGAACACTGGTCCATCACCACACATCGAGGGGACGAGTTGCTGCGCCGGAGATCCGTCCGGAGCCTCGCCCCCGCCGAGTCGAATGCTATCTCCGACTTGGTACGTCTCACCCTGCCAAGTCAATTGAGTTCCGTCCCAAGTTGTAGAAGCCCTGGGAAACACGGGGATGGTTCCATCTTCGAGCACCAGGCATCCATTTTGCATGGCTATCACTCCCTCTTTAGAGGAAAGAAGCTGTGAATTAGATTCAATGTCAGATAGCACAGGACCACCGTTCTCGGTGGTATCAGACGAGCAAGAAACGCACATTACGCACGCCGCGGCAATCAAAGTGAAGTGAACAACTTTCATCATCTGCATCCTATCGGATCAGTGCAAAGATCAAGCTTAAACAACTGCAGAGCGGGTTCGATAGGCGAATATAGATTCCAGCGCTTATCGGGCATGAAGCCCTTGGTCATGCCATAAGCAGTATAGGACGAGTAAACAGGCCCCCCGCTATCGCCAAGGTCTCCGAGGACACCGCTGTAGGCCGTCAAGTTACGACTTGTGATCCCAGAAGCCGGTGTTGCCGTTACGCCGGTCTCGCGCACTGTGCCGCACTCGCGCCCGGTCGTGTGGCCGAAGCGGCACACGCTGTCTCCCGAGGATGCAATATCTTTTCCGCGCACGGGCCATCCGCGGCCATAGTCATAGTGAAACGAAGCGTCCATCATCCGGGGACTTCGCCTGACTTCAATATCGCCGTAGTTGCCTTGATGCTCAGCTCGAAAGTCGAATATATATCGGTTGTTTTGCAACAAGGTGCCCTCGCAGTGACCGGCGGTGAGTACGCCGATATCGGCATTTACACGAGAACTTACGACAAACGCCGACGTGCAAACGAGGTTACCGTTCAGTGCTGTGAGTCGCTCTCCGCCGGCTTCCCCCCACCCAGCGTCCTTGATTCCAGCCAAGGGGCTTACCTCCACCTTCAGATCCAGAACACCAAGCCGCTTCTCGCCGACCGACTCGATTAGCTTGTCTCGCACCTCATCCGCACTGACTTCGGCTGTAGCGGAGGCGGCAATCGCGGTGCCCGCGTTGCTGCCCGTCCCCGCACTTGAGTCGGCAACCTCACCCCCAAGTAAAACCTCAATGCTGCGCTGCTTGAGTGAAGGCACTGTGGTCACCGTGACCCCTGATCCGGCTATCCCTACCGCATCGTCGTGCAGTTCCTGCGTCAAGGCAGCCAAATCTTCTTCACTTACACCAACGTTTTCCTGGTAAGTGAAGTCGAACGGACTCGCCTCAAGAAACGCCACCGCGCCCTCTGGTGCCAATCCAGAGAACGCTACAGTGACGGCCCGATCCTGCCTCCATGAGCCAGCATAGTCGTTCGGATACTGCATTCGCAGATCCGCGAGAACTGCATTCTTGTCGACCTGCCAAGCATTATCCCGTTCGATTTGGTACGACTCATCATTCGCGGGAACAGGCGTATGAGGCGACTCTGGCGTCATCACATTGAGGCTAAGGGAATCGACTTGAGGTTGTACCCTGGGGTCTTCGGGCGCTGGGCTTGCAGAACCGCTTGCCGCAAGGGAAGCGGCCATAAGCATTGCGGTAGTCGCTGTGGCGATGAGGGTTAGGGTTTTCATCTGGCTCCATGTTGGCGAATCTGCTGATCGCGATCAGAATGGCGCATGAATTCGAAGCCATGACGGGCATACCTCTGTGCAACAGAGTCTCACGTCAGAAATGCGACCGCATCCCCTCGAACGGGGACATCTGTCTGACGACACGCGTGGAGTTGTCGAGCAGCCGAGTCAAGAGGCCCACTTAGAGGTGGGGGCCGCGGCGCTCGTGCGTGCCCATCTCCTGCTCCCGCTCCGTGACTGCCGGCCGCTCTCCTCGAGCTCGCGGTCCCGTCGCTCGGCGGCGTGCCTGCGGAGCTCGTCGGACTCGTGGAGCCGTGTCACCGCGCCAAGAGGTCTTTAACGACCTGGTGCGTCCGGTACTTCTCGGGGATCGCATGCTCTTCGGTCTCGGGGATCTGGTACCGGAGCGGAAGAGGTTGATTGCGGCGGCCTGGCGCGTCCACCACGCGCGGGGCAGGGACCGTCGGTTCGGGCGCTGGCGACCACTCGAAGGGCTCCGTCCTTCGAGGTGTCCCGTCCTCGGTGAACCGGTGCTCACCGTCGTCCTCGTGGCCGGGCCACCCCGCGCACACCGGCGCGCACCGCCTCGCGCGTGCCCTAAACTCTCCGTGTGCCCGTCCTCCCCGAGGCGGCCGGGCGCAGGCGGCGGACCCACGTCCCACCCCCGACCCGGAACCCCGGTTGCTCGAGGCAGGTCCCCTCGCCACCGTCCGACCGCACGCGTCACCGTGCGCGACGGACGCACGTCCTTCCGATCCGGGAGCGCAGGCAGCGCCTGGCTCCGGCAGTGAACAAGGAGTTGAATGGCTCGCACCGGCCAGCGGCGGTCCTCCGCCCGCACGCGCACGATCGACAACGAGGGGCTCATCCCCGTGCTGGCGCGCGCCGTGCGGGAGATCGAGCAGGCCGCCCAGCGCGGCAAGCTCAAGCCCGTCAACCGCACGAAGTTCCAGGTCATCGCCGTGCTGATGCGCGAGGAGCGCACGCACGCCAAGGACCCGGCCACCCCGCTCAGCGACCCCGAGCGCGCCGAGACGCTGAAGCGCCTCGACGGCATCGCGAGCATCCTGGCCCGCACGGCCGCGCGCGACACCTCGGTGCTGCCGCTGCTGGATCCCGACGCCAAGCTCTCCGAGACCGCCCGCGCCATGCGCAAGCACATGCTGTTCGACGGCGGCGTGGAGATGGTCGTGGAGGAGGAGCCGGAGCCCGAGCCCGAGGATCCCGCCCTCGCCAAGCTGCACGAGCGCCAGGTCGTCCCGCCGTCGGTCAAGGCCCGCGTCCTCGCGAACCCGTTCCTCGAGCCGGACCTCGACCGGCCCGCGCCCGCCGCGCCGCCCACACGCCTGCTGGCGAACTGGGAGCTGCTCGGCCCGCTGTTCAAGTCGTTCGAGTACGGCGCCGGCGGCGGCATCGCGAGCATGGACCTGCCCGAGAGCCCCCGCATCGACCGCCTCTCGCCGCAGAACCTCGAGCTCATGCGCCACCAGGCGCGCTTCCTCGAGAGCGTGCGCCTCGGCCACCGCGAGTTCCTGCTCGCCGACGAGCCCGGCCTCGGCAAGACCGCGCAGGCGCTGCTCGCGGCGTCCGTCGCCGACGCCTACCCGCTGCTCGTCGTGGTCCCGAACGTCGTCAAGATGAACTGGAAGCGCGAGGTCGAGCGGTGGACGCCGCACCGCCGCGCCACCGTGATCCACGGCGACGGCGCGGGGCTCGACGCCTTCGCCGACGTCGTCATCGTCAACTACGAGGTCCTGGATCGCCACATCGGCTGGCTCCGCACGCTCGGCTTCCGCGGCATGGTCGTCGACGAGGCGCACTTCATCAAGAACCTGCAGTCGCAGCGGTCGAAGTTCGTGCTCACGCTCGCCGAGAGCATCCGCCAGCGCCAGTCGAACCCGCTGCTCATGGCGCTCACGGGCACGCCGCTCATCAACGACATCGACGACTTCCGCGCCATCTGGCAGTTCCTCGGCTGGATCGACGGCGACAAGCCCACGTCGCGCCTCATGGGCGAGCTGGAGGAGGCGGGCCTCACGCCCGCCGACCCCGGCTTCTTCGCCGAGGCGCGGCGCGCGGTCATCGACCTCGGCATCGTGCGGCGCCGCAAGATCGACGTGGCGACCGACCTGCCCTCCAAGCGCATCGCGGACCTCCCGGTCGAGCTCGACGACGACCTGGGCCGCTCCATCCGCCAGGCCGAGCGCGAGCTCGCGGCGCGCCTCGTCAGGCGCTTCACGGCGCTCGTCGGCGCACGCGGCACGACCGTCGCCGACGTCATGGACGGACCGGCATCCGAGCGCGCGAGCCTCGTGCGGCTCGTGGCGCAGTCCGAGCTCGACGAGGCCAAGGCGCAGAAGACCGGCGAGAACGTGTTCACCATGGTCCGCCGCATCGGCCAGGCCAAGGCCGTGCTCGCGGCGGACTACGCCGCGCAGCTCGCGCGCTCGGTGGGCAAGGTCGTGTTCTTCGCGAAGCACGTCGACGTGATGGACCAGGCCGAGGCCACGTTCGCGAAGCGGGAGCTGAAGAGCGTCTCGATCCGCGGCGACCAGTCGCCGGCGGCGCGCCAGAACGCGATCGACTCCTTCCAGAACGACCCCGAGGTCAAGGTCGTGGTGTGCTCGCTCACCGCGGCGGGCGTCGGCCTCAACCTGCAGGCGGCGTCGAACGTGGTGCTCGCCGAGCTCAGCTGGACCAGCGCGGAGCAGACGCAGGCCATCGACCGCGTGCACCGCATCGGCCAGGAGGAGCCCGTCACCGCGTGGCGGATCATCGCGGCGCAGACGATCGACGCGAAGATCGCGGAGCTCATCGACAGCAAGGCGGGCCTCGCGGCGCGCGCGCTCGACGGCGAGGACTTCGACGAGGCCGGATCCACGTCCGTGCAGCTCGACGCGCTCTCGCACCTCCTCGAGGAGGCGCTGGCCGCGTAGCTGTCGCGACACGCAGCACGTGACGACGCCCCCGCGACCAGCTGGTCGCGGGGGCGTCGTCGTGCGCGCGGCGGACTAGTCGCGGTCCTGGCCGCGCCGGTACCGCGCCATGGTGATCGAGTAGGCGAAGGCGAACAGGAGGACGGCCCAGACGGCGGCCGGGGCCGCCTGGTCGGCGGCGGGACGCCCGGCTACCAGCGGCACGATCACCAGCTGGGACACCAGGTAGAAGGCGGGGAGGATGGCGGCGTCGCGTGCGGCGCGGATGCGTCGCCGTCGCAGCTCGTCCGGGCTCATCCGATCAGGATGCGCGTCGGAGGCCGGCGGCGAGCGTACGCTCCCCAGCGTGGATCAGCCGCGCTCGGCCTTCTTGCGCGCCCGCTCCGCCGTGCGGGCCGCGCGGCGCTCGCGGGCGACGGCGTCCTGCGCGTCCTGCGTCGGGTTCGAGCGCGTGGTGCCGATGACGGCGAAGGCGAGGAGGATCACCACGACCACCATCACGGCGGGCATCACGATAGACAGGATCACGGTGTCTCCTCGGCTCGGTGCTCCCGAGCGTACCGACCGGATCCCCGCGCTCAGTCCTCGAGGGCCGCGCCGCGGAGGTCCGGGAGGGTCAGCGCGGCGACGGCGGCCAGCGCGAACACCGCCGCGAAGACGCCGAACGGCAGCGCGACGCCGCCGAGCGCGAGGAGCGGCGGCACGCACAGGGGCGCGATGATCGAGGCGAGGCGCCCGAAGCCCGCGGCGCTGCCCGCGCCCGTCGCGCGCACCCGGGTCGGGTACAGCTCCGGCGTCACGGCGTAGAGCGCCCCCCACGCGCCGAGGTTCGAGAACGACATGAGGGCGCCGAACACGAGGATCGCCGTGACGGAGTCGGCGGTGCCGAAGAGTCCGGCCGACACCGCGGATCCCGCGAGGAAGACCGCGAGCGTCACCCGCCGGCCCCAGCGCTCCACGAGCCAGGCCGACACCGCGTACCCGGGCAGCTGCGCGAGCGTGATGAGCAGCGTGTACTCGAACGAGCGCACGAGCGAGAAGCCCTGCGCGACGAGCAGCGTCGGCAGCCAGATGAAGGCGCCGTAGTAGGCGAAGTTGACGCAGAACCACACGATCCAGAGGGAGAGCGTGCGGCGGCGGAGTCGGGCGCCGAAGAGGCGCTCGCGGGGTGCGGCGTCGGTGTCGGGCGCATCGGCGGGGTGAGCGGCGTCCGCTGCCCGGGCCTCGGCGGTCGTGTCGTCGGCGACGAAGGTCGCGGGATCCGCCCCCGCCGCCCGCTCGAGGTCGCGCACCACGTGCTCGGCCTCCAGGTGCCGGCCCTTCGCCTCGAGGAACCGCACCGACTCCGGCAGGCGCAGCCGCACGACGATCGCCCACACCGCGGGCACCGCGCCGAGCGCGAGCGCCCACCGCCAGCCGTCGTCGCTCCCGGGGATCACGAGGTAGCCGATGAGCGCCGCGGCGGTCCAGCCGACCGCCCACGACGACTCGAGGATCACGATGACGCGGCCGCGGATCCGCGCGGGCGAGAACTCGCTCACGAGCGTCGACGCGACGGGCAGCTCGGCGCCGAGCCCGAGCCCCACGACGAAGCGCAGCGCGATGAGCGCGCCCACCGACATCGCGAGCGCCGAGACGCCCGTGGCCACCCCGTAGACGAGCAGCGTCAGCGCGAACACCTGGCGGCGGCCGATGCGGTCGGCGACCAGCCCGCCGACGCTCGCGCCGATCGCCATGCCGAGGAACCCGGCGGACGCGACGAACCCGAGCTGACCCGCGTCCGCCTCCCATATGACCGCGAGCTGCGCGATGACGAACGAGATGAGGCCGACGTCCATCGCGTCGAGCGCCCAGCCGACGCCGCTGCCGCCGAGGATGCGGGAGTGCGCACGGGTCCAGGGGAGGGCGTCGAGGCGCTGGGCGCGCGTGCGCGGAGAGGTTGTCGTGGTCATGGTCCTGGCTTCCGGGATGGCGCTCGGGTGGGTCGCGCGCCTCGCGGGGTGAGCAGGCGCTCGCGGTGGGACGAGCGTAGCGCCGGGGCGGGCGGAGGCCCGCCCTGTGACGTCAGAGCTGGCGGACCCGCTCGGCCAGGCGCTCGAACGCCGCCGCGTGCGTGACCCGCAGCGCGTCCCACGACGCCGTCATGTCGACCTGCGCGGGATCCGCGACCACCTCCGCGAAGCCGTGCTGCGCGCGCGGCACCGCGTCACCGGGCAGCACGAGCGACTGGATGAAGGCGCCCGTGTCCTCCGAGAAGGTGAGCGTGTGGCTGGCGACGTTGCGGTGCCAGTCGTCCGACGGCCACGACAGGAACGCGACGTGACGCGGCGCGACGCCCGTCTCCGACGACGACACGTAGCTGCCGTAGTGCTCCTCACCGGGCGAGAGGATCTTGTACGAGCCGTTGTCGAGGTACACCAGCAGCGCCTCGTCGAACGGCTTCTCGCCGAACATGGCCGTGTAGCGGAGCGCGTGCACGAGCACGGGGCGGCCGAGCGGCACCGGCAGCGCGGCCGCGGGGGTGGCGGTCGGCGCGGCGACGGATGCGGGGGCGGCCGGCCGCAGGAACTCCTCGTCGGTCACGGGCGCGCCCCAGGTGGTGGCGTCGACGGGGTCGTCGCCGTCCTCGAGCACCGCGATGTGCTCCATCGGCGCGTGGGCCGTGGCACCGTGCCAGTGCTCCTCGCCCGCCGCGATGTAGACGGATCCGCCGGGCCCGACCTCGACCACCTCGCCGCTGCGCGTGCCCACGCGGGCGATGCCCGAGGTCACGTGCAGCGTCTGCCCGAGGACGTGGGAGTGCCACACGGTGCGGGCGCCGGCCGCGAAGGCGACGGCCGCGACGACGGCGCGCTGCTCGGGGGTCTGCGGGGTGGAGAGCCAGCGGAGGCGGGCATCGCCCGTGAACTGGTGGTCGGGCATCGTGATGGCGGGGGTCTCGGCCTGGACGCGCATGCGGTGTCCTCTCTGTCGGGCACGCGGGTGCCCGGGTCGTGGAACGGGGAGCCCCGGCGCGGTGGTCGCGTCGGGGCACGGGCATCCTCCCGCGGGTGCCGCGGGGAGCGGGCCGGGGCGTCCCCAGGCGCGGGCGGGATCCGCCCCCGGGAGCCGCCCCCGGGAGCCGCATCCCGGATCCGCCGCCCCGGGTCAGCCGAGAGCCTCCGGGGCACGGAAGAAGTCGCGCTCGTACGCGGACGACAGGCGGGACGCCTCGAGCATCGCGGCCCGCCGGCTCGGACCCGCGATCACCGCCGCCTCGTCCACCAGCTCGCACGTGCGCCGCGTGGCTGCCGCGAACCCCGGATCCGCGTACGTCGCCAGCCATGCCGCGTACGGGTGGGCCTCGCCGGCCGCGGCTGCCGCGGATCCCGCCGCCCGGAGCCTGGTCCCCACGTCCGCGTAGATCGTGAAGCAGGGCAGCAGCGCCGCGACGAGCACCGCGTAGTCGCTCGTCGCGGCGTGCGCGAGCAGGTGGTCGACGTAGGCGCGCGTCACCGGTCCGGCGACCGCGGGGGCCGGATGCCGGGCCAGCCACTCCTCGTGCAGCGCCGACTCCGCGGCGATCGCGTCCGCCGCGGAACGCGCCCATGCCACCTGCGCGTCCGGCGTCGGCGCGAGCTGGCTCGCCCGCGCGAGCACCCGCGAGTAGGCCCGCAGGTAGATCGCGTCCTGCGCGAGGTAGTGCGAGAACCACGCCTCGGGCAGGGTGCCGTCGCCGAGGCGGCGGACGAAGGGGAGCTCGTCGATCTCGCGGCGGAGGTCGGCGGATCCGGCCCACATCTCCGCGGAGATCCGCCCGGCGTGGGTGCCCGCAGCGTCCCACAGCGCACGCAGGTGGTCGAGCGGGCCGGCACCGGATCCGACCTCGAGGTCCTCGGCGTGCGCGAGCGATCCGGTGAGCCAGGCCTTCGCCTCCGTCAGCGCGGTCAGCCAGTCGCCGCGCCGGGGGTGCAGGGTCGCGAGCGCGCTGGAGAGGGAGCAGCCGGTGCCGTGGGTGCTGGTCGTGGCGATGCGCGGGCCGTCGACGACGTGCGCCGCGGCCTCCGCACCGGCCTGGCCCGGGGTGACGAGCGCGTCCGGGCAGTCGTCGACGCGCAGGTGCCCGCCCTTGACGATCACGCGGACGCCGTGCCGCGCCGCCAGGGCCCGGCCCTGCGCGAGCGCCTGATCCCAGCCGTCGGCCTCGCTCTCGCCGAGGAGCGCGGCGAGCTCGGGCAGGTTCGGCGTGACGACGTCGGCGAGCGGCAGCAGGCGGCGGAGCGCCTCGGTCGCGTCGGCGTCGAGGAGGGCGTCGCCGGACTGGGCGACCATCACCGGATCCAGCACCACGACCGGCGGGCGCACCGCACGCAGCCAGTCGGCGACCTCGTCGACCACGGCGGCGGATCCGAGCATGCCGATCTTCACGGCGTCGATCACGACGTCGTCGGACACCGCGTCGAGCTGCGCGCGCAGGAACGCGACGGGCGGCACGTGGATCTCCCGCACGCCCGTCGTGTTCTGCGCGACGAGCGCCGTGACGACGGCCATGCCGTAGCCGCCGTTCGCCGCGATCGACTTGAGGTCGGCGTGGATGCCCGCGCCGCCCGTGGGATCCGTGCCCGCGATGCTGAGGACGCGGGGGACGCGGGCGGAGTCGGGTGGCGTGGCTGGCGCGGCGCTCGCCGTCGCGGTCGCATCCGCGGTGGGCGCGTCCGATCCCGTCGCCTCCGCGGACCCGCCCGCGCGCACCTGCGCCCACGCGTCCGTGAGCTCGCGCGCCGCGGCCTCGGGATCCTCCGCTGCGCAGATCGCCGACACGACCGCCGTCCCCGCGCCGCCGGCCGCCGCGATCGCCTCGACGTCGCGCACGTCGACCCCGCCGATCGCGACGCACGGGACGGGCGAGAGCCCCGCGATGATCCCGAACCCGTCGTGCCCGAGCGGTGCCGGGTGGTCGGGTTTGGTGGTCGTGGGCCGGATCACCCCGACGCCGAGGTAGTCGACCGTGCCCGCCGGCATCGCCCGCACCGCCTCGACGTGGGCGGGCGTGTTCGCGGTGAGGCCCAGCACGAGACGTCGATCCGGGCTGGCGGCGTCGAGCATCCGCCGTACCAGGTCGGCGGGCACGTCGGACTGGCCCACGTGCACGCCGTCCACCCGCGCACCGCGGGCCAGCGCCGCGAGGACGACGTCGACGCGGTCGTCGACGAGCAGCAGCGGGCGCCGAGCGGATGGATGCGCGGCCGCATGGGCGTCGATGGCCTCCGCGGCCGCGACCACCGTCTCCAGCAGCTCGGCGCCGCTCGCGTGCTTGTCGCGGATCTGCACCGCCGTCGCCCCGCCCGCCACCGCCGCGGCGACGACCGCGGTCACGCCGCGCGCGCCGCACAGGGCCGGATCGGTGACGAGGTAGACGGAGAGGTCGAGCGCGCTCACGAGAGGCGCTCGCGCTGGGCGACGAGCTCGGGCGTGACGGCGTCGAGCGCGTCGAGCAGCGCGACCGCGAAGGATCCCGGCCCGCTCGATCTCTCGGCGGCGACCTTCGCGGCGATCGTGTAGACGCTCGTCGCGGTGACGACGGTCCGCAGCGGATCCGGGTCCAGCGACGCGAAGGCCGCCATCACGGCGCCGAGCGCGCACCCGCCGCCCGTGACCTTGGTGAGCAGCGCGTCGCCCGTGTGCACCCGGACGACCCGGTGGCCGTCCGTGATGTGGTCGACCGGCCCCGAGATCGCGACCACCGTGCCGAAGGTGCGCGCGAGCAGCGTCGCGGCGTCGAGCGCCGCCTCCACCTCGTCGGTGGCGTCGACCCCGCGGCCGCCCGCGCCGCCGGTCGCGAGCGCGATGACCTCCGAGGCGTTGCCGCGCACGATCGTCGGCGACAGCGCCACGAGCTCGTGCGCGAGCCGCGTCCGCACCGGCAGGGCGCCGACGGCGACGGGATCCAGCACCCACGGCGTGCCCGCCTCGCGCGCCGCGTGAGCGGCCTCGACGGAGGCCTCCCGCTGCTCCGCGTGCGGCGTGCCGAGGTTGACGAGCAGTCCCGACGCGATGCGCGCGAACGGCCCCGCCTCGGTCGGCACGTCCGTCATCGCGGGCGCGGCGCCCAGCGCGAGCAGGACGTTCGCGGTGAAGCCGGTGACGACCGCGTTCGTGATGCACTGCACGAGCGGCACGCGCTCCCGCAGCTGCTGGAGGAGAGCCGCCGAGGCGGTCCCCGTCCCCGTGATCTCGTGGGCCGATGGGCGCGCAGCGCTCATGATGACATCCCTCCGCCGGTGCGAACCGGATCAGGTGCGACGGGTCTCATCTCAGCCCTCGTGGGCACCCCGTGTCAGGGATCCACCCTAGGGGAGACGCGTCGCAGCCGCCGGTCGACCGGCGGCGGAGGCCTGCCGCGCGCTAGGCGAGCCCCGCCACGTCGAGCACCCACGCGTAGTCGGAGGCGCGCTCGCGCCACGCGTCGTAGCGGCCCGACTTGCCGCCGTGGCCGGCCTGCATCTCGGTGCGCAGCAGCACGGGCGCGCCGACCTCGCGGAGGCGGGCCGTCCACTTCGCGGGCTCGACGTAGAGCACGCGCGTGTCGTTGAGGCTCGTGACCGCGAGGATCCGCGGGTACTGCACGCCCTCGCGCACGTTCTCGTACGGCGTGTACGACTTCATGTACGCGTACACCTCGGCATCGTGCAGCGGGTCGCCCCACTCGTCCCACTCGATCACGGTGAGCGGCAGCGACGGGTCGAGGATGCTCGTGAGCGCGTCGACGAACGGCACGCCCGCGAGGATCCCGGCGAACCGGTCCGGCGCGATGTTCGCGACCGCGCCCATCAGCAGCCCGCCGGCGCTTCGGCCCTCGGCCACGAGCTTCTCGGGGCTCGTCCACCCGCGGGCGATGAGGTGGTCGGCGGCCGCGACGAAGTCGGTGAACGTGTTCCTCTTGGTGAGCGTCTTGCCCTCGTCGTACCAGCGTCGGCCCATCTCGCCGCCGCCGCGCACGTGCGCGATGACGAACGCCATGCCCCGGTCGAGCAGCGACAGCCGCGCGATGGAGAACGACGGATCGATGCTCGCCTCGTAGGAGCCGTAGCCGTACAGCAGGAGCGGCGCGGGCGTGCCGGGGTGCACGAGGCCGCGCTTGTAGATGACAGACAGCGGGATCTCCGTGCCGTCCTCCGCGGTCGCCCACTCGCGGGTCTGCACGTAGTCGTCGGGGTCGTATCCGCCACGCACCGGCTGCTGCTTGAGGAGGCGCAGCTCCCGGGTCGCGAGCACGTAGTCGTAGGTCGTGGCAGGGGTCGCGAGGCTCGTGTAGCCGAGGCGGACGGTGGGCTGCGCGAACTCGGGGTTGCCCGCCGTGCCGACCGTGTAGATCGGCTCGTCGAACGCGATCTCGTGCAGCTGCTCGCCGTCGAGCACGCGGTCGAAGGGGATCACGCCGACGCGCGTCAGGCCCTCGCGGCGGTAGGAGATCACGAGGTGGTCGGCGAACGCGCTGGCGTCCTCGAGGCGCACGTCGTCGTCGTGGGGGATGACGACCTGGCGGTCGGACGTGGAGGTCGGGTCGTCCGCCGGCACGTCGATGAGCTCGAAGTTCGTGGCGCCGTCGTTGTGCAGGATGAGGAGCCGGTCGGATCCGTCGATGACCGCATGGTCGACGTCGTACTCCACCCCGTGGCGGCGCGGCCACACCGAGCGGAACTCGCCCGTGGGATCCCCGGCGTCGAGCAGCAGCACCTCGGTCGTGATCTTCGAGCCGACGTAGATGGTGAGGTACTGCCGGCTGCGCGTCATGCCGAAGCCCACGAAGTAGCTCTCGTCGGGCTCGGTGAACACCTTCACGTCCTGCGACGCGGGGGTGCCGACGCGGTGGCGCCACACGGTGTCGGGGCGCCAGGCGTCGTCGACCGTGACGTAGAAGAGGTGGTCGCCGTGCGCCGAGAAGGTCGCGCCGTGGCTGGTGCCGGGGATCTCGTCGGCGAGGTCCTCGCCCGTGGCCAGGTCGCGGATCCTGAGCGTGAACCGCTCGTCGCCCTCGGTGTCGGTCGAGTAGGCGAGGAGCGATCCGTCGGGGCTCACCTCGAACGCGCCGAGGGAGAAGAACTCGTGGCCGTCCGCCTCGACGTTGGAGTCGAGGAGGACCTGCTCACCCTCGATCGCGCCGCCGTCCGTGGGCTCGATGGCCGGCGGGGTCCAGTCGTCGGGGCCGGCGACGGGACGGCGGCAGCGGATCGCGTACTGCGACCCCTCGACCGTGCGGGCGTAGTACCACCAGTCGCCCTCGCGGACGGGCACCGAGAGGTCGGTCTCCTGCGTGCGGTCCTTGATCTCCGTGAAGATCCGCTCGCGCAGCGGCTCCAGGTGCGCGGTCGCGCCTTCCGTGTACGCGTTCTCGGCCTCGAGGTGCGCGATGACGTCGGGCGAGTCCTTGTCGCGCAGCCACTCGTACCGGTCGACGAACGTGTCCCCGTGGAACGTGCGAACGATCGGACGCTGGTCCGCGACGGGAGGGGTGGTGGAGGGCTCGGATGCGGGGGAGGAGACGGCCGGGACGGCGGGGTCGGTCATCCGTCGAGCCTACCGACGCGGCGGGGACCCTCGCCGGACGCGGCCCGGGCGACGGGACCGGACGGCAGCCAGGGCGGCGCCGACGACGATGAGCCCGCCGCCGACGACGCCCCACCAGCCCGACCCGTCGGCGGATGCACCGACCGGCCAGGAGAGGAGGATCAGCGCGACGCCGACGAGGGCGAGCAGCGCCTGTCCGAGCATCCGCGTCCCCTCCGTCGGCCACGGCCACGGCCGGGCACGGACGCGAGCGTGCGCCGATGCTACCGGGCCCGAGCGCGGCGAGGCCGGAGCCGTCCCCGGCTCCGGGTGCCGGCCGAGGTCAGGGGACCAGCGGCCCCGCTTCGCGCGGCCCGGTGGCGCCCGGAGTGGTCACCGCGCCGAGCGTGCTCGAACGGGTGGCGAGGCGCGCGACGGCCTGCAGCGGGATCGACAGCCAGCCCGGCGGTTGCGTACCTCGTAGATCGCCTCGTACACGGCCTTGTCGATCTCGAACGCGTCGAGCAGGGCGCGGTTCGCGCGGAGGTCGGTGCCGGAGCGGGCGATGTAGCCGTCGACGAACGCGCGGCGGGCCGCGGAGGCCCACGCGGCGGCGGACTTGCCGGGATGCGCGAGCGCGTAGGAGCCGGCGACGTAGTCGAACGAACGGAGCATGCCCGCGACGTCGCGGAGCGTGACGTCGGGCAGCGAACGCTCGTGCATCGGCCGGAGCGGCTCGCCCTCGAAGTCGAGGAGCACCCAGCCGCGGTTCGGCACCGAGAGCACCTGGCCGAGGTGGTAGTCGCCGTGGATGCGCTGCAGCTTCGGCCACTCGCCCTTCTCGGCGGCGTCGTACACGCTCGCGATGGCGTCGTGGAAGGCGGCGATCTCGGGGACCTCGCGCTCGGCCGTCGCGTGGCGGCGGCGGAAGCTGACCATGATGCCCTCGATGACCTCGGGAGTCGCCTCGACGGTGGGCAGCGCGGCGGCGAGCGTGGCGTGCACGTCGGCCGTGGCCTCGCCGAGCGCGCGGGCCTCGGCCTGGAAGTCGGCGTCGGCCTCGGCGGCGCGGAGCGCGACGCGCCAGGCGTCGGTGACGCCGGGCAGGAACTCCTGCGCGAAGGCGACGTGCCCGATGGCGCGCCCCTCCTCGCGGCCGGAGTCGCTCCACTCGGCGAGCACGCTGCCCATGGTCTGCGGCACGAGCCGGGATCCGGCGCCCGCGATGGCCGACTGGAGCACGACGTCGGGGTTCTCGCCGTGGTGCAGCGCGCGGAACACCTTGACGATCATCGGGTTCACGGCATGGCCGTCCGCCGAGACCATGTCGTAGATGATCGACGTGTTCGACTGCTCGCCCGAGAGCACGTGGGACCCGACGACGGTCGCGATCTCCACGCCCGGCTGGCGCTGGCCGCGCGCGGTCGCGCCGAGCGACGTCTCGTCGACGTCGGCCTCGCGGTCGTCGAGGATCGTGCGGATGAGGGCCCACGCGTACGCCGGGTCGTGCGGGCCGTCGTAGACGTGCAGCTCGACGCCGTCGTCCTCGACGATCGTGCCGATGTGGAACGGCTTCAGCTCCTCCAGCGGCGCCTGCCGGTAGGTGAGCGGCACCTGGTACAGGACGGGCTTGGCGCTGCCGTGGTCGATGATCAGGTGCGTCTCGATGCGGGCGAACCAGCCCTCGTCGCTGAAGCTCCAGCCGCCGATGCGCTCGAGGCGCGGGTCGGTGCCCTTCGAGGCGAACCAGCGCTGCTCGCGCATCCAGGCCGCGAGGAAGTCGGGGATCTCGCTGAGGTCGTGGTGCTGCATGTCAGGCCACCTTCGCGGTCACGTCGGCGAGCGACGGGTTGGTGGCGGACGAGCCGTCGGGGAAGAGGACCGTGGGGACGGTCTGGTTGCCGCCGTTGATGGCCTCGACGAGCTCGGCCGTGCCCGGCACCTGCTCGATGTCCACCTCGTCGTAGCCGATGCCGGCCTTGTCGAGCTGGGACTTCAGCCGGCGGCAGTAGCCGCACCAGGTGGTGGAGAACATCGTGATCCGCCCGGGGGCAGGTACGTAGGAGGAGGTCTCGGGCGCCATGGTCCTCACCCTACGCGCCGTTCTCGACGCCGACCCCGGATCCGCGGCGCGCGAGGAGGTGCTCGGCGCGTCGCGGATCCTCTGGTGCGGTCCCGGTCAGGGTCGGATGCGGCTCAGCCGAGCAGCGAGCGCTCGAACCAGGCGTTGCGGAACTTCCCCGTCGGGTCGAGGCGCTCGGCGAGGGCCAGGAAGTCGCCCGATCGCGGGTACAGCGGGGCGATGTCGGCCGCCTGCGCGGTGAAGACCTTGCCCCAGTGCGGGCGCGCGCCGAACGGTCGGATGGCCGCCTCGAGCTCGACGAGCACGGCCTCGACGGCCGCCTGGTCGCGCTTCCACGTGAAGTGCAGGCCGATGGTCGTCTGCCCGAACTGGGGGCTCAGCCACAGCCGGTCCTCGGCGACGGCGCGCAGCTCGCAGACGAGGAGGATCGGGCGGATCCGGTCGCCCATGGCGCGGAGCGCTCGCACGGCCTCGACGGCCCGGTCGAGCGGCACGTGGAACTCCGACTGGATCTCCTCGCCGTCGCTCGGGGTGAAGCCCATCTTGAAGTGGGAGAGGCGGTCGGACCAGAGCCCGACGACCCCGAGCTGCGAGGTGCTGTTCACCGGATCGATGCCGAGGATCGGGTGGCGCTCCTCCGTCGCGGCGGGCGCCCCGAAGTAGTCGGCCACGACGACCTCGTCCTCGGGCTGGCCGTCGACGTCGAGCGGCACGCGGCTCTTCAGCCACACCTGGTCGGTGGCCTCGCCGAAGCGCGTGAAGACGCTGACGCTGTAGGCGCCGCCGAAGACGTCCTCGAGGTTCTCGTCGAACGCGTCCCACGACAGGCCCTCGAACACGCGCTGGCGCACGAGGTAGGCGGGCTCGACGTCGAGGGTCACGCGCGTGACGACGCCGAGCGCGCCGAGGCCCACCACGACGCCGTCGAAGTCGTCGTCCCCTCGGCGGTACGTGACGGTCTCGCCGTCGGCGGTGATCAGCTCGAGGGCGGCGACCGCGGTTCCGAGGTTGCCGTTGCCGATGCCGGATCCGTGGGTCGCCGTCGCGATGGCGCCGCCGACCGAGATGTGCGGCAGCGAGGCGAGGTTGTGGATCGCGAGGCCCTCCTCGCCGAGCAGCTCCGCGAGCTTCCCGTAGGCGAGGCCCGCGGAGAAGGTGGCCGTGCTGGCGTCGCGGTCGATCACGAGGTCGGCCGGCAGCTCGGCGAGCGAGACCAGCACCTCCGAGTCGGCGATGTCGTTGAACGAGTGCCGGGAGCCGAGCACCCGGATGCGGGTCGCCTCGCGGACGATGGTCCGCAGCTCCTCGACGCTCGTCGGCGTGCGGACCTCGCCGGCCTTGTACGCGTAGTTGCCGGCCCAGTTGGTGCCCGCGGTGCCCTGCTCGATGGTGTCGGTCATGCGTCCTCCTCGCGCCCGCCATCGGACGCCGTCGTCTCCAGCTTGCTCGCCATCCCGGGGGAAGGGCGAGCGCCGGGCCGCCCGGATGGGCGGCCCGGTCCCGTTCCGCGTCAGCGGCTGCGGATGGTGAGCTCCAGCGTGCGCGCCGACGGCCACAGCTGGTGCTCGGGCAGCACGTCGAGCCCGCACGCGCGCGAGCCGAGCCCGTGCTGCGCGGCGTCGATGTAGAGGTGCACCGCCTCGCTCGCGGGCAGCTCGTGCGGGTGCGCCGCGCGGTCGAGCTCCTGCGGCGTGTGCCGCGAGGCCGTGAAGCCGGGACGGCGGCCCGCGGTGTCGGGCCGGGCCTGGATCACGATGCCGCTCTCGCCGTCGAACGTGCCGAGCTCGAGCTCCCGCAGGTCGCTGCGGTGGCCGGTCTCCTGGGGCATCGAGTACACGGCGCCCAGGTCGTCGACGAGCGACGAGAACCGGCCGACGAGCGCCGCGCGCCGCGAGTCGGGGTACGACTCGAAGGGTCCGGTGCCGAACCACTCCGCGTTGGTGACGCTCGCGGGCAGGTCGATGCGGATCCCGACGCGCGGCCAGGTGATGGCCCATCCGGCGCTCGGCACGATGTCGACGCGGAGGCCCAGGTCGCCGTCGGCGCCCTCTGTCCAGCAGTAGGTCGTGTCGACCGAGTCGAAGGACTGCGCCGCGCTCGTGCGCACGACGACCGTGAGCGAGCCCGAGCCGACCTTCACCGAGCGGACCCTGTGCGTCAGCCGGTCGAGGCCCGCTCCGCGCCAGCGCGCCTCGCTCGACGGGCCGGGCACGCCCTTGCCGAAGGTGAGGCGCGGATCCGCCAGCTCGTAGGAGCCGCTGCTGTCGCTGCGGTCGTTGTCGGTGGGCGCGCGCCACAGCTCCAGGCGCGGGCCGTCGACCTCGAGCGAGCCGAGGCGCACGAGGCGCCCGGTGGCGAGGTCGAACTCGCCGTCGCCGAGGGTCAGGCGCGTGGCGCCGGATGCGGGGTACGTCTCCTCGTCGGCGTCGACCCAGCGCGCGGGCACGGCGGGTCGCGGCGCGGGCGTGAGGTCGAACTGCTGCACGGCGACCACGTGGCCGGCCTCGGCCCACGGCTCGTCGTCGCGGAGGATCGCCTGCACGGTCAGCCACACCTCGGCGCCGTCGCCCGCGAGCTCGCCCGCGTCGAGCGCGTCGGCGGGCAGCGGGATCCGCGCGGTCTCGCCGGCCGCGACGGCCTCGGCGTCGAGGACCCCGGTCGCCACGTCGTCGCCGTCGACCGCGAGCACCCAGACGAGGCTCGCGAGCGCGGTGGACACGGAGTGGTAGCGGTTCTCGACCACGAGCGACGCGGATCCGCCGTCGCGCTCGAGCCCGAACGCGATGGGCTGCACGACGGCCTTGTACTCGGCGAGGCCGGGCGTGGGGGTGTCGTCGGGCAGGACCATCCCGTCCATCACGAAGTTGCCGTCGTGCACGACCTCGCCGAAGTCGCCGCCGTAGGCGTAGAACGCCTCCCCGTCGGCGGTCTCGGTGAGGATGCCGTGGTCGCGCCACTCCCACACGAAGCCGCCGTGCAGGCGCGGGTAGCGGAGGACGAGGTCCTCGTACTCGCCGATCTGGCCGGGGCCGTTGCCCATCGCGTGCACGTACTCGCAGAGGATGAAGGGCTTCGTGCGCTGGCGCATGCCCTCGCCGGGCGTGCAGCCGAGCAGGTCGCCCGGGAGCACGTCGCTGCCGATGGACTCGGTCTCCTGCAGGTTCGAGTACATGCGCGAGTAGACGTCGGTGTACTCGCCCGTGTAGTCGCCCTCGTAGTGCACGGGGCGGCCGGGGTCGCGGCGGTGCACCCACGCCGACATGGCGGCGAGGTTCCGGCCGGTGCCCGACTCGTTGCCGAGCGACCACATGACGATCGAGGGGTGGTTCTTGTCCCGCTCGATCGTGCGCTCGATCCGATCGAGGTAGTGGTCGGCGAAGCGCGGGTCGTCGCTGGGGTTGCCGACCCAGCCGCCGAACTCGAAGCCGTGGGTCTCGAGGTCGCACTCGTCGATGACCCAGAAGCCGAGCTCGTCGGCGAGGTCGAGGACGCGGGGGTGCGGCGGGTAGTGGCTGGTGCGGATCGCGTTGACGTTGTGCTGCTTCATCAGCAGCATGTCGGCGCGCGCGTGGTCCTCGTCGAAGACGCGGCCGCGCTCGGGGTGGGCCTCGTGCCGGTTGACGCCGTGGAAGACCACGCGGCGGCCGTTGACGAGGAACCGGTCGCCCTCGATGCGCACGGTGCGGAAGCCGAGCCGGATGGAGAGCGCCTCGACGTTGGTGCGGAGGAAGCCCTGGTACTGCGTGGGGCTCTCGGCGCTCCACGGCTCGACGCGGTCGACGTGCACGGGTGCGACATCGGCGGGGGTGTCCCACGTCACGTGGATCCCGAGGCCATCGACCTCGAGGGTCACGGGGAACGCGCTCGGCTCCGCGTCGACCTCGACGTGCACGGTGCCCGCGCCCGTCTCGTGGTCGTACTCGGCGCGGGTCCACGCGTCGTCGATGCCGCCTTCGGGGCGGCCGAGGAGGGTGACGTCGCGGAAGATGCCGGGCATCCACCACTGGTCCTGGTCCTCGAGGTAGCTGGCGATCGACCACTGGTGCACGCGCACGGCGAGCACGTTGGATCCGGGGCGGAGCGACGCGGTGACGTCGAACTCGTGCGAGAGGCGGGATCCCATCGCGGTGCCGACCTCCTCGCCGTTCAGCCACACCTTGAACGCGGACTCGACGCCCTCGAACCGGAGCACGACGCGCTCGAGCGACTGCCAGTCCGTGGGCACGTCGACCTCGACGCGGTAGTCGCCCGTGGGGTTCTCGTCCGGCACGAAGGGCGGCTCGACGGGGAACGGGTACTGCACGTTCGTGTAGGCGGGGAGGCCGAAGCGGCCGTCCTGGCCGAGCACCCAGTGGCTCGGCACGGGGATCTCGTCCCAGCCGGAGTCGTCGAACGCGGGGTCGGCCATCTCGTCGGAGAGGCCGCGCGGGGTGGGGGAGAGGCGGAATCGCCAGTCCCCGTTCAGCACGATGCGCGGGGCATCCGAGTGCAGGCAGGAACGGGGGCGGCGGGCCGGGCCCGTCGTGGGGGCGAAGTCCTCGAAGTAGGGGAGGGCGTGCGTCATGGGCTTCCTTGCGCGTGGGCGGGTGCGGCGACGTGCCGCGCATCCATCATCGTGGGTCCGGGGGCGACGCGCCGAATGCGCGGACGGCCGGGCAGGTCGCCCCGCCCGGCCGTCCGCGATCGATCGCGTCGGGGCGTCAGCCCTTCACGGCGCCGTCTGTCAGACCGCCGCGCCAGAACCTCTGCAGCACGATCATCGCCGCGATGAGCGGGATGATCGAGACGAGGACGCCGCCGGTGGTGAGCTGGTAGAACTCCGGCAGCCGGTCGACCTGGCTCCGCCAGTTGTTGAGGCCGAGCGTGATCGGGTACAGCTTCGTGTCGGCCAGCATGATCAGCGGCAGGAAGTAGTTGTTCCAGATGCCGACGAGCTGGAAGAGGAACACCGTCACGAGCGCGGGCGTCATGGAGCGGAGCGCGAGCGTGTGGAAGATCCGCAGCTCGCTCGCCCCGTCGATCCGGCCCGACTCGATCACCGCGTCCTCCACCGACGCCTGCGCGTAGATCCGGCAGAGGAACAGGCCGAAGGGCGAGACGAGCGACGGGATGAGCACCGACCAGTACGTGTTCGCGATCCCCATGCTGCTGAACAGCAGGAACAGCGGCAGCGCGGTCGCCGTGCCCGGCACGAGCACCCCGCCGAGGATGGTGCCGAACACGATGTTCGATCCCCGGAACCTGTACTTGGCGAGCGCGTACCCGCCGGCGGCGGCGAAGTACGTCGCGACGAGCGCACCCACGCCCGCGTACAGCACGGAGTTCATGAACCAGCGCACGAAGATGCCGCCGTCGTACGTGAACACCATCGTGAGGTTCTGCCAGAGGTTCATGTTCGCGAACAGGAACCCGTTGGTGCTGAACAGGTCGGCCGTCGTCTTCGTGGCGGCGACCACGATGTAGTAGACGGGGACGAGGAAGTACAGCGCGACGAGCGTGAGGATCGCCGTGACGATGATCCGCGTCGCCGGCTTGGTGCCCGCGCCCGGGGCGCTGCCGTTCTTCGACGGTCGGCTCACCCTCGACTCGGCGGCCTGCGCGAGGCGCTTCTGCTCCGCCTTCTCGGCTGCCGTCTCCGTGGTGGTGGGTCGTGCCTCCGTGGCGGTCATGCGCGTGCCCCCTTGTTCCTCGCTGCGGCGGCTTCCCGCTCCTCCTTGGGCTTCCTGTTCGTGAACGCGAGGAACACGAACGAGAGCACGAACGCGGCGAGGGCGATGATGACCGCCTGGGCCGCGGCGACGCCGTAGTCGTTGTACGCGAACGCCGTGGTGTACGCCGACAGGTTCGGCGTGTACTGCGAGTCGATCGCGGGGGCGGAGGTGGCGAGCACCTGCGGCTCCGCGAACAGCTGCAGCGTCCCGATGATCGAGAACACGGTCGCGAGCACGAGCGCCGGCCGGATGAGCGGCAGCTGGATCGACATCGCCGTGCGCCACGCGCCCGCCCCGTCGATGCGCGCGGCCTCGTACACGTCCCCGGGGATCGACTTCAGCTGGGCGATGATGATGAGCATGTTGTAGCCCGTGTAGGTCCAGGTCACGATGTTCGCGATGGACCAGAGCACGGTGCCCGCGCCGAGGAAGTCGAGCTGGAGCCCGAACATCTGGCCGATGTCGATGATGGGCGACAGGCCGGGGATGTAGAGGAAGCCCCAGAGGATCGTCGCGATGACGCCCGGCACGCCGTACGGCATGAAGTACGCCGCCCGGAAGAACTGGGGCCACTTCGCCGACGCCGACTCGAGCAGGAGCGCGAGGATCGTGCAGAGGATGATCATCACCGGCACCTGCACGATGCCGAACAGCAGCACCCGCCCGATGGACGCCGTGAAGGCGTCGTTCGCGAGCGCGAGCGCGTAGTTCTCGAACCCGGCGAACACGGTGGTGACGCCCTGCTCGCCGAACAGGCCCTCCCGCCGCACGGTCGTGAACGACTGGAACACCGCGTAGATGATCGGGAGGACGAAGGTCAGCAGGAACACCGCCAGGAAGGGCGCGAGCAGCACCCACGGGGCGATGGTCTGCGACTTCTTCAGCTGGCCCTTCGTGACGCCCGAGCGCTCGGCGCGGGCGGGGCGGGTCGCGGCGCGCTCGCCGCTGGCGGGACGCGTATCGACGCTCATGCGGAGGCCGCCTCGACCGTGAGGCCCTTGTTGCGGAAGGCCTCGATCACGGCCTCCTGCGCGAGGGGCAGGGAGTCGACGAGGGTCTGGCCGCTCGTGAGCTTGCGGCGGAACTCGTCCTGCAGCGTGTTCAGGGTGAACTGCGTGAGCGGGCACCAGGACCAGTCGAGGTTCTGCTCCTTCGCCGCGGGCGCGAACACCTCCTCGTTGTAGCTCTGGCCGCTGAACCACTCGCTCGGCTGCTGCCGGGCGGCGCCGATGTAGTCGGGCGACGGCGACCAGCCGATGCCGGAGTTCTCGATCATCGCGTCGATGCCCTCCGGGGAGGTCGTCATCCACGTCATGAACTTGAGCGCCTCGGCCGGGTGCTTGCTGTTCGCGAGCACGGCCGCGGTGGATCCGCCGAGGTAGCTGGATCCGTACGCCCCGTCGAAGCCCCAGGTCTGCATGGGCGCGACCTTCCACTTGCCCTCGCCGCCGGAGACCGACTGGATGAGGGCGTCGCCCCAGCTGGCGCTCGTGACGCCGAAGACCTTGCCGTCCGCGGCGGCCGCGGTCCACGGCGGGGAGAAGGCCGAGTACGAGGTGTTGACCACGTCGTCGTCGATGGCCTTGTCGAAGAACGCGGCGACCTCCATCGTGCGCTCGTCGAGCATGTCGACCACCCAGCGCTCGCCGTCGACCTTGAACCAGTTCGCGCCGGCCTGCGTCGCGTAGGAGGTGAAGACCGAGGCGTCGGCGACGGGGAAGCAGTCGAGGTAGTTGCCGGCGCCGGTCTTCCGCACCTCGGCGCCGAGCGTCGCCCAGTCGTCCCAGGTCGCCGGCGGCTGGCCGCCGACCTGGTCGAGGAGCTCGCGCTGGTAGTAGAAGGCCATGGGGCCGGAGTCCTGCGGGATCCCGAAGACGCCGTCCTGGAAGCTGACCTGCTTCCAGAGCGCCTCGTCGTAGCTGTCCCTGTACTCCTCGACGCCGTAGCGGGTGAGGTCGACGAGCCCGTTCGCGAGGAGGAACTCGGGCAGCTGCCGGAGCTCGACCTGGCCGATGTCGGGGCCGCCGCCCGCCGTGATGGCGGAGTACATCTTCTGGTAGCCGCCCGCGTTGCCGCCGGGGATCCAGACCGCCTCGACCTGGATGTCGGGGTTCTGCGCGTTCCAGACGTCCGCGACCTTCTGCAGGTCCTTCAGCCACGCCCAGTACGTGAGCGTGACCTTCTCGCCGGGCGCTGCGGCGGGGATGACCGGATCGGAGTTGACCAGCCTCCCGCCCGGCGCCGAGCACGATGCGAGGGCGAGCGTCCCTGCGGCGGCGGCCCCCACCCCCAGAGCCTGTCTCCTGCTGATCGAATGCGTCATCGCATCCCTCCCGTCGTCGTTGATGGCAGATGGGCCAGGGCCCACGATCACTCTAAGCGCGCGACGAAACTTATTCCTAACCCCTGGTCGGGATTCCTGGGAGAGCGGCGCGAGCCGGCTCAGCGGCGCGCGCCCCGGTTCCGCACGGCCCACTCGAGGGCGTGCATCGCCTGGTCCTTCGAGAGCCGGGTCTCGAGGCCGCAGTTCGGGCACGCGACGCGGTAGGTCGAGCGCAGCGGGATGAGCGGCACGAAGAAGACGGTGAAGCGGAGCGTCCTGTGGAGCACGCGCTGTGCGCTGGTGACACCGCAGCGGAGGCACGCGAAGGTCACGATGACGATGAGGGCGTCGCGGGCGCGCGTGCCGAACAGGAGGATCACCTCACGAGGCTACGCGCGGGGGCACGGAGCATAGGGCGTCGGGCGGCCCCCGGACGAGGACGCGACGCTCGGCGGATCACCCGGTACGTTCGGAGGACACGCATCCGGCAGATCGGCCCCGTATGACCACGCACCACGACGGCGCGCACGTCTCCGCCGCGGCGGCCTGCCCGGGAGCCGCCGCGTGATCGTCTTCGTGGTCGTCGGCGCCGTCGGCCTGCTCCTCCTCCTCTCCAGCATCGTGCTCGGCGACATCCTCGACGCGATCGGCGGCGGTGACGGCCTCGTCTCCGGCGTCGCGCTCGGCGCGGCCCTCGCCATCTACGGCGTCGGCGGCGTGCTCGCCGACCAGGCCGGCATCGGATCCGGCGGCGCCATCGCGATCGCCGTCGCCCTCGCGCTCGTGGCCCTCGTGGTCGTGCAGCTCACCGTCCGCTTCGTCGCGAAGCAGGAGAGCGGCGGCTCCTACTCGCCCGTCGGGATGGTCGGCGTCGTCACCTCGCCCACCTCTCCGAGCGGCGGCGAGGTGCGGCTCGAGCACACCCGCGAGCTGGAGCGCCGGCTCGCCATGAGCGCCGAGCCGTTGGCCGTCGGCACGCGCATCCGCGTCGTCTCGGAGGACGGCTTCCGCGTGCGCGTCGAGCCCGACGCCGACGCGGACGCCGACGCCGACCCCACCACCTAGCAGCACCCGTCCCAACGAGAGGAACCATCCCGTGGACCTGATCTCCGGCGGCACCACAGCCATCGCCGTCATCGTCGTCATCGTCATACTCGTGGCGCTGGTGGCGTTCATCGCCTCCCGCGTCCGTCGCGTCCCGCCGAACCAGGCGCTCGTCATCGTCGGCCGCAACGCCGAGAAGAGCGAGGGCGGCGCCGGCTTCTCGAGCCCGCAGAAGGTCATCATCGGCGGCCGGACCTTCATCTGGCCGATCTTCCAGGAGGGCTTCACGCTCTCCCTGGAGCAGTACCAGACGAGCGTCACGGCCGAAGCGCGCGACGCGAACTTCATCAACACCGCCGTGGTGGCGACCGTCAACTTCAAGGTGACGGGCACCGAGGACGGCGTGCGCCGCGCGGTGCAGCGCTACCTCCTGCAGCAGGACGCCCTGCCGGAGATCGTGCGGCAGTCGCTCGAGGGCGCGATCCGCGGCCTCATCGGCGACCGGCCCGTCGACGAGCTCGTCAAGAGCTTCTCCGTCGTGGCGCAGGAGGCCGTGAACCAGACCAAGAACGACCTCGCGGAGCTGGGCCTCCAGATCGAGACGCTCAACGTCCGCGAGATCACGACGCCGGGCAGCACGTACCTCGACGACCGGGCCCGCTCGAACGCCGCGCGCGCCCGCCAGATCGCCGAGGTCGCTGAGGCCGAGAACAAGCGGATCTCCGCGCTCGCCGCCATCGAGAACGACCAGCAGACCGCCGAGCGCCAGCTCGAGCTCGACCTGCGCCGCGCGGCCATCAAGGCCGACACCGACCGCGCCAACGCCACCGCGCTCGCGGCCGGCGAGCTCGCGAAGGCCGAGCAGGACCGCCTGGTCGCCGACCAGGAGCGCACGGCCGTCGCCGCGCAGGCCGAGGTCTCGAAGGAGCGCCTGCGCATCGACGTGGAGCTCCCCGCCGAGGCCCGCAAGTACGCGACCGTCCAGGACGCGCAGGCCGCCCGCGACGCGGAGAAGGCGAAGGTCGACGTGGAGGTCTACCAGCGCACGCAGAACGCCGAGGCGGCGAAGACCGCTGCCGTGAATGAGGCCGCGTCCATCACCGCGCTCGGGAAGGCGAACGCCGACGCGATCCAGGCCCGCGGCCAGGCGGAGGCCGAGGCGGCCGCCGCGCTCGCCGAGGCGCAGAACAAGCTGTCGCGCGAGGCGCTGCAGGCGCGCATCATCGCGTCGATGCCGGAGATCGCGCGCGAGATGGCGGCGCCGCTCGCGAACGTCGACAACATGACGATCATCTCCGCGGACGGCGCGAACGCGCTCAACCGCTCGGTGGCCGAGAACATGGCGACGCTGCCGAAGCTGCTCAAGGACACCACGGGCATCGACGTCGCCACGGCGCTGAGCTCGTTCCTGGGTTCGACGGCGGCGGGCGCATCCGCCGGCGGATCCGCGTCCGGTGCGACCTCCACGGATGTCGGCCCCACGACGGCCGCGTCCGAGGGCGCCGGGATCTGATCACGATGCCGCGGCTCCTCGGGGCGCACGCCGCCCCGGGGAGCACGGCGTGAGATCCACGAGCCCGTTCCGGGCGCTGTGGGTCGCGAGCGCGCTCTCCAACCTCGCGGACGGGCTCGTCTTCGTCACCTTGCCGCTCGTCGCGGCGGGCCTCACCGACGACCCGCGCGGCGTCGCCGGGCTCGCGACCACGTACGCGCTCATGCGGCTGCTGGTCGCGCTGCCCGTGGGCGTGTACGTCGACCGGCTCGACCGGCGCACGCTGATCGTCGTCGCGAACCTGTTGCGGGGTGTCGCGGTGCTGGGGCTCGCGGTGTCGATCCAGTCGGGCGTCGCGTCGCTCGCGGTGCTCTACGCGGTGATGGCCGTGGTGGGCGTGCTCGAGAGCGCCGCCGACGGGGCCGCGGTCGCCGTGCTGCCGTCGATCGTGCCGGGTGACCGGCTCGACCGGGCGAACGCGCGCATCACCGGCACGCAGCTCGTGGCGGACGAGTTCGTGGGGCCGCCGCTCGGCGGGATCCTGTTCGCGCTCGCCGCCGCGGTTCCCGTGTACGCCACGGGCGGGCTGTGGGTGGCGGCGGGTGCGGTGGCGCTCGCGCTGCCGCGGCGGGTGGATCCGGCGTCTTCCGCTTCGAGCCCGCGCCCCTCCGTCTTCCGCGAGGCCGCGGAGGGCGTGCGCTGGCTCGCCCGGCACCGCGTGGTCGGATCCCTCGCCCTCATCGGCGGCCTCGCGAGCGTCGGCTACATGCTGCCGTTCTCGGTCCTCGTGCTCTTCGCGGGCGAGCGGCTCGGACTCGACGCCGCCGGCTACGGCGTGCTCCTCGCGGCCAGCGCGCTCGGCGGCCTGGCCGGATCCGCGATCGCCGCGCCGCTGCGGGCCCGCCTCGGCTCCCGGTGGACCATCACCGGGGCCCTGGCGCTCGGCGCGGCCAGCCTCGCGGGCCTCGCCGTGGCGCGGGAGCCGATCGTCGCGGGGATCCTGCTCGCGCTCTACATCCTGCACGCGGTGGTCTGGAGCATCTGCGCGACCACGCTCCGGCAGCGGCTCGTCCCGGCGGACCTCCTGGGGCGCGTGGGCGCTGCGGGCCGGGTGGTCAGCCTGCTCGGCCTCGCCGCCGGATCCGCGCTGGGCGGCATGCTCGCGACCTCGGGCATCGCGCTGCCGACCGTCGCGGGTGCGATCGTGTTCGCGGGATGCGCGGTGCTCGCGGTGGTGGCGCTGCGCCACTTGACGCGTCGGGAATAAATAGAGTGTTGCGGAAAGACAGATTGTGTTTTGCGTTCTTCGGGACTCGGCTCTTAGAACACGGAGACTTAGCGAGTTCCGTCAGTCGGGCTCATGACGTAACGCGTCCAGGCGGTGGGTGCGCTTTACATCGCAAATTGACTGTACGCAGATTTCGCCTGCGGCGAGCCTCGCTAATTAGCGGTACCCGACGTCGTGATCCGAGGGTCAGCAGTCGTAAGTCTCGCGTGATTCCCGGCCCATCTTAAAACATCATTCCGGTGGTTTCCGTGATCCGATCAGCGATTGACGAGTCGCCATCGCTCCGCCTGGCGACTCGTTTCCGATGACTGTGATCCCGAACACAAGATGCTCGTATGGATTCAAGTTCAGGTACTCTTCGATCGCCTCATCGCACACGGCACCCGAGAAGCCGACAGCAAGATTGAGAGCCGTGCAAGACAAATAAAAGGTTTGACTGAGATGGCCGACATCAAGTAAAAGACCCCGGTAAGCTCGTGGTCCGTCATACTTCCATTGCATGCGCGAAACGTTGCCTACATATACGACGAAGGCAGACGCGCGCTGGTAGTAGGTCTGCTCGGGTAACAGCTTTGCTAAGGGCGGTGGGGTAGCGGTCACGGGAGAGAGGGCATGCCGATCAGGCAGATAGGCGTAAGCCCCCGCTGGAAGTCCGGTCACGTCGGAGCATATGACGTAGATATCTGTGCTCTGCAGGCACCCTGCGGAGGGACTGCTTCGCTGCGCGACCACGCCTCCGTCGGCGGTTTCGGACACAGACGTGTATCGTGCGCTCATGTCCAAAAGCTCGGAGAGAGCATGAAGCTCGATGGGCGAAGAGTCGAAGTTACGTTCTGTTCGCCGTTTGCGCAGCGCTTCCGCCAGGGATATCTTGCCTTGGCTGGTGTCACCGCCGGTGCCTAACATGATTTCGTTAGCTGCTCTACTCACCAGGGGAGGTCGTTGCATGATCATCGCCTTCGCCTTGAGGCGGTTGACGTCCTCCGACGGCGGTGTGAAGATGGTCTTCTTGAGTATTCGACTGGAGAAGTGGTAGTGCTTCGAGCTGGTTCCCCATTCATCCCACCCGAGCAGATTCGCTTCAGCAATTGCCAGCGGAGAGTCTTGCTCCACGAGTAGACCCTCGTCGATGAGATTCTGTGCCAGCGTCTCCCTGTCGTGCTGCTCTGACCGATTTTCCGCCGCCACCAACTCGCTCCACGTCACCCATGTGCGGGCCTGAAGGAGCATTTTGAGAGCCTCGGTTCTCAAAGCAAATTGCTCATGCGAAAGGTAGCCGTCCCAGATGATTTGGTCACCGTCAACGAAGATCACGCCCGCCCTACTGAGGTGATATCTCACCGATCTTCCCTTCTAGATACTTGGCGTGCATGGCGGTCACGTCTGCGCTGCCTGTTGTTGATTCGACCCAACACCAGTCCCCATTCGCGTTTGCTTCGAGAAATACGAAGCCTTGCTCGGTATACAAGAGGTCGATCGCCGCTACGTCCATACCCAGGGCTTGGGACAGCCGGACGAGTGCGCGCGATGTCTCATCGCCGATATCTATGAACTCGGCAGCCGTCCCTTCCGGATCGATCCAGAGGTTGTCGTGGCTCGCCTTCTTTATCTGGAATGCCCTGGTGTCGGTGCCAGCTACATATACCCTGACCTCATAATGCGACGGGATGAACCACTGGCATAAGACAGGTGATGGCTCGAATCCCTGATCTTGCTCGTCGAAGATAGCTCGTATCGCATCGCGAGATCTGAGTATGCGCGGAAAGTATCCATTCAGTAATTGTGGCGGTTCCTCGACAAAGTGCGAGCCCAATGCTTTCACAATTATGCCCGAGGGGCTGGCTAGCGCGAATGTTCGAAGGTCTTTTGTACTATTACTGACGAGGGTCGACGGGGTCGCCCATCCCAGGTGTTGCGCCGTCGTGATTTGACGAATTCTGTCGTCGTTGGCGCGCACGGCATTGAGGCCAATGATTTCTACTCCGCTATGAAGCAAAGCGTTCGTCATGGCCGTCCATTGCTGCCGATGATACTTGTTGAGAATTTCGCATCCCCGCGATCTTTTCGTGATGGCCGGCGCCAGCGCATCGAGATCGAAATGGCGTATGTACACGAGCCGGGGATTGTAGTGCGGGCGATCGACGTGTCCAAGCCGAAGGCTCGGAGATGCACCATATTCGCCGACCCCGATGGTCAATGTTGTAGCGTTGTTCAGGTCCTCAACGTTGCATCGGGCGACGGCGTGCCCCCGGCGGCCGAGCGCGATTGACAGCTGATCCGCCTCGGCATCGTTTCGTCGTGTCAATATCATTAGCTCGGGCGGCTGGGCGCTCAGGCTGTCACCAAAGAGGGACAGCATCGTTGAGTAAAAGTCGCCATTTGCTTTCCCTAGCGGGATTTCGAGGCCTTGTGATTCTAGATACCAATTCTGGAACGCCATATGCTCACTTCTCTTCGCCGAGACGCCCCGGCGGACGGCTTGCGCCGTCCGCCAGGGCGTACTCACAGTGCTTAGTTGTCCTTCTTCAGAACGCGCTGCTCCGCGAGGTACTCACTGCGGTAAGCCTCGAATGCGATGGCCGTGTCCGGAGACATGGCGGGGGCCGCCGAGGTGGTGTCCATGGCGCTAGCGAGTTCAGAAATGGCGTAGGTCTGCATTGCTATTTCTCCGTTCGAGTAATTGCGACTGAACGGCCGGGCGGTCGTTCGCGATTAAGTGTCCTCAAGTTCTCCGGCGTGTCAATAGGTCGAACGATGTCAGTTTTCAGCTGGCGAGGAATAGGTGCTGTCGTGTACGTTCCATGTCGTTGAGCGCTCAGCCGGCGCCACGCCGGCATAAGCCGCCGGCGGCAGCTTTCGAGGCCAGTAACTGCGGCCCGTCTGGCTAGAGGCCGTCTGGAACTGGGCGGCTGTCATCTGAAGAGTGCGCAGCCAGAATGAAGGGCATCGAACATGCATGTACGAGTAGCCGAGGTAGAGAGACGGGACTACCACGTGCAAAGCGCTGCCGTTCCTGTCTCGAAAGCGGCCTCGGGTGAGGCGCTTCAGGCTTTGGCGCCCTGCCTCGCATCGGGCGGCCGAAGGTGATCACACCCTTGCTCACGAACCGACGCACATGCCTCTACCTGGGTGGGCAGGTCGTCTCGGTCTTCGGCGACACCGTGATGTTCCTTGCTGCCGCGGTCTGGGTTCGTCAGCTGACGGGTTCGGACGCCGCCGCAGCCGCCGTGTTCTTCTGCGTCACCGCTCCCTCTCTGCTGGCGCCAGCAGTGGGTCTGCTCGTCGACCGGGTTCGTCGACGCACCTTACTAGTGGCGACGAACGTCGCTATGGCGGCCGCCGTGCTGCTGCTCACGTTTGTCTCCACCGCGGAGGACGTGGGGATCGTATACGTGGTCATGGTGTTATATGGCCTCGGGGCCGTTGTCATCAGCTCGGCGCAGACCGCCTTGTTGCCTGCAGTCGTCGGCAGCGAGCTCCTAGCGGACGCGAACGGACTGCTGCAGACGGTGCGGCAGGGTTTGCGACTTGCTGGCCCCCTGATCGGCGTGACCTTGCTCGCCCGCTTCGGGGGAGGGACGGTGGCGGTCATCGACGCGGCGACATTCCTGCTAGGGGCAGGCAGCCTCCTAATTATCAAGGTAGATGAGCGCGTGCCTGCAAGGCACGAGCGGCAGCGGGCGCGGGCATCCGACCTTCTGGGTGGGTTCGCGCACATACGCGCGGATAGGCCTCTCCTCGCGGTCGTCGTCGCCTCGGCGGCGGTCTGGCTCGTGCTAGGTCTCTCCGAGAGCGTGATGTTCGTCGTGGTTGGCGAGGGGCTTGGGCTGCCGCCTGAGCATTTGGCGGTGCTAGTGACCATCCAGGGGGTGGGTGCGGTGGTCGGCGGACTCACCGCTCCGCGTCTCCTCCGTCAGCTCGGCGAGGCGCGGTCGACCGCATCAGGTGCGCTCGCGATGGCTGTTGCCAGCGCGCTCTGGGCTGTCCCCGCCGATAGCGCCGTATCGGTCGGCTCGGCGCTACTTGGGCTCGGATTGCCCTGGCTAATCGTGGGAGCGACCACGCTCGTTCAGAGGCGGTCGCCCGACGAGCTCCGAGGCCGGATCGCGTCCGCCTTCGACGCCTCCGTGACCGTCCCGCAAACACTGGCGATAGCGGCCGGTGCTGTGCTGATAACCGTGGTCCCTTACCGCGGTCTGCTCGCGGTCATGTGCGTCGTCCTCCTCATGGCGGCAACGGGTCTGCTCGTCGGCGGACGGCGCCCCACCCCCTTGCCCGATAGTCCAGCCTGATCGGGGTCAGCCCGCGTTCGGCAGCCGCACCTCCACGAGACCGCCCGTGACGCGCGTCTCGAAGCGGGGCTGCGGCGCGGTCGCGGGGCCGTGGATCACCGCTCCGGTCTTCAGGCTGAACACGCTGTCGTGCCACGGGCACGTGACGCACGCCTCGCCGGTCTTCGGGTCCGTGCCGAGCTCGCCCTCGTGGAGCGGCGCGGAGAGGTGGCTGCACACGTCGCTCAGCGCATCCACGGTCATGCCGTTCCGGCGCACCAGGAGCGGCAGGCCCGCGACGTCGCGCGTCGCGAGGCGGCCGTCGGGCAGCTCGTCGAGGTGGCCGAGCTCCTGCCAGCCCGCGGGGAAGCGGTGCGGCACGTCCTCGGCGTGGTTCGCGCCCGCCGCCTGGCGGTAGGCGAGGTGCCCGCCGAGGAAGCCGCCGGCCGAGACGAGTCCGAGGCCCGCGAGCCCGAGGACCTTGCCGCTCGTGTGCTTGCCGCGGGCCCGCTGGATCCACGACAGCCCGTAGATGCCCGTCGCGAGCGCGTTCGCGGCGGAGTGCACGATGCCGACGCGCATCTGCTGCTCGTGCAGCTGCGACCAGTCGGCGTAGCCGGAGGCGATGGAGGGCGCCGCGCTCAGCACGCCGACGCCGACGAGCGCGCGGCTGGCCTTCTCGTTGCCGGGCAGGAGATCGAGGACGGTCGAGGAGAGCCAGGCGCCGGTGGGGACCAGCACGGCCACCGGGTGCAGCGGGTGCCCGAACGGCACGCCGTGCAGCAGGTCGGCCAGCGCCCGCGGCTTCAGCAGCGCCGTGACGACGCCCTTCACCCGGTCGACGATCGGATCCAGCGCCTCCGCGTCCTCGATCCTCGCGATGGCCGCGACGAGCCTCAACTCCCTCATGGGGTCTCCTGCCGGTTCCGGCGCCGCCGTCGGCGCTCTGACTCCAGGCAACGCCTGACCGCGAGCAGTGACAAGGGCGCGCGACCCACGTCGAGGGTGCTGATGTCACACCGGCGGCACGCAGGTCAGGCGTCCGGATCAAGGGACGCGTGCCGGGACGCGACCGGTCGGCCCGCGCGCGCGACGCGGTAGCCGGGGGAGCGGAGCCGGCGCGTCCAGGGGTACGTCGTGTCGCCGGGCGGTGCCGCGAGCACGGGATCCGCGCGCGCCGCCGTGTCGAGCGGTCCCGCGGCGTCGTGCGTCAGCTCGATGCGCGCGGCGACGTGCCAGAGTCCGCGTGGTGTCGCGTGCACCAGCCGCATGCGCGCGGGTCGTGTCGCGAGCGCGCGACCGAGGTCGTCCGCGCCCGCGGGGAGCGGCGGATCTGCGTCCACCAGCACGCCGAGCAGCACGGGCCCGGCGGATCCGCGGTACGGCATCAGCGTCGTCAGCCGCGCCCCCGAGAGGGCGCGCCGCGGCGCCAGCAGGAACCGGCCGGTGGGCGAGATCCCGGTGGTGGCGAGCAGCACGTCGACCGTGGTGCCGCCCTCACCCGGGATCCGCAGCGCGAGCCCGAGCACGTCGGGGAGCGCCGCGGGGAGGCCGCCGCCCCGCGAGAACCGGGCGTCGACCGCGAGCGTCTCGTCGAGCGCGTCGAGCCAGGCGAGCCCCGATGCCGCACGACCGGCGACGGGCGTCAGCGTCCCGGAGAGCGCGACGCCGTGCGGATGCAGCGGTCGCGGCCGGCGGACGAGGCGGACGGCGGAGACCAGCCCCGCGAGGACGTTCCCGCCGACGCGGGCCGGGGTGCCGGACATCTCCCGACCCTATTCCGGTGCGCTCCCGGCGTCCGGCTCCAGATCGTCGAGCGGCACGCGGCGACGCCCGGGCCGACCAGATGGTCGGCCCGGGCGTCGGACGATTCGCTGCGCGGAGGCGCCGTGCCGCTACGGCGTCGGCATCCCGCCGTTGACGTTCAGCGTCTCGCCGACCACGTAGCTCGACTCGTTGGAGGCGAGGAACACGTAGGCGGGCGCGAGCTCGGCGGGCTGGCCGGCGCGGCCGAGGGGGGTGTCCTCGCCGAACTCGGGAAGCGCGTCCTCGGGCTGGCCGCCCGCGGTCTGCAGCGGCGTCCAGATCGGGCCGGGCGCGACGACGTTCACGCGGATGCCCTTGGGGGCGAGCTGCTGCGCGAGTCCCTTCGAGAACGCGTTGATCGAGGCCTTGGTCGTGGCGTAGTGCACGAGGTTCGGCGACGGCGCGTAGGCCTGGATCGACGACGTGTTGATGATCGACGAGCCGGGCTTGAGGTGGGGGAGCGCGGCCTTCGTGATCCAGAACATCGCGTAGACGTTGGTCTTGAAGGTGACGTCGAACTCCTCGTCCGAGATGTCCTCGAGGGAGTCGAAGTTCTGCTGCTTGCCCGCGTTGTTCACGACGATGTCGAGGCCGCCGAGGCCCTCGACCGCCTTCGCGACGAGCTCGCGGCTGAACTCCGCCGTGGCGATGTCGCCGGGGATGGCGACGGCCGTGCGTCCCGCCTCCTCGATGAGGGCGACGACCTTCTTCGCGTCCTCCTCCTCCTCGGGGAGGTAGGAGAGCGCGACGTCCGCGCCCTCGCGGGCGTAGGCGATGGCGACGGCCGCGCCGATGCCGGAGTCGGCGCCGGTCACGAGGGCCTTGCGTCCCTCGAGGCGGTTCGATCCGCGGTAGGTCCTCTCGCCGCGGTCCGCCGTGTCGTCGAGCGCGGCGTCGAGGCCGGGGCCGTCCTGCTGCTGCGCGCTGGGCTGGATGTCCGCGTACATCTTCGTCGGGTCCTGGAACGTGTACTGGTCGGTGCTCATGTGTCTCCTGGTGCGGTGATCTGCGTGCGGGAAGGCGGGGTGGATCAGCTGGGCGGGGTGTCGTCCAGGTCGATGTCCTGGCCTGAGAGCTCGTTGTCGGCGAGCACGGGCTCGGCCTCGCCGTCGACGCCGAGGACGTCGGCGGTGGGCTCCGCGTCGGCGCCCATTACGGCGTCGTCATCGGGCTCCTCGACGGGCTCGTCAGTGTCCGGGAGGACGGTCTCGCCGGCGACGGCGTCGTTCACGGCGGTCTCGTTCGCGAGGGCCTCGGTGTCGAGCGCGGTGTCGTCGCCGGTGGAGTCGTCAGCGGGGGTGGCGGTGGCGTCGGTCACGGTCACGCACCGGCCTCGGGCTTGGGGTGGCCGGGGATCGAGTCGCCGCTGAGGTTGAGCTCGTCGGGATCCACGTCGATCTCGCCGACGTCGTCGGGTCCGCCCGAGCCGGGCAGCACCTGCACGTCGTCCGCGGCGGCGGGGACGTCGTCGGAGACGCCCTCGCTCTCGACGATCTGCTCGCTCTGCTTGACGCGCGTGTCGTCCTCGCTGGGCGAGATGAAGTCCTTGTCCTGCCGGGTGTCTGAGGTGCCCGCGGGCTGGAGGCGCGGGTCGTCGGTGTCCATGCGTCCGACGCTACGCTCGGCCCCGAGAGCTGTGTGGTTGCGTTCAGGCAACGCCCATGGAGCGGTCCCGAGCGGCGTGCAGGCGGGTCTCCCTGGGCGGATCAAATGTCGTCGGGACCCTCGCCGACCGGGTCGGCCGCGGCGTCGCGGGCGTCCTCCTCCGCGGCCTCGGCGAGCTCCGCGATCGAGTCGGCGTCGATGCGGGCGGGCTCGGCGAGCGGGTGGCGCGGGGCGTCGGCGGGATCCGTCACCTCAGCGGCCCTCGGGGTCGACGTGGCCGGCCGCGTCGTCGGCCGGGGCGCTCATGTGCGAGTCCGCCGCGGTGACGGAGCGGTTGTCGGGCACCTCGGGGTACTCGGCGCTCGCCGGATCCGCGTCCTCGACCTCGAGGGTGTCCTCCTCGGCGTGCCCGTAACCGGTGCCCTCGGGCGCGCGCACCTCGTCGCCGACACCCGCGGGGGCGTCGTCGCCGCCGACCACGTCGTCCACGGTCACCAGCCCGTCGGGATCGCCGGGGCCGCGCCCGGTGCGTATGCCGTCTGCCTGGTCGTCGCGATCGCTCATGCCCCCACCCTACGAGCGGGGGCGGGCGTCGGTCCGCCCTGCGGCGACCGTGGCATGCACCTGCTCGTCGGCCCGCCCGCGGGCGACCCGCTGCCGGGGTTCACGAGCGCGGTCATGCGGCACGTCGTCGCGCACCTCCTCCGGGACCCGGCCGTCGAGCGCCTCGTTGTCGAGCCGGACGTCCGCAACACCCGGATCCAGCGCCTCAACGAGCTCGTCGGCTTCCGGCCGCTCCGCGTCGTCGACCTCGGCGCGAAGCACGCGCTCCTCAGCGTCGCCACCCGCAACGACGCCCTCCTGCACGCCACCCCCATGGACGGACATGCCATGACCCTCACCCACGACCACCCCCTCGACACCCACCCCGAGGCCCGGCCGGCTGCCGCCTCGAGGACCGCCGAGCCGGATCCCCGCGTGCACCGCGCCGCGCACCTCCGTCCCGACGTGTGGGCCGCCGCCACCCGCCACCTCGTGCGCAAGGCGCTCGCCGAGTTCGCGCACGAGCTGCTCATCGCACCCGAGCGCGTGGATCCGGAGCTCCCCGCCTGCCGCACGACCCGAGGCGCTGGGCCGCCTACCGCGTCGCGAGCGGCGACGGCCGGAGCGCGTACGCGTACCGGGCCAGGATCCTCGAGCTCGACCACTGGGACGTCAACGAGGCGAGCATCCGCCGCACGGTCGACGGCCGGCCCACCGAGCTCGACGCGACCGACCTCGTGCTCGACCTCCGCGACCGCCTGGGGATCACCGACGAGGTGCTGCCCGTCTACCTCGACGAGATCCAGAGCACGCTCTCGGCCGCGGCCTTCTCGCGCCTCCGCGACGTGCCCGACGCGCAGGGCCTCCTCACGGCGTCGTACGCGGAGGTCGAGTCGACGATGGACGAGGGCCACCCCTGCTTCGTCGCGACCAACGGCCGCATCGGCTTCGACCTCGACGACCACGACCGGTACGCGCCCGAGGCGGGGGAGGACGTGCGGATCCTCTGGCTCGCCGTCCACGAGCGCCTCGCGCGCTTCGCCGCCGTCGACGGCCCCGACCGCGAGGCCTTCCTCGACGCCGAGCTCGGCGCCTCCGTGCGCGAGCGGTTCCGGGCCCGGATGGCGGACCTCGGCATCGACCCGGCCGAGCGCGTGCTCGTGCCGGTGCACCCGTGGCAGTGGGAGAACGTCGTCACGGTCACCTTCGCCGGCCTCGTCGCCACCCGCGACATCGTGCTCCTCGGCACGGGCGACGACGAGTACGGCGCGCAGCAGTCGATCCGCACCTGGGCCAACCGCACGACCCCGGAGCGCTGCTACGTGAAGACGTCGCTCTCGATCCTCAACATGGGGTTCACGCGCGGCCTCTCGCCGGCCTACATGGCGGTCACCCCGGCGATCAACGACTGGGTGCACGCGCTCGTCACGGGCGACCCGGAGTTCGCGCGGCGCGGCTTCGGGATCCTCCGCGAGGTCGCGTCCGTCGGCGTGCGCGACGCCCGCGTCGACTCGGCCCTGCCCGCCGGCCACTCCCACGGCAAGATGCTGTCCGCGCTCTGGCGGGAGTCGCCCGTGCCGAGCCTCGCGGAGGGCGAGCGGCTGATGAGCATGACGAGCCTGCTGCACGTCGACGCGCAGGGGGCGAGCGTGCTGGAGGCGCTCATCGACGCGTCCGGGATCGGCGCGGCCGCCTGGATCCGTCGCTGGCTCGACGCCTACCTCGTGCCGCTCGCGCACGCGCTGATCGCGCACGACCTCGCCTTCATGCCGCACGGCGAGAACGTGATCCTCGTGCTCCGCGACCACGTCGTCGTACGCGTGCTGATGAAGGACATCGCCGAGGAGGTCGCCCTCTTCGACATGGAGCGCGAGCTGCCGGAGGACGTGCGCCGGATCCGTATGGACGTCCCCGAGGAGGAGCGCACCCTCACGGTCTTCACCGACGTGATGGACGGCTTCCTCCGCTTCGCCGCCGCGCTCGTCGAGGACCGTGACGACCTCGGCCCCGACGGCCCGTGGCGCGTGGCCGCGGAGGCGCTCGCCGACCACGAGCGGGCGCACCCGGAGCTGGCGGAGCGCATCGCCCGGTTCGACCTCTTCGCGCCGTCCTTCGACCGCTCCTGCCTCAACCGGCTGCAGCTGCGCGACAACCGGCGCATGGTCGACCTGCAGGCGCCGGTGATGCAGATCCGCGGCTCGCTGCGGAACCCGCTCGCGATCCACGCGGGGCTGCGGCCGCGCATCAGCTGACGTCGACGGCGCCGACACGCGTCCCGGACCGGACGCGCGAGGAGCCGCCGCCCGCTTCGTGCGGACGACGGCTCCCGTCGTCGTGTGCGGCGCCGGAGCGCCGCCCGGTCGGATCAGCTCGCCGCGTGCGCGCCCTGCTCCACCGTCAGCGTGCGGCCCTCCTGGCCCTGCGGCTCGTCGGACGTGACCGCGATCTTCCGCGGCTTCGCCCGCTCGCTCACCGGGATGGTGACGCTCAGCACGCCGTTCGCGTAGTGCGCCGAGATGCGCTCGGTGTCGATGCCCTGGCCGAGCGTGAGCTGGCGGAGGAACGTGCCCGCCACGCGCTCGCGCGTCAGCCACCGCACGTTCTGGTCGCCGGCGAGCGTGCGCTCGGCGCGGATGGTCAGCAGCTGGCCGTCCACGTCGATGTCGACCGAGCCCGGGTCGATGCCCGGGAGGTCGGCGGCCAGCACGTAGGTGTCGCCCTCGCGGTGCAGGTCGATGGGCATCGGACGGTTCGCCTGGCGGGTCTCGGCCAGCGCGCCCATGGCGCGGTCCAGCTCGCGGAACGGATCGAAGGTCATGTTCATGCTCGACTCCTCTGATGATCTGCGGTGATGATCTCCGGGGTTGAGCCTCCTCGGCTCAACCACGATGAGATTAGCACTCGGCGCAGGGGAGTGCCAAGCCGTTCGCCTACGGCGAATGCCGCTCTCATCACCTGTTCAGGAGCGGCGGCGGAGGTCGCGCTCCATGCGCCCGATGAGCGTCCAGACCGCGCGCGAGAGGTCCGGGTGCTCGAGCGCGATGCCGCGCAACAGCCGGTACTCGAAGCGCGCGACGACGCCAGGCGCCGTTGACGGGTGGCGCACGCGGGCCAGCTCGTCGGCCATCCCGTCGGCTTCCAGCGCGTCCTGGCGGAGGGTCGCGACCACGTGCTCGTCCACCGTGGGCAGCTGGGGGATGATCTCCCACGGGTCGTCGCCGTTCCGGCATCGGTGCTCGATCACGGCGTCCAGCTCGTCGCGGGCTTCCTGCCGCAGCACCTCGAGGCTGGCGGGGAAGCGGGCGTGCACGGGCGGATCCTCTCGGGCGGCGGGCCGACGCGCCTCACGGCCGCCGTCCCTTCACGCTACGTCATGCCCCGGGGCGCGCTGGGCGGACGGGGTGGTCGGATGCCGTCGGTAGCCTGGAGGACCGCGACCCAGGAGGATCCATGACCGACCACGCCCGCCCCGTCGCCCTCGTCACGGGAGCCACCCGCGGGATCGGCCGCGCCATCGCGGAGGACCTCGGCCGCACCCACCGCGTGATCGTGCACGGCCGCGACCGCGACGCCGTCGACGCGCTCGCCGCGTCCCTGCCGGACGCCGTCGGCTGGGCGGCCGACCTCGCCGCGGGCGGCCTCGCCGACCTCGTCCCCGGCCTCGACCGCCTCGACGTGCTCGTGCACTCCGCCGGCGTGATCGGCGGCGACGCCGTGGCGGAGACGCCCGTCGACGAGTGGCGGCGGGTCTTCGAGGTCAACGTCTTCGCGGTCGCCGAGGTGACGCGCGTGCTCCTGCCCGCGCTCCGGGCGGCGCAGGGGCAGGTCGTGCTCGTGAACTCCGGATCCGGCTTCACGGCCAACCCCACGGGCGGCGTCTACGCGGGATCCAAGTTCGCCCTCCGCGCGCTCGGCGACGCCCTGCGCGAGGAGGAGCGCTCGCACGGCGTGCGCGTCTCGAGCGTGCACCCGGGCCGCGTCGCCACCGACATGCAGCGCGAGCTCCGCGCGAAGGAGGGCGGCGAGTACGACGAGGCCCGCTACCTGGAGCCCGCGTCCGTCGCGCGCGCCGTGCGCCTCGTCGTCGACCAGACCCGCGACGGCACGCTCGAGTCGGTGTCGCTGCGGCCGTTCGGGGGCTGATCCGGGAGGGCGTCGCTCATCCAGGGCGCGCGGATCCCGGCCCCGCCCCGGCGCGTCGCCCGCACGGGCACGGTTCCCGAGCATGCTCGTCGGGAGGCGCCCGACGCGGGCGCGACCGACGCCGCCCTCCCCGTGCGGCGCCGCCCAGGAGGAGACCCGCCCATGACCGCATCGCCCGCATCCGCATCCGCATCCGCATCCGGCCCCGTCGTCGTCGCCGGCGCCACCGGCGACCTCGGCCGCCGCATCGTGCGCGAGCTGCTCGCGGCCGGCGCGCGCGTCCGCGTCCTCACCCGGCCCGGAAGAACCGCGGCGGCCGAGGCGTGGGGCGACGACCCGCGCGTCGAGGTCGTCGAGGCCGCGTACACCGACCGGGCCGCGCTGATCCGCGGGGTCGCCGGCGCGCGCGTCGTCGTCTCCGCGGTCAGCGGCGCCCGCGCCGTGATCGTCGGGGCGCAGCGTGCGCTCCTGACGGCGGCGGTCGCGGCCGGCGTGCCGCGCTTCATCCCCTCGGACTACTCCTCCGACTACCGCCGGGTCACGCCCGGCAGCAACCGCAACTTCGAGCTGCGCCGCGAGTTCGCGGCCGACCTCGACGCCGCGCCGATCCGGGCCACCTCGGTGCTCAACGGCGCCTTCGCCGACATGCTCACCGGGCAGGCGCCCATCGTCCTGTTCGACCGGCGCCGCGTCCTCTACTGGTCGTCCGCCGACCAGGTGCTCGACTTCACGACCAAGGACGACACCGCCCGCGTGACGGCGCTCGTCGCGCTCGACGACCACGCGCCGCGCGTGGTCGAGGTGGCGGGGGACCGGGTGACCGCGCGGGACCTCGCGCGCACCATGACGGAGATCACGGGCACGCCGTTCGCGCTGCAGTGGGCGGGCAGCACGGGGGTCCTCTCCACGGCGGCCAAGGCGATGCGCCGCGTCGGCCGCGACGAGCAGGAGACCTTCCCGGCCTGGCAGGGGATGCAGTACCTCGTGAGCATGTACAGCGGCGAGGCGGAGCTGCGGCACGTGGACCGCGAGCGGTTCGGCGCGCACACCTGGACGAGCGTGCGCGACGTGCTCGCCGCGCACGTCGCCGAGCGCGTGAGCGCGTCCGCCGCGTAGCCGGCCGCGCGGCCCTCGTCACGAGGCCACGGCTCGCTGGGTGCCGCATCCAGCGGGCGGTGGAAGGGTGGGGCCGCGCCACGAGCGCCGCGGGTCGGCCGTCCGACCGCCCGCCCCCGAGAACGAAGGAGACCCATGTCTGCACGCAGCATCCAGTGGCAGCTGGCGAAGCGCCCCACCGGCGAGCCCACCCCCGACGACGTCCGCCGCGTCGAGGTCGACCTGCCCGACCTGCAGGACGGCGAGGTCCGCGTCGAGAACGAGTTCATCTCCGTCGACCCCTACATGCGCGGCCGCATGAACGACGTGCCCTCCTACGTGCCGCCGTTCCAGCTCGACGAGGCGATGACCGGATCCGCGGTCGGCCGCGTCGTCGAGTCCCGCTCCGAAGACCTCGCGGTCGGCACGCTCGTCAGCCACATGCTCGGCTGGCGCGACGTCGCGCAGGGCCAGGCCGGCGGCTTCCGCCCCGTCCCCGAGGTCCCCGGCGTGCCGTCGTCCGCCCACCTCGGCGTGCTCGGCCTCACGGGCCTCACCGCGTACGTCGGCCTGACCCGCATCGCCTCCATCAAGGAGGGCGACGTCGTCTTCGTGTCCGGCGCGGCCGGCGCGGTCGGCTCGATGGTCGGCCAGATCGCCCGCCTCCTCGGCGCCTCGCGCGTCGTCGGCAGCGCCGGCTCCGCGGAGAAGGTCGAGCGCCTCACGTCGCACCTCGGCTTCGACGCCGCGTTCGACTACCACGGCGGCGACCTCGAGCAGAAGCTCGCGGAGGCGGCCCCCGACGGCATCGACCTCTACTTCGACAACGTCGGCGGCGACCACCTCTCCGCCGCGCTCGGCGCCCTGAGGGACTTCGGCCGCGTCGCCAACTGCGGGTCGATCTCGACCTACAACTCCACCGGCGAGGAGATCGCGATCCGCAACACGGGCCGCATCGTCACGCGCGGCCTCACGCTCCGCGGCTTCACCCTCGGCAACCACCAGGACCTCGCGCCCGAGTTCGCGTCGAAGATGGGCCCGTGGCTGTCCGAGGGCCGCATCACCGCCGACGAGACCGTGATCGACGGCATCGACCGCGCGTTCGAGGCCTTCACCGGCCTCATGCGCGGCGAGAACGTCGGGAAGATGGTCGTGCGGACCCGCGCCTCCGCCTGATCCGCACCTCCCTCGTGTCGTCCTCGGGGAGCGTCGGCGGGGCATCCGCCCGGCGCTCCTCGGCGGCCGTCGCCTCCCGTCCCGAGCGCGCCTCGCGCAGGCGCCGTCCCTCGTCCTCGAGGAGGGCCCGGCGCCTGGCGAGGCGGTCGGCGCGGGTCGTGTCGCGCACGGGCAGCCGCAGCGCGTGCTCGGCCGGGATCCCCGCCTGCAGCTGCCGGGCGCGGATGATCTCCACATCCAGCTCCCCGCCGAGGACGAGCGACAGGTTCCCGATGTAGAGCCACAGCAGCAGCACGATCACCGCGCCGAGCACCCCGTAGGTCGACTCGTAGGTCGCGATGGTCGTCACGTACCAGACGAAGCCGGCGGTGCCGAGGCCCCACGCGACGATCGCCACGAGGCTGCCCCAGGTGAGCAGGTCAACCCGGCGACGGCGGAGGTTCGGGGTCGCCGCGTACAGCACGCCGATGATCCCCGTCAGCAGCGCCGCGAGCAGCGGCCACTTGACGATCGCCCACACCACGAGCGTCGTGTCGCCGAGGCCGAGCTGCTGCCCGAGCGCGCGGGCGCCGTCGTCGGTGAGCAGCAGCATGCCGACCATCACGACGCTGACGACGAGCAGCGCGACCGTGACCCCGAGCATCAGCGCCCGGTACTTCACCAGCGGCCGGCCCTCCTCCGTCTCCTGCACGCGGTTCATCGCGCGGCCGAAGGCGGTGACGTAGGCGGCCGAGGTCCAGAGCGCGCCGAGGAAGCTCACCGTGAAGGCGATGCCGGAGCGGGGACCGTCGGCGAGCTGCTCGACGGGGTCGCGGATCACGTCGACGGCCGAGTCGCCCAGCACCGCCGTGAGCACGCCGAGCACGCCCTCGACGCCGGCGCGCGTGTCGCCGACGACGCCGATGAGGCTGAGCACCGCGACCGCCGCGGGGACGAGCGAGAGCGTGGAGTAGAAGGTCAGGCTCGCGGCCATGTCGATGCCGCGGTGCTTCATGAATCCGTAGACCGCGCGGCGGCACGCGTACCAGCCGAGTTCGCGGCCGATGCGCTGCCGCCGGTGCAGCGCCTGCTCGTCGAGCTCGGCCTGCGGCGAGGCGTCGTCGGGCGCGGCGCGGCGCGGGCGGATGGGCATGCCCGCAAGTCTGACCCACGCCCGCGCGCCCGGAGGCCGCGACGGCGCTCAGCGGCTGGCCGCGCCACTCCGGGTGCGCTACACAAGGGGGATGGTGCACACATCCTCCGTCGAGATCGAGCGCAAGTACGACGTCGCGGACGGGGTGCCGGTCCCGGCCTTCGTCGGCATCGAGGGGATCGCCGAGGCGCGAGCCGCGGATCCCGTGACGCTCGTGGCCGTCTACCTCGACACCGCGGACCACGCGCTCGCCGATCGCCGCATGATCCTCCGCCGCCGCGAGGGAGGCCACGACGCGGGCTGGCACGTGAAGCTCCCGGCCGACGGCGGCGAGGGCCGCACCGAGCTCGGCTGGCCGCTCGAGGACGGCGACGGCGACGACGGCGCGATCCCCGGCCCCGTGCTCGACCAGGTGGCCGTGCACGTGCGCGGCCGCGAGCTCACGCCCCTCGCGCGCCTCGAGACCGTCCGCACCACCGTCACGCTGCTCGACGCCGACGGGCGCGCGGTCGCCGAGTTCGCCGACGACCGCGTCACCGGATCCGACGTCCGCGGCGGCACCGTGCGCGCCTGGCACGAGTGGGAGGTCGAGCTGCTGCCGGACGCGCCCGCGAAGCGGAAGCAGCGCGCGGCGCTCCTCGACCTGATCGAGCGGCACGTGGTCGACGCGGGCGCCCGCCCCTCCGACAGCGCCTCGAAGCTCGCCCGCGCGCTCGGCGCCGACGCGCTCGGCCGCGAGGCTCCCGCGGGTCCCGCCCTGCCGGATCCCGCGACCCTCACCAAGGAGAGCCCCGCGTCCGAGGTGGCCCGCGCGATCCTCGCCCGCGGCGTCCGCGACCTCGTGGCCGCCGACCCGCACGTGCGCGCCGACGAGCACGACGCCGTGCACAGGATGCGCGTCGCCGTCCGCCGCCTCCGCAGCGCGCTCCGCACCCACCAGGACGTGATCGACCCGGCGGCCACGGCGGCCGTCCGCGCCGAGCTCACCGCGCTCGGGACCGTGCTCGGCGGCGCGCGCGACATGGAGGTGCTGCGCGACCGCGTCGTCTGGTCGGTGGTGGAGCACGACACGGAGACCGTGCCCGACCACGTCGGCGACGCCCTGCACGACGTCCTCGACGAGCGGTACCGCCGCGCCCACGAGCGCGTGGTCCGCGCGCTCTCGTCGGCGCGCTACCTCGCGCTGCTCGACGACCTCGACCGGCTGGTCGCGGATCCGCCCCTCACGCACGATGCGAGCGCCCCGGCGGGGCCCGCCCTGCACGCGGCGCTCCGTCGCGACGCCGAGCGGGTCGGCCGCCGGGCAGCGGTCGCGCAGGAGGCGGTCGGCGAGGCAGCGCGCACCGAGGCGCTGCACGAGGTCCGCAAGGCCGCCAAGCGCCTCCGCTACGCCGCCGAGGAGGTCAGCGGCCGCACGGTCCAGGTCCTCGGCCGGAAGACGATGCGGCTCGCGACCGCCGCCGAGGAGGTGCACGACGAGCTCGGCGAGCACCGCGACGGCATCGCGATGCAGCGGGTCCTCCGCGACGAGGCGAAGCGCCTCGCGGCCCGCGGTGAGGACGCCTTCGCGCTCGGCGTGCTGCACGAGGCCGAGCGGCTGCGCACCCAGTCCGCGCTCTGGCGGGCGGAGCGCGCGCTGGAGCGCCTGCTCGCGACCCCCGTCCCGGGAGCGTGAGGGCGGACCGTAAACTCGATCGGGTGACCCCAGACGCCGACGTGCCCACCCCGGCGTACGACCCGTCGGAGCTCGACGTGCGGGTCACCGGCGGCACCGTCCGCGGCGTGCGCGAGCGGGGGATCGAGGCGTGGCGCGGCATCCCCTTCGCCGCACCGCCCCGCGGCGACCTCCGCTTCCGGGCGCCGCAGCCCGTCGTCGGCTGGGAGGGCGCGCGGTTCGCGCAGCACTTCGGCAAGGTCGCGCCGCAGGTCAGCGCGGGAGCCTTCATGGGCGCGCCGCAGGGCACGCCGATGGGGGAGGACTGCCTCACCGTCAACGTCATCGCGCCCTCCGGCCTCAGCCCCGACGCCGCGCGCGTGAACCGTGAGTCGCAGCTGCGGCCCGTCATGGTCTTCATCCACGGCGGCGCGTACGTCGTCGGTTCCTCGCGCGAGAACCCCGTGCAGGGCGAGGGCCTCGTCCGTCAGGGCGGCATAGTCTACGTGAGCTTCAACTACCGCCTCGGGGCGCTCGGCTACCTCGACTTCAGCCGGTACTCGACGCCGGAGCGCCCCATCGAGTCGAACCTGGGCTTGCGCGACCAGGTGCAGGCGCTCCAGTGGGTGCGCGACAACATCCGCGCGTTCGGCGGGGATCCCGACAACGTCACGGTCTTCGGCGAGTCCGCCGGCGGCAACGCCGTCACGACCCTCATGGCGGTGCCGTCGGCGCACGGGCTGTTCGCCCGCGCCATCGCGCAGAGCTCGCCGACGAACGCCGTCTACCCGGCCGAGCAGACCGCGCGATGGGCGGCCGAGTTCGTGGGCCTCCTCGCCGGTCGGGCGGGCCGCGCCCCCGACGACGCCGAGGCGGTCCGGCTGCTCACGGCCGCGAGCGCGTCCACCCTCGCCGCCGCGGCGAACGAGCTGATGGTGCGGACGCCCGACGAGGAGCCGGGCACCATCACGTTCAGCCCCGTCATCGACGGCGACGTGCTGCCGGAGCGCCCGCTCGACGCGTTCAAGCACGGCCGCGCGGCCCGGGTGCCGCTCATCATCGGCACCAACGAGCGCGAGGGATCCCTGTTCACCGGCCGCCTCGACATCCTCGCCACCACGCCGCCGCGCATCGACGCGGTGTTCGCGAAGACCGACGAGGCCCACCGCGAGGAGCTCGCCGCGCTCTACCCCGGCCTGCCCAAGCGCCGGGCCGCGCTCGACTTCGGCGGCGACTACGCCTTCTGGTTCCCGTCCATCAAGGTCGCCGAGCGCCATGCCCGCTACGCGCCCGTGCACTTCTACCGCTTCGACATCGCGCCGCGCCTCGTGCACCTCATGGGCCTCGACGCCACGCACGGCCTCGAGCTGTTCGCGCTGTTCGACCGCATGGACTCGATGCTCGGCCGCGGCATGACCCTCCTCGGCGGCCGGCGCGCGTTCGTCGCGGCGGGGGAGCGGATGCGCATCGCGTGGCTCCGCTTCGCGCAGGACGGCACCGTCGACGAGTCCTGGCCGCCCTACGTGGGCGTCGCCGACGAGGCCCCGGGCACCGGTGCGGCCGACGCAGGCGCGTCGGGCGAGCGCGCGACCCTCGTCTTCGACGTGGTCGACCGCATCGAGCACGACCCGCACGCCGAGCGCCGCGTCGCGTGGCGCGACTTCGTGCCGCACATCTGACGCCCGGCGTCCGGCGCAGGATGTTCACCGGATCTCCATCCGCCGGACGCCCGTTCGAGCCCAGCGTATGCAGGCCGTTAGGATCGACGACTGTGACATCCGCTCGAGGGATCCGATAGTGGATCTCACCCTCATCGTCGTCCTGGTCATAGCCCTGGCCCTGTTCTTCGACTTCACCAACGGCTTCCACGACACGGCGAACGCGATGGCCACCCCCATCGCGACGGGTGCGCTGAAGCCGCGGGTCGCCGTCGCGATCGCCGCGGTCCTCAACCTCGTGGGCGCGTTCCTCAGCACAGAGGTCGCGAAGACCGTCTCCGGCGGCATCATCCGCGAGGGCGACGGCGGCGTGCAGATCACGCCGACCATGATCTTCGCGGGCCTCATGGGCGCCATCGTCTGGAACCTCGTCACCTGGCTCCGCGGCCTCCCGTCGAGCTCCAGCCACGCGCTGTTCGGCGGCCTCATCGGCGCGGCCGTCGTGGGCGCGGGCCTCGGCTCGGTCGACTTCGGCGTCGTGCTGTCGAAGGTGATCCTCCCGGCGCTGCTCGCCCCCGCGATCGCCGGCCTCATCGCGTACGCGACCACCAAGCTCGCCTACTCCATCACGCGCCGCTCGAGCGGCCCGAACGAGCGCGGCGGCTTCCGCTACGGCCAGATCTTCACGTCGTCGCTCGTGGCCCTCGCGCACGGAACCAACGACGCGCAGAAGACCATGGGCATCATCACCCTCACGCTCATCGCGGGCGGCTTCCAGGCGGCCGGCTCCGGCCCCGAGTTCTGGGTCATCGCGGTCTGCGCCGTCGCCATCGCGCTCGGCACCTACATGGGCGGCTGGCGCATCATCCGCACGATGGGATCCGGCCTCACCGAGGTCAAGCCCGCGCAGGGCTTCAGCGCCGAGGCGTCGACCGCGGCCACCATCCTCGCGTCCAGCCACCTCGGCTTCGCGCTCTCGACCACGCAGGTCGCGTCCGGATCCGTCATCGGCTCGGGCCTCGGTCGCCGCGGCGCGTCCGTGCGCTGGAACACGGTGGGCAAGATCGCGCTCGGCTGGCTGCTCACGCTGCCGTCGGCCGCCATCGTCGGCGCGATCGCGGCGCTCGTGGCGAGCACCGGCACGGTCGGCTTCGTCATCGACGCGGTCGTCGGCGTGGCCGTCATCGTCTGGATCTTCTGGCGCTCGCGCCGGAACGCGGTCGACGCCCGCAACGCCATCGTCGAGGTGGACGCCGCCGGGTTCGCCGTGCGGGGACGGAAGGCCACCAAGGCCGCTCGGAAGGCCAGGGAGGCCGCATGATCGACTGGAGCGCGTTCCTCGTCGTCGCCGTGGCGGCCCTCGTGGGCGCCGTAGCGGTGGTCTGCCTCTTCTCCCTCGGGGTGCGCCTGCTGGCCGTGGGCACCGAGTACGACGACGAGGGCGACAAGGTCTCGGTCACGGGGATCCGCCCGCAGGCCGCGACCGTGGGCGGCTACGTCTGCTTCGCCCTCAGCGGCGTCGCCGTGCTGTACGGCGTCTACCTCATCGTCCCCGCCCTGCACTCCTGACCGCGGCCTGCGGATCCGCGGCTGGTGCCCGGCGCGCGCCCGCCCCTAGGCTCGACCCCGTCCCGACAAGGTCGTCGGCTCCTCTCCCTCCCGTCGCCCCACCCCTCGCGGAAGAAGCCCATGACCGAAGCGCGCACGTCGTCCCCCGCCCCCGAGAGCACGGACGGGCGCGGCGCGCTCGACCGGTTCTTCGAGATCACGAAGCGCGGATCCACCTACGCGCGCGAGATCCGCGGCGGCGTCCTCACCTTCGTGACGATGGCGTACATCGTCGTGCTCAACCCGCTGATCCTCGGCGGCTTCAGCGCGGACGCGGCCACGCTCGACGTCGAGGGCAACTGGCTGCGCGCCTCGCAGGTGGGCGCCGCGACGGCCCTCACCGCGGGCGTCATGACGATCCTGTTCGGCCTCGTCGCGCGCCTCCCGTTCGCGTTCGCCGCGGGCCTCGGCATCAACTCCTTCCTCGCGGTCAGCGTGGTCGGCGAGGTCACCTGGCCGGAGGCGATGGGCCTCGTGGTCATCAACGGCCTCGTCATCGTGCTGCTCGCCACCACGGGCCTCCGCACCCTGATCTTCCGGGCCGTCCCGCGCGAGCTCAAGACCGCCATCACGGTGGGCATCGGCCTCTTCATCGCGTTCATCGGCTTCGTCGACTCCGGCTTCGTGCGCGGCACGGGCGTGCCCGCGTCGCCGCTCGCGCTCGGGATCGACGGGTCCATCGCGTCGCTGCCGACCGTCGTCTTCATCCTCGGCCTCGTGATCATGGGCGTGCTCATGGCCCGCCGCGTGCCGGGCGCGCTCCTCATCGGCATCGTCGCGACCACCCTCATCGCCATCGTCGTGGAGCAGGTCTTCCACATCGGCCCGTCGTTCACCTCGGGCACCACCGGCTGGAACCTCAATGCGCCCGTGCTGCCCGGCACCCCGGTCGCGCTGCCGGACCTCGGCCTCGTCGGCGCCTTCGACTTCGGCGCGTTCGGCCGCATCGGGATCATCTCGAGCCTGATGCTCGTCTTCACGCTCGTCTTCACGAACTTCTTCGACGCAATGGGCACCATGACGGGCCTCGCCAAGGCGGCCGACCTCTCCGACGAGCGCGGCGACTTCCCCCGCCTCAAGGGCGCGCTCGTCGTCGAGGGCTTCGGCGCGGTCGCCGGCGGCGCCACGTCGAGCTCGTCGAACACGGTCTTCATCGAGTCGGCCTCCGGCATCGGCGAGGGTGCCCGCACGGGCCTCGCGTCGATGGTCACGGGCGTGCTGTTCCTCCTGGCCATGTTCTTCACGCCGCTCACGCAGGTCGTGCCGCTCGAGGTCGCGGCCGCCGCGCTGGTGATCGTCGGCACGCTCATGGCGTCGCAGATCAAGGACATCGTCTGGACCGACTTCTCGGTCGCGCTGCCCGTGTTCCTCACGGTGCTCGTCATGCCGCTCACGTACTCGATCGCCAACGGCATCGGCGTCGGCTTCCTCTCCTGGGTGCTCGTGCGCTCGTTCTCGGGTCGCATCCGCGAGGTCTCGCCGCTGCTGTGGGTCGTCTCCGCGGGCTTCCTGGTCTTCTTCGCGCGCGGGCCCATCGAGCAGCTGCTGGGCGTCTGATCCGCGCACGTCGCGCGACCGCTGGCGGCCGCGCGGCGCCCAGCCCTGCGTAAGGTGGGACGGGACCCCCATCCGATGACGCACGGGAGCCCGCTCATGACCGACCTCGACAGCCGCGGCGACGTCCGCGAACCCCAGGAGTCAGCCAAGCGCTGGCGCATCGTCGGCCCCGGCCTCGTGGTGGCCGCCACGGGCATCGGCGCGGGCGACCTCGTGGCGACGCTCGTGGCCGGATCCCGATTCGGCTACGCGCTGCTCTGGGCCGCGGTCCTCGGCGTGATCATCAAGATCTTCCTGGTGGAGGGCGCCGGCCGGTACTCGCTCTCGACGGGGAGGACCATCTTCGAGGGCTGGCGCACCGTCGGCCGCTGGACCACGTGGTACTTCGGTCCGTACATCCTCATCTGGGGCCTCGTCTACGGCGCGGCCGCGATGAGCTCCTCGGCGCTCCCGCTCGCGGCCCTCTTCCCGGGCGTGGACCTCAAGGTGTTCGCCATCGCGTGCGGCCTCGTGGGCGCCGTCGTGGTCTGGTTCGGGCGCTACTCCGCGTTCGAGAAGATCATCGCGGTGTTCGTCGGCCTCATGTTCGTGACCGTCGTGGGCGCCGCGATCGTCACCGTGCCGAACCTGCCCGCGCTCCTCACGGGCCTCGTCCCGACGATCCCCGAGGGCGGCCTCGTCGTCGCGCTGAGCATCGCGGGCGGCGTAGGCGGCACCATCACGCTCGCCGCCTACGGCTACTGGCTGCGCGAGAAGGGCTGGGTCGCGCCCCGCTGGATGACGGTCATGCGCATCGACAACTCCGTCGCCTACGTGATGAGCGGGATCTTCGTGCTCTCGATGCTCGTCGTCGGCGCGGAGCTCCTGTACTCGGCCGACATCGCCCTGGCTGACGGCGAGGGCGGGCTCGTGCAGCTCGCCGACGTGCTGGGGGAGCGCTACGGCGCCTTCATGACCTGGTTCTTCCTGCTCGGCTTCTTCGCGACGTCGTTCTCGTCGATCCTCGGCGTCTGGAACGGCGTCTCGCTCATGTTCGCCGACTTCCTCGGCACCGTCCGCGGCCTCGACGTCGAGGACCCGCGCCGTCGCCTCGGCGGCAGCTACTACCGGGCGTTCATCCTCTGGCTGACCGTGCCGCCCATGGCGCTGCTGTTCCTCGACCAGCCGATCGGCCTGATCATCGCGTACGGCGTGCTCGGTGCCCTCTTCATGCCGTTCCTCGCGATCACGCTGCTCGTGCTCCTCAACACCGACCGCACCCCGCGCGCGTGGAGGAACCGGCCGCTCAGCAACACGGTCATGGGCCTCTCGGCGCTGCTGTTCGTGGTGCTCGGCGTGCAGCAGCTCGTGACGGAGGTCGGGAAGCTGCTGTAGCCGGCGGCGCGCGCGCTCAGTCGGCGGACGCGGCCTGGCGGACGGCGGGGGAGCCGTCGGTCGCGGCCTCGGCGCCGGCCTCCGCGGCGGGCGTCGGCGTCCGGAACACCACGAGCCGGTACAGCGTGAAGTTCCACACGAGGCCGATGAGCACCGCGGTCGCCTTCGCGATGTTGATCTCGAGGAACTCCTGCTCCGCGCTCGTGCCGAACATCAGGAGCGACCTGCCGAACGTCGTGTCGAAGCCGCGCTCGAAGAGCCAGATGACGCCGCTCTGCAGCAGCAGCGAGCTGAAGCCCGTGACCGCGAAGAACTTGAGGAACCGGCCGATCGTCACCGCCTCGCCGTGGCGGAACACGAAGAAGTGGTTGAGGAAGTACGAGATCGTGATGCCGACCGTGACCGAGATCAGGTTCGCGGCGAGCACGGGCATGTGGGCCGCGAGGATCAGCGCGTTGAGCAGCACGAAGTCGAGGGCCGTGTTGAGGAGCCCCGCGATGAGGAACCGGACGCGGCGGTCGGCGAGGAGTCTGGTCACGCTGATCCTCCCGGGCGGTCGCCGGACGGTTCGGCGGGTGCGCACGGCGTCAGGGCGCCGGGCCTCCCGAAGTGTAACAAGGAGATAACGGGCGACGGCCGTCCCGCGCGGTCGGATCCGCGTGCGCTGGCTAGACTCGACGAGGCCCGGATCCGGGTCATCCCCCGATTCGGAGACGGAACCACCAGCTTGAGCAGTCTCACGATCGTGATCCCCACCTACGAGGAGGCGCGCAACGTCGGGGAGCTGCTGCCCCGGCTCGCGGCCATGGCGGCGGAGAACGCCGACTTCCGGATCACGGCCATGATCGTCGACGACTCCTCGCCCGACGGCACCGCGGACCTCGCCCGCTCGATCGCGCCGAGCGTCGAGACGGAGTCCTTCCGGGTGCGCGTCGAGACGCGCGCGGAGAAGGCCGGCCTCGGGGCGGCGTACATCTGGGCCTTCGAGAAGCTGCTGGGGACCGAGGAGCCGCCCACCCACATCCTGCAGATGGACGCCGACCTCTCGCACGACCCCTCGTACATCACGGAGATGCTGCGCCGGGTGCGCGGCGGCGCCGACCTCGTGGTCGCCTCGCGCTACATCCGCGGCGGCGCGACCCCCGACTGGAACCTCAAGCGCCGGTTCCTCAGCGTCGGCGGCAACCTCTACACGCGCCTGTTCCTCGGCTCGCGGATCACCGACTACACCGGCGGCTTCAACCTCTACGAGACGGAGCTGCTGCGGCGGATCACGCCGTCCACCATCACGACGACGGGCTACGGCTTCCAGATCGAGATGAAGCAGCGCGCGCTGAAGCTCGCCAAGCGACCCACCGAGGTGGCGATCGTGTTCATGGACCGCACAGAGGGCGAGTCCAAGATCCCGAGCGACACGCTCGTGAAGAACCTGCTGCTCGTGCTGCAGCTCCGCTTCGGGCTCCGCCGGGGCTGACCCGTCGCGTCGCCTCCGCGGTCACGCCTCGGGTGCGTGCAGCGGATCGCCGGGGGCGCGCTGGTGCGGCCGGGCCGGCGCGATGATCGTGCCGCGCCGCCCGGACGCGTCGACCACGGGATCCGTCGCCCCGAGCACCTGCGACCGCGTGCGTCCGTGGCGCGCCCAGTACGCGGCGGTCCATGCGCAGATCAGGCCGTCGAGCAGGTCCTCGAGGTGCTTGTGCTGCCGCTCCACGATCGCCGGGCCGTCAGCGACGAGCGCGGCCGCGCGCGGGTGCGTCGACACGTCGAGCGGCGGATCCGCGTGCGCGAGCCCCGCGACCGCGTCGAGCACCACGCGGAACTCGGCCGCGCGATGGGGCCGGCGCTCGGCCGTCGCGAGCAGCGGGGCGAGGCGCTTGTAGCGCGGCTTCATGGAGTCGAACCCGAGCTCGGGCGCGCCGACCAGCGTCGTGTAGGGATAGCACTCGATCATCGTGCGGGCGTCGGCGTCGGGCGCGGCACCCGACCCGTCGTCGTACACCCAGCCCGCGTCCTCCAGTCGCCGACGCAGCGCGACCGCGCCCTGCGCAGGGCGTCCCGTGTTCGACGGGTAGGCGGCGATCCCGAGGCGGCCGTAGCGGGACGCGACCTCCTTCTCGGCGAGTCGGCTGCCCGTCGCGTTGGCGACGACGAGCGGCCCGTCGACCGCGGCGACCGCTCCGGGGCCGTCCCAGCGCGCGATCCAGTCGGCCACCTCGTCGATCCCGCGGGCCGTCGCGAGGTCGAGCACGCGGCCCGCCGAGTCGATGCACGCGAGCCCGGTCTCGCGGGCCGGACGGGTCGCGGTGCCCTCCGCCCAGGCGAGGTCGATCCCGAGGAAGCGGCGCATCCGACGAGCCTATCCGCGGGCCCGGGCGGCCTCGGCGCGGCGCGACCCCGCTAGTAGGGTCGGGGGATCCTCATGCCACGAGCGACGAGACGATGGAGCCTCCACATGACCCCTGTCAGCCCGAACGACGACCGCGTCCCGACCCCGGACGGCCACCCCGTCCGGACCGAGAGCGACAGCCTGGGGAGCATGGACGTCCCCGCCGACGCGTACTGGGGGATCCACACGGCGCGCGCGCTCGAGAACTTCCCCATCAGCCTGAGGCCGTTGAGCGTGTACCCGGAGTTCGTCGTCGCGCTCGCGCAGGTGAAGCAGGCCGCCGCCCGCGCCAACGTGCAGATCGGCGTGCTCGACGCGCGGAAGGCGAAGCAGATCGACGAGGTCTGCACCGAGATCATCGCCGGGCACCTGCACGACCAGTTCGTGGTCGGCGTGATCCAGGGCGGCGCCGGCACGAGCACCAACATGAACACCAACGAGGTCATCGCGAACCGCGCCCTCGAGCGGGCCGGCCACGCGCTCGGCGACTACCGGCACATGCACCCGCTCGACGACGTGAACCGCAGCCAGTCGACGAACGACACGTATCCGACCGCGCTCAAGGTCGCCCTCATCCACTCGCTGCTGCAGACGCTCGACGAGCTCGACCTGCTGCGCCGGTCGTTCCTCGCGAAGGGCGCGCAGTTCTCGCAGGTGCTCAAGGTCGGGCGCACGCAGCTGCAGGACGCCGTGCCCATGACGCTCGGCCAGGAGTTCCACGGCTTCGCGACCACGCTCGGCGAGGACCACGCGCGGCTCGGCGAGCTCGTGCCGCTGCTGTCGGAGATCAACCTCGGGGCGACGGCGATCGGCACGGGCATCACGGCGGACCCGAACTACGCGGCCGCCGTGCGCGGGCACCTCAGCGCCATCACGGGCTACACGCTCGTGACCGCGAGCGACCTCATCGAGGCGACGAGCGACGCGGGCGTGTTCATGACGCTGTCGTCGACGCTCAAGCGCGGCGCCATCAAGCTGTCGAAGATCTGCAACGACCTGCGGCTGCTGTCGTCGGGGCCGCAGGCGGGGCTCGGCGAGATCAACCTGCCGCCGCGCCAGGCGGGCTCCAGCATCATGCCGGGCAAGGTGAACCCGGTGATCCCCGAGGTCGTCAACCAGGTCGCGTTCTCCATCGCGGGCGCCGACGTGACGGTCACCATGGCGGCCGAGGGCGGGCAGCTGCAGCTCAACGCGTTCGAGCCCGTCATCGCGCACTCGCTGCTGCAGTCGCTGAGCTGGCTGCGGAACGCGGCGAAGACGCTGCGCGTGAACTGCATCGACGGGATCACCGCCAACACCGAGCGGCTCGCGGCGCAGGTGGAGTCGTCGGTCGGTGTCGTCACGGCGCTCACGCCGTACATCGGCTACGCCGCGTCGTCCAGCCTCGCGAAGACGGCGCTCATGACGAGCGCGTCGATCCCGGACCTCGTGGTCGAGGCGGGGCTCATGACGCGGACGCAGGTGGAGAAGATCCTCGCGCCCGACCGGCTCTCGGGGCTCGAGCCCGTGACGGCGGCCATGTCGGTGATCACGCCAGAGATGCTCGCGGCGCACGCCGCCGAGGAGGGCGGCCAGGCCGACTGACCCGCCCCCTGACGACGACAGCGCGCCGCGGCCCGACGGCTGCGGCGCGCTGTCACGTGCGGGGTGGCGTGCTCGGGATCAGGCGTCGTCGCCGGAGGTGCGGGCCGGGGTGGTGCCGGTCGCGTCGTCGGCGGGCGCGGCGTGAGCGGGCTCCTCGCGGTGCACGGATCCGGCGATGTCACCCGGCGTCGGCACGTGCGGGGCGTCGGCCGGCTCCGGCGTCGTCTTCGGCTTCGGGGTCGCCTTCTTCGCGGCCGCCTTGGGCTTCGCGGGTGCGGGTGCGGGAGCGGGAGCGGGTGCGGGCTCGGCGGCGGGTGCCGCGTCGGCGTGACCGTCCTGGGGGATCGCCACGGGACCGGTCTCGTCCTCGTCGTCGAACGACGCGAGGGCCTCGTCGCGCGCCTCGGCCGCGGTGAAGACGGCGCGGCGGCCGGCCTCCTCGCCGCGCTCGCGGAGGTCCTCGGCCGTGGCCTGGACGCGCGTGCGCGCGTCCTCGGCGGTCTCGACGACGCGGTCACGCACGTCCTCGGCCGTCTCCGCGACGCGGTGCCCGACCTCGGCGGCCTGCTGGCCGACGCGGTCGACGACGTGCTTGGTCTGGTCGGCCGTGCGGGTGCCCAGGTCCTTGGCGGTGTCGCCGACCCGGCCCGCGATGTCCTGCGTGGTGCTGCCGACGCGACCGGCGACGTCCTGCGTGGTGGTGCCGATGCGCTCGCCCACGGTGTGCGCGGTGCGGCCGACGGCGACAGCGGCGCCCTGGACCGCGTGGCCGACGAAGTCCGCGACCTCGCGGGCGGTCTCGACAGTGCGCTCGACGACGACGGGGCCCTTCTCGTCGAGCACGGTCTGCGCCTGGCGGACGCCGCGCTGGACGGGCTCGCTCGACCAGACGGCGCGCGAGGTGCGCGCGATCCCCTCGTAGCGCTTGCGCCCGGCGCGCGCGCCGAGGACGTATCCGGTGCCGATGCCGGCGAGGAAGAGGAGACGGTTGATCATGCGTCGAGCCTAGACGCGGCGCACGTGCGTCGGCCGGGAGGCGCTACGCGTCCTTCTCGCCTCGACGGCCGGTGGTGTCGTGCAGCTCGTCCGTCTCGGGATCCACGGCGTCGGGTGCCGAGATGTCGGCGTCCTCCGGGATGGAGTGGTCGTGGATCGGGTCCTGCTGCGGGTCGGTCATGCGATCGACCCTACGCGCGCCCCGGAACGCGCGGCTCGCGACTCAGAGGATGCGCGTGTGCGTCGTGAGCGAGCCGATGCCCTCGACGGACACCGTGACGGTGCTGCCGTCCTTGAGGAAGATCTGCGGGTCGCGCGAGTACCCGGCGCCGCTCGTCGTGCCCGTGGAGATGAGCGTGCCGGGCAGCAGCGTGGAGGAGGTCGAGAGGTACGAGACGAGGCGCGCGACCGTGCGGACCATGCCGCTCGTGCGGCCGTCCTGCACCGTCTCGCCGTCGAGCACCGTGGTGATGCGGAGGTCCTGCGGATCCGGCACCTCGTCGCGCGTGACGACGACGGGACCCGTGGGGGAGAAGCCGTCGAAGCTCTTGCAGCGGCTCCACTGCTGCTCCGAGAACTGGAGGTTGCGGGCCGTGATGTCGTTGACGACCGTGTAGCCGAAGACGTGGTCGAGGGCGTCCGCCTCCGACACGTCGCGCGCGGCCCTCCCGATGATGACGCCGAGCTCCACCTCGTAGTCGACCTCCTCGCTGAGCGAGCGCGGCCAGCTCGTGGTGCCCTCGTGGCCCGAGAGCGAGTTGGGCCAGAGCGCGAAGACCGTGGGGGCGGATGCGCTCGTGATGTTGAGCTCCTCGGCGTGCGCGGAGTAGTTGAGGCCCACGGCGTAGACGGCCGGCGGGCGGAGGATCGCGGAGGCATGCGTGAGGCCGTCCACCGGCGTGGTGCTGGTGCGGCTCGCGACGGCGCGCTCGACGGTCGCGCGCACGCGGGCCATCTCGTCGTCGCCGCGCTCGATGAGGTCCTGGAGGTCGCGCGGGGAGTCGTCGAGCACCTCGTCGAGGAAGAGCGCCTCGCCCTCGGAGACGATCGCGGCCAGTCGGGGGGTCACGCCGTCGTCGGCGAGCAGGTGGGCGAACTTCATGACCCCGAGCGTATCGGGCGCGCGTGGACGGGCGAGGTTGCGGTCATAACGTGCATGGGAAGGTCCGCCGCACCTGCGCGCGCGCCGGTCAGTCCTCGCGGACGACCTCGTCGGGCGACTTGTCGTGCCGCCAGCCGCGCCACGACGCCTGGCGGAGGCGGCCCGTCGAGGTCCACTCGGCGAACTCGACCTCGCCGACGAGGCGGGGCGTGATCCAGTGCGCGTCGCGGGCGTCGGCGGCGGGCACGTCGGCGAATGGGCTGGTCTTGCGGGCGAGCGGGTGGAAGCGGCGGAGCGCCTCGGCGAGGTCGCGCTCGGTGAAGCCCGTGCCGACGCGGCCCGCGTACGCGAGGCCGTCGGGGCCGGGGACGCCGACCAGCAGCGAGCCGACGCCGGATGCGCGGCCGCCGGATCCGGGCCGCCACCCGCCGACCACGACCTCCTGCGTCCGATGGTGCTTGATCTTGATCCATGCGCTCGACCGGCGGCCCGACTCGTAGGGCGCGTCGACGCGCTTGGCGACGACGCCCTCGAGTCCGAGCTCCCGGCTGGTGGCGAGCGCCCCGTCGAGGTCGCCGTCGAAGGCGGGCGGGACCTGGATCCGCCGGCGGCCCGGCGACCGGACCGCGTCGAGGAGCGCGGCACGGCGATCCCGGTAGGGCTCCTCCACGAGCACGCGGTCGCCGATCGCGAGCGCGTCGAAGAGCATGAGGTGCACGGGCGCGGCCTTCCGGGCGCGCGCGATCTCCTTCTCGCCCGTGAGGCCGAGGCGGGTCTGCAGGAGGCCGAAGTCGGGGCGGCCGCCCGCGCCCAGCACGACGATCTCGCCGTCGAGCACGGCGGCGTCGACGTCGAGGGAGTCGGGCAGCTCAGCGAGCTCGGGGAAGGCGGGCGTGAGGTCGACGCCGTTGCGGCTCGTGATGGTCGCCCGGCCGTCGGCGACGACGGCGATGGCGCGGTAGCCGTCCCACTTCATCTCGACCGCCCACTCCTCGGCGGGGTCGAGGCCGGCACCGGTCGCGGCCGTGGCGAGCATGGGTGCGGGAGCGGACGCGGATCCGCCCTTCCGCCGCGCGCCGACGCGCGTGCGTCCGCCGGCCTTCGCGAGCGCCGCGGGCCGTGCCGGCCTCGCGTGCGCCTTCGCGTGCGCCTTCGCCGGCGCGTCCGCCGGCTCCATCAGGTGGATCAGCCAGTTCGCGTCGGCCTTGCCGTGCCCGCCCGTGTGGATGAGCGCGTACCGCCGGGGCCCGTCGATGCCGGTGCCGTCGCCCGTGCCGTGCAGCGTCGCGATGACCTCCTCGCCGTCGCGCCACTTCTCCAGCTCGAAGGTGCCCGCGTCCCAGATGGTGACCTCGCCGCCGCCGTACTCGCCCGCGGGGATCGTGCCCTCGAAGGATCCGTACTCCAGAGGGTGGTCCTCGGTCTGCACCGCCAGGTGGTTCGTGCCGTGCTCGGTGGGCACGCCCTTGGGGAGGGCCCAGCTCACGAGGACGCCGTCGTGCTCCAGCCGGAAGTCCCAGTGCAGCGCGCGGGCGTGGTGCTCCTGGATCACGAAGGAGCGGCCCTCCGAGGGCGCGGGCGACTCCGCCGGCACGGGCTCGCTCGTCTTGGCGGCGTCGCGCTTGGACCGGTAGGTCGCGAGGCGGTCGTCGGCGGGCGCGTCGGCGTCGGGCTCCTTCCGCGCGAAGCCCGCGAGCCGCTCGCGCGTCGGCTCGAGGCTCTCGCGGTGGCCCTCCTCGACGGGGGCGAGCGGATCCCGACGCTTCCGCATCCGCGCGACGACCTCGTCCAGCTCCAGGTGCCGGAGCGTCGGCGACGCGAGCTCGCGCCAGGTGCGCGGCACGGCGACCATCGGCCGGGAGCGCCCGCGCAGCGAGTACGGCGCGACCGTGGTCTTCGCGGGGTTGTTCTGGCTCCAGTCGACGAGGACCTTGCCCTCGCGCAGCGCCTTCCTCATGTCGCTGACGACGAGGTCGGGGTGGTCGGCCTCGAGCGCGCGGGCGAGCTCGTGCGCGACCTCGGAGATCGCATCCGCGTCGTGGCTGCCGTCGAGCGCGGCGTAGAGGTGGATCCCCTTGGATCCGCTCGTCACCGGGTACGGGTCGAGGCCCATGTCGCGGAGGATCGCCCGCGCCGCCTTCGCGACCTCGACGCACTCGGGGAGGCCGGTGCCCGGGCCAGGGTCGAGGTCGAGCACGAGCCGGTCGGGGCGGCGCACGTCGCCCGTGCGGCCGAAGCGCCACTGCGGCACGTGCAGCTCGAGCGCCGCGATCTGCCCGAGCCAGGTGAGCGTCGCGACGTCGCCGACGAGCGGGTAGTCGTTCGCGTGGTCGCGGTGCTGGATCGCCCGCCGCTGCACCCACTCCGGCGTGTGCGCGTCGAGGTCCTTCTGGAAGAACATCTTCCCCGGCGACTCGTCGGTGCCGACGCCGTCGACCCACCGCTTGCGGGTCACGGGCCGGTCGCGGAGGTGCGGCAGCATGTGCGGCGCGATGGCGGCGTAGTACGCGATGACGTCGCCCTTGGTCGTGCCGGTGGCCGGGTACAGCACCTTGTCGAGGTTCGTGAGCGCGATCCGGTGCCCGTCGACCTCGACCTGCTGCTTCGTCCCCGCCATCGCTCCAGCATGGCCCTGCCGGTGTTCACTGGATCCATGAGAGCCATCTGGAAGGGCGCCGTCACCTTCGGCCTCGTCAACGTGCCCGTGAAGGTCTACAGCGCGACGCAGGACCACGACGTGCCGCTGCACCAGGTGCACGACGCGGACGGCGGGCGGATCCGGTACCAGCGCCGCTGCGAGGTGTGCGGCAAGGTCGTCGACTACGCCCACATCGACAAGGCGTTCGACGACGGCGACCGCACGGTCGTGATCACCGAGGAGGACCTCTCGAGCCTCCCGGAGGAGAGGAGCCGCGAGATCGACGTCGTCGAGTTCGTGCCGAGCGACCAGATCGATCCCGTGATGCTCGACCGCAGCTACTTCCTGGAGCCCGACTCGTCGAGCCCGAAGTCGTACGCGCTCCTCCGCCGGACGCTGCAGGAGACCGACCGCACGGCGATCGTGCACGTCACCCTCCGCCAGCGCACCCGGCTCGCGGCGCTCCGCGTGCGCGGCGACGTGCTCATGCTGCAGACCCTCCTCTGGGACGACGAGGTGCGCGAGGCCGACTTCCCGTCGCTCGACGCGGCGCCGAAGGTCTCGCCGCGGGAGCTGAAGATGTCGGCGCAGCTCGTGGAGGGGTTCGCGGAGGACTTCGACCCGTCGAAGTTCGGCGACGAGTACCAGGAGCAGCTGAAGACCCTGATCGACGCGAAGCTCGCCCAGGGTGACTCGCTCGACACCGACGCGACGTTCGGGGAGGGCGACGCGGACGACGACGAGGGCGAGGGCGGCGAGGTGCTCGACCTCATGGACGCGCTGAAGCGGAGCATCGAGCGGAGCCGCGGCGGGGGATCCGGGGCGGAGAAGGCGCCGTCGCGCAACGCTCCTTCGCGGAAGGCGCCCGCGAAGGGGAAGGCGTCCGCCGCATCGGCGAAGACGGGCAGCGAGGGGAAGAGCGCCGCCGCGAAGGGCACGGCGAAGTCGGCGTCGAAGTCCTCGCGCTCCACGACCGCGAAGAAGTCGGGCACGGCGAAGAAGTCGAGCACGACCAAGAAGGCCGCCATGACCAAGAAGGCCGCCACGAAGAAGGAGCCTCCTACCGAGCGGAAGAGCGCGTAGGCGTCAGCCCGCGACCGGCATCCGATCGGTCATCACGCGCCAGAGGTGCAGGGTCGCGTAGGAGCGCCACGGCGACCACGCGGCGGCGCGCGCGTCGAGGGCGCGGGCCTCGTCGGGGAGCCCGAGCGCGGCTGCCCCGCGGCGGACGATGAGGTCGCCGGAGAGCAGGATGTCCGGCTCGCCGAGCGCGCGCATCGCGACGTAGTCGGCCGTCCACGGTCCGACGCCGTGGAAGGCGACGAGCGCGGCCCGGAGCTCCATACGGGGCATGCCGTGCTCGATCACCAGCTCGCCGGTCTCGAGGGCCTCGGCGGTGCGGATCAGCGTGGCCGTGCGCCGGGCCGGACCGCGCAGCAGCTCGGCGCCGTCGCGGGCGATGCGGGCGGCGGTCGGTGGCAGCCGGGTGACGGATCCGTGCGCGACGGATGCGGGCAGGTCCTCGCCGAGGTCGGCGGTCATGCGGCCATGGGTGGCGCGGGCGGAGGCGACGGAGATCTGCTGGCCGACGATGGTGCGGAAGAGCGTGCTCCGCGGATCCAGCGTGCCGGGGATGCGGAGGCCGGGCGTCGCGCGCACGGCGGCGGCGAGCGCGGGGTCGCGGGCGAGGTCGGCGTCGATGCGGGCGGCGTCCACGTCGAGGCCGAGGAGGCGCCGCGTGCCGGCGAGGAGCTCCGCGGCGTCGGCCGCGTGCTCGACGCGGGTGGTCACCTCGACGCGCGTGGCCGCGTCATCGCCCGGCTCGGCCTCGAGCAGCCGCACGGTCACCGTCCCCGCGCCGTGCGCGAGTCGCGCCGACTGCGTGAACGACGTCGCGTCGCCCTCCTCGGCGCCCGTGACCGCGTGCCAGGAGAGGAAGCGGATCACGCCGCCGCCGTCGAAGGGCGCGGGCACCTCGAGCACCGTGCGGTCGACGTGCGCGACGGCGCCGGGGTAGTCCATGCCCCCAGCCTGCCCGACGCCCGCGACCGCGGGGGCGCGCGACCTAGGGTGGATCGCATGATCGACGACGTGGTCCTCGCCCCCTCCGCCGACGCGGACCCCGATGCCGTCCGCGCGGAGCTCGTCCGGGCCCTCGGCGACATCGTCGCGACCGACCCCGCCTCCCTCGACGACGCGCGCGGCGACCGGTCCGGCTATCGCAGCCCCGCGGATCCGATCGCCGTCGTGCGCGCCACCGAGGTGGATCACGTCGTCGCCACCCTCCGCATCGCGCACGCGACACGCACCCCCGTCGTCACGCGCGGCGCCGGCACGGGCCTCGCGGGCGGCGCCACGGCGACCGCGGGCGAGGTCGTGCTGTCGGTGCGGGGCATGGACCGGATCCTCGAGGTGAGCGAGGCCGACGAGCTCGCGGTCGTCGAGCCCGGCGTCCTCAACGACGACCTCAACGCGCGGCTCGCGCCGCTCGGCCTCTGGTACTCGCCGGATCCCGCGAGCAAGGCCATCTCCACCATCGGCGGCAACATCGCCACCAACGCGGGCGGGCTGCTGTGCGCCAAGTACGGCGTGACCCGCGAGGCCGTCCTCGCGCTCACGGTCGTGCTCGCCGACGGCCGCGTGATCGACACCGGACACCGCACCGTGAAGGGCGTCACGGGCTACGACCTCACCGCGCTCATGATCGGCTCGGAGGGCACGCTCGGCGTCATCGTGCGCGCGACCGTGCGGCTCCGGCCGCTGCCGACCGCGACGCCGGCGACGGTCGCCGCGTTCTTCCCGGACTCGGCGACCGCGGCGGCCGCGTCCTCCGCGATCACGGCCGCGCGGATCCGGCCGGCCGCCATGGAGCTGCTCGACGCCGGCGCGCTCGAGGCCATCGACGCGTTCCTCGGCACCGACCACTCCACCCGCGGATCCGCCCACCTCCTCGTGCGCTGCGACGGCCCCGACGCCGCCGAGGAGGCCGCGCGCGTGGTCGAGGTCGTCGTCGCGGGCAGCGGCACGGCCGACGTGACCGACGACGCCGACGAGGGCGAGCGCCTCCTCGCGATCCGCCGCGCCTTCCACCCGGCGCTCGCCGCCCGCGGCCGCGTGCTCATCGAGGACGTCGCCGTGCCGCGCTCGCGCCTCGCCGACATGCTCACGCGGATCCGCGAGATCGAGCGCGAGACGGGCCTCGCCATCCCGACGGTCGCGCACGCGGGCGACGGCAACCTGCACCCCAACTTCTGCATCCCCGAGGACCCGGACACGCCCGACGGCGACGCGACCGGCATCCCCGACGACGTCTGGCGCGCGGCGGACCTCCTCTTCCGCGCGGCCGTCGACCTCGGCGGCACGCTCACGGGCGAGCACGGCGTGGGCCTCCTGAAGCGGCGCTGGCTCGCCGACGAGCTGGGTGATGACGTCATGGGGCTGGCCGGCGGGATCCGCCGCGTGTTCGACCCGCGGGGGATCCTCAACCCGGGCAAGGCCGCCTGAACCCCAGCAGGGCGGCCTGAACCCCGGCAGATCGGCCTGACCAGGCGGCCATCCGGTCGCGTGTCCACGCGCCGATCCGACCCGGACGGCGGGCCCTCCCCTCGCTAGGCTGGCGGAGCCGATCCGCCGAAGAGAGGGCCGTCGTGACCGACCCGTCCATCCCCGTGACCGTCCACCGTCCCTCGCCGGCCTCGCCCCCGCCGTCCATGGAGCTGCCCGCGCCGCGCGCGTCGTCGCGCATCACCGCGTCCGCCGTGCTCGGCGTCGTGGGCGTCGCGGTGCTGCTGCTCGTCGGCCTCGTGGTCGCGGCGTACCTCGTGCTCAGCCTCGGGATCCAGGCCGTCGCGATCTGCGCGCTCCTCGCCCTGATCCCGCTCGCCGGCGTGCTCCTCGCCATCCGCTGGGTCGACCGCTGGGAGCCCGAGCCGCGGCTCGCCCTGCTGTTCGCGCTGCTGTGGGGCGCGGCCGCGTCGGTGGCGATCGCGCTGCTGTTCGACCTCGTCGCGCAGTACGCGCGCCTCGCGATCGGCGTGCCCACGCGCTACACCGAGTTCCTGCAGCTCGCCGTCCAGGCGCCCGTCGTCGAGGAGTCCGCGAAGGCGATCGGGCTGCTCCTCATCTTCTGGGTCGCGCGCCGGCACTTCGACGGCCCGGTGGACGGCGTCGTCTACGGCGCCACCATCGCGGCCGGCTTCGCCTTCACGGAGAACATCGTCTACTTCGGCGGCCCGCTCGTGTCGGGCACCACGGGCACGCTCGTCGGCACCTTCGTGCTGCGCGGCCTGTTCTCGCCGTTCGCGCACGTGACCTTCACCATGATCACCGGCATCGCGATCGGCTACGGCGCCCGCCGCGGTCCGGGTGCGGCGCTCGGGTTCGGCGCGCTCGGGCTGGTCGGCGCCATCGTGCTGCACGCCCTCTGGAACACGGGCGTCACCATCACGGGCGACTTCCTCTCCTTCTACGTGCTGCTGCAGGTGCCGATCTTCGCGTTCCTCGTGACGGTCGTGATCCTCCTGCGCCGCTACGAGATCCACCTCACGCGCCGCCGCCTCCGGGAGTACGCGGCCGTCGGCTGGTTCACGCCCGCCGAGGTCGAGATGCTGAGCACCTGGCAGGGTCGCCGTCGGGCCCGGCTGTGGGCGCGCACGCGCGGCGGCGAGGCGGGCCGGGCGATGAGCCTGTTCACGCGCGACGCCACGCGGCTCGCGTTCGCCCGCCAGCGGATGCTCTCGGAGCGGCCCGCCGCGTCCGGCCGATCCGAGGCCGGGCACCTCGACGACGAGCGGCGCCTGCTGCGCGCCGTCACCGAGCACCGCGATGCGCTCCTGCGCGGCGCCCGCGGCTGACGATCCGGAGCTAGCCGCCCGGCGTCGAGGACGACTCCGGCACCCGTCCGGTGTCGCCGGTCGCGAGTAGCGTCGGAGGCACCACACGAGGAGGCACCACCATGAGCGATGCGAACCAGGACACCACAGGCGGCGACGAGAAGGAGATGCTCGGCTCCTCCACCCCCACGCCGCCGCAGAGCGCCGAGAAGGACCCGAGCACGTGGGTCACGGGCGACGAGCCGATGACGGGCGCGCAGCGCAGCTACCTCGACTCGCTCGCCACGCAGGCCGGCGAGGAGATCCCCGCCGACCTCAACAAGGCGGAGGCGAGCGAGCAGATCGAGCGCCTGCAGGAGAAGAAGGACACGGCGTCGCCGCAGTCCGACGACGCGAGCTGATCGACGCATGAACGGGACGGACGGGCGCCGCATGGGCGCCCGTCCGTCGTCGCGTGACGCGGGGGCGCACGCAGGGGGAGGCAGCGCATGAGGGAGGACGCATGACCACGCTCGTCGGGTACGTCCGCGTCGCGCGCTCCGAGGAGCCGTACCAGGACCAGGTCGACGCCCTCGACGCGGCCGGCTGCGAGCGGATCTTCGTCGACGTCGCCGGAGGCCGCAGGGCCCCGCGCCCCGGCCTCCAGGACGCGCTCGACTACCTCCGCGAGAACGACGAGCTCCTCGTCGTGAGCCTCGACCGGCTGGGGCCGGGCGTCGCAGACGTGGTGCGGATCCTCAACGGGCTCGAGGCGCGGGGCATCGCGTTCCGCGCCATCCGCGAGGGGCTGGAGGCCGGCACCGCGGCCGGCCGCGGGCTGTTCGCGGCCACGCTCGCGCTCGCGACGGTGGAGACGACGACGGAGGCCGAGCGGCACCGCAGGCGGTCCGCCGACCGGTCCGCGGGATCCGCACCGGAGGGCACCCCCGAGGCCGCCCCCGCGACGCCCACCGCGCCCGCCCTCCCGTCGCTGCCCAAGGGCATCACGCGTCGCAAGCTGCAGATCGCCGTCGAGGAGCGCTCGAAGGGGCGCGACACCGCGGAGATCGCGCGCGTGCTCGACGTGAGCGAGCGCGTCGTCACGCGCGCGCTCGCGTGGGCCGAGTCGGGCCGCCAGGGCGGCATCCAGCGCTGAAGCCGGGGCCGGCCACGCGAGGTCGGGCCGCTCGGGCTCGCGCTCGTCCCGCTCGTCCCCGCGACGGAGCGCGTCGGCACCCGCGGCCGAGGTGCCCGGCCCGGCCGTTTCCTACCCTGGGGACATGACCGGATCCCGTCCCGCGCCCGCCCGACGACCGCCGGGTCGCTCCCGGTCCGTCCGTCGTCGTCGCGACGCGGTGCTCGCGGCCGTCGTCGCGACCGCGGTGGTCGGCGTCGGTCTCGCCACCGGGATCCTCCCGTCGCCCGCGGGCGGGACCTCGGCGGATCCCGCGTCCTGCACGGTCGACGCTCTGACGGGCGGCTGGTCCACGGGCACGCTCCATCTCTCGGCCGCGGAGGTCGACGGCGACGCGGGACGCGACGTCCTCGACGTGCGCGGCGACGAGCCGGCCGCGACCGCCAGCACCATGAAGGTCCTCACCGCCGCGGCGGCCGTCGAGGCGCTCGGCCCCGACCGCCGCATCACCACGCGCGTCGTCCAGGGCGCGCGCGCCGACACGGTCGTCCTCATCGGCGGCGGCGATCCCACGCTCAGCCGACTGCCGTCCGGCACCGACGGCGTCTACCCCGACGCCCCGCACCTCGACGACCTCGCGCGCCAGGTGCTCGACGCCCGACGCGCCGATCCCGACCTCGCCGGCGTCCCCGTCCGCCGCCTCCAGGTCGACAGCAGCCTGTTCACCGGGCCCGCCTGGCTGCCGGAGTGGCCGCTCGAGGCGCGGCGGGGGGGGATCCATGTCGAACATCACGGCGCTCATGATCGACGGCGACCGCGACGACCCGGCCGAGCCCTACTCGCGCCGCGGCGAGAGGGCCGTCGCGCGCGCGGCCGATGCCTTCGCGGCGCTCCTCGGCGACGACGTGGCGGCCGACGGCCCGCTCGTGACCGCGGCACCCGGATCCGCCGTGCTCGGCACTGTGGAGTCCGCACCCGTCCGCGACCTCGTCGGCTACATGCTCACCCACTCCGACGACACGCTCGCCGAGACCCTCGCGCGGCTGGTCGCGATCGAGACGGGCGCGGGCAGCGCAGCCGCGGACATCCAGCGCGGCACGCCCGCCGCCCTCGCGGACCTCGACCTGCCGACCGACGGGGTGGTCCTGGTCGACGGCTCGGGCCTCTCGGACGCGAACCGCGTCCCCGCCGCGCTCCTCACGCGGCTGATGGTGCGCATCGCGGAGCACCGCGGCGACCTCGCCATCGTCGACGCGGGTCTCGCGGTCGCGGGGCGCACGGGCACGCTCGCGGAGGGCGGCCGCTTCACGGGCGAGGCGGACGCGGCGGCCGGCCGGATCCGCGGCAAGACGGGCACGCTCGAGCGCATGCACGGCCTCACCGGCATCGCCGACGCGGAGGACGGCACCGAGGTCGCGTTCACGATCTGGGCGGAGGACGTGGATCCGTCCGTCCGGGCGGAGTCCGCCCGCGCCGAGATCGACGCCCTCGCGACCGCGCTGCACCGCTGCGGCGGCGCGCTCGGCGGCTGATCCCGCCCCGCGCGGCGCACGCCCGCGCGGCGCACGCCCCGCGGCGGGCCGGGGCTACGACCCGGCGCGCTCCACGAGCCGGTGGTCGTGCGCGTACACGACGAGCTGCACGCGGTCCCGGAGCGCGAGCTTGGCGAGGATGCTGCTCACGTGCGTCTTCACGGTCGACTCGCTCACGAACTCGAGCGCCGCGACCTCCGCGTTCGACAGCCCGCGCGCCACGTGCCCGAACACGTCCTTCTCGCGAGCGCTCAGCGAGCGGAACGCGGGCGGCGCCGGGGGAGCGGGGGCGGCCGTCGCATCCGAGGTGAACAGCTGCGTGAGCTCGTCCGGCGCGAGGACGGCGCTGCCCGCGTGCACGGCGCGGATCGCCGCCGCGAGGAAGGCGGGCGTCGCGTCCTTGAGCAGGAAGCCGCTTGCGCCGCCGCGGATCGCCGTGGCCGAGGCGCGATCGAGCGCGAACGTCGTCAGCACGATCACGCGCGGCGGGGCGTCCCGCGTCCCGTCGAAGAGGGCCCGCACGGTCTCGAGGCCGTCCATCACGGGCATGCGCATGTCGAGCAGCACGACGTCGGGCCGCACCTCGTCGATCACGGCGAGCCCCTGCCGCCCGTCGCCGGCCTCGCCGACGACCTCGAGGTCGGGCTGGGCGTCGAGGGCGACGCGCACGCCGCCGCGGAACAGCTCCTGGTCGTCGACGAGCACGATGCGGATCACGGGCGGCCTCCCGGCACGGTGGGGATGGGATGCGCGGCCGGCAGGGGGATGCGGGCGCGGGCGGTGAAGAGGTCGTCGACGGGCTCTGCCTCGAGGTCGCCGCCGACCGCGGCGAGCCGGGCGCGCATGCCCTCGACGCCGGTGCCGACGCGCAGCGACTCGAGGCCGAGCGGGCCGCTGCGGTCGGGGACGGCGCCGCGGCGGGCGACGGGGTTCTCCACCTCGAGGACGACGTCGGACGCGCGCCAGGTCTCGCGCAGCTGGATCCGTCCACCCGGCTCCCCGTGCCGCATCGCGTTGGTCGTCATCTCCTGCGCGACGCGGCGGATGACCACCTGGCGCGCGGGATCCACGGGCCGGCGCACGCCGCGCACCTCGTGCGCGAGGTCGACGCCCGCGGCCCGCACCTGGGCGACGACCGCGTCGAGGTCCTCGGGCCCGTCGTCGGCGTCGGCCGTGCTGGTGCCGCTCAGCACCTCGCGCACCTCGGCGAGCGAGCGGCGGGCGGTTTCGGCGATGGTGGCGGAGACCCCGCGGATCCGCTCCTCGTCGTCGAGGAACTGCACGGAGTCGGCCTGCGCGATGATCACCGCGAGCGAGTGCCCGACGATGTCGTGCACGTCGCGCGCCATGCTCGCCCGCAGCGTCTCGGCCTGCGCGAGGTCGACGGCCTTCACCGCGGTGTCCTCCGCCTGCACGCGGAGGCGCGACTCGGCGGTGCGGGAGCGGATCACGCGCACCACGAGGCCGGTCAGCCACGCGAGGAGCAGCATCAGGACCGGCGCCGCGACGAAGATCATGGCGCCGATGCCGCCGGGGCTGATGAGGAGCGAGTAGCGCGCGCCCGTCTGCAGCAGGTACACCGTGGCCATGGCGCCGCCGACGAGCGCGGAGGCGAGGCCGAGCACGGCCGTCACCCGGGATCCACGCCGGGCGGTCGAGTACAGGACGAGGAGGAGGGCGAGGTCCGCGAAGCCGGGACGCTCGCCCAGCTGCCACTGCGCGAGCGCCATCACCCAGGCCAGCGCGAGCGCCGCCCCCGGGAACGCCGAGCGGACGGCGACGGCCAGGAGCACGAGCGCGGCGACGGGGAATCCCGCCTCCTGCACGTCCACCGGCGGCCTCAGGGCGAGGCCCGCGAGCACGAGTCCGACGACCGCGTCCACGGACATCTCGATGCCGTCGCGGTGCCGGGGCGCCCGCGTCGACGTCGAGCGCGTCACGGCGGCGGTCCCGGTGTCCATCGGCCACAGCCTAGGCGCGGCCCCGCGGGCGGGTCGCCCCCCGCGGGTACCGGTCGCCGGTACCCGCGGGGGAGCGCGTGCCTACTTCTTCTTCGTCAGCGCGGATCCCTTGTGGGCCGCGGTCTTGCCGGACTTGTCGCTCTCCACGATGTACGCGGGCTCGTCGCTCGACGCGGTGAAGTGCTGCCCGTCGTGCTGGAAGTCCTTCGTCTTCTCCTCGACGACCTTGCCGTGGGTCTCGCCCTGCGGCGTGTTCCAGGTGACGTGGTCGCCCTTCGAGAGGCCGGCCATCAGATCGTCGCCACCGATCCGGAGTCGACGCGGTAGTTGGACCCGTTCACGAACGACGCGAGGTCGGAGCAGAGGAACGCGACCACGTTGGCGACCTCGGCGGGCTCGCCGCGGCGCTTGAGCTCCATGTACGGGCGCTCCTCGTCGAGGAACGACTCGATCGCGTCGTCCGTCGAGGTGCCCAGCTGGTCGGCGCGCTTCTCCATCATCGCGTCGGTCATGGGCGTGTGGATGAAGGCGGGCGAGACCGCGTTCACGAGCAGGCCCTCCTTCGCGTAGCTGCGCGACAGGCCCTTCGACAGCGCGAGGATCCCGGCCTTGGCGGCGCAGTAGGGGAGCTCGTCGTCGTACGGCTGCACGGCGTCCTCGGAGGCGAGGAAGACGATCCGCCCCCAGCCGCCCTTCCGGAGCGACGGGAGGAACCGCTTCACGAGCCGGACGGGTCCCATGAGGTCGACCTCGATGGTGTTCGTCCAGCCCTCGTCGTCGATCTCGTGGAAGAGGCCCTGCGCCCCTGTGATGCCCGCGGACTGCACGAGGATGTCGATGTCGCCGACCGCCTCCTGCACCTTGTCGTGCAGCGCGGCGAGCGACTCGACGCTCGTCACGTCGGCCGCGAACGCGTGCACGCGGTCGCCGCCGTCGAGCTTCGCGGCGGCCTCGTCGAGCGATCCCTGGTCCTGGTCGCTGAGGACGACGGTCGCGCCCTCGCTGAGGAGGATGCGGGCGGTCTCCCACCCGATCCCCGAGTCGGCGCCCGTGATGAGCGCGGTCCTGCCTGTGATCCCGAGGTCCATCTCGGTCTCCTCACTGCCCCGCGAGGGGCGTCGTGGTGTGTCTGCCGTGCCCTCGCGGACACGACGAGGGCCGCACCTGGCGGCGCGGCCCTCGGGTCGTGACGTGCGTGCTGCTCGCGCTACTCGGCGGCCGAGCCGACGCGGCGGTTCTCCGCGGAGACCATCCACGCGTACTGCTCGAGCGCGGTGATGAAGCCGTGGAGGAGGTCCGCGGTGGTCGGGTCCTCCTCGTCGACGTCGTCGTGCACCTCGCGCATGGTGTGCACGGCGGCCTCGAGGCGCTGGGTCACGAGGTCCACGGTCTCGGCCGTGTCCACCTCGCCCTGCGGGTACTCGGGGAGCGTGGTGTTCTCGGCGACGGTGTCGCTGCGCCCGTCCGGCGTGGCGTGCAGGGCGCGCATGCGCTCGGCCAGGTCGTCGCTGAACTCGCGGGCCGAGTCGATGATCTCGTCGAGCTGGAGGTGCAGGTCGCGGAAGTTCTTGCCGACGACGTTCCAGTGCGCCTGCTTGCCCTGGATGTGCAGCTCGATCAGGTCGACGAGCACCTTCTGCATGTTCTCGTGCAGCTGCTCGGAGGCCGTGAAGCCCCGCTCGGCGTTCTGGCGCTTGGTCGGCTTGGAGCCCTCGGGCTGGGTGGCCTTCTCGGATGCGCTGGTGGGGCGTTCGACGGTCGTGGTCATGTGCGACTCCTCGTTCTGTTCGTTCGTGGGGTCGGGGGTTCCCGATCCGTGCGGGGAGGCGTCCGGTGGGATCCTGCCCGCGGGCCGGGCGCGCTCTCGCGCGTCGTCCGGCCTCCCCTCGACGGTACGCCCGCCGCTTCCTCGTCGCACGAACGATGAGGGCGCTCACAGTCTGCGCCCAGCGACGGGGGTGGTCGCTTCGCTCTGCGGACGCACGGACGCACCGACGCACCGACGCTCCGGTGCTTGGCTGGATCCATGACCGCCATCACCTCCGACCTCCGCGTCCTGCGCGACGCCCGCGCGATCCTCGTCGAGAGCCTCTGGTGGGATCCGGCCGGCGACGTCATGTGGAACGACATCACCGCGGGCACGCTGCACCGCAGCCCGTGGGAGGGCGCGGTCGACGGATCCGCCGACACCGTGCTCGAGCTGCCGCCGCCGCTCGCGTCCTTCCAGCCGGCCGACGACGGCGGCTTCGTCGCGGGGCTCGGCGACCGCATCGTGCTCGTCGACCGCGCCGGCCGGATCACGCGCGACCTCGCCCGGGTCGAGCACGCCCACGACGGCATGCGCCTCAACGAGGGCAAGGTCGATCCGGAGGGACGCTTCGTCGTCGGGTCGATGGACGTCACCGAGGGCGAGCCGGACGGGGCCGTCTACTCGGTCGACGGATCCGGCGCCCTGCGCACGCTCCTCGGCGGCTTCGCCGTCGCCAACGGCTTCGAGTGGACCGACGCAGGCCGGACCATGATCCTCACCGACACCGGGGCGCAGACCGTCTACCGCGCCCCCTACTCGGCCGACGGCGGGCTCGGCGACCTCGAGCGCTGGATCCACGGCGAGATGAGCGACGGCCTCACCCTCGACGTGGATGGGTACGCGTGGAACGGGATCTACGGCGCGGGCAAGGTGATCCGCTGGGCGCCCGACGGCACGAAGGACCTCGAGTTCGAGATCCCGGCGCCGAACGTCACCTCGGTGGCCTTCGCCGGACCCGACCTCCGCACCCTGGTCATCGGCACCGCCCGCGAGAACCTCACGGAGGAGCAGCTCGAGGAGCACCCGCTCTCCGGCGGCGTCTTCGCGATCGACACCGCCGTGTCCGGGCGCCCCGTGAACGTCTTCCGCACCGTGGTCGACGGAGCTCCGCGGGCGTAGCGTCGAGGAGGCCGTCCGACCGGGCGGCGACACTCTCACGAGGAGGAACGCACATGACCGGAGAGAGCATCCAGGGCCGCACGGTGGCCTTCCTGCTGACGGACGGCTTCGAGCAGGTCGAGCTGACGGAGCCGTGGAAGGCAGTGCAGGAGGCCGGCGGGAAGCCCGTCCTCGTGTCCCCGAAGTCGGACACGGTGCAGGGCCTGAACCACATCGACAAGGCCGACACGTTCGACGTGGACGTGCAGGTGAAGGACGCCGACGCGGCCGACTACGACGGCCTCGTGCTGCCCGGCGGCGTCGTGAACGCGGACGACCTCCGCGTCGACGCCGACTCGGTCGCCTTCGCGAAGGCCTTCTTCGCGGCCGGCAAGCCCGTCGCGTCCATCTGCCACGCGCCGTGGATCCTCATCGAGGCCGGCGTGGTGGACGGCCGCCGCATGACCTCGTACCCGACGCTCGCCACCGACCTCCGGAACGCCGGCGCCGAGTGGGTCGACGAGGAGGTCGTGGTCGACAGCGGCTTCGTCACCAGCCGCAACCCCGACGACCTGCCCGCGTTCACCGCGAAGCTGATCGAGGAGATCGCCGAGGGCGAGCACGACGAGCAGCACGCCTGATCCGTCGCGGCACCGCGGCCCGGACGGCCCGCGCACCTAGGGTGAGGGCGTGACCACGCCCTCACCCGATGCGCGCTTCCGCCAGACCACGCCGGCGCCGCGCGCCGTCCGCCTCGCCGGGCTGGTGATCGCGGTGGTCGGCCTCGTGGCTCTCATCGCCACCGGGGGCTCCGCGCTCGGCGTGGTCGTCGCCGTCCTGCTGGTGGCGGCCGGCGCCGTCGTCGGCTCGCTCCGGATCCGCATCACGCTCGACCCCGACGAGGTCGAGGTGGCGCTCGTGCCGCTCACGCGCATCCGGATCCCGTACTCCGCCGTCGCGGACTGCACGGTCGTCGACCACCTCCGCCCGCGGACCGTCGGCGGGATCGGCGTCCGGCGGCTGCCGGGCGGCGGCGCGGCGATCCTGCTCGACGCGGGAACCGCCGTCGCGATCGAGGCGGCCGACGGCACCCGCCACCTCGTCCGCAGCACGTTCCCGCGTGAGGCGGCCACGCGGATCCGCGACCGGGCCGCCGCCGCGCCCATCGCGCCGGCCGACGCCCGCGACCCGGAGGATCCGGCCGCGACCACCGCCTAGGCTCATCGCGTGACCACAGCACCCCCCGCCGCACGCCGTCCCCGCACCTCCCGCCCCGTCGTCGTGGCGCTCGCGGTCGTCGTGGTGGTCGTGGGCTTCGTCCTCGACCAGCTCAGCAAGCGCTGGGCCGTCGACGCTCTCGGCGGCGGCGAGACCATCCCGCTGTTCCCGACCGCGCGCTTCGCGCTCGTCTACAACCCGGGCGTCTCCTTCGGCATGGGCGCCGAGGTCGGCCCGCTGCTCACCGTCGGGATCATGGCGCTCGCGCTGGGACTCGCCGTGTGGGTCGGGTGGCAGATCCGGCACCGCGCGTCGCTGCTGCAGGTGCTGCTGCTCTCGGCCGTGCTCGCGGGCGCGCTCGGCAACCTCTTCGACCGCATCACGCGCGCGGAGGACGGACCGCTGTCCGGCCACGTCGTCGACTTCATCGCCGTCGAGTGGTTCGCGGTCTTCAACGTGGCCGACATCCTCACGGTGTGCGGCATGATCGCGTGGGCCCTCACGACCGTGTTCGGACGCGACCACGTGGCCGACGCGCGCGAGGCGGATGCGGACGCGGATGCGGACCACGCGGCCGTCGACTCGGCCCCCGACACCGGATCCGCGGCCACCGACCGCGCCTGACGCCCCGGCGTAGCGTGAGGGGATGACCACGATCCCCACACTGGAACTGTCCGACGGGAACCGCATCCCGGCCATCGGCCTCGGCACGTACGGGCTGAACGACGACGCGGGCGCCGAGCTCGTGTCCGGCGCGATCGGCGCCGGCTACCGCCTGCTCGACACGGCCCTCAACTACGGCAACGAGGCCGCGGTGGGCGAGGGGATGCGCCGCTCCGGCGTCCCCCGCGAGGAGCTCTTCCTCACCACCAAGCTGCCCGGCCGCCACCACGGCTACGACGAGACCCTCGCGTCCTTCGAGGAGTCGCGCGCGTCGCTCGGCGTCGACTACGTGGACCTGTACCTCATCCACTGGCCGAACCCGAGCGTCGACAGGTACGTCGACAGCTGGCGCGCGTTCGTCGAGCTGAAGGAGCGCGGCCTCGTCCGGTCCATCGGCGTCTCGAACTTCACGCCCGCGCACCTCACGCGCCTGCAGGACGAGACGAGCGTGCTGCCCGTCGTCAACCAGGTCGAGCTGCACCCGACGTTCGCGCAAGGCGCGCTGCGCGCCTTCCACGCCGAGCACGGCATCGTGACGGAGAGCTGGTCGCCGCTCGGCACGCGCGAGCAGCTCATGCAGGACGAGAACGTGGTGGCCGCCGCCGAGGCGCACGGCGTCACGCCGACGCAGGCCGTGCTCCGCTGGCACGTCCAGTCGGGCGCGCTGCCGATCCCGCGGTCCACGGATCCCGAGCGTCAGCGCCAGAACCTCGACGTCTTCGGCTTCGAGCTCACCGAGGAGGAGGTGCGCGCGATCGGCTCCGGCCCGCAGTCGCGCCTCTGGGACGGTGACCCGGACACGCACGAGGAGATGTAGCGCTCCCGTTCCGGATGGCTCGGCCGTCGCGTCCCTCCGGGGCGCGGCGGCCGCGCCGTGTGCGGGGCGGGTCAGCCCCCGAGCAGCGCGGGGATGCCGAGCAGCGCGACGCCCGCGACCAGGCACGCGGCCGCGACGACGACGAGCACGCCGACCCACAGGATCCCCGGCAGATGCGTGAGCCGCCCGAGCTGGTCCGCGTCGGACGCACCGCCGCCCCGGCGGGATCGGGACCGCTGCAGCTCGAGCGTCGCCCGCAGCGCGCCGAGCAGCAGGAACAGCGCGAGTGCGTGCGCCGCGACGCCCTGCACCACGATCGGGGCCGCGCCCGCGACCACGCCGACCACGACGCCGGCGACGAGGCACGACCACAGCCCGAACCAGTTGCGCACCTGGATCACGACGAGCGCGAGCAGCAGCAGCCACAGCCACAGGACGGCGGCCGAGCGGCCGGATCCGGCGAGCCAGGCGGCACCCAGCCCCGCGAGGGCGGGAGCCGGGTAGCCCGCCAGCAGCGTGATCACCATGCCGGGCCCGCGCGGCCGGCCGACGCTCACGGTGAGGCCCGAGGTGTCCGAGTGCAGCCGGATCCCCGCGAGCCGACGCCCGCTCAGCGTCGCCGCGAGCCCGTGGCCGCCCTCGTGCACGATCGTCACGGCGTGCCGGGTGAGCCGCCATGCGGCGGGCACGATCACGAGCACCGCGGCGAGCGCGACGGCGACGAGCGCGGGCCCCGCATCGAGCGGTGTCTCGACGGCGGTCGCGCGCGCGACGACGTCGCGGACGATCTCGACGGGGTCCATCAGGTGCTCCTGGGGTCGGGTGGTGGTGAGGTCGCGTGGTGCGGTCACCGGGGGAGCGCCCAGCCCACCACATCCGCCTGACGGACGACCGCCGCCCGGCCACCGACTACCGTTGTCGGGTGCCCGACACCCGCGTCTCCGAGATCGTCCAGTCCCTGCTCCTCACCGTCCCCGACTTCCCGCAGCCGGGGATCCTGTTCCGCGACCTCACCCCGGTGCTCGCCGACGGCCCGGCCCTGCGCGCCGTGGTCGACGACCTCGTGGCGGCCGTCGGACCCGTCGACGCCGTCGCGGGCGTCGAGGCGCGCGGCTTCCTGCTCGCGGCGGCCGCCGCCTACGCGTCCGGCGTCGGCACCCTCGCGGTGCGCAAGGCCGGCAAGCTGCCCGGCGAGGTGCTCCGCGAGACCTACGCGCTCGAGTACGGCGAGGCGGCCATCGAGCTGCACCCCGGACAGCTGGCGCCCGGATCCCGCGTGCTGCTCCTCGACGACGTGCTCGCGACCGGCGGCACCCTCGAGGCGGCTGCGCGCCTGCTCGAGCGCGCCGGCTACGAGGTCGCCTGCATCGGCGTCGTGCTGGAGCTGGCGGACCTCGGCGGCCGCGCGCGTCTGGCCGGCCACGACGTGCACGCGATCCTCTCGCTCTGACACCGGGCACGACGACGGAGGGCCGGACGCATCACGCGTCCGGCCCTCGTCGCGAGAGCGACCCGCGCGCCCGTCAGCTCCAGAGCCGCCGCGTCGCGATCTCCGCGCCCTGCGCCAGGCTCTCGAGCTTCGCCCAAGCGATCTGCGGGTGGATCCGCCCGCCGAGCCCGCAGTCGGTCGAGGCGATCACGCGCTCCCGGCCCACGAGCCGCGCGTAGCGCTCGATCCGGTCGGCCACGAGCTCGGGGTGCTCGACCACGTTGGTCGCGTGCCCGACGACGCCCGGGACGATGAGCTTCCCGTCGGGCAGCTCCACGTCCTCCCACACGCGCCACTCGTGCTCGTGCCGCGCGTTCGCGCCCTCGAACGAGTACGCGCCCGCGTCGATCTCGAGCATCGTCCGCACGAGGTGCCGGAACTCGATGTCCGTCGTGTGCGGCCCGTGCCACGAGCCCCAGCAGAGGTGGAAGCGGATCCGCTCCTGCGGCAGCCCGCGCAGCGCGTGGTTGAGCGCCTCCACCCGGATGCGCGTGAACGCCAGGTAGTCCTCCACGCTCGGCTCCGGGTTGATCTGGTCCCAGTTCTCCGCGATGGACGGGTCGTCGATCTGCAGCACGAGCCCCGCGTCGATGATCGCGACGTACTCCTCGCGCATCGCGTCCGCGCACGCCCAGATGAACTCCTCCTCGGTCGCGTAGTGCAGGTTGCCGATGCGGGAGGCGCTGCCGGGGGAGAGGGACGTGATGAACCCCTCCTCGTACCCGTTCTCGTCGAGCGCGTGCTTCAGGTGCGCGATGTCGGCCTGGATCGCCTCGTGGCCCGTGTAGGAGACCGGGCCGGTGGCGCTCGGGAACTCGATGGGGGCGTCGCCCACGGTGATGCCGCTCGACGGGTCCCGGTAGGCGTCGGCGAAGATCGTCCAGTCGCGGCGGTCGGGGAAGGTCGTGAGCCTCACGTCCCCGGGCGAGCTGCGCACGGGCTCCGAGGAGAACGGGCCGCCCGGCACGAGCTCGAGCCCGCTGAGCCGCTGGAACGAGTACGACCACCAGGCGCCGTAGTCGATCGCGCTCGACATGGCCTTGCCGTACTCGCCGTCGCCGGGCACCGTGATCCCGACCTCGCGCTGGCGGGCGACGAGGCCGTCGACCGCGTCGGCGAGAACGGCGTCCAGGCCGTCGTCGTCAGGGGCAGGCGCGGACGACGCGTCAGCGCCCGCGAGCACGGCCTTCCGGCTGTCGGCGCGCGCCGCGTTGGCGGCGATGAGCGCGTCCGTCCGCGGCAGGCTGCCGGCGTGCGACGTCTGGATCCGGTCGGTGCTGTCGAGCATGGGGACCTCCGCGGGTCTCTCGTGCCGTCGGGCGGCCTCGCACGACCGCCCGCGGCGAGCGGGAACTGATCGCAGGCGGTGTCCGGCCGCGGATGCGGGGGGACGCGAGGCTTCGCGGGATGCGCTGCACGCACATGGTGCCACCGGGTCATCCCCGAGGACGGGTCGGCCGCAACAGGGCGTCACGGAACCGGCACCTCCGGCGGATCCGGCGCACAGGGGCGAGCCCGGATGATGGACGGATGCTGCTCCGCCACCCCGTCCTCGGAACCGTCACGGCCCTGTACCTCGGCCTGGTCGCGTGGATCACGCTGTCGCCGGAGCCCTACGACCGCCGCATCGACGGCTACCTCTTCCGGGCCCTCCGCGCGCTCCACCGGCACGACGGCACCTCGTGGATCACGTACTCCGCCGTCGAGGGCGCGGCGAACGTGGCGATGTTCGTGCCCGTCGGCATGTTCCTCGTGCTGCTCCTCGGTCGCTCGCGCTGGTGGCTCGCGATCGCGCTCGGCGTCGGCCTCTCGGCGCTGATCGAGACCGCGCAGGCGTTCCTCCCCACGCGCGTCTCCGACATGCGCGACATCGTGCACAACGGACTCGGCGCCCTCGTCGGCGTGGTGGTGGTCCTGATCCTCACCGCCCGCTCCGAGAACGCCCGCCGCCGCGCGCTACGCCGCAGCCCGCAGCCCGCGACCACGGGCCCGCAGGGCCTGGTCGGCACGCGCCGCTGACCCGACGTCGGCCGTCGCGCGCCGTCGTCGTCGGGGGCGCCCGCGGTCAGGGGAGGCCCCCTCGGCTCGATAGGATTGACGCCGGATTCCAAGGGGTGTGCAGGTGACCGGTACGGAGCTGGAGCGCGAGCGGGCGTACGTCACCCGCCTCTACGGGCGACTCGACGCGGTGCGCGCGGAGACCCGGGATCAGCTGACGGCGGTGCGGGACAGCCCCACCGGCGGGACGCACCAGAACCGCTCCGAGCGCGACGCGTTCGCCCGCATCTACGAGGACCGCCTGCAGGCGCTCCGCGAGGTCGACGAGCGCCTCGTCTTCGGCCGCCTCGAGTTCGAGGACGGCCACCTGCCGGAGGACGAGCCCCGCGACGGTGCGCCCGCGCGGGTCGTCGGCGACGGGGATCCCGTCTACAGGTACATCGGCCGCATCGGCCTCCGCGACGACGACCTCCAGCCGCTGCTCCTCGACTGGCGCGTGCCCCAGGCGAGCGCGTTCTACCAGGCCACCGCCGCGACCCCGCTCGGCGCCCGCGCCCGCCGCCACCTCACGACGCACGGCCGCGAGGTCGTGCACGTCGAGGACGAGGTGTTCGACCCGACGCTCCTCGACGAGGGCCGCACCAGCCTCCAGGGCGAGGGCGCGCTGCTCGCCGCGCTCGCCGCGGGCCGCACCGGCCGGATGAACGACATCGTCGCCACCATCCAGGCCGAGCAGGACCGCATCATCCGCGCCGACCTCCGCGGCGTGCTCGTCGTGCAGGGAGGGCCCGGCACCGGCAAGACCGCGGTCGCGCTGCACCGCGCGGCGTACCTCCTCTACTCGCACCGCGACCGGCTCGCGTCCTCGGGCGTGCTCGTCGTGGGTCCCAGCCGGTCCTTCCTCCAGTACATCGAGGCCGTGCTGCCGTCGCTCGGCGAGACGGGCGTCGTGCTCGCGAGCGTCGGCCAGCTCTACCCGGGCATCGACGCCGCGGGCGAGGACGCGCCGGAGGTCGCAGCCGTCAAGGGATCCGCCGAGATGGCCGGCCTCCTCCAGCGCGCCGTGCGCTCGCGCCAGGTCGTCCCGACCGAGGCCGTGCCCCTCGACGTCAACGGAGAGCGCATCGTGCTCGAGCCGTCGCTCGTGGCGAACGCGCTCCGCCGCGCGCAGGACAGCCGGAAGCCGCACAACGAGGCCCGCGTGGTCTTCAACAAGGCGGCCCTCGGATCCCTCGCCCAGGTCCTCGCGTCGCAGATGCGCCGCAACGGCAGCGCCCTCGACGACAGCGACCTCGCCATGCTCCGCGAGGACCTCCGCACCTCGTACGACGTGAAGGTCGCGCTCAACACCGCGTGGCTGCCGCTCACCCCCGAGAAGCTGATCCAGGACCTCTACGCGCGCCCGAACTGGCTCGCCTCGCTCACCCCGCGCTGGAGCCCGGAGCGGCGCGCGCTCCTCCGCCGCGACCGCGACGCGCCGTTCACGATCGCCGACGTGCCGCTGCTCGACGAGGCGGCCGAGCTCCTCGGCGAGTTCAGCGCGCAGGCCGACGCGAGCGCCCGCGAGCGCGAGCAGCAGCGCCTCCGCGACATCGAGAACGCCGAACAGGCCATCGAGAACATGGGCGTCGGCGGCATGGTCACGGCCGAGCGCCTCGCCGAGGGCTTCGCCGAGCAGGCCGCGCGCCGCACGACCGCGGAGCGCGCCGCATCCGACCGCACCTGGACCTACGGCCACATCGTGGTCGACGAGGCGCAGGAGCTCAGCCCCATGCAGTGGCGCGTGCTCCTCCGTCGCTGCCCGCTGCGCTCGTTCACGATCGTGGGCGACGTCGCGCAGGCCAGCTCCGCCGTCGGCGTCACCAGCTGGCAGGACGCGCTCGGGCCGGTGCTCGGCCGCGAGTGGCGCCTCGAGGAGCTCACCGTCAACTACCGCACGCCCGCCCGGATCGCCGAGGCCGCCGAGCGCATGGCCATCGCGCACGGCCTCCCGGTCACCCGCTCGCGCGCCGTCCGGGAGGGCGACCACCCCATCGACACGGTCGAGGTGGACGCCGACGAGGTCGTCTCCGCCGTGGTCGACGTGGTGGACGAGGAGCGCGAGGGCGGCGACCAGGGCACGCTCGCGGTCATCGCGCGCGACGACCGCGTCGAGGAGCTGCACCGCGCGCTCGCTGAGCGGTTCGGATCCGCGGTCGGCATCGGCGTAGGCGGCCTCGGCCGGCCCATCGCGGTGCTCGGATCCCAGGAGGCGAAGGGCCTGGAGTTCGACGTCGTCGTCATCGCGGAGCCCGACGAGATCCTCGCCCACACCTCGCGCGGCGCCGCCGGCCTCTACGTCGCGATGACCCGGCCCACGCAGCGCCTGCACATCGTCACGTCGACGGGCTTCACCGCCTGATCCGCGGGCCCGCCCGACGCGTCCCGGGCCCGCGCGCGGGGCTCGCGTGAACACTATGAAGACAAGTGGCACGCGGCTCCGCACGCGCGGAGGATGGGCCGGTCATGACCCCTCCTCCCGCATCCCCCAGCCCCTCGTCCGCATCCGGCACCGGGACGGATCCCGCGCCCGGGGGAGCGGAGCGGGACGAGGCGGATCCGGCGCCTGACGGGGTCGCGTTCGTCGCCGCCCCCGATGAGGATGCCGCAGACGCCGCGGCCGCCGCCCGCAGTGCCCGCCGCGCGCGCGCCGTCCAGGTCGTCGTCATCGTGGTCGTCGCGGTCGGCATCGCGCTCGTCCCGCCGCCCGCCGGGGTCGACCCCCGCGGCATGCACATGGCCGGCATCTTCGTCGGCACCGTCCTCGCCCTGATCCTCCAGCCGCTGCCGACCGCGCCCGTGGCGCTCACCGGCCTCGCGGTCGCCATGCTCACGGGCACCATGACCACGGACGGCGAGGCGCTCGTCGGCTTCGCGAACCCCACCATCTGGCTCATCGTCGCGTCGTTCTTCATCGCGGACGGCTTCCTCGTCACGGGCCTCGGCCGCCGCATCGCGCTCGCGTTCGTGTCGCGCCTCGGCGGATCCAGCCTCGGCCTCGCCTACGGCATGGCGCTCACCGACCTGGTGCTCGCTCCCGCGACGCCGTCGAACACCGCGCGGGCGGGCGGCGTCGTCTACCCGATCGTCGCGTCGCTCAGCCGGGTGCAGGGATCCACCCCCGACTCCGACGCGTCGCGCCGCCGCCTCGGCTCCTACCTCGCGCTCACGAGCGTGCAGGTCAACACCGTCACCTCCGCCATGTTCGTCACGGCCATGGCCGGGAACCCGGTCGCGCAGAAGGCCGCAGCCGACATCGGCATCGAGGTCACCTGGGGCGGCTGGGCGCTCGCCGCGCTCGTGCCCGGCCTGGTCAGCCTGGTCGTCGTCCCGTGGGCGATGTCGCGCGTGTACCCGCCGACCCTCACCCGCACGCCCGAGGCCCCCGCCCACGCGCTCGAGGAGCTGCGCGGGCTCGGCCCGCTGTCGGGTCACGAGCGGATCATGGCCGCGACCTTCGTGCTGCTGCTCGTGCTCTGGTGCGGCGGATCGCTGCTCGGCATCCCCGCGACCGCCGCCGCGTTCGGCGGCATCGCGGTGCTGCTCGTGACGGGCGTCCTCACGTGGTCGCACCTCGCCGCGAACGCCTCCGCCTGGTCGACGCTCATCTTCTTCGCGGTGCTCGTCGGCATGGCCGACCAGCTCGACGCGCTCGGCGTCATCGACCTCGTGGGCGGCGCCGTCTCCGGATCCGTCGGCGGCCTGCCCTGGCCGTGGGCCTTCGCGGTGCTCGCGCTCGTGTACTTCCTCTCGCACTACCTGTTCGCGTCGAACACGGCCCACATCGTCGCGATGTACGCGGTCTTCCTCGGCGCCGCGGTCGCGACGGGCACGCCGCCGCTGTTCGCCGCGCTCGTGCTCGGCTTCATCGGCAACCTCTTCGGCGGCATCTCGCACTACGCGTCGGGGCCGTCGGGCGTGGTCTTCGGATCCGGCTACGTCACGACTAAGGAGTGGTTCCGCGTCGGCTTCGTGATGGCCGTGGTGCTCATCGTGATCTGGGGCGTCGTCGGCACCGCGTGGATGGGCGTGCTCGGTCTCCTGGCCTGACGCAGCGTCAGCGCGACCGCCCGAGGGCAGGGAGATGGGCCGACCCGATGACGGGCCGGCCCTGCGGTCGTGGTCCCGGCGCCGAGACCCCTCTCCGTGCGCCGTCCGTGCGACCGCTCTCCCCATGACATCCGGACCCGTCGTGCATCGCGTCTCTGGTGGTCCGGAGCATTGCAGTGTCTTCGGACCGGGCGGGAGATCGGTTGGGGCCAGTCAGGTGACCGCTCCCTGTGCGCGTGGCGTCAGCGCACCGGCGCCGGCCAGCCCACGTCGTCGGAGCTGAGGAGCGTCACGTCGCCGCACCCGTCGAGCACGCGCGCCATCGCGTCGTGCTCGGCCCGCGTCACGCTGAGCTCGGTGCGCACCTTGATCGACACCTGCCGCACCACGAGCGCGCACGCGTCGGCCGGGTCGTCGGGCAGCCACGCGTCGGCCGTCGCGTCGGACTTGGCGTTGTTCTCCGCGGCGGACGCGGCGACCAGCTCCAGCGGATCGTTCGCGAAGGCCGCGCGGTAGTCGGCATCCCAGCGCCAGGCGCCGGACGACCACGCGTCCGACAGCGACACGACGTGGTCGATCTGCACCGCCTCCGGATCGCGCGACCGGTCGAACGACACCCGCGCCCCCGAGTACGGGTCCTCCAGCACGCCCGCCTGCACGACGCAGCCGCGCGTCCCGCCGCGGATCTCCGCGCCGGCCAGGTCGCGCCGCAGCACGTCGTTGCGCGTGTCGCAGCCGTTGCGGTCGACGTCCGTGCGCCAGGCGAACGACTCGCGGTCGTAGCCGTCGACGCGATCCGCGGCCCGCACCTCGAGCCCGTCGAGGGCGAGGCGCGCCGATCCGGTGGACCCCGGCTCCGCACCGAGCCCCGACGTCCCGCCACCGGCCGGGCCCGATCCGACGCCCGGGTCCCCGCGCCACTGCACGAGCGCCGCCACGAGCACGAGCACGAGCGCGGCCAGCGTCACGAGCACGGGCGTCCGCCGCCGTCTGCGCCGCGTCACGGCGTCGGGTTCCGGGAGTCGTAGTGCTCGAACGACGGCAGCGCGCGGATCAGGATCCACACCACCACCGCGATCAGCAGCCCGCCCACGAGCGACGGCACCCACAGGTACGCGAACAGCGTGACGATGCCGATGTACGCGTCGCCGAGCCGCGGCCCGCCCGTCACCACGACGATGAAGATGCCCTGCAGCCGTCCGCGCATGTTGTCGGGCACCGCGGTCTGCAGCATCGTGTTGCGGAAGATCGAGGAGATGTTGTCGGCCGCGCCCGTGAGCGCCAGCAGCACCGAGGCCGCGACGATGCCCGGGATGCTCGCGTCCTCGATGCGCGACCCGATGCCGTGCAGCACGCCCGGCGTCGACGCGAGGAGCAGCACGAGGCCGAAGCCCGCGGTGGAGAGGCCGTACGCGACGATGGCCCAGCGGATGGCCCGGCCGTGGCGCGTCACCCGGCCGACGGATCCGCTCAGCACGCTGCTCACGAGGCTGCCGACGGCGCCGGCCGCCGTGAGGATCCCGACCGTCACGGGTCCGCCGCCGAGCACGACCGCTCCCACGGCCGGGAACAGCACGCGCGGCTGCCCGAACGTCATCGCGATGATGTCGACGATGAACGACATGCGGATGTTCGGCGCGGTCCGGAGGAACCCGAGCCCGTACCTGATCGATGCCAGCCCCGGCCGCTGCACCTCGCCCTCGGGCGCGATCCGCGGCAGCGCGAGCACGCCCGTGAAGGCCGCGAGGAACAGCACCGCGTCGACCGTGTAGGTCCACTGGAACCCGACCGACGCGACGAGCACGCCCGCGAGCGCCGGCCCGACCGTCACCATGACGCCGAGGCTGATCCCGCCGAGCGCGCTGGCCGCGGGCAGCAGGTGCGGCGGGAGGATGCGGGGGAGGATCGCCTGCCGGCTCGTGCCGATCACCGTGGCCGCCACCGCGTTGAGGATGCTGAGGGCGTAGAGCGACCACACCGTCTCCGCGTGCGTCCAGGCGAGCGCCGCCAGCAGGATGGTCGACCCCCACGCCACGCACGACGCGATGAGCGCGACCTTCCGCCGGTCGAACGCGTCGGCGAGCATGCCGCCGTAGAGCCCCGCGATGATCATCGGCAGCAGCGACAGCACCCCCACGAGGGCGACCGAGCCGGTGGATCCCGTCAGCTCGTACACGTGCAGCCCGATCGCCACCACCGTCATCTGGCTGCCGATGCCCGCGATCGCGTTGCCCGCCCAGAGCCGCGCGAACGCGGGGCTCTCCTTCAGCGGCGACAGGTCGACGAAGTGGCTGCCGCGCACCTGCCGCTCGTCGGGGATCGGGATGGGGGAGGTCTCGGGCGGGGTGCTCACGTGTCGCTGCGTCGTCTCTCTAGAGTGGATTTCCACGCTAGCCGAGATCATCGACGCCGCCCCCGCGCGCGGCGCCCGTCCGTCCGCGGGTGCGGTCCTCCCCCTCTGGTATGCTCGTGCGGTTGCCGTCTGAACGGCCGCGGATCAAGAGAGCTCGCACATCCTGTGACGGGCGCCGCGCAACGAACACGAGAGGGGATCATCACATGGCTCTGGAAGCAGACGTCAAGAAGGCGATCATCGACGAGTACGCGACCCACCCCGGTGACACCGGATCCCCCGAGGTGCAGATCGCGCTCCTCACCAAGCGGATCACGGGCCTCACCGAGCACCTCAAGGAGCACAAGCACGACCACCACACGCGTCGTGGCCTGCTCCTCCTGGTCGGCCAGCGTCGCCGTCTCCTCGGCTACCTGTCCAACGTCGACATCGAGCGCTACCGCGCCCTGATCGCGCGCCTGGGCATCCGCCGCTGACACGCATCACGCGTCGCTGATCGCACGTATCGCGAAGCAGACGGGCCGTCACCCTCCGGGTGGCGGCCCGTCCGTCGTTCACGGGAGCGTCGTCCGCCCGACACCCGGCGATCCCCGCCATCCCGGGCCCGAGAGGGGCCGGGTGCTACCATGTCCGAAGTGATCCAGCGGACGCCCAGCGTCACGATGCGATCACGACAGATGGAGCTGGCCGGCAGGAGCTGGTCGTTGGTGGTGGTATTCCGAGTCGCTCGGAGCATTCCCACTGATGGCCAGACATGCGCCCGCCGCCGTCGGCCACCGGTCGGCGAGCGGAACCAGCCGCGCACGTGCACCCGGGATCCGCATCAGGCGGGCGCCGCGGTGTCGCCTCGCCCGCTCCTCCTCTGTCGCAGGAGGTCCGCATCCACACGGGATGCAGGACGAGCGCCCGACGGGCGTCGCCGAGAGGCGCAACACGAAGGAGAGAGACCTCAATGGAAGGTCCAGAGATCAAGTTCGCCGAGGCAGTCCTCGACAACGGCAAGTACGGAACGCGCACGGTCCGGTTCGAGGCCGGCCGCCTCGCGCAGCAGGCGCAGGGCGCGGTCGCCGCGTACCTCGACGAGGACACGATGCTGCTGTCCGCCACCTCGGTGGGCAAGCACCCGAAGGACAACTTCGACTTCTTCCCCCTGACCATCGACGTCGAGGAGCGCAGCTACGCCGCGGGCAAGATCCCCGGCTCGTTCTTCCGCCGCGAGGGCCGCCCCTCCACCGAGGCGATCCTCGTCTGCCGCCTCATCGACCGGCCGCTGCGCCCGTCGTTCATCACGGGCCTCCGCAACGAGGTCCAGGTCGTCATCACCGTCCTCAGCATCGCGCCGGACGAGTTCTACGACAGCCTCGCCATCAACGCGGCGAGCGCCTCCTCCATGCTCTCGGGCATCCCGTTCTCCGGCCCCATCGCGGGTGTGCGCCTCGCGCTCATCGGCGACCAGTGGGTCGCCTTCCCGAAGCACTCGCAGCTCAAGGAGGCCGTCTTCGACATCACCGTCGCCGGCCGCGTCGTCACCGACTCCGCGGGCAACGAGGACGTCGCGATCATGATGGTCGAGGCCGAGGCCACCGAGGGTGCCTGGGACCTCATCCAGGGCGGCGCCACGAAGCCCGACGAGGCCGTCGTCGCGCAGGGACTCGAGGCCGCGAAGCCGTTCATCCGCCAGCTCGTCGCCGCGCAGGCCTCGCTCGCGCAGCAGGCCGCGAAGCCGACGGTCGACTACCCGGTCTTCCTGCCCTACGCGCAGGAGACCTACGACGCCGTCAGCGCGCTCGCCCTCGACGAGCTGGGCACCGTGTACCAGATCGCCGACAAGATCGAGCGCCAGGACGCGGACGACGCACTGAAGACCCGCACCAAGGAGGCCGTGGCCGCCAAGGTCGAGGCCGGCGAGCTGCCGCAGTCCACGCTCACCGAGTTCTCCGCGGCGTACAAGTCCGTCACGAAGACGGTCGTCCGCGGCCGGATCCTCCGCGACGGCATCCGCATGGACGGCCGCGGCCTCGCCGACATCCGCCCGCTCGACGCCGAGGTGCAGGTCATCCCGCGCGTCCACGGGTCGGCCATCTTCCAGCGCGGCGAGACCCAGATCCTGGGCGTCACCACGCTGAACATGCTCAAGATGGAGCAGCAGATCGACTCGCTGAGCCCCATCACGAAGAAGCGCTACCTGCACCACTACAACTTCCCGCCCTACTCCACCGGTGAGACCGGTCGCGTCGGGTCGCCGAAGCGTCGCGAGATCGGGCACGGCTTCCTCGCCGAGCGCGCCCTCGTGCCGGTGCTGCCGAGCCGCGAGGACTTCCCCTACGCGATCCGCCAGGTGTCCGAGGCCCTCGGGTCCAACGGATCCACGTCGATGGGCTCCGTCTGCGCCTCGACCCTGTCGCTGCTGAACGCGGGTGTGCCGCTGCGCGCGCCCGTCGCCGGCATCGCCATGGGCCTCGTGTCCGACACCGTCGACGGCCAGGTCCGCTACGCGGCCCTGACCGACATCCTGGGCGCGGAGGACGCGCTCGGCGACATGGACTTCAAGGTCGCCGGCACGTCGGAGTTCGTCACGGCCATCCAGCTGGACACGAAGCTCGACGGCATCCCGACCTCGGTCCTCGACGGCGCGCTCAAGCAGGCGAAGGAGGCCCGCACGGCCATCCTCGGCGTGCTGAACCAGGCCATCGACGGTCCCGACGAGATGGCCCCGACCGCGCCTCGCGTGATCTCGGTCAACATCCCCGTCGACAAGATCGGCGAGCTCATCGGCCCCAAGGGCAAGACGATCAACGCCATCCAGGACGAGACCGGCGCTGACATCTCCATCGAGGAGGACGGCACCGTCTACATCGGCGCCGTCGACGGCCCGTCGGCTGAGGCCGCGCGTGCGCAGGTCAACGCCATCGCGAACCCGACGAACCCCGAGGTCGGCGAGTCCTTCCTCGGCACCGTCGTCAAGATCGCGACGTTCGGCGCCTTCGTCTCGCTGCTCCCCGGCAAGGACGGCCTGCTGCACATCAGCGAGGTCCGCAAGCTCGCCGGCGGCAAGCGCGTCGAGAACGTCGAGGACGTGCTCGGGGTCGGCCAGAAGATCCTGGTGGAGATCACCAAGATCGACGACCGCGGCAAGCTGTCGCTCGCTCCCGTGATGGAGGAGGCCGCCGATCAGGAGGGCCGCGACGCCGCGAGCCACGGCTCCGAGGCGCCTGCGGAGGGCTAGTCCCCGCCGCAGCACCCGAACAAACCGGATGCCCGTCCCACCTCGGTGGGGCGGGCATCCGTCGTCTGCGGGCTACTTCCCGTCGTCCGGATCCGTCGGGTACGGCACGTCCTGCGCGGGCGGCGCGGAGAGAGACGGTGACGGCGTGGGATCCGCGGTCGGGCTCGGTGCGGGCGTCGGCGCCGGCTCGGCCGGAGCCGGAGCCGGCGCCCGAGCCGGTGACGACGTCGGGTCGGGAGCCGGCGACGACGGCGTGACGTCGGGCGTGGTGCCGGGCTCGCCGGTGGTCGGGACGGGCGGCACCTGCTCGCCGTCGCCCTGCGACAGCGTGAGCGCCGCGATGACCCCGGCGATCACCAGGACGGCGGCGATCACCGCGAGGACCAGCACGAGGCGCCGCCGACGGGCGCGGGCGTCGTCGCCCTCGCCCGACGCCGGTCGGCCGCCCTCGTCGGTCACGTCGTCGCCTCGATCCGGTCGCTCAGTCCGCGACGTTGATCGCGGTGCCCATGAGCTGGGCGCGCCCGATCACGTGGGGGAGCATCAGGAAGCCGAGCATCGCGGGGGTCGCGCCCTCCGGGATGTCCAGCGACTCCACGTCGAGCGCGGTGACGGTGAAGAAGTATCGGTGCGTGCCGTGACCCGCGGGCGGCGTCGCCCCGAAGAAGCCCGTCGCGCGCGCGTCGTTGTGCAGGGTCACGGCGCCCTCGGGCAGGAGACCCGAATCCGGATCGCCGGCACCGGCGGGCAGCGCCGTGGTGGACGCGGGGATCCCGCGCACCGCCCAGTGCCAGAACCCGCTGCCGGTCGGGGCGTCGGGGTCGTACGCGGTGAGCACGTAGCTGCGGGTCGCGGCGGGCGCGCCCGTCCACGTGAGGGTGGGGGACCGGTCCTCGCCGCCCTGTCCGGCACCGCGCGCGGACTGGGGCAGCGCTGCCCCGTCGGCGAAGTCGGGGCTGGTGAGGTGGAAGGGGGCGGCATCCGGCAGGCGGTGGAGCGGGTCGTTGGGCACGTGGGTTCCTCTCGGTGGTGCTGACCTCCCCAGCCTCGCACGGCCGGACGTGGAGCGGCCGGGATCGTCCCGCCCCGACCGCGAAGAGGTCTCCCCGGACCTCGCGGGACGAGCGCGCGGCGACAATGCCCCCGAAGAGGGGTCTGGGTCCCGACGAGGGCCCTTGGCTACCGTTGTCGATGCGGGCAGGTCCACATGATCGCCCGCTTCCGGGGGACGCATCGGGGGATGCAGACCGCCGAGGGGTGCCGGGGTCGGGGGATCGCGGCACCCCTTCCGGCGGGGTCGCCGTCTCGATCGCCCGCATTCGGACGGTCGCTGAGCAGCCCATGTCCCGGAGGCGAACACCGGCGCGCGCATTTCCTTGGTGCGCAAACCTTTCGCCTGCTGGGCGGTATCCTCGGAGTGTGACGACGTCCCCTCCCTCCGCCTCCGACGTCATGCCCGGATCGCAGCCGCGCCGCCGTCGCGGGGGATCGCTCGTCCCGCGCCTCTCGCGCCCCACCGGCGCGACGACCCGGCCAGGCGGCATCGTCGAGACCACCGTCCAGGCCGCCGGCGCCCTCGTCCTCGAGGCCTCCGCCGCGGAGCCCGGCCTGCGCACCGGCGGGAGCATCCCGCAGCCGGCCCGCCGCCGCGCCATCGGCGACACCGACCTCCGCGTCTTCCCGCTCGCGCTCGGCGGCAACGTCTTCGGCTGGACCGCCGGCGCGGAGGACGCAACCGCCATCCTCGACACGTACCAGGAGGCGGGCGGAAACTTCATCGACACCGCCGACTCCTACGCGAGCGGCCGCAGCGAGCACATGATCGGCTCGTGGATGCGCGAGCGCCGCAACCGCGACTCCATGGTCGTCGCCACCAAGATCGGCAAGAGCGAGGACTTCCCCGGCCTCGGCGGATCCCGCATCGAGCGCGCCGTCGACGCCAGCCTGTCGCGGCTCGGCACGGACTTCATCGACATCCTCTACTTCCACTGGGACGACATCGACGTGCCGCTCGAGGAGAGCCTCGCCGCCGCCGGTCGCCTGATCGCGTCGGGCAAGGTCCGGCACCTCGCGGCGTCGAACTACGCCGCCGAGCGCCTGCTGCACGCGCGGATCATGGGCGGCCTGTACGACGCACCGCGGTTCGTCGCCTTGCAGACGCACTACAACCTCGTCAACCGCACGCCCTACGAGTCGTCGTTCCTCGACGTCGTCCGCGGCCAGCAGCTCGCGGTGATGCCGTACTTCGCGCTCGCCAACGGGTTCCTGACGGGCAAGTACCGCACGCGCGACTCCGTGCGCGAGGGTGCCCGCGGGGCGCGGGCCGCCAAGTACCTCACCCGACGCGGCCTCCGCGTGCTCACCGCCCTCGACGAGATCGCGGAGCACCACTCGACGAGCGTCGCGACGATCGCGCTGGCGTGGCTCCTCGCCAAGCCGGGCATCGTCGCGCCGGTCGCGAGCGCGAGCCGACCGGAGCAGGTGCACGACCTGGTGCAGGCGGCCCACGTCCAGCTCTCGCGCCACGACGTGGCCCGGCTCGACCGCGCGTCCGAGTAGTCGTCCCCAGGGCGTCGCGCCCGCCCTCCCTCCCCGTCATGTGGAGTCCGCCGGTGGCGTGCGCCTCTCCGCCGCTACCTTTCCTGGACCCGCGATGCCCGGCGCTCCTGCGCCCGCTTTCTCGCGCGGGTTCCGCACTGCCCGGGGGAGACGAGCTTGCACGAGCGACCGCACATGCCGCTGCGACCACGCATCCAGTTGCGACCACCCGGGGGAGCGGCGTCGGTGACGCTGGCCGTCCTCGCCGCGAGCCTGCTCCTCCCCGGATGCGCCGGTTCTCCGGCCCCGGAGCCAGCACCAGCTCCGGCCCCGTCGCTGACGCAGGAGCAGCAGGACGATGCGGCGTTCCGCGATGTCTTCATGCGGTACGTCGAGCTCGACGCGAATACAGATACAGAACAAGATCTAGCCGACCTGCTCACGGGGAACGTCTTGGACGACGAGAAGTCGGGGTTGGCGGACGAACGGCAGTCTGGGGAGCGCCAGGTAGGCAAAACGACGACGTCGGGATTCGAAGTGACTGACCGTGGGACCGACCCTGCGGGACTCCAGTACATGACAGGGCAGGCCTGTCTTGACTCAAGCGGTGCCCGTCTTTTGGACCGCGACGGCAAGGACATCACCCCTCAGCGAGACACGCGTCTCTCGTTGCAGCTGAAGGCGGTCAGATCCGAAGATGCGCATTGGCGCATCAGCGACATCGTGCGCAATGAGGACGTGCGCGCATGCGGTTGACAGGACTCGTCTGCCTCTCATTGGTCGTCGTCATGGTCGGGGTTCCCCTCTGCACGGCTCAAGCCTCGACTGAGGACTGCTCCGCTGTTCACGGACTTTTCGGACCGTGCACGGGTGGCGTCATCCGCGGCGATGGCGTGTCGATCCACGCCCGGGATGACAAGTCCGCACCTGCAGATCAGCCTTCAACGCGCCCTGAGAGACCAGAGGGGTCCAACGACGCGGAGAGGGCGTCGGGGCCGCCGCCCGTGCGTCGGGATCGTCTCGCGGCGGACGTGGATGCGCCGTGCGTGCCGGGTGTGGGTCTGTGCGCGGATGGGCAGCACGCGTTCCTGCCGCCGGCGAAGGCACCGAGCAAGCCGGCGGATCCGATGCCGGTCGTTGCGGCGGTTCCGGCAGTGTCACTTGCGGATGTGGCGCAGTTCGTGCCGCGGGATGCGTCGATCCGGTCGCAGCCGAACGGGTGGGCGATCGTGGGGGCGCCGGTGAACCTTTTCACCGACGCGATGCCGCAGGTGGTCGACGGCCAGTTGCTGGGTCGTCCGGCGCAGGTGCGATTCGTGCCGGTGTCGTTCGTGTGGGATCACGGCGACGGGACCAGTACGACGGTGGTGGGGCCTGGTGCGTCGTGGAAGGCGTTGGGGCGGCAGGACTTCACGCCGACGGACACGAGTCACGTGTACGAGTCCATCGGTGCCCGGCAAGTCGCTCTGACGATCGCGTATTCGCCCAGCTACCGGTTCGACGGGGGTGGCTGGCAGCAGATCCCGGGCACGCTACCGGTGCAGGTCGCGCCGGTGACGATCCGTGTCCTGGAGGGGTCGACGGTGCTTGTCGGGGGTGCGTGCGGGGAGCGGGACGCCGGACCAGGATGCCCGTGACCCACTCTCGCGTGCCGGTCAGCGCCCGGGTCGCCGTGGGGCCCGTGGCGTAAGGTGACGCTGATGTCCCGCGCCGTAGAACTCCCCCTCGACCTCCCCGAGCTCACCGTGCAGTCGACGGGCGGCGCCCGTGTCCGGCGGTCGGTCCTGCCGTCCGGCGTGCGGATCCTCAGCGAGGACGTGCCCGGCAGTCGCAGCGCCACGATCGGCATGTGGGTCGCGGTCGGCTCGCGCGACGAGCAGCCGGGCGACCTCGGATCCACGCACTTCCTCGAGCACCTCCTCTTCAAGGGCACCCCGTCGCGCACGGCCCTCGACATCGCCGTGTCCTTCGACGCGGTCGGCGGCGAGCACAACGCCGTCACCGCCAAGGAGTACACCTGCTACTACGCCAAGGTGCAGGATCGCGACCTCGGCATGGCCGTGGACGTGCTGGCCGACATGGTCACCTCGAGCCTCATTGACGTCGAGGAGTTCGAGACCGAACGCGGGGTCATCCTCGAGGAGCTCGCCATGGCGGACGACGACCCGGGCGACGTCGTCAGCGAGCGCTTCTTCGAGGCCGTGCTGGGGGATCACCCGCTCGGCCGCCCCATCGGCGGCAGCCCGGAGGACATCGAGGCCGCCGAGCGCGACGCCGTCGTCGCGCACTACCGCCGCAACTACCGCCCCCAGGACCTCGTCATCACGGCGGCGGGCTCCGTGGACCACGACGCCCTCGTCGCCCGTGTCACGACCGGCCTCGAGCGCGCAGGCTGGGATCTCTCCGTCGTGGCGGCCCCCGTCGCGCGCCGCACCGGCGCCACGCCGATCATCACGCGCGGGAGCGATCTCGTCATCGTCGACCGGCCCATCGAGCAGACCAACATCCTGCTCGGCGTGCCCGGCCTCGCGGCGTCCGACGACCGGCGGCCCGCCCTCGCCATGCTCAACTCGGTGCTCGGCGGCGGCATGTCCTCGCGCCTGTTCCAGGAGGTCCGCGAGAAGCGCGGCCTCGCGTACTCCGTCTACTCGTTCGGCGCTTCCTACTCGGACGCGGGAGTGTTCGGCCTCTACGCCGGATGCACGGCCGCGAAGGCCGAGCAGGTGTCGCGCCTCATGGTCGAGGAGTTCCGGAAGCTCGCCGAGGAGCACGTCACCGAGGAGGAGCTGGCGCGTGCCTTCGGCCAGCTCTCGGGGCAGTCCGCCCTCGCGCTCGAGGACTCGGACACGCGCATGTCGCGGCTCGGGCGCTCGGAGATCACCACCGGCGAGTACGTCGACCTCGACGAGACGCTCTCCCGCCTCTCCCGTGTGACCGCCGACGACGTCCGCGCCCTCGCGGCCGACCTGATCTCCCGACCGCTCTCGGTCGCCGCGGTGGGGACCGTCGGCGCCGACGCGTTCGCCCCGCTGCTCGAGACCCCCGCGCTCCTGTAGGAGGAACCGTGTCCCACTACATCTACCTCGTGCGCCACGGCGAGCAGCAGGACGCCGAGCACGGCCTCCCGGACGGGCCGCTGTCGGGCCGCGGGAAGCGCCAGGCGCACTGCATCGCGGACCGGTTGAGCGGCGTCCCGTTCACGTCCGTGCGCCATTCGCCGCTCGCGCGGGCGGAGGAGACGGCCGCGATCATGGCCGAGCGCATGCCCGCCATCGAGCCGGAGCCGTCGTCGCTCCTGTTCGACTGCATCCCCTCCGGGCCCACGCCGGACATGCCGCACGCGTTCGAGTCGTTCTTCGGCGGGGTCACCGAGGAGGAGATCGACGCCGGCAGCGCCCAGATGTCGGACGCGGTGAGCGAGTTCCTGGCCCCTGCCCGCGGGGAACGGCACGACCTCCTCATCACCCACAACTTCGTCATCGCCTGGTTCGTACGGCACGTGTTCGACGCGCCCGAGTGGCGGTGGATGGGCATCAACCAGGCCAACTGCGGCCTCACCATCATCCGCGTGCGCTCCGCGAAGCCGCCCGTGCTCGTCGTGCACAACGACCTCGGCCACCTGCCGGTCGAGCTGCGCACGGGTCTGCCGGAGCAGCAGCCCTACTAGCAGCGTCGGCGCGTCGGTTGCCCGGCGTCGGCGGGGGAGCGCGCCGGTACGCTGGGCGGATGACAACCACGGTCGCCGTCGTCGGCGCAACGGGACGCATGGGCCAGCTGATCTCGCAGATCGTCGAGGCGAGCACCGAGTTCGAGCTCGTCGCCAGCCTCGACTCCAAGGACGAGCTGTCGGACATGCTCGGCGCCGACATCGCGGTCGACGTGACGCTCCCGGCGGTCAGCCAGGGCGTCGTCGAGTACGCGGTCGCGCACGGGATGAACGTCCTCGTGGGCACGAGCGGCTGGACCGGCGAGCGGATCACGGAGCTCGAGCGGCGGATCACCGGCAACCTCGCCGTGGGCGTCGTCATCATCCCCAACTTCTCCGTCGGCAGCGTGCTCGCGACCTCGTTCGCACAGATGGCGGCACGCTTCTACGACTCCATCGAGATCGTCGAGGCGCACGGCGCGTCCAAGATCGACTCCCCGTCGGGCACGGCCGTCCGCACCGCGGAGCTCATGTCGCAGGCGCGCGGCGCACGCGGGCCCGTGCAGGCGCCGCACACCGATCAGCGGGCGCGCGGCCAGCAGGTCGCGAGCATCCCCGTCCACAGCCTCCGCATGCAGGGCGTCGTCGCCAAGCAGGACGTCGTCTTCGGCGGCAACGGCGAGGTGCTCACCATCAGCCACGACACGCTCGCGCCGAGCGCCTACGAGGCCGGGATCCTGCTGGCCCTCCGCGCGACCCGCACCGCGCGCGGCGTGGTGGTCGGGCTCGACCGCCTCATCGACCTCGACGGCTCGCGCGAGCGCGCGGCGCAGGCGACGACGGGCGCCGCGGCGTCGGGTCCCGTGGACGACGGCGGGCCGAGCGGCCAGGCCGCCACCGTCACGAGCGCCTGATGGGGACGCGCATCGGCGTCGGCCTCATGGCCGTGCTCATGACGCTGTACCTCGTGGTGCTCGCCCAGCGCGCCGTGCTGTTCGTGATCTCCGGTGAGCCGGCGGGCATCGCGATCAGCGTCGGACTGCTGATCCTGTCGCTCGTCGGCGCATGGGCGCTCGTGCGGGAGCTGTGGTTCGGCGTGCGCAGCGGGCGCCTGGCCCGGATCCTCGAGGAGGAGGGCGGCCTGCCCGTCGACGACCTGCCGACGCGCGCCAGCGGCCGGCCGATCCGCGACGCCGCGGACGCGTCCTTCCCCGCCTACCAGGCCGAGGTCGAAGAGGACCCCGCCAGCTGGCGCGCGTGGTTCCGACTCGGACTGGCGTACGACGCGAGCGGGGACCGGCGCCGGGCGCGCGGGGCGATCCGCCGCGCGATCGCGCTGCACGGATCCGACCGCGCCGCCTGAGCACACCGCGGGCTCGGGCGCGGGCTCGCGCCTCTAGCTCTTCGCGAGCAGCCGGTCGATCGCGAGCTCGACCGTGGGGTCGCGGAAGGCGAACCCGTCGGCGAGCAGCTTCTCAGGCCGCGCGGGCTGGCTGGAGAGCAGCAGCTCCTGTCCGGCCTCCTGCAGCGCGAGCCGGATGAGGAACTCGGGCGCGGGCACGAGGTAGGGCCGGTGCATGCGCTTCGCGAGGTGGCGCATCAGCCGGTCGGCCATGACGGGCTCGGGGCCGGTGAGGTTCACGGGGCCGGAGATCGAGGACGTCAGCAGGTGCACGATCGCTGCGGCCTCGTCGCGGAGGGAGATCCACGGCCAGACCTGGCCGCCGGTGCCCAGCCTGCCGGCGAGCCCGAGGTTGGTCAGGAGGCGGAGCGGCGCGAGGGCGCCCGCCTGCGCCAGCACCAGCCCGGTGCGGAGGGTCGCGACGCGGACGTCGGCGGGCGCCTCGAGGGCCTCCGCCTCCCACGCCTCCACGACCTCGGCGAGGAAGCCCGCGCCACGCGGCGAGTCCTCGGTGAGGCGCTCGGCAGGACGGTCGCCGTAGAAGCCCACGGCGGATCCGTTGAGCAGCACCCTGGGCGGGTTCGCCGCCGACGCGATCGCGCCGACGATCGTGCGCGTGGCGGAGACGCGCGACGCGCGGATCTCCTCCTGGTACGGCTTCGTCCACGGCAGGCGGCTGATGGAGGCGCCCGAGAGGTTGACCACGGCGTCCACCCCGTCGAGCGCCGTGGGATCCAGCCGCCCCTCGGCCGGCTGCCACTCGCGCTCGTCGGGCGACGACGGCGCGTGACGGACGAGCGTCCGGACGAGATGCCCGGCGGCGTGCAGCTGGGCCTGCAGCTCGGTGCCGATCGTGCCCCCTGCGCCGGAGATGAGGACGGTGAGCGGGGCGGGGGATGCGGTGCTGTCGGACATGGTCGAGCCCTTCGTCGGTGCCCATCAGCCTAGGACGCGGCCCCGCACGGCAGCCGGGAGGGGCTGCGCGCAGACCGGGCGCGAGCGGGTGCGGGCCGTCGCGTACAGTGACGGTCGTGCCCCACGACGACATCGCCTTCCGCTCCGACATGACCGTGGAGCTCGTCCGCTCCAGCGCCCACGACTCCGACGTGATCTTCGCCGCCCGCGTCTCCACCGCAGGCGAGAAGACCCTCGAGCGCGCGCTCGACGAGCCCGACGGCCAGGACCGCGCCCTCGAGGGCGACGTCGACACCGAGGCGGAGGAGAAGCGCGTCAAGCGCGACCGCGGCCTCATCAACTACCTCATGCGCGACCGCCACGGATCGCCATTCGAGCACAACTCGATGACCTTCTACGTTCAGGCGCCGATCTTCGTGTTCCGCGAGTTCATGCGCCACCGCATGGCCTCCTACAACGAGGAGTCGGGCCGCTACAAGGAGCTCGACGCGGTGTTCTACGTCCCCGGCCCCGAGCGCAACCTCGTGCAGGTCGGCAAGCCCGGCGCCTACGAGTTCCACGCGGGCACCCCCGAGCAGACCGCGCTCGTGCAGGAGGAGACCCGTCGCACGTCCGCCGAGGCGTACGCCTCCTACCGGCGGATGCTCGAGCAGGGCGTGGCGCGCGAGGTCGCCCGCATCGTCCTCCCGCTGAACATCTACTCCTCGATGTACGTCACGCTCAACGCGCGCGCGCTGATGAACTTCCTGTCGCTGCGCACCAAGCACGAGGACTCGACGTTCCCGAGCTTCCCGCAGCGCGAGATCGAGATGTGCGCCGAGAAGATGGAGACCGAGTTCGAGCGGCTCATGCCCCTGACGCACGCCGCGTTCCAGAAGAACGGCCGCGTCGCCCCGTAGTCCGCGAGGCGACGCGGCCGCGCGTCGCGTCACCCCACGCGCACGGCCACGCTGGTCCGCGAGACGGTGGGGTAGGGGTACCGCTCTCCCGTCACCCTCACCTCGAGGAGCCGCCCGCGGTCGGCGGCGACCGGCGTGTACGCGGCCTGCTCGGCGCCCGGGATGACCACCCCGTCGCGCAACCACTGGTAGGTCAGCCAGGTGGGCGCCGGACGCCAGAACCCGGTCCTGACGGTGAGCTGCCGTCCGACGAGCGGGAGCCCGCCGATCGCCGGCACGCCCGGGGAGATGACGGGCATCGCCACACGCGGGGTCGGGGCCGAGACGCGCTCGACCGATGCGCGGCCCGGTGCGCTGCCCCGGACGCCGACGGTGATCCGCTTGCCGCCGTCGAAGCGCGCGTCGACCTCGTAGGTCGGCCCCGACGCGTCGGAGATCCGCTGGCCGTCTCGGTACCACTGATAGGCGAGCGTGACGGGGCCGGGCCGCCAGGTCCCCGTCCGGACGGACAGGGTGCTCCCCGGGACCGCGCGGCCGACCACGGTCGGGGTCGGCGCGGAGGTGAGCGACGGCGTGCCGGGAGGACTGCCCGTGGCGAGCTCGAGGTACACGTACCGGGCCACGTCGACGTTGGGCCCGTGCCAGAACACGAGGCGGACGGTGCGGTCGTAGCCGACGTCGAGAGTGGTCGATCCCACGGCGTCAGCGGCGGTGTACGGGTCGTCTCCGAACGCGTAGACGACCGACCGCGCCTCCGGCCAGCCCGCGAGGTACCCGCGGACGTCCCAGGCGAGGGTGATCCGGGGCCCGTCGATCGTGATGACAGGGTCGTACCGCGCGGGGTAGCCGAGCGAGAGCGCGGCGACGGGCGCCGAGGCGGCGCCGATGACGGGGACGCCGTCGAGCGCGCCCGCTGCCCGGAAGGCGATGGTGTGCGGTCCGGCGGGGGCCGGGATCCGGATGTAGGCGTGGTCGAGCGGCCCGCTGTATGCCGTCCGCCAGGATCCCGTGCCGTCGAGCAGGTACTCGAAGCGGGGGGATCCCAGGTCGAGCGTGCCGACGTCGAGGGACAGGATGACCTCGATCTCGGGGACGTCCGTCACCTCGCCGCCCACGAAGACGTCGGGGGCCGGCAGGGAGGGCGCGGCGACCGAGGTGAGGGGGAGCGACGCACCGGATGGCGCCGCCTGGGCCGGCGCGGCGCCGGCGAGTGAGACCCCGACGACGAGCGCCAGGGTGAGGGCCAGGAGCGGCGAGGGCCGTCTCCGTGCCGTGATGTTCATGGTGGCACCAGCGTCTCCGGGACATCGTCGTCCCGAGCGAAGGGTGCTCGCGATCCGGCCCGCGCGCATCCCCCCATCCGGGGGCGCCGGGGCGGAGGATCGCCCCACCCGGCGACGGCCCGCCCGTTACGATGATGCCTGTGTCCACAGAGAACCCGTTCGGCCAGGTCCTGGTGGCGCTCGTCACCCCGTTCACCGCCGATGGCGAGGTCGACTGGGCGGGCGTCGAGAAGCACATGGACGACGTCATCGTCGCCGGCGCGGACGGCATCGTCGTCACGGGCACGACGGGCGAGACCAGCACCCTCACCGACCCGGAGAAGATCAGGCTCGTCGAGGTCGGCCGGTCCGTGAGCGCGGGCCGGGCGAAGATCATCACGGGCGGCGGATCCAACGAGACCGCGCACGCCATGCAGCTCGCCCGCCAGAGCGAGAAGGCTGGCGCGGACGGCAACATGATCGTCACGCCGTACTACAACAAGCCCACGCAGGCCGGCGTGCTCACGCACTTCCGCATGATCGCGGACGCGACGGACCTCCCGGTCATCCTCTACGACATCCCCGGGCGCACGGGCATCCCGATCCAGTACGAGACGATCCTCCGCGCCGCGAAGCACCCGAACATCCTCGCCATCAAGGACGCCAAGGGCGACCTCGCGCAGGCCAGCCGCGTGCTCAACCAGACCGGCCTCATGTACTTCGCGGGCGACGACGCGAACGCGCTGCCGACCCTCGCGATCGGCGGGACGGGCCTCATCGGCGTCACCGCGAACATCACCGCGACGCCGTACCGCACCATGGTCGACGCCGTGAACGCGGGCGACCTCGGCGCCGCGACGCACGCGCATCAGCAGCTCGAGCCGCTCGTCCGCGCGGTCATGACGCACGTGCCCGGCACGGTCGCGGCGAAGTACATCCTCCACGGCCTCGGCCGCATCGGCAGCCCCCGCGTCCGCCTGCCCCTCGTGGGGCCGGAGGAGTGGGAGGCCGCGCAGATCGAGGACGAGATCGACCTCGTCCGCGACGTCCCGGGCGTCGACTTCCGCAACTTCCGACCGGACCGCAACGCCGCGGCCGGTGGAGCGCTGCCGCAGGTCGCCGGCACCACGCGCTGACGCGCGCCCCGAGCATCCACCGTCGGTCCCCTCGGGCCGCACCGTCACCAGAGGAGTCCCATGCCCCACGGCGTCTACGACCCGCCCGAGCTGAAGCCCGGCACCCTGCGCATCACGCCGATCGGCGGCCTCGGCGAGATCGGGCGCAACATGACCACGTTCGAGATCGACGGGAAGATCCTCGTCGTCGACTGCGGTGTGCTGTTCCCCGAGGAGCACCAGCCGGGCGTCGACCTGATCCTCCCCGACTTCTCCTCCATCGCGGACCGCCTCGACGACCTCGTCGGCATCGTCCTCACGCACGGGCACGAGGACCACATCGGCGCGGTGCCGTACCTCCTCAAGCTCAAGCAGGACATCCCGCTGATCGGCTCCGGCCTCACGCTCGCCCTCATCGAGGCGAAGCTCAAGGAGCACCGGATCAAGCCCTACACGTTCCAGGTGAAGGAGGGCGACCGCGAGCGCCTCGGACCGTTCGAGCTCGAGTTCGTGGCGGTCAACCACTCCATCCCGGACGCGCTGGCCGTCGCCATCACGACCGAGGCGGGCAGCGTGCTGCACACCGGCGACTTCAAGATGGACCAGCTGCCGCTCGACGACCGGATCACCGACCTCCGCGCCTTCGCGCGCCTCGGCGAGGCCGGCATCGACCTCTTCATGTCGGACTCCACCAACGCGGACGTCCCCGGCTTCACTCCCACCGAGCGCTCCATCGGCCCGGTGCTCGAGGCCGTCATCTCCAAGGCCCCCCGCCGCGTCATCGTCGCGAGCTTCTCCAGCCACGTGCACCGCGTCCAGCAGGTGCTCGACGCCGCGCACGCGAACGGCCGCCGCGTCGCGTTCATCGGCCGCTCGATGATCCGCAACATGACCATCGCGGCCGAGCTCGGCTACCTCAAGGTGCCGGACGGGGTGCTCGTCGACTCCAAGAGGGCCGTCGACCTGCCGGACGACCGGATCGTCTACATGAGCACCGGATCGCAGGGCGAGCCGATGGCCGTGCTCAGCCGCATGGTCAACCAGGAGCACCAGATCGAGATCGGCCAGGACGACACCGTCATCCTCGCGTCGAGCCTCATCCCGGGGAACGAGAACGCCGTCTACCGGATCATCAACGGGCTCACGAAGCTCGGTGCGAACGTCGTGCACAAGGCCAACGCGAAGGTCCACGTCTCGGGCCACGCGGCCGCGGGCGAGCTGCTCTACTGCTACAACATCCTCAAGCCGCGGAACGTGCTCCCGGTGCACGGCGAGTACCGGCACCTCGTCGCGAACCAGCAGCTCGCGATCCAGACCGGCGTGCCGGAGCGCAACACGTTCCTCGCGGAGGACGGCACGGTCCTCGACATGAAGGACGGGCACGTGCGCGTCACGGGACAGCTCGACGTCGGCTACGTCTACGTGGACGGCTCCACCGTGGGCGAGATCACCGACGCCGACCTCAAGGACCGCCGCATCCTCTCCGAGGAGGGCTTCGTCACGATCTTCGTCGTGGTCGAGCCGCAGACCGGCAAGATCATGGTCGGCCCGGAGATCGAGGCGCGGGGCTTCGCGGAGGACTCGAAGGTCTTCGACAGCGTCAAGCCGCTCGTCGTGAAGGCCCTCGCGGAGGCGGCGGCCAACGGCACCAGGGACACCCACGCGTACGCGCAGGTCGTGCGCCGCACGGTCGGTCGGTGGGTCAACTCGTCGCACCGCCGGCGTCCGATGATCATCCCGGTGGTCATCGAGGCGTAGGCACGCTGTCGGCTGGAGCCGGGCGCAGCACGTCCCGAGGGGGCGGGGGAGACCCCGCCCCCTCCGCCGCGCGTGCCGCCGGCGCTCGTCCGCGCGGCCCCCTGACGGGGGGAGCATGTCATCCGCGTGGACGAAGCGACGCGCACGGTGCCGCCCCTAGCGTCGGAGGCGACCGGACGGGCCGCTGGGGACCGCCGGGGAAGGAGCGGCCGTGGGCATCTGGCGGAGATGGATCCTCCCGATCACGAGGCTGGTGGTGCTCGCGGCGATCGCGGTGGCGCTCGTGCGCATGGCCTTCTTCGGGACCACGACGGAGGAGACGGCCCAGGTGCCGACCGGCTCCGTCGTCGAGTCGCAGGTCCCGGCGTCCATCGCGACGGTGGTCAACGACGTGACCGTGAAGGGCAGCATCCAGCCGGATCCCGACGTGGCCGTGAAGGCGACGCTGCAGGGGAAGGTCTCGAAGATCGTCGCCGGGCAGGGCGCCACGCTCGCAGCCGGTGACCCGATCCTCGTCATCCGCCAGGAGACGCCGGTCGACCCGGTGGTCGCCGCGGACGGCACGGTCACGCAGCCGAAGCCCAAGGTGGTCACCGAGACCGTCACCGCGTCCGCCGCGGGATCGCTCGTGGAGCTCGGTGTGCTCGTCGGCCAGGAGGTCGCCGTCGGAGACGCGGTCGGACGGATCGCGCCGCCCACCTTCCGCGCGACCGCGCCGCTGACCGCGGAGGAGCAGTACCGGCTGGTGACGCAGCCGACCTCGGCGACGGTCGCCATCACGTCGGGCCCCGCGCCCTTCGAGTGCGGGGAGCTGCGCATCGGCCAGCAGGCCGCTGCGTCCACCGAGGGCACGGGCGCGGCCGGCGGGGCGGGCTCCGGATCCACCGGCGGCACCGACTCGGCCTCCACCGGCGCGACCGTCTCCTGCGCCGTCCCGGCCGGCACCCGGGTGTTCCCGGGCCTCGCCGCCGACATCACGATCCCCGCGGGGGAGGCTCCCGACGTGCTGACCCTCCCGACCACCGCGGTCGAGGGCCTCGCCGACACGGGCAACGTCTGGCTCGCGTCGGACGGCGGCGAGCCGGAGGAGCGCGCGGTCGGCCTCGGGATCAGCGACGGCAAGGTCGTGCAGATCACCTCGGGCCTCGCGGAGGGCGACATGGTGCTCGAGTTCGTGCCCGGTGCGCCCGTCCCCGAGGACGAGGCGATGATGATGGGCGGGTACGGCGGATGAGCCTCATCCGTCTCGAGCAGGTGACCCGGACGGTCGAGCGGCCGGACGACGAGCCGCTCACGATCCTGCACGGCGTCGACCTCGACGTGTCCGTGGGCGACCACGTGTCGATCGTCGGTCGGTCCGGTTCCGGGAAGTCGACCCTGCTGAACATCCTCGGGCTGCTCGACACGCCGACCACGGGCGAGGTCTACCTCGACGACGAGCCCATGGCCCGCGTCTCCGGCTCTCGGCGCGACCGGGCCCGTGGGGGCGACATCGGGTTCATCTTCCAGCAGTTCAACCTGCTGCAGGGCCGCACGGCGCGGGAGAACGTGATGACGCCGCTGCTCTACTCGACGGGCCGCTCGTTCTGGCGGCGCGCGTCGATCGCGGCCGACATGCTCGAGCGGGTCGGTCTCGGCCACCGCGTCGACTCCATGCCGGAGACGATGTCCGGCGGCGAGCAGCAGCGCGTCGCCATCGCGAGGGCACTCGTGCGGTCGCCGCGGCTGATCCTGGCGGACGAGCCCACGGGCGCCCTCGACATCGAGACCGGCGCGACGGTGATGACCCTGCTCGCCGAGGTCGCGCACGCGTCCGGCGCCGCACTCGTCACCATCACGCACGACCCGACCGTCGCAGCCCGCGCGGATCGGCACCACCGCCTCGAGATGGGCGTCCTCGCCCGCGCCGAGGCCCTCACCCGGGAGGTCCTCGCGTGAGCGGCTGGCTGTCGCGCACGGCGACCGGTCTCGTGGGCGCGGTCGTCGAGGCGTGGGCCGAGCTCCGGATCCACCGCACGCGCGTGATGCTGTCGCTCATCGGCGTCGCGGTCGCGGTGGCGGCGATCACGTCGGTCGTCGGCCTCGGGGCGGTGGTGCAGCAGTCGCAGACCGAGCAGATGGAGCGCCAGTCGGGCCGACCGGCCGCGCTGTCGGTGTCCGCGTACTCCGCGACCGGGGACGGCCTGTCCTACGCCGAGCAGCGCACGCTCCTCGCGGACGTCGCCGACCGCTACGGCATCACCTGGTCCACCATCATCGGCTCCACGACGGTGCCGGTCGACTTCGCGCGCGGCCGGGTGCAGGTCCAGACGGTCGTGGTCGACAGGGACTACGGCGAGATGCGCCGCGTCGACGTGACGGACGGCCGCTGGTTCGTCGAGCGCGACGCCGACCGCCTCGCGCCCGCGCTCGTCGTCAATCCCGCGTTCCTCGCGGAGCTGGGGTCGCCCGACATCGCCGCGCACCCCTCCGCCGTGCTGCACGGCGAGCGTTCGGACCTCGTGGGCGTCGTCGTCGGCACCGTGCCCGCGCTGTACGCGGACGAGCCGCCGACCGTCTACCTGCAGGCGTCGGACGCCGAGCGCCTGATGTCGGACGACGCGCTCGACGCGATGGCGCCGCAGTCCGAGTTCTGGGTGCCAGAGGCGGAGGCCGACGCGCTCACGGCGGCCATCACCTCGCAGGTGGCGGCGACCGCGCCCGAGGGCCTGCAGGTGAGCGTCGGCCGCAGCGACTGGGGGACGTACGACTACGACCCGCTGCTGTCGGTCAAGATCCTCGTCGGGGGAGTGGCGGGCCTCGTGCTCCTCCTCGGCGCGCTCGGCCTCGTGAACATCTCGCTCGTGACCGTGCGGCAGCGGATCCGCGAGATCGGCGTGCGGCGCAGCTTCGGCGCGAGCGCGGGCCGCGTGTTCTTCGCCGTGATGATGGAGAGCATCGTCGCGACGGTGGCCGCGGGCGTCGTCGGCGTGATGGCGGCTGTCGCGATCGTGAAGAACCCGTGGATCCTCTCGTTCGTCGCGTCGGGCGTCACCGAGTTCCCGCCGTTCCCGCTCTCGGCCGCGCTCCTCGGGCTCGGCGCCTCGCTCGCGGTCGGCGCGATCGCGGGCCTGCTCCCGGCGCTCGTCGCCGTGCGCGTGTCCGTCATCGACGCGATCCGGTACTGATGCCGGGGCCGGTCGGGCAGCGTCCCGTCCGGCCCGGCGTCCTGCCCGTGACGGCGGCGCGGGATAACGTGGGGCGCATGGCTACGAGCACCAGGTCGACCAGCCGCGCCGGGAAGACCTCCTCGGGCGCGCCGCGCGCCACGCCCCCGCGCAAGGGGCGCACCGCGGACACCAAGCAGCAGACCGTCGCCTACCCCGTCCAGTCGGAGCGGCGCGGCCCGCTCGTCGCCGCGTGGATGGGCCTCGCGCACGCCACGGGCGCCCTCTTCCGGGCGCTCGGTCCCGAGAAGCTCGCGAAGGAGGAGCGCCGCGACGGCATCCCCTTCCTCCTCGTGGTGCTCGCGATCGCCGGCGTCGTCGTCGAGTGGTTCAACCCGCTCAACGACGTGGCCATGGCCTTCGACGCCTACACGTTCGGCGGGCTCTTCGGTCGCGTGGCGTTCGCGCTGCCCATCGTGATGGTGCTCCTCGCCCTCTGGCTCTTCCGCCACCCGTCCTCGGTGAGCGACAACGGGCGGATCGGCGTGGGGGTCTCGCTCCTCCTCGTCTCCATCGCCGCTCTCTGCCACGTCTTCAACGGGGCGCCGGATCCGCGCGACGGCATGCTCGCGCTCGCTCGCGCCGGCGGCGTCCTCGGCTGGGTGCTCGCGGCCCCGCTCTCGCTCCTCATCACGCCCATCGGCGCGGGGATCGTGGCCGGGATCCTCCTGGTGCTCTCCCTCTTCATCATCACGCGCACGCCGCCGAACCGCGTCGGCATGCGGCTGCGCGAGCTGTACTCGTACCTCTTCGGCGCCCCGCCCGTGGACGAGGAGCAGCGCGCCGCCGACCGCGCCGCCCGCAAGGCGCAGGCGACCGAGCAGGTCGAGCTCGAGGGGCTCGACGACGACGGCCCGGTCGACACGGACAGCCTCCCGTGGTGGCGCCGCAACCGCAGCCAGCGCGAGGACGCGCCGGCGTTCGACAGCCCGGTCCTCGCGCCGCACGCGGGATCCGACGATCGCGACGAGACGACAGGCCGCGCCGCCGCCGAGGCGCCCACGTCCGTCATCGACCGCACGGTCGATCCCGACGCCTCCCGCCCCGAGCCCGGCGCCTTCGCGGGCGACGACGCCGCGACCCGCCGCATCGACCTCGACGCGCCCGTCGACGCCACGGCCACCGCGATCCTGCCCTCCGTCCCGGTGCACCCCACCGGCATCCGCGACGACGACGAGCCCGCGGTCCTGCCCGGCTTCGAGGACGACGCCTCCGACGCCCCGATCGTGTCGGGGGAGTCCGACGCCCCGCAGGCCCCGTACCGCCTCCCCGCCGCGAGCACCCTCGCGCCCGGCACGCCCGCGAAGTCGCGCTCGTCGGTCAACGACGAGGTGGTGCGCGCGCTCACCGAGGTGCTCACCAACTTCCAGGTGGACGCGACGGTCACGGGCTTCTCGCGCGGCCCGACGGTCACGCGCTACGAGCTCGAGCTCGCGCCCGGCGTCAAGGTGGAGCGCGTCACTGCGCTCGCGAAGAACATCAGCTACGCGGTCGCGTCCAACGAGGTCCGCATCCTCTCGCCCATCCCGGGCCGCAGCGCCATCGGCGTCGAGATCCCGAACACCGACCGCGAGATCGTCTCGCTCGGCGACGTGCTCCGCTCCTCGGCGGCCACGAACAGCGCGCACCCGATGACCATCGGCGTCGGCAAGGACGTCGAGGGCGGCTACGTCATCGCCAACCTCGCGAAGATGCCCCACCTCCTGGTCGCGGGATCCACGGGCTCCGGCAAGTCGAGCTTCGTCAACTCCATGATCACGTCGCTCCTCATGCGCGCGAAGCCGAGCGACGTGCGCATGGTCCTCATCGACCCGAAGCGCGTCGAGCTCACCATCTACGCGGGCGTCCCGCACCTCATCACGCCCATCATCACCAACCCGAAGAAGGCGGCCGAGGCGCTGCAGTGGGTGGTGAAGGAGATGGACATGAGGTACGACGACCTCGCCAGCTTCGGCTTCCGCCACATCGACGACTTCAACAAGGCCGTCACGAGCGGATCCATCGTCCTCCCCGAGGGCAGCGAGCGGACCCTGCGCCCGTACCCCTACCTCCTGGTGGTGGTCGACGAGCTGGCCGACCTCATGATGGTCGCGCCGCGCGACGTCGAGGACTCGATCGTCCGCATCACGCAGCTGGCGCGCGCCGCCGGCATCCACCTCGTGCTCGCGACGCAGCGCCCGTCGGTCGACGTCGTCACGGGCCTCATCAAGGCCAACGTGCCGTCGCGCCTCGCGTTCGCGGTGTCGAGCATGACCGACTCCCGCGTGATCCTCGACCAGCCCGGCGCCGACAAGCTCATCGGCCAGGGTGACGGCCTCTTCCTCCCCATGGGCGCCAACAAGGCCGTCCGCGTGCAGGGCGCATGGGTGCAGGAGGCCGAGATCGCCAAGGTCGTTGAGCACGTGACGCGCCAGGCGCGGCCCGAGTACCGGCAGGACGTCGCGGTGGCCGCCGAGAAGAAGGAGATCGACGCGGACATCGGCGACGACCTCGAGGTGCTGCTCGCGGCCGCCGAGCTCGTCGTCAGCACGCAGTTCGGATCCACGTCGATGCTGCAGCGGAAGCTCCGCGTCGGCTTCGCGAAGGCCGGCCGCCTCATGGACCTCCTCGAGGCGCGTGAGATCGTCGGCCCGTCCGAGGGATCCAAGGCGCGCGACGTGCTCGTCTCGGCCGAGCAGCTCCCGGGCGTGCTCGCGACGCTGCGCGGGGAGACGCCCGCGGCCGCGCCGGCCCCCGCCGCGCCGGCCCCCGCCGCCGCTGCACCCACGGCGCCACCCGCCGCGGACGCGGACGACGGGAACCGCTACCCGTCGGATCCGCTGCACAAGGACCTGGACGCGTACGAGCAGGTGGAGGCCGAGGGCGACGACGACGCCTGGGGCCTCACGGGGAGGGACTGACCATGTCCGAGCGGAGCGCATCGGGCACCGCAGGCACGGGGGCACCGCGCATCTGGCGCGCGGGCGACTCCCCGGCGAGCCCCTGGAACGTCGCCAACGTCCTCACGATCGTGCGGATCCTGCTCGCCCCCGTCTTCGTCGTCCTCCTCGCCGCGGATGACGGCGCCGACGGCCCGCTCCGCTACGCGGCCGCGGCGCTGTTCATCGTCGCGATCGCGACCGACGGGGTCGACGGGCACATCGCCCGCAGCCGCAACCTCGTGACCGACCTCGGCAAGCTCCTCGATCCCATCGCCGACAAGGTGCTCACGGGCGCGGCGCTCGTGATGCTCTCCGTCCTCGGCGAGCTGCCCTGGTGGGTGACCATCGTGATCCTCGTGCGCGAGCTCGGCATCACGGCGTACCGGTTCGCCGTGCTCCGCGACCGCGTGGTCGCGGCGTCGCGCGGCGGCAAGCTCAAGACCGTCGCGCAGGCCGTCGCGATCAGCGTCGCGCTGCTCCCGCTGTGGGATGCGGTGGGCGACGGCATGCACGTCGTGAACACGGTGCTCATGTCGATCGCGTTCGTCCTCACGGTCCTCTCCGGCCTCGACTACATGCGCCAGGCCCTGCGGGCGGAGCCCGCGCGATGAGCACGTACGACGACGTGACGGACGATCAGCTCGCGGAGCGCGTCATCGCGGCCCTGGTGGCGAGCGGCCGTCGCATCGCGGTCGCGGAGTCGCTGACGGGCGGCCTGCTCACCGCAGCCCTCGTGGGGGTCCCCGGCGCATCGCGTGCGCTCCTGGGCGGCATCGTCTCCTACGACACGGCCCTCAAGCGCACGATCCTCGGGGTCGAGTCCTCGATCCTCGCGGTCCACGGCGCGGTCCACCGGGACGTGGCGAGGCAGATGGCCCGCGGCGTCAGGCAGACCTGCGCGATCGACGGGCGCCCCGCCGACGTCGGCGTGTCGACGACGGGCGCCGCCGGTCCCGACCCCCAGGACGGGCAGTCGCCGGGCACGGCCTTCGTCGGCCTGTCCATCGACGGCGACTCGCGCGCCATCGCGCTGCACCTCGACGGGGGCCGCCAGGCGGTCCGCGCGGGTGTCGTCCGAGCCGCCCTCACAGCCCTCGTCGAGGCGCTCGAACCCGGCGGGAACATCTGATGCGGCTCCCGCGTTGTCGTAATCACGTTCACAAGCAACGCCCAGTGCCCCTGCTTAGCCTGAGTCCTCGGCCAGATGGTCATCCATCAGCCCCGGACCTCCGGTTCGATCAGGCACCAGGCGCAACGAGGAGGCTCCCGTGGTTCTAGTCCGTCAGGAGATCGGCGACGTCCTTCGCGACTTCCGCCTGCAGAAGGGGCGCACTCTCCGCCAGGTCGCCAGCAAGGCGAGCGTTGCCCTCGGCTACCTCAGCGAGGTCGAGCGGGGCCAGAAGGAGGCGTCGAGCGAGATCCTCGCGTCCGTCGCCGACGCGTTGGACACCCCCATCTCCGTCATCATGCGCGAGGTGGGCGATCGCCTCGCCGTCATCGAGGGGCTCAACCCCATCCCCGACACCATTCCCGACGACCTCGTCGCCGGCTTCGACAGCGACCTCGTCGCGCGCTGACCCCTCCTCCACGGCCTCCCGCCCCGCTCGTCCTCGCGACGGGCGGGGCGTCGTCGTGCGGACGGCAGCGGGTAGCGTGGTCGGCATGCGATCGAGCGAGTTCCAGCGGGCCGTCTCCGACGAGTTCGGCGCCGGCTACGGACCGGTGCTCGTCGCGGACCTCGTGCTCGGCGAACTCGGCGGGCGCACGTGCGGGCAGGCGCTGAAGGACGGCACGCCCGCCCGCGAGGTCTGGCTCGCCCTCTGCCGAGCGCAGGACGTCCCGCGCTCGCGCTGGAACGGCGCCGGCGTCCCCGAGCCGCGCGCCTGACGCTCCCGTCCTCCGGCGCTCCTCGTCCTCGAGGCGCCGCGGATCCGTCGACGACATGCGGCGCGCCGTTCGAATATCCCTTCGAACGCGCGTAGTCTCCCCACAGGAGCGATTCGAAGCGCGGACTGCACAGGTCCGGCCCCTCCGGCAGCGATGTCGGCGGCGCCGCATAACGTGCACCTCGCGGAGATCACCCGTCGCCTTGTCGGCACCGGACCCCGCGGCCAGCGGGAGCGGAGCGACAGCCTGCAGGCAACCCACCTTCGACACGAGGAGCACCCCATGGCATCATCGGCAGACCGCGAGAAGTCACTCGAGACCGCGCTCGCACAGATCGACCGGCAGTTCGGCAAGGGCTCGGTCATGCGGCTGGGCAGCGACGAGCGCGCCCCCGTCGCCGTCATCCCCACCGGCTCCGTCGCGCTGGATGTGGCGCTCGGCATCGGCGGGCTCCCGCGCGGCCGCATCGTCGAGATCTACGGCCCGGAGTCCTCGGGAAAGACCACGCTCACGCTGCACGCCATCGCCAACGCTCAGCGCGCCGGCGGCATCGCGGCGTTCATCGACGCGGAGCACGCGCTCGACCCGGAGTACGCGAAGAAGCTCGGCGTCGACATCGACGCGCTCCTCGTCTCCCAGCCCGACACGGGTGAGCAGGCCCTCGAGATCGCCGACATGCTCGTGCGCTCGGGCTCCATAGACCTCGTCGTCATCGACTCCGTCGCGGCGCTCGTGCCCCGTGCGGAGATCGAGGGCGAGATGGGCGACTCGCACGTCGGCCTCCAGGCGCGCCTCATGTCGCAGGCGCTCCGCAAGCTCACCGGTGGGCTCAACCAGACGCAGACCACCATGATCTTCATCAACCAGCTGCGCGAGAAGATCGGCGTGTTCTTCGGCAGCCCCGAGACCACGGCTGGCGGCAAGGCGCTGAAGTTCTACGCCTCCGTCCGCCTCGACATCCGCCGCATCGAGACACTGAAGGACGGCACCGACGCGGTCGGCAACCGCACGCGCGTCAAGGTCGTCAAGAACAAGATGGCACCGCCCTTCAAGCAGGCCGAGTTCGACATCCTCTACGGCACCGGCATCTCCCGCGAGGGCAGCCTCATCGACTTCGGCGTCGAGCACGAGATCGTCCGCAAGTCGGGCGCCTGGTACACCTACGACGGCGACCAGCTGGGCCAGGGCAAGGAGAACTCGCGCAAGCACCTCCTGAACAACCCGGAGATCGCCGCCGAGATCGAGCAGAAGATCAAGGTCAAGCTCGGCCTCGTGAAGGACCCGAACGCAGTCGCCGACGCCCCCGCGGATTCGGCTCCCGCGCCGGTCGCCGCCGTCGCGCCGAAGGCCTCGGCCCGCAAGAGCGCCTGACCCGGCGCACCCCGGTGGGGCGCATCGCGCCGATGCGCCCCACCACCTGCACCATTCCGGCTCTTCCCCCATGGCGCCCGGCGCCAGCGGGGGATGACCCATCCGAGGACGGACGCATCATGGTCAGATTCCCCTCCGAGAACGAGCAGGGCACGGGCCCCGGGCCCGACGAGATCGCGCCCGTCGCCTCACTCGCCGCGCGGCGTTCGCGTCGAGAGGCAGCCCGGCCGATCGTCGAGCCCGCGTCGCCCGTCGAGGAGCCGCCCGCATCTCAGGTCGCGCCGACGCATCCCGCGCGCGGTCGGACGGTCACCGAGGTGGACGGCATCGTCACGATCGGCGCCGCCGTGGACGCGTCGGAAGCCGGTCGCGCGCTCGCGGCGCAGGAGCGCATCGCGGAGGCGAGGCGAGTCCTCGCCGAGGCCGAGGCCCACGCCGCACGAGGGTCAGCGGACGCGCCTGCCGCGTTCCCCGAGGGGCCGCAGTCCGAGCCGGTGTCCGCGGACGACCCGACCCCCGCTGCATGGCGCGCCGAGCAGGAGCGCACCGCGCGTGCGCGCGCCAAGGCGGAGCAGGACGAGGCGTACCGGAAGGACATGCTCCGGCTCGAGGAGGACCGCGTCGAGGACGAGCGTCGCGAGGCGGAAGCCGAGGAGGAGCGGGCGGCCGAGCGGACGCCCGAGCGCCAGCGGCGTCGGGCGGACAACGTCCTCGCCAATCGCCTGCGCGGTCGAGGGCTCTCGCTCGCCGAGGCGCGCGAGGTGCTCGACGGCGCGGAGATCGACGCGGACATCGCGGAGGAGACGCTCGCCAGGTACGTCTCCCTGCAGTACATCGACGAGGCCGCGCTGGCGGAGCAGATCCTGCACACGCACCTCGATCGCAAGGGCCTCGGCCGGCGATCGGTCGAGATGGAGATGCGCCGCCGCAAGCTCGATCCCCTCGTCATCGAGGAGGCGATGGCCGAGCAGCCCGACGAGGAGCTCGCTCGCGCCACCGAGGTCGCGATGAAGCGCGTGGGTCAGCTCTCGTCGTACGACGACGAGACGGCCGAGCGGCGCCTGACGTCGTTCCTGATGCGCCGCGGCTACGGGGGCGGCATCGTGCGCGAGGCCGCGAAGGCCGCGCTCGCCACCCGCCGCGGCTCGTCGCGGGTGCGCTTCCGCTGACCCGGTCGTCGGGCGGCGCGCGGCGTCCGCGCACGTAGGATCGAGCAATCATGAGCAGCCTCGCCGAGCACGTCCGCGACACCCCGCCCGCAGCTGAGCGGCCCCGGACGTACGAGGTCCGCACCTACGGGTGTCAGATGAACGTGCACGACTCGGAGCGGCTCACGGGCTCCCTCGAGGCCGCCGGTTACGTGTCGGCCGAGGGTGCCGAGGCCGACATCGTCGTCATCAACACCTGTGCCGTCCGCGAGAACGCGGACAACAAGCTCTACGGGAACCTGGGCCACCTCGCCGGTGTGAAGCGCCGGCATGAGGGCATGCAGATCGCCGTCGGCGGATGCCTCGCGCAGAAGGACCGGGCGACCGTCCTCGAGAAGGCGCCCTGGGTCGACGTCGTCTTCGGCACCCACAACATGGGCGCGCTGCCGACTCTGCTCGAGCGTGCGCGGCACAACGGCGAGGCGCAGCTCGAGATCCTGGAGAGCCTCGAGACGTTCCCGTCCACCCTGCCCACGAAGCGCGACGAGATCGCGAGCGGGTGGGTGTCCATCTCGGTCGGATGCAACAACACCTGCACGTTCTGCATCGTGCCCGCCCTCCGCGGCAAGGAGAAGGACCGACGGCCGGGGGACATCCTCGCCGAGATCCAGGCGCTCGTGGACGACGGCGCCGTCGAGGTCACGCTGCTCGGCCAGAACGTCAACTCCTACGGCGTCGAGTTCGGCGACCGGCAGGCGTTCGGCAAGCTGCTCCGCGCCGCGGGCGACATCGCGGGCCTCGAGCGCATCCGCTTCACGAGCCCGCATCCGGCCGCCTTCACCGACGACGTGATCGACGCGATGGCCGAGACGCCGGCGGTGACGCCGCAGCTGCACATGCCGCTGCAGTCCGGATCCGATCGCGTCCTCAAGGCGATGCGCCGGTCGTACCGGTCCGAGCGCTTCCTCGGGATCCTCGACCGCGTACGCACGCGGATCCCCGACGCGGCGATCACGACCGACATCATCGTCGGCTTCCCCGGCGAGACGGAGGAGGACTTCCAGGAGACCCTCCGCGTCGTCGAGGCCGCCCGCTTCTCCTCCGCGTTCACGTTCCAGTACTCCATCCGCCCCGGGACCCCGGCCGCGAGCATGGAGGAGCAGGTGCCCGCCGATGTGGTGAAGGAGCGCTACGGGCGCCTCACCGCGCTGCAGGAGCGCATCAGCCACGAGGAGAACCAGCGTGTCGTCGGCCGCACGGTGGAGGTGCTCGTCAGCGCCCACGAGGGCCGCAAGGACGGCGACACCCGTCGGGTCACCGGGCGCGCGCAGGACGGCCGCCTCGTCCACCTCGACGTGCCTGCGGGCAGCGGCGAGCCGCGGCCCGGCGACGCGGTCGAGGTCGAGATCACCCGGGCTGCGCCGTTCCACCTCATCGCGGACTCGGTCGACCAGGCCCCGCTGCGCATCCGCCGCACCCGAGCGGGCGACGCGTGGGAGCGCGCACAGGCCGACTCCTGCGGCGTGCCCGTCCCGGCGGCGGGGACCAGCGCGGGCGGTGCGCCGCGCGTCTCGCTCGGGCTGCCCTCGCTCCGCGTGCCGACGATCGCATCCGCCGGCGCGGTCGACGGGTCCGCGCACCCGCGCCACCGCGCGTGATCCCGATCGTCGCGGTCGTCGGCGCCACCGGGACGGGCAAGTCCGGGCTGTCCCTCGACATCGCGGATCGGCTGCGGTCGCAGGGTCGCGCTGCGGAGATCGTCAACGCCGACGCCATGCAGCTGTACCGCGGCATGGACATCGGCACGGCCAAGCTGCCGGAGGCCGAGCGCCGTGATGTGCCGCACCACATGCTCGACGTCCTCGACGTGACCGCCGAGGCGACCGTGGCCGCGTACCAGGAGGAGGCGCGCGGGGTGATCTCCGGCATCCTCGAACGCGGGGCGGTCCCGATCCTCGTCGGAGGATCCGGGCTCTACGTCTCGTCTGTCCTGTTCGACTACGAGTTCCCCGGCACGGATCCCGAGATCCGACAGCGCCTGGAGCGGGAGCTCGCGGAGACCGGGCCGGGCATGCTCCACCGACGCCTCCGGGAGCTCGACCCGGCCGCAGCCCAGCGGATCGGCGCGCACAACGGGCGGCGCCTCGTGCGCGCGCTGGAGGTCGTCGAGATCACTGGTCCGCAGCCGGAGCGCGCGTCCGCCGAGCCGCGCCCGTGGCATCCCGCGCGGATCCTGGCGCTCACGCTGCCGCGCGAGGAGCTCGTGCCGCGGCTCGACGCCCGCGTGTCCGGCATGTGGGCAGACGGCCTCGTCGGCGAAGTCGCCGGGCTGCTGCCCGCGGGGCTCGCGGACGGCGTCACCGCGTCCCGCGCCATCGGCTACGCGCAGGCGGCGCGGCAGCTCGCGGGGGAGCTCACCGAGGAGGATGCGATGGAGGAGACGCGTGCGCTCACCCGTCGCTACGCGCGGCGGCAGGTGTCGTGGTTCGGTCGCTACGCCGACGCGGTGCGGCTCGACGCGCGCGACGAACGGCTCCTCGAGCACGCGCTCGACGTCCTCCCGGCGGCGCGCCCCTAGGCTGGCGGGATGGCAGACCTGCAGTTCACCAAGGGCCAGGGCACGGGCAACGACTTCGTGCTGTTCGCGGATCCCGCGGGCGAGATCGACCTGACCGACACGCAGGTGCAGGCCCTCTGCGACCGCCACTTCGGCATCGGCGCCGACGGGACGATCCGCGCGGTGCTCTCGAGCCGCATCCCCGAGGGCCGCGCCGCCCTCGACGAGGATCCGGACGCCGAGTGGTTCATGGACTACCGCAACGTCGACGGCAGTCCCGCCGAGATGTGCGGGAACGGCATCCGCGTCTTCACGCTGTTCCTCATCGAGAACGGCCTCATCGAGCTGCCCCCGGGGCGCACGATCCCCATCGGCACCCGGGCCGGTGTCCGCGACGTCCAGCGCAGCGGATCCGGCTTCCAGGTCGACCTCGGCCGCTGGGAGCTGGCGGGCGGCGAGCCGCTGGTGCGGGCGAAGGACCTCCAGGTCGCGCGTCCGGGCCTCGGCATCGACGTCGGCAACCCGCACGTGGTGGTCGCGCTGTCGAGCGAGGACGAGCTCGCGGAGGCCGACCTCGCGTTCGTGCCGCAGCTGGATCCCGAGCCCTCCGCCGGCGCGAACGTCGAGCTGGTGGTGCCGGCGGATCCGCTCGTCGTCGACGGGGTGGGCCACATCACCATGCGCGTCCACGAGCGCGGGAGCGGCGAGACGCTGAGCTGCGGCACCGGCGCCGCGGCGGCGGCCCTCGCGACGCGGCACTGGGCGGGTGCCGCAGCACCGCACCAGTGGCGCGTCCAGCTGCCGGGCGGTGCGCTCGGCGTGCGCATGTTCCCGACCGAGGACGGCGAGCACGTGGGCCTCTCGGGACCGGCCGAGCTGGTCTTCGACGGCGTCGTGACGCTGGCCTGATCCGGCGAGGCGTCGGGCTCCTAGCGCCTGACGCGGATGCCCGGCGCTAGGAGCCCGAGCCGGCGTCGGCGCGGTGGACCCGCAGCACCCGGAAGCCCTTGTCGGACGCGGCGCGCGTCGTCTCGAGGCCCGCGGGCAGCGCATCGACCAGCCAGCGCTGCAGCGAGTCGGATCCGAGGTTGCGCTGCACCACGAGCCAGGCGTCCGCGCCAGGGGCGAGACGCGGCATCCAGTCGAGCAGGATGCCGTGCAGCGCCTCCTTCCCGACGCGGATCGGCGGGTTCGACCAGACCGTGGAGAACTCGAGGTGCGCGGGGACGTCCTCGGGCAGCACGGCGTTGACGTTCTCGAGGCCGAGGGACTCGGCGTTCGCCCGCGTCAGCGCGAGCGCCCGCTCGTTCACGTCGACCGCCCAGACGGTGGCCGCCGGCGACCGCATCGCCAGATCGAGCGCGACGGGACCCCAGCCGCAGCCCACGTCAAGCAGATGTCCCTCCGCAGGGGGCTCCGGGACGTTGCGCAGCAGCACCAGCGAGCCCTGGTCGACGTGCTCGGGGCTGAAGACGCCGCCGGCGGTCTCGACCTCCACCGTGCGTCCGCCGAGCTCGACCGTGATCGTGCGCGTGCGCAGGGGGCCGGCCGGCGACGGGGAGAAGTAGTGCGCGTCGGCCATACCGGGACGATACCGGACGCCCGCGCTACTATGGGGAGCACATGACAACGCACGACGAGCACGACCACGAGCCCGCGGACACGACGACGGCGTCCACCGAGAACACCGACCGGGACGACGTCGTCGCGCGCGTCCTCGCCCGAGCGGAGAACCGGTCAGCCGGCTACGCGCTCTTCCGCGGGTCCGGCGCACAGGCCCTGTCCGCGAACCCCGACGCCGAGCAGGGATCGGACGGCGACCAGAGCGAGCGCGCCGACCGCCAGGCTCTCCGCCGGGTCCCCGGCCTCTCCACCGAGCTCGAGGACGTCACCGAGGTCGAGTACCGGCAGCTGCGCCTCGAGAACGTCGTGCTCATCGGCGTGTACTCGCAGGGATCCGTCGACGACGCCGAGAACAGCATGCGCGAGCTCGCGGCCCTCGCGGAGACCGCGGGCGCCGTCGTCCTCGACGGCCTGCTCCAACGCCGTCCCACGCCGGATCCCAGCACCTACTTCGGCCGCGGCAAGGCCGAGGAGCTGCGCGCGCTCGTGGCGGCGGTCGGCGCGGACACCGTCATCGCGGACACCGAGCTGGCCCCGAGCCAGCGGCGTGCGCTCGAGGACGTGGTGAAGGTCAAGGTCATCGACCGCACCGCGGTCATCCTCGACATCTTCAGCCAGCACGCCAAGAGCCGCGAGGGCAAGGCGCAGGTCGAGCTCGCGCAGCTGCAGTACCTCCTCCCGCGCCTCCGCGGCTGGGGCGACTCGATGTCGCGCCAGGCAGGTGGCCAGGTCGGCGGCGCGGGCGCGGGCATGGGATCGCGCGGTCCAGGTGAGACCAAGATCGAGCTCGACCGCCGGCGCATCAACACGCGCATGGCGCGTCTCCGCAAGCAGATCGCCGCGATGAAGCCCGCGCGCGACACGAAGCGCGCCAACCGCGACCGGCACTCGGTGCCCTCGGTCGCGATCGTCGGGTACACGAACGCCGGGAAGTCGTCGCTGCTCAACCGCGTCACGAAGGCCGGCGTGCTCGTCGAGAACGCGCTCTTCGCGACCCTGGATGCGACCGTGCGCAAGACCGAGACGGACCAGGGGCAGCTCTACACGCTGGCCGACACCGTCGGCTTCGTGCGCAACCTGCCGCACCAGCTGGTCGAGGCCTTCCGCTCGACGCTCGAGGAGCTCGCCGACTCGGACGTGCTCGTGCACGTAGTCGACGCCTCGCACCCGGATCCCGGCGCCCAGCTCGCGACCGTGCACGAGGTCATCGCGGAGGTGGACGCATCCTCCATCCCCGAGATCGTCGTGTTCAACAAGAGCGACCTCGCCTCCGACGGCGAGCGCGTCGTGCTCCGCGGCCTCGCGCCGCAGGGCGTCTTCGTCTCGGCCCGCACGGGCGAGGGGGTCGAGGAGCTGCGTCGCCGGATCGCGGAGCTGCTGCCGCAGCCGACCATCGAGGTCGACCTCCTGGTGCCGTTCGAGCACGGTGAGGTCGTCTCCATGCTCCACGACGGCGCGAAGGTGCTCGAGACCTCGTACGTCGAGGAGGGCACGCGCGTGCGCGCCCTCGTGACCGCCGAGCAGCAGGCGCAGGTCCAGGCGTACTCGGTGGTGCCCACAGCCTGATCCGCGGCACCGTACGCGGATTCGAGCCTGCATGCAGTAGAGCGGCCGATCCCCTCGGGGACCGGCCGCTCTGCTGCGTGTGCGGGGGGATCAGACGGAGCGCATGACCGCCACGACCTTGCCGACGACCTCGGCGAAGTCGCCGAGGATGGGCTCGAACGCGCTGTTGCGGGGGAGCAGCCAGGTGTGGCCGTCGCGCTGGCGGAACACCTTCACCGTGGCCTCGTCGTCGAGCATGGCCGCGACGATGTCGCCGTTCTCCGCGGTCTTCTGCTGGCGGACGACGACCCAGTCGCCGTCGCAGATGGCCGCGTCGATCATCGAGTCGCCGACGACCCGCAGCATGAAGAGGTCGCCCTTGCCGACCAGCTGGCGGGGGAGGGGGAAGACCTCCTCCACCATCTGCTCGGCGGTGATGGGGATGCCGGCGGCGATGCGGCCGACCATGGGCACCATGGCCGCGTCGCCCACGGGTGTCGACGGCTCGCCGCTCTCCGCGGCGCCGGTGCCGGGCAGGTCGATGAGGACCTCGAGGGCGCGCGGCCGGTTCGGGTCGCGGCGGAGGTAGCCGGAGAGCTCGAGCTGGTTGAGCTGGTGCGTGACGCTGGAGAGCGACGCGAGGCCGACGGCGTCGCCGATCTCGCGCATGCTCGGCGGGTAGCCCTGGCCGGCGATGGTGCGCTGGATGAACTCCAGGATCGAGATCTGCTTGTCGCTGAGGCTCTTGCGGCGCCTCGTCGCGCCGCCTCCCGCCGCTCGCTCGTCCGTCATGCCACGGCCCGCCTCTCGTCGCCGACGCCTCCGCGGCACGTCGACCCGGCGGGCCGACGCCGTCGCGGGGCGATGTCGGTGGTGCCCGATGGAATGGACACCAGGCACTCGAAACTGTATCCAGCCGAGGCACACTGGGCAAACACCTGTTCGAGCGTGTCGCGCCGCTGGGGGCGGGATCGAGGCGATGAGGGCTTGCGGGGGGCCGGTTTCGAATGTATGTTCGGAACACAGCTTCGCACCCGGCTCTCCCGGCCGAGAGCCGGGTGCGAGCTGCCGGACCCGCATCGCATGCCGTACCGCACTGCACCGCCGGGCGCGTCGCATCGACGCCCCACCGTCTCGCACGAGAGGTCACCATGAACACCGCAGCCACCACCCCCGCAGCGTCCATCCCCGCGGCGTCCGCCCCCGTCGGCCCGTCCACCTCGCCCGTCGCGGAGGTCGCCGTCGCGCCCCGCACGCGCCTGCGCATCACGCGTCGCGGGCGCCTCGTCCTCACGGCCCTGGTCGCCGCCCCGCTCGCGCTCGGCGCCGGCCTCGTCGCGCTCAACGGAGGCGCGGCCGTCGCGTCGAAGGACGCGTCGGGCACCACGTTCGAGTACGTCACCGTCTCCAGCGGCCAGTCCCTGTGGGACCTCGCCGAGGAGATCGCGCCGTCGGCCGACCCGCGCGACGTCATCGCGTCGGTCGTCGACCTCAACCGCCTGCCGTCGTCGGACGTCGCGGCGGGCCAGCAGCTCGCCGTCCCCACCGAGTACGCGCACTGATCCTCGGGCGACCCCGCACGGATCGTCGCATGCGCACGGCGGTCCGCCGCCGCGCTCCCGGTGGCGGCCGGGAGCGCGGCGGCTGGAGGGGAACCGATCGGTAGCATGGATCCCATGAGCACCCTCGCGCGCACCGCGCACGTCACGCGGCAGACCAGCGAGTCCACCATCGACCTCCAGCTCGACCTCGACGGCACAGGCGCCTCCGAGATCAGCACGTCGGTGCCGTTCTACGACCACATGCTCACCGCCTTCGCGAAGCACTCCCTCACCGACCTCAAGGTCACCGCCACGGGCGACACGCACATCGACGTGCACCACACCGTGGAGGACGTCGGGATCGTCCTCGGGCAGGCCATCCGCGAGGCGCTCGGAGACAAGTCCGGCATCGCCCGCTTCGGCGACGCGCTCGTCCCGCTCGACGAGGCCCTGGTGCAGTCGGTCGTCGACATCTCCGGCCGTCCGTTCCTCGTGCACTCGGGTGAGCCCGCCGGCTTCGAGATGCACCTCATCGGCGGCCACTTCACCGGATCCATGGTCCGCCACGTCTTCGAGGCCATCACCTTCCACGCCGGCCTCACCGTCCACGTCACCGTGCTCGGCGGGCGCGACCCGCACCACATCGCCGAGGCCGAGTTCAAGTCCTTCGCGCGCGCGTTCCGTCTCGCCAAGGAGCTCGACCCTCGCGTCTCCGGCATCCCGTCCACGAAGGGCGCGCTGTGACGCGGCCCTCCGTCGTCGTCCTCGACTACGGGAGCGGCAACGTCCACTCCGCCGTCAAGGCGCTCGAGCTGGCCGGCGCCGATGTCGAGCTGACGGGCGACCCGAAGCGGGCGCACGAGGCCGACGGCCTCCTCGTCCCCGGCGTCGGGGCGTTCTCCGCCGTGATGACGGCGCTGCGGGCGGCCGGCGGCGACCGGGTCGTCGATCGCCGTCTGGCGGGAGGCCGACCGGTTCTGGGCATCTGCGTCGGCATGCAGGTCATGTTCGACCGCGGCGTCGAGCGCGAGGTCGACGTGGCCGGCCTGGGGGAGTGGCCCGGCACGGTCGAGCGGATCGAGTCGGACGTGCTCCCGCACATGGGCTGGAACACGGTCGACGTGCCCGAGGGGTCGGCGCTGTTCGCGGGCCTCGAGGAGGAGCGCTTCTACTTCGTGCACTCGTACGCCGCGCGCACGTGGGGGATCGACCCGCTCCCGCCGCTGCCCGCGCCCCGCGTCACCTGGGCCACGCACGGAGAGCGGTTCGTCGCCGCCGTCGAGAACGGCCCGCTCTCCGCCACGCAGTTCCATCCCGAGAAGTCGGGCGCGGCCGGGATCCGGCTGCTCGCGAACTGGCTCGGCACGCTCCGCGCCGCCTGACGCATCCCACCCGCCGCCCCGTGCGGCATCCCGCACGTCCGAGCCCCATCGATGGAAGGCCCCATGAGCGAGTTCACCAGCACCCCCCGCCTGACCCTGCTGCCCGCCGTCGACGTGGCGGGAGGCCAGGCCGTCCGCCTCACGCAGGGCGCGGCCGGCACCGAGACCGGCTACGGCGATCCCGTCGACGCCGCCCGCGACTGGGCGGAGCAGGGCGCCGAGTGGCTGCACCTCGTCGATCTCGACGCCGCGTTCGGCCGCGGGGACAACCTGTCGGTGATCTCCCGTGTGATCCGCGCCATCGACGGCGTGCAGATCGAGCTGTCCGGCGGGATCCGGGACGACCGCTCGCTCGACGTGGCGCTCGAGAGCGGCGCGACGCGCATCAACCTCGGCACCGCCGCGCTGGAGAACCCCGAGTGGGCGGCCAGCGTCATCGCCCAGCACGGCGAGGCCGTGGCGGTCGGGCTGGACGTCCGCGGCCGCACCCTCTCCGCGCGCGGTTGGACGCAGGACGGGGGCGACATCTGGGAGGTCCTCGAGCGCCTCGAGGATGCCGGGTGCGCGCGCTACGTCGTCACCGACGTCACGAAGGACGGCACGCTCCAGGGCCCGAACCTGCAGCTGCTGCGGGACGTGCTCGAGCGCACCGAGCGTCCGGTCGTCGCCTCGGGCGGCGTCTCGAGCCTCGACGACATCCAGGCTCTCCGCGAGCTCGTGCCGCTCGGCCTGGAGGGCGCCATCGTCGGCAAGGCCCTCTACGCCGGCGCGTTCACGCTCGGCGAGGCGCTCGACGTCGCCGGGGAGCGATGACGGGATCCTCCTCGCACGCCGACTCGGCCGGGACCCCGTGGGCGGGCCGGTCGTTCGAGCCCACCCCGTTCCCTGACGACGACGGATCCGCGCCGCCCGCCGTCGCGGCAGCGCTCGCGCGGCACGGTCGCGGCGAGGTAGGGCAGGCCGCGGTCGTGGACGCCCTTCGCGACGCGCGCCTGCTGATCCCGCTCGTCGCCCGCCTCGGCGAGGAGGGTGAGGGCGCGCACGGCCTGAAGGCCGACAAGAGCGCCGAGCTGTCGATCATCACGGTGGCGGGGCCCGACGGGCGCACCGTCATGCCGGTCTTCACGTCCGTCGCCGCGATGGGGAGGTGGAACCCCGCAGCGCGTCCCGTCCCGGCCGACGCCGTCCGCGTGGCGCTGGCCGCGGCGAGCGAGGAGACCGACCTCGTGGTCGTCGACCCGATGTCCGACACCGAGTTCGTCCTGCGGCGGCCGGCGGTGTGGGCGGTCGCGCGGTCGCTGCCCTGGATCCCGAGCCCCGAGGACCCGGAGGTGGTCGCGGCGCTGGAGGCGAGCGTCGTCGAGGAGCCCGCGGTCGTGTCCGTCAGCACGGCGCCGGGCGATCCGCGTGCACGCCTCGAGGGCCCGGAGCTGATGATCGCGCTGGAGCTCGTCGACGGACTCGACCGCCAGGCGCTCGACGCGCTGCTCGCGCGGCTGCAGGGGGAGTGGTCCCGGAGCGCGGTGCTCGCCGACCGGGTCGACAGCATGGGGCTCCGGATCACGTCCGCGCGCTGACCCGCGGGCGGGGCTCGCGAGCCCCGGCGGGCGGCTGGCCTAGGAGACCGGGCCGGTGTACTTCTCGCCCGGTCCCTTGCCGACGGCGTCGGGGTACGGGGACGCCTCGCGGAAGGCGAGCTGCAGGGAGCGCAGGCCGTCGCGGAGGCTGCGCGCGTGCTGGTCGCCCAGCTCCGGGGAGGCGGCCGTGACGAGACCCGCGAGCGAGATGATCAGCTTCCGCGCCTCGGCGAGGTCGGTCTGCGTGGCGGGGTCGTCGGCGAGCCCGCACTTCACGGCGGCGGCGCTCATGAGGTGGACGGCCGTGGTCGTGATGACCTCGACGGCGGAGACCTCCGCGATGTCACGCGCGTACTGGTCGGCGACGAAGTCGGCGGTGTCGTCGTCCGCGACGCCCGCGGCCGAGGTGCCGTCGCCGGTCGCGGCGGGCTCCTCGAAGCGGTGCACGTGGGTGTCGGCCGGACCGGCGGACGCGGGGTCGGCGGGTGCGCTGGTCGCGGGATCGGGCTGGGCCTGGTCGGTCATGTGTGTCCTCGGGCTGGGTGGCGGTGCCGGATGGCGGAGGCGGCGGGAGCTCGTCGTGGCCGCCCTTCCGGGGCGGGGTCGGCGTCTGCTATGCTGATCGACGGCTCCGGGGCTGTCACAGTCCCGGTTCGAAAGAGGATTGATCTCCCACCCGCGCTTGACCGCCTCCATAGGTTACCGGGTCGATTTCGCTCCCCCGTCCGAACGGCTCCCCAACGGGAACCGCGCAGGACGGGAGCCCCGCATCACGCGGGCACGGGCGTGTTGCCGAGTACGACGTACCGTCGCACCCTGGTGAAGAACCCTCCTCGTCTCGAATCCGAGCGGCTCCCCGAGAGCTGCCGGGCCACCCGAAGACACGAATAGGAGCAGTCCATCAGCGATCCCCGTACCAACGATCGAATCCGAGTTCCCGAGGTTCGCCTCGTTGGCCCAGCAGGCGAGCAGGTCGGCGTCGTATCCATCGACGTCGCACTCCGGCTCGCGCAGGAAGCCGACCTCGACCTCGTCGAGGTCGCGCCCAATTCCAAGCCCCCCGTGGCGAAGATCATGGACTACGGCAAGTTCAAGTACGAGGCCGCGCAGAAGGCCAAGGAAGCGCGTCGCAACCAGGCGAACACCATCCTCAAGGAGGTGCGCTTCCGCCTCAAGATCGACAAGCACGACTACGAGACCAAGCGCAAGCGCGCCGAGGGCTTCCTGCAGGACGGCGACAAGGTCAAGGCCATGATCCTGTTCCGTGGGCGCGAGCAGTCGCGTCCGGACCAGGGCGTGCGACTGCTCAAGATGTTCGCGGAGGACGTCGCCGAGTTCGGCAGCGTCGAGTCCACCCCCACGATCGACGGCCGCAACATGGTCATGGTCATCGGACCGCACAAGAACAAGTCCGAGGCCAAGGCCGAGGCCAACGCGAAGCGCGACGCCACCAAGGCGAGCGCACGAGAAGCGAGAGAAGAGAACAATGCCTAAGCAGAAGACCCACTCGGGTGCCAAGAAGCGTTTCAAGGTCACCGGCAGCGGCAAGATCATGAAGCAGCAGGCGGGCATGCGGCACAACCTCGAGGTCAAGTCCTCCGGGCGCAAGGCGCGACTCAACCAGGACCAGCCGCTGGCCAAGGCCGACATGAAGGTCGCCAAGAAGCTCCTCGGCCGCTAGGCCCCTCGTCGTCCGCGACACCTGAACTCGAATAGGAATCACTGAAATGGCAAGAGTCAAGAGGGCCGTCAACGCCCACAAGAAGCGTCGGGTCATCCTCGAGCGCGCCGCCGGCTACCGCGGGCAGCGCTCGCGCCTGTACCGCAAGGCCAAGGAGCAGGTCACCCACTCCCTCGTCTACGCGTACCGTGACCGCCGCGCGAAGAAGGGCGAGTTCCGCCGCCTCTGGATCCAGCGCATCAACGCCGCCGCGCGTGCGAACGGCCTCACGTACAACCGCCTCATCCAGGGCCTCTCGCTCGCCGGCGTCCAGGTCGACCGCCGCATCCTCGCGGAGCTCGCGGTCCACGAGCCCGCGACCTTCGCGTCGCTCGTGCAGACGGCCAAGGCCGCCCTGCCCGCGAACACCTCGGCCCCCAAGGTCGCGGCGAACGCGTAGCGCATCCCGCATCACCGCCGACGGCGCGTCCCCATCCGGGGGCGCGCCGTTAGTGTTGCAGGCATGCTCGACAATCCCCGCTCCCCGCGTGTCCGTGGCGTCGCCAAGCTCGCGAAGCGGGACGCGCGCGCCGACACGGGCCTCTTCCTCCTCGAGGGGCCGCAGGCCGTCTCCGAGGCGCTCGCGTTCCGGCCCGACCTCGTGCAGGAGCTGTTCGCGACCCCCACGGCCCTCGACCGCTACCCCGACCTCGCGCGCGCCGTCCGCGAGGCGGGCGTCGAGGTCGAGTTCGTCACCGAGGACGTGATCGCGTCGATGGCCGACACCGTTACCCCTCAGGGCGTCGTGGGCGTCTGCCGGCAGTTCCCGACGTCGCTCAAGCAGATCCTCGGTGACGACCCGCGCCTCATCGCGATCCTCGAGGAGGTGCGCGACCCCGGCAACGCCGGCACCATCATCCGCGCCGCCGATGCCGCGGGAGCCGACGCGGTGATCCTCACGGGCCGCTCCGTCGACCTCTACAACCCCAAGGTCGTGCGCGCCACGACGGGCTCGCTCTTCCACCTGCCGGTCGCGATCATGCCCGAGCTCGACGCCGTTCTCGAGCGCGTGAAGGCGGCGGGGCTGCAGGTCCTCGCCGCGGACGTGAAGGGCGACGACCTCCTCGCGGAGCGCACGTCCGGCGCGCTCGCCGGCCCCACTGCGTGGCTCTTCGGCAACGAGGCCCGCGGCCTCCAGGACGAGCACCTCGCGCTCGCCGACCGCGCCGTCGTCGTGCCGATCTACGGCCAGGCCGAGTCGATGAACCTCGCGACGGCAGCGTCCGTCTGCCTCTACGAGTCGGCGTTCGCGCAGCGCGCCTGACCGACACGCGCCGGACACCCGGCGGATGCGCGTCGTCCGGGTGCGCGCCGGCACCGCCCCTGATCGGCGGAAACGCGGCCGACGCGTCACGATGGGGCGACGATGCCCGGCGGAAACGCGGACGAAACACCGGCATGGATATGGTGTTCGCATGGAGCAGAGCCCGACGGCGGACCCCGCCTCGCCCGCCGCAGCAGCGGTCGGCGAGCCCCTGGTCGTCGTATCCCACGTCAACAAGCACTTCGGGGACCTGCACGTCCTCAAGGACATCTCGACCACGGTGAACCGCGGCGAGGTCGTCGTCGTCATCGGTCCCAGCGGGTCCGGCAAGTCGACGCTGTGCCGCGCGATCAACCGGCTCGAGACCATCGACGACGGCACCATCACGATCGACGGCCAGGACCTCCCTTCCGAGGGTGCCGAGCTCGCGCGACTCCGCGCCGACGTCGGCATGGTCTTCCAGTCCTTCAACCTCTTCGCGCACAAGACCGTGCTCGAGAACGTGACCCTCGGCCCCATCAAGGTGCGCAAGCAGGGCAAGGCCGAGGCGGAGAAGCGGGCGATGGAGCTCCTCGACCGCGTCGGCGTGGCCAACCAGGCGCAGAAGATGCCGGCCCAGCTGTCGGGCGGCCAGCAGCAGCGCGTCGCCATCGCCCGCGCGCTCGCGATGGACCCGAAGCTGATCCTCCTCGACGAGCCGACCTCGGCCCTCGACCCCGAGATGATCACCGAGGTCCTCGACGTGATGGTCGGCCTCGCGAAGGACGGCATGACGATGATGGTCGTCACCCACGAGATGGGCTTCGCCCGCAAGGCAGCGGACCGCGTGATCTTCATGGCCGACGGCGCCATCGAGGAGGACACCACCCCGCAGGCCTTCTTCGACGACCCGCAGAGCCCGCGCGCGAAGGACTTCCTCTCCAAGATCCTCGCCCACTGACGCGCGCGGAGGGCACGCGCCCTCCGCCCTCCCGCATCCGGACGCCGCCGAGGCAGGCGCGTCCGGGCGCCGCACCACGGCACGACCCGCACCACGCACCACGAGCGATCCCCATCGAGTCCGTCATCCACCTCACCAGCAGAGAAACGGGAACCATGAAGAACAGGAAACTGACCATCGCCGCGGCCGCCGCGATCGTCGTCGTCGCCCTCACGGGCTGCGGCGCCGCCGGCAGCGCGTCGAACAGCGGCATCGACGCCGGCACGAACGCCCCCGAGAACGGCGACGGCCCCTACAAGCTCGCGCTCGCGGAGAACCCGACGTTCGACGAGGGCACCACGATGGCCCGCCTGGCCGCGGCAGGGGAGATGAAGGTCGGCACGAAGTTCGACCAGCCCCTCTTTGGCCTCGCGGGGCTCGACGGCAAGCCCGCGGGCTTCGACGTCGCGATCGCCGCGCTCGTCGCCAGCAAGATGGGCATCCCCTTCGACGGCATCACGTTCACGGAGACGGTGTCCGCGAACCGCGAGCCCTTCATCCAGAACGGCTCGGTCGACGCGGTCGTCGCGACCTACACGATCAACGACAAGCGCAAGGAGGTCGTGGACTTCGCGGGCCCCTACTACGTCGCCGGCCAGGCGCTGATGGTCCTCGCGGACGACACCACGATCAACACGCCCGAGGACGTCCGCGGCAAGCAGGTCTGCTCCGTCGCCGGATCCACCCCCGCCGCGAACATCGAGGCCACGTTCGGCGCGATCGTCGTGCCCACCGACGTCTACAGCAAGTGCCTCGACCCGCTGCGCAACGGCCAGGTCGCCGCGGTCACCACCGACAACGTGATCCTCTCCGGCTTCATCGCCCAGAACGAGGGCGAGTTCAAGCTCGTCGGCGACGGCGAGACCTTCACCCAGGAGCCGTACGGCATCGGCATCGCCAAGGGCGACGAGGCCTTCCGCACGTTCATCAACGACACGCTGCAGGAGGCCTACGACGACGGCACCTGGGCGCGCCTGTTCGAGGCGACGGCCGGCACGGTCATCGACACGCCGGAGCCCCCGGCGATCGACCGCTACTAGTCCCACCGGGTCCCGCGTGCGCTGATGCGCGCGCGGGACCCGTCCCCTGTCCGGGCCAGACGAGCCCGGATCCGACCATCGCCCGGCCCGCCGGGTGCAGACCATAGGAGGTGCGCCGTGGATGTGATCCTCGACAATCTCGACGTGTTCCTGCGGGGGTTCGGCGGCACGCTGCGCCTCCTCGGCCTCACCGTGCTGTTCGCCCTCCCGCTGGGGGTCGTGATCGCCGCGATGAGGATCTCGCCCGTCGCGAGCCTCCGCGCCACCTCCACCGTCTACGTCGAGCTGCTGCGGAACACCCCGCTGCTGCTCGTCTTCACCTTCTTCAGCGTCGTGATCACGTCGATCTCGGGCGCGCTCCCGTTCATGACGGCCGCGGTGCTCGCGCTCACGCTCTACACGGCGCCGTTCTTCGCCGAGGCGATCCGCTCGGGCATCAACAGCGTGCCCGTCGGCCAGGCCGAGGCCGCCCGCAGCATCGGGCTCACGTTCTCGCAGACGCTCGGGTCGGTGATCCTGCCGCAGGCCGCGCGCACCGTCATCCCGCCGCTGATCAACGTGGTCATCGCGCTCACCAAGAACACGTCGATCGCGGGCGCGTACTTCATCTACGAGCTGTTCAACGTGGGTCGGGACGTCGCGAACGCCAACGGCGACGCGGTCGTCTGGGTGTTCGTGGGCGTCGCGTTCTTCTACCTCATCATCACGGTCCCGCTCGGCCAGCTGGCGGACCACCTCGAGAAGCGAGTGGCGGTCTCCCGATGAGCCAGGTCCTCTACGACGTGCCCGGCCCCAAGGCCCGCCGTCGCTCCCGCATCCTCTCCGTCGTCACGGGGGTCATCGTGGTGGCCGTGCTGGCCTTCGCCGCGGTCAAGCTGCAGCAGGCGGGGCAGTTCAGCCCCGACATCTGGCTCGTGCTCAACGACCCGCTCGTGTGGGGCCTGTTGCTGAAGGGCCTGTGGGTCGTCCTGCAGTCCGCCGCGGTCGCCGCCGTGCTGGCGATCCTCCTCGGCATGGTGCTCGCGCTCCTGCGGATGAGCGAGCACCGGGTCGTCCGCTACGCGGTCACGGTCGTGCTCGAGTTCTTCCGCGGCATGCCGGTGCTGCTGATGATGCTGTTCATCTACCTGATCTTCCCCATCGGCCCGTACTGGTCGGTCGTCACGGCGCTCACGCTGTACAACGGCGCGATCATCGGCGAGGCGCTGCGCTCCGGCATCCTCGGGCTGCCGCGCGGACAGCGCGAGGCGGGTCTCGCCATCGGCCTGCGCCCGCTGCAGAACCGCCTGCTGGTCGAGTTCCCCCAGGCGTTCCGCACGATGCTGCCGATCATCGTCGCCCAGCTCGTCGTGCTCATCAAGGACACCGCGCTCGGCACCATCGTCAGCCTCGTCGGCCTCACCAAGCAGGGCGAGCTGATCCTCGAGGCGACGAGCCGCGCCAACTCGCTGCCGATCTTCGTGGTCATGGTGGGCATGTACCTCGTGCTGAACCTCACGGTGTCGACCATCGCGCGGCGGCTCGCCCGCAAGCGCGGACCGCGCGTGGCGAAGACCATCGCGGCGGAGACGTCGCAGGGGGCGTAGGCGCAGGGCGGGCCGCTCGCGGCGGGCCGGTCGCGGGCCGGGAGCGGCACCCCAGATCGGTAGACTCGGGCCTCATGTCCGAACCCCAGATCTCCGAGGAGACCGTCGGCGCCGCCGTGGAGCAGGCGATGGCCGCGCTCGCCGCGACCACCGACTCCGCGTCGCTCGCCCAGGCGCGCTCCGCCCACATCGGCGAGGCGTCCCCGCTCGCCCGGCTGAACGGATCGCTCCGCGACCTGCCGCCCGCCGACCGCAAGGACGCCGGCAAGCTCGTCGGCCAGTCGCGCGCCCGCGTCACGCAGGCGTTCCAGGCGCGCGAGGCGGAGATCCAGGAGCAGGAGGCCGCCGAGCGGCTCGTGGCCGAGGCCGTCGACGTCACCGCGCTGCCGAGCCGCTGGCGCGCCGGCGCCCGCCACCCGCTCACCATGCTCGAGGAGCGCATCGCCGACATCTTCGTGGGCATGGGCTGGCAGGTGAACGAGGGCCCCGAGCTCGAGAGCGAGTGGTTCAACTTCGACGCGCTCAACTTCCCGCCCGACCACCCCGCGCGCGCCATGCAGGACTCCTTCTACGTGGATCCGACCGACGCGCACCTGGTGCTCCGCACGCACACCTCGCCCGTGCAGATCCGCACGCTGCTCGCCGACGAGCTGCCCGTCTACACGATCGCGCAGGGCCGCACCTTCCGCAGCGACGAGCTCGACGCGACGCACACGCCCGCGTTCCGCCAGATCGAGGGGATCGCGATCGACCGCGGCCTCACCATGGCGCACCTCCGCGGCACGCTCGAGCACTTCGCTCGGTCGATGTTCGGGGAGGACGCGCGCATCCGCCTCCGCCCCAACTACTTCCCCTTCACCGAGCCGAGCGCCGAGATGGACGTCTGGCACCCGGCCGCCGCGGGCGGACCCCGCTGGATCGAGTGGGGCGGCTGCGGCATGGTCAACCCGAACGTGCTGCGCTCCGCGGGCATCGATCCCGACGAGTACCAGGGCTTCGCGTTCGGCATGGGCACCGAGCGCACCCTCATGTTCCGCAACGACCTCTCCGACATGCGCGACATCGTCGAGGGCGACATCCGGTTCGGCGCGCAGTTCGGGATGGTGGTGTAGTCGTGAGGATCCCGATCAGCTGGCTCGGCGAGCACGTCGAGCTCCCCGCGGGGGTCACCCCCGAGGACGTCCACGCCTCCCTCGTGAAGGTCGGCCTCGAGGAGGAGGACGTGCACGCGTTCTCGATCTCCGGTCCCGTCGTCGTCGGGCAGGTGCTCGAGGCGAGCCCCGAGCCGCAGACAAACGGCAAGACCATCAACTGGTGCCAGGTGCGCGTCGCCCCCGAGGGCGCCACGGCGGCCGACGGCGGAGAGGACGTGCGCGGCATCGTCTGCGGCGCGCACAACTTCGTCGTGGGCGACAAGGTCGTGGTGAGCCTGCCCGGCGCGGTGCTCCCCGGCCCGTTCCCCATCTCCTCCCGGAAGACGTACGGGCACGTGTCCGACGGCATGATCGCGTCGTCGCGCGAGCTCGGCCTCGGGGAGGAGCACGACGGGATCCTCGTGCTCTCCTCGCTCGGCCTCGACCCCGCGGTCGGCACGGACGCCCTCGCGCTCCTCCACCTCGACGACCGGGCGGTGGAGGTCAACGTCACGCCCGACCGCGGCTACGCGTTCTCGATCCGCGGCATCGCCCGCGAGTACGCGCACGCCACGGGGGCGGCCTTCACCGACCCCGCCGACGCGCTCGCGCTGCTCGCGGCCGACGCGCCCGTCCAGGGCGTCGAGGTGCGCGTCGACGACGCCGCCCCTATCCGCGGCCGCGCCGGCGCCGACGTGTTCGTCACGCGCGTGGTCTCGGGCCTCGACGTGTCCCGGCCCACGCCGACGTGGATGGTGTCGCGCCTCACCCTCGCGGGCGTCCGCTCCATCGCGCTCGTGGTCGACATCACCAACTACGTGATGCTCGAGCTCGGCCAGCCCCTGCACGGGTACGACCTCGACCGGCTGCAGGGCGGCATCGTCGTCCGCCGCGCGGCCGAGGGCGAGACGCTCGTCACACTCGACGGGCGCGAGCGCGCGCTGCACTCCGAGGACCTCGTCATCGCCGACGGCTCCGGCCCGGTCGGGCTGGCGGGCGTCATGGGCGGCGCGGCCACCGAGATCGGCGCGGGCACCAGCCGCGTGCTGATCGAGGCGGCCGGCTTCGACCCCGTGTCGATCGCCCGCACGGCCCGCAGGCACAAGCTGCCGAGCGAGGCGTCCAAGCGCTTCGAGCGGGGAGTGGATCCGCGCATCGCTCCCGCCGCCGCGGCGCGCGCGGTGCAGCTCCTCGAGGAGCTCGCCGGCGGTCACGCGGAGGGACTCGGCTCGATCCTCGACACGACCGCGCCGCGCGAGGCGATCGAGCTGCCCCTCGGCTACCCCGCGTCGCTCGTCGGCGTCGACTACACCGAGGACGAGGTGCGCCACGCGCTCGTCGACGTGGGCTGCGCGCTCGAGGAGCGCGACGGCGTGCTCGTCGTCACCCCGCCGACCTGGCGACCCGACCTCCGCCACCGCGCCGACCTCGTGGAGGAGGTCGCCCGCATCGTCGGCTACGACCGGATCCCCGCCGTGCTGCCCGTCGCGCCCCCGGGCCGCGGCCTCACCGCCGCGCAGCGGCTCCGACGCCAGGCCTCGATCGCGCTCGCCGCGTCCGGGCTCAGCGAGGTCATGGGGTCGCCGTTCGCCTCCGAGCAGCAGAACGCCCGCTTCGGCGCGGCCGACCGCGACGACGCGCCCGCGGTGCGCCTCGCGAACCCGCTCGACGTCGCGTTCCCGTACCTCCGCCGCTCCCTCCTGCCGGGGCTCGTCGACATCGCCCGGCGCAACCTGTCGCGCGGATCCACCGACCTCGCGATCTTCGAGACCGGCACCGTGTTCCTGCCCCGCGCGGGAGTCGCGTACGGCTCGCCCGAGATGCCGCCCGGAGCCGCGCGCCCCGACGCGGACACGCTGCGGGCGCTGGATGCGGGCATCCCGCCGCAGCCGCGCCACGTCGGCGTGCTGATCCTCGGGGACGCCGTGCCGAAGCAGCCGGGTACCCCGGCGCAGCGCGCGGGCCTCGTCGACGCGCTCGACTCCGTGCGGCAGCTGGCGCACGCCGTGGGCGTGGAGATCCGCTTCGAGCAGGGCAGCCACATCGCCCTGCATCCCGGACGCACGGCCGCGGTCGAGGCCGTGACGGCCGACGGCCCCGTCATCGTGGGCTTCGCCGGCGAGCTCCTGCCCGCGCTCGCCGCCGAGCTCGACCTGCCCGAGCGCGTCGCGCTCGCCGAGGTCGACCTCGACCGGCTCGTCGAGCTGGCGGGCGGCGCGGTCGAGGTGCGCACGCTCACCTCGATGCCCGTCGCCACGCAGGACCTCAGCCTCGTGGTGCCGCTCGAGGTCCCGGCGGGGGAGCTGCTCCGCACGGTGGTCGAGGGCGCGGGCGAGCTGCTCGAGTCCGCCCGGCTCGTGGACGACTACCGCGGTCCCGGCGTCGAGGACGGCACGCGCTCGCTCACGTTCGCGCTCCGCTTCCGGGCGCCCGACCGCACGCTGACTGCGGCCGAGGCGAGCGAGGCCCGCGACGGATCCGTGCGGTCGGCCGCCGAGCGGTTCGGCGCGTCGCTCCGGGAGTAGGCGCCGCCGCGGCGGTCGCGGCACGACCGTCCACGCGGGCGGGCTCCTCCTCAGGGAGGGCCCGCCCGCGCGTGCGTCTGCGGACGCCCGGCCGACGGGACCCCTCCGGCACCGGCACTAGATTTGAGGCATGTCATTCTCAGTCGCCGTGGCGGGTGCCAGCGGCTACGCGGGCGGGGAGCTCCTCCGCCTGCTCGCCGACCACCCGCGCCTCGAGGTCCAGACGCTCACCGCATTCCAGAACGCGGGCGAGCGTCTGCGTCAGGTGCACCCGCACCTCACCTCGTACGCCGACCGCACCTTCGTCGAGACGACCGCCGAGCAGCTGGCCGGCCATGACGTGGTCTTCCTCGCGCTGCCGCACGGCAAGTCCGGCGCCATCACGGCCGAGCTCGACGACCAGACCCTCGTGGTCGACTGCGGGGCCGACCACCGGCTCGTCGACGAGGCCGCGTGGGACGCGTTCTACGGCGGCGACTTCGCGGGCGCCTGGCCGTACGGCCTGCCCGAGCTGCTGCACGCGGAGGAGGGCGGAACCCAGCGCACGCGCCTGTCGGGCGTGAAGCGCATCGCCGTGCCCGGCTGCAACGTCACGGCCATCACTCTCGGCCTCCAGCCGGGCATCCGCGCGGGCGTCATCGAGCTGGAGGACATCGTCGCCGTGCTCGCGGTCGGCCCGTCCGGCGCGGGACGCTCGCTGCGCACGAACCTGCTGGCCAGCGAGATCCTCGGATCCGCGAGCGCCTACGCGGTCGGCGGCACCCACCGCCACACGCCGGAGATCCGGCAGAACCTCGAGACGGCGGGCGGCGGGCACGTGAGCGTCTCCTTCACGCCCGTGCTCGTGCCGATGGCCCGGGGGATCCTCGCGACGGCCACCGCGCGCCTCGCCCCCGGCTTCTCCGCGCACGACGTGCGCGCGGCCTGGGAGCTCGCCTACGCCGACGAGCCGTTCGTGCACCTGCTGCCGGAGGGGTCGTTCCCGAACGTGTCCGACGTCACGGGATCCAACACGGCCCTCGTGGGACTCGCCATCGACGAGGCCGCGGGCCGCGTCGTCACGGTCACGGCCATCGACAACCTGGTCAAGGGCACGGCGGGCGCGGCGATCCAGTCGGCCAACGTCGCGCTCGGCCTGCCCGAGGCCATGGGCCTCCCGGTCAACGGGGTGGCCCCGTGAGCGTCACCGCCGCACGAGGCTTCGTCGCCGGAGGGGTCGCCGCGGGCCTCAAGTCCACGGGCGCGCTCGACGTCGCCCTCGTCCGCAACACCGGCCCGTCGCAGGCGGCCGCCGCGGTCTTCACCAGCAACCGCTGCCAGGCGAACCCCATCCTCTGGTCGCGCCAGGTCATCGGCGACGGCCGGGTGAGCGCCGTCGTCCTCAACTCCGGCGGCGCGAACTGCTACACCGGCTCCCGCGGGTTCCAGGTCACGCACGCCACCGCCGAGGCGGTCGGCCGCGCGCTCGACGTCTCGAGCGGCGACGTGCTCGTCTGCAGCACCGGCCTCATCGGCGAGCAGCTCCCGCTCGAGAAGCTCGAGGACGGGGTGGCCCGCGTCGCCGTCGCGCTCACCGACAGCGGGGGTGACGACGCGGCCCGCGCCATCATGACCACCGATACGAAGCCGAAGCAGTCGGTGCGATCCTCCGACGACGGCTGGGCGGTGGGCGGCATGGCCAAGGGCGCGGGCATGCTCGCGCCGGGGCTCGCGACGATGCTCGTGGTGATCACCACCGACGCCGACCTCGACTCCGCCGCGCTCGATGCCGCCCTCCGCGAGTCCACGTGCGTCACGTTCGACCGCCTCGACTCCGACGGCTGCATGTCGACCAACGACCAGGTCACGCTCCTCGCGAGCGGCGCATCCGGCGTCGTGCCGGACGCGGACGAGTTCCAGGCCGCGCTCACCGCGGTGTGCGCCGACCTCGCCGAGCAGCTGCAGGCCGACGCCGAGGGCGCGTCGCACGACATCGCCATCGAGGTCGTCCACGCGGCGTCCGACTTCGACGCCGTCGAGGTCGGACGCGCGGTCGCCCGCAGCAACCTCTTCAAGGCCGCCGTCTTCGGCAACGACCCCAACTGGGGCCGCGTGCTCGCGGCCGTCGGCACGACCGGCGCCGCCTTCGACCCCTACGGCATCGACGTCGCCATCAACGGCGTCCAGGTGTGCCGCGCGGGGGAGCCGCACGAGAGCCGTGACCTGGTCGACCTCCACCCGCGCGCCGTGCACGTGCTCATCGACCTGCATGCGGGCGACGCCACGGCGACCATCCTCACCAACGACCTCACGCACGACTACGTGCACGAGAACAGCGCGTACGCCAGCTGATGGGCGACGCAGACGGGACGGACGTGACCGCCATCACGCAGGACGCCGCCGAGCGCGACCAGGCGCAGGCCGAGTCGAAGGCCGCGATCCTCATCGAGTCGCTGTCGTGGCTGCAGCGCTTCCACGACCGCATCGTGGTCGTGAAGTTCGGCGGCAACGCCATGGTCGACGAGGAGCTCACGCGCACCTTCGCCGAGGACGTCGTGTACCTCCGCTACGCGGGGCTGCGTCCGGTCGTCGTGCACGGCGGCGGTCCCCAGATCAGCGCGATGCTCACGCGCCTCGGCATCGAGAGCGAGTTCCGCGGGGGATACCGCGTGACCACCCCCGAGGTGCTCGAGGTCGTGCGCATGGTGCTCACCGGCCAGGTCAGCCGGGACGTCGTGCGCGGCATCAACGCGCACGGGCCGCTCGCGGCCGCCGTCTCGGGCGAGGACGCCGGCCTGTTCACGGGCCGCCGTCGCGGCGCGGTCGTCGACGGCGTCGAGGTCGACCTCGGCCTCGTGGGCGACGTGGTGTCCGTGGATCCCACGGCCGTGCTCGCGCAGCTCGACGCGGGCCGCATCCCGGTCGTCTCCTCCATCGCGCCCGACGAGTCCGATCCCGCCGTGTCGCTCAACGTCAACGCGGACGCCGCGGCCGCCGCGCTCGCCGTGGCCCTCGGCGCCGAGAAGCTCGTGATCCTCACGGACGTCGCCGGCCTCTACCGCGACTGGCCCGACCGCGGATCGCTCGTCTCCGACATCCGCGCGGACGAGCTCCGTGCGCTCCTGCCGTCGCTCGAGTCGGGCATGATCCCCAAGATGGCGGCATGCCTCGAGGCGGTCGACGGGGGAGTGCCCAAGGCCGCGATCATCGACGGCCGCATCCCGCACTCGATGCTCCTCGAGATCTTCACCACGAACGGAATCGGAACGGAGGTCGTGCCCGCATGACCACGACCCAGCCAGAGCGCCGCACCACCCAGACCGAGAGCGAGTGGTCCGACCGCTTCCAGGCCGCCATGATGCGCTCCTCCCCGCCGCCGCTCGCCATGCTCGTGCGAGGCGAGGGCTGCCGCGTGTGGGACTCGACGGGCCGCGAGTACCTCGACTTCCTCGCGGGCATCGCCGTCAACTCGCTCGGGCACGCGCACCCGGCGCTGATCCGCGCCGTCACCGAGCAGGTGTCCACGCTCGCGCACGTCTCCAACTACTTCGCCACGCCGCCGCAGATCGCCCTCGCCGAGCGCCTCCGCCGCATCACGGGCGCGGGCGACTCCGGCCGCGTGTACTTCGGCAACTCGGGCGCCGAGGCGAACGAGGCGGCCTTCAAGCTCGCCCGCCGCAACGGATCCGAGCGGCGCACGCGCGTCATCACGCTGCAGGGGTCCTTCCACGGCCGCACGATGGGCGCGCTCGCGCTCACCGGGCAGCCCGCGCTGCAGGCGCCGTTCCTCCCGCTGCCCGGCGGCGTCGAGCACATCGCGCCGACCCTCGAGGCGCTCGAGGCCGCCGTCGACGACACCGTCCAGGCGCTCATCCTCGAGCCGATCCAGGGCGAGGCCGGAGTCGTCGACCTGCCGGCGGGCTTCCTCCGCCGAGCCCGCGAGCTCACGCGCGAGCACGGGGCGCTGCTCATCCTGGACGAGATCCAGACCGGCGTCGGGCGCACCGGCCGCTGGTTCGCGTACGAGCACGAGGGCGTCCGTCCGGACGCGGTCACGATCGCCAAGGGCATCGCCGGGGGCGTGCCCATCGGCGCGCTCGTCGCGTTCGACGGCGCGGCCGACCTCCTGCAGAAGGGCCAGCACGGATCCACCTTCGGCGGCAACCCGCTCGCCACCGCGGCGGGGAACGCCGTGCTCGCCGAGATCGAGGACGCCGGGCTCGTCGAGAACGCCGCGCGCCGCGGCGAGGAGATCCGGGCGGCCATCACGGGCCTCGACTCCCCGCTCATCGCCGAGGTGCGCGGCCGCGGCCTCCTCATCGGCGTGGGCCTGCACCACGAGGACGGCGGGCGCATCGCGGCCGCCGCGCTCGGCGAGGGGCTCATCATCAACGCGCCGAACGCCCGCAGCCTCCGCATCGCGCCGCCGCTCATCGTCGGCGACGACGAGGTGCGCGACTTCCGCGAGCGCTTCGGCCGCGCCCTGGCGCACCTGCGCTGAACCGCGCGGGGCCGGCCGGGACGGCGGTCCTGGCCCCATGCGGCACCCGTCGACGGGCACCCCCGGGCGGGGGTGCCCGTCGACGGATCCGCCCCCGCACGTCCCCTAGGCTTGAGCGATCCCGAGTCCCCCGAGAGCGAGCGATGCGATGACCCGCCACTTCCTGCGCGACGACGACCTGAGCCCGGCCGAGCAGGCCGAGGTGCTCGACCTGGCGGTGCAGCTCAAGCGCGAGCGCTGGTCCGAGCGCCCCCTCGCCGGCCCGCAGACGGTCGCGGTGATCTTCGACAAGTCCTCCACCCGCACCCGCGTCTCCTTCGCGGTCGGCATCGCGGACCTCGGCGGCGTCCCGCTCATCATCAGCACCGCCAACAGCCAGCTCGGCGGCAAGGAGACCGCGAGCGACACCGCGCGCGTGCTCGAGCGCCAGGTCGCCGCAATCGTCTGGCGCACCTACGGCCAGGCGGGCCTGGAGGAGATGGCCGCGGGCACCACGGTCCCTGTCGTCAACGCGCTGTCGGACGACTTCCACCCGTGCCAGATCCTCGCCGACCTGCTCACCATCCGCGAGCACCGCGGCGACCTCGCGGGCCAGACCCTGGTCTTCCTCGGCGACGGCGCCAGCAACATGGCGCACTCCTACCTCCTCGGCGGCGTCACCGCCGGCATGCACGTCCGCATCGCCGCCCCCGCGGGCTATGTGCCGTCGGAGGCCGTCGTCGCGGACGCCGAGCGCATCGCCGCGTCCACGGGCGGTTCCGTCCGCGTCCTCATGGATCCCGTCGAGGCCGTCACGGGCGCCGACGTCGTCATCACCGACACCTGGGTGTCGATGGGCCGCGAGGAGGAGAAGGCCCAGCGCCTGGCCGAGCTCGGCGCCTACCAGGTCACGACCGAGCTCATGGAGCACGCGGTCGACGACGCGATCTTCCTGCACTGCCTTCCCGCCGACCGCGAGTACGAGGTGGCCTCCGAGGTCATCGACGGCCCGCGATCGGTGGTCTGGGACGAGGCGGAGAACCGCCTCCACGCCCAGAAGGCGCTGCTCGTCTGGCTCCTGCGCCAGTCCTGACGCAGCCCCACACCCCGAGACACCTCAGCAACGAAACGGAGAACGGCATGGCCGAACGCGTGGTACTGGCATATTCCGGCGGACTCGACACCTCGGTCGGCATCGGCTGGCTCAAGGACGCGACCGGCAAGGAGGTCGTGGCACTCGCCGTCGACGTCGGCCAGGGCGGCGAGGACATGGAGGTCATCCGGCAGCGCGCGCTCGACTGCGGCGCCGTCGAGGCCGTCGTCGTGGATGCGAAGGACGAGTTCGCGGACGACTACATCGTCCCCGCGCTCAAGGCCAACGCGCTCTACCAGAAGCGCTACCCGCTGGTCTCGGGCCTCAGTCGCCCGCTGATCGCGAAGCACCTCGCGCGCGTCGCCCACGAGCTCGGCGCGAACAGCGTCGCGCATGGCTGCACCGGCAAGGGCAACGACCAGGTGCGCTTCGAGGCCGCCGTCGCCGCGCTCGCGCCCGACCTCACCTCCATCGCACCGGTCCGCGACCTCGCGCTCACGCGCGACAAGGCCATCGTCTACGCGAACGAGCACGACCTGCCCATCGAGCAGAGCAAGAAGAGCCCGTACTCGATCGACAAGAACGTCTGGGGCCGCGCCGTCGAGACCGGCTTCCTCGAGGACCCGTGGAACGGCCCCATCGAGGACCTCTACGAGTACACGCAGGACCCCGACGTGCTCCGCGACCCCACCGAGGTCACCATCACGTTCGAGGCGGGCGTCCCCGTCGCGATCGACGGCGTGCGCTACTCGCCGCTCCGCATCGTCCAGGAGCTCAACGCCGCCGCCGGCGCGCACGGCATCGGCCGCATCGACGTCGTCGAGGACCGCCTCGTCGGCATCAAGAGCCGCGAGGTCTACGAGGCCCCCGCCGCCATGACGCTCATCGAGGCGCACGAGGAGCTCGAGAGCCTCACGATCGAGCGCGACCTCGGCCGCTACAAGCGCGGCGTCGAGAAGGACTGGGCGAACCTCGTCTACGACGGCCTGTGGTTCTCGGGCCTCAAGCGCTCGCTCGACGCCTTCATCGAGGACTCGCAGCGGCACGTCTCCGGCGACATCCGCATGACGCTCCGCGGCGGACGCGCGGTCGTCACGGGCCGCCGCAGCGAGTCGAGCCTGTACGACTTCGACCTGGCCACCTACGACACGGGCGACACGTTCGACCAGTCGCTGTCCAAGGGCTTCATCGAGCTGTGGTCGCTGCCGAGCAAGATCTCGGCGCGTCGCGACCTCGCGGTCGAGCAGGCCGCGCTGGCGGTCGACCCCGCACCCGCCGCGGAGTAGGAGCATGACCGAGAGCACGGATCCGTCCACCCGCGCGGGCGAGGCGGGCGCCCTCTGGGGCGGCCGCTTCGCCGGCGGCCCGTCGCCGGAGCTCGTGGCGCTCAGCCGCTCGACGCACTTCGACTGGCAGCTGGCGCCGTACGACATCGCCGGATCCCGGGCGCACGCCCGTGCTCTCGCGTCCGCGGGCTACCTGTCGGACGCCGAGCGGCAGGCCATGCTGCAGGCGCTCGACACCCTCGAGGACCGCGTGCGGTCGGGCGCGCTCGTCGCGTCCGAGGCCGACGAGGACGTGCACGGCGCCCTCGAGCGCGGGCTCATGGACATCGCGGGCACCGAGCTCGGCGGCAAGCTCCGCGCGGGCCGCAGCCGCAACGACCAGATCGCGACGCTCGTCCGCATGTACCTCCGCGACCACGCCGCGGTGATCCACGCGATGCTCGTGCGGCTCGTCGACGCCCTGGCCGCGCAGGCCGAGGCGGCGGGCGGCGCGATCATGCCGGGCCGCACGCACCTGCAGCACGCGCAGCCGGTGCTCCTCGCGCACCACCTCCTGGCGCACTGCTGGCCGCTGCTCCGCGACCTCGAGCGCCTCGCGGACTGGGATGCGCGCGCCGACGTCTCGCCCTACGGATCCGGTGCCCTCGCGGGCTCGACCCTCGGCCTCGACGCCGGCGCGGTCGCCCGCGACCTCGGGTTCGCGCGCAGCTCCGAGAACTCCATCGACGGGACGGCCGCCCGCGATGTCGTGGCCGAGTTCGCGTTCGTGCTCGCGCAGGTCGGCATCGACCTGTCGCGGCTGAGCGAGGAGATCATCCTCTGGAACACGCGCGAGTTCGGGTTCGTCACGCTGAGCGACTCGTTCTCGACCGGGTCGTCGATCATGCCGCAGAAGAAGAACCCCGACATCGCGGAGCTCGCGCGCGGCAAGTCGGGGCGCCTCATCGGCAACCTCTCCGGCCTGCTCGCGACCCTCAAGGGCCTGCCGCTCGCGTACAACCGCGACCTGCAGGAGGACAAGGAGCCGGTCTTCGACTCGGTGCAGACCCTCGAGGTCCTGCTCCCGGCGTTCACCGGCATGATCGCGACCCTCCGCTTCGACACCGACCGCATGGCCGAGCTCGCGCCCCAGGGCTTCTCGCTCGCGACCGACGTCGCCGAGTGGCTCGTGAAGCACCGCGTGGCCTTCCGCGACGCGCACGAGATCACGGGCGAGCTCGTGAAGCTCGCGGAGTCCCGCGGCATCGGCCTCGAGGACCTGTCCGACGAGGACCTGAGGACCGTGTCCCCGCACCTGGTGCCGGAGGTCCGCGAGGTCCTGAGCATCGAGGGATCCGTGGCGAGCCGCGACGGGGTGGGCGGCACCGCCCGGGTGCGCGTCGACGAGCAGCGCGCCGAGCTCGTGCGCCGGGTGGCCGAGCTGCGCGCGCGGGCCGATGCCGCGGCCGAGCGCCGGGCGGCGGCCTCCGGTGAGGCGTCGGAGTGACGCTCTCGAACGGCCGCCGTCCCGAACGGCCCGAGCCGCGGCACCGCTGGCTCCTGCCGCTCGTCATCGGCGTGGCCGTCGCCGTGCTGGTCTTCGTGGTGGTCGTCGCGAGCCTCAACGGCGAGCTGATCTGATCCGCGCGTGATCGAGGCGGCCTTCTTCGCGCGCGACGCGGTCGAGGTGGCGCCCGCGCTCCTCGGGGCGATCCTGTCGCGGGACTCCGAGGAGGGCCGCGTCTCCGTTCGCCTCACCGAGGTGGAGGCCTATCGCGGCGTCGGCGAGGATCCCGGCTCGCACGCCTTCCGCGGGAAGCGCGCGCGCAACGCGACCATGTTCGGCCCACCCGCGCACCTCTACGCGTACTTCACGTACGGCATGCACACGTGCGCGAACATCGTCTGCGGACCCGAGGGCACGAGCGCGGGCGTGCTGCTGCGCGCCGGCGAGGTCGTGGAGGGCGCCGAGCTCGCGCGGCGCCGACGCGGCGCAGCGGTCCGCGATCGCGACCTGGCGCGGGGGCCGGCGCGGCTCGCGGTCGCCCTGGGGATCCCGCTGTCGGACGACGGCGCGGCGCTGGACGCGCCGCCGTACCGGCTGGTCCTCCCCGACGAGCCGCTCGCCCTCCCCGCCGCGGGCCCGCGCGTCGGCGTGTCCGGACCCGGCGGCTCCGGCGAGCTGTTCCCGTGGCGCTTCTGGGTGCCGGGCGACCCGACCGTCTCCGCGTACCGGGCGCACGTGCCGCGCGTCCGCCGCTGACCGTTCCGCGCGACGCGGGGTAACGAGCGGCTAGCGGACGACCAGCACGACCGCCGCGCAGGTCGCGGCCCACAGCCAGCTGACCAGGGTGCCGATGATGAACCGCTCCCGCGCCTCGGCGGCCTCGCCGAGCTCCGAGAACCGGCCGACGCCCTTGATGGCGATGATGACCGCGAGCGCCTCGGGGTAGCCGGCGAGGATGACGGCCACCACGGCCAGCCGCTCGAGCATCCCGATGGTCGCGCCGCCGCGCAGCACCTCGCGGGTGGGTCGACGCAGCGCCGACGGATCGTCCTCGTGCCCGCGCGGCGCCACCAGGATCCCGCCGAACGCTCCGGGCGGCACCGAGCCGCGGGTCGCGAGGGCGAGCACCACGGTTGACGCGGACCCGCCGCCCAGCACCGCGAGCACGACCGCGACCATGCCCACGAAGCCGACGACGAGGGGAGACGCGGGGCCGGTGAGGGCCAGCCCGAGCGCGAGGGCGCAGGCGAGGGTGCCCGCGGCCGCGACCACGCGGCCCGTGCGGGGCGCACGCACCGCCAGCAGCGCGAGGACGAGCGCCGCGGTCACCAGCACGCAGAGGACGATCCACGCCGTGATCTCCCCGGCAGTCCCCACCGGGATCACGAGCGCGTCCCCGAACGGGAGGAGCGCGGTGCGGGTGCCACGGGGTCCTCGCCCCGGGTCGCCTGCGCCTCGAGGTGGGCGAGCAGCGCGACGAGCCCCGGGATCGCGGCCCGCTCGGCGCGCCATGCGCTGGTGCGCAGCCGCGTGCTCACGGCCTGGGGTGTGATGCCCAGCGCGGCGGCGACCTCCCGCTGCGTGCTCCCGTCCGCCATCCGGTCGACGACGTCCCAGCCCTGGGCGGTGCGGCGGTCCCGCGCCAGGAGCAGCAGCGTGATGAGCGCCTCGACCTCGTCGGGGCCGGGGAGCGCGGAGCCCGGGAGGTCGGATCCCGGATCACCGGGTGTCGGGGGAGCAGGTGGATCCACCGCGAGCGCGAACCTCGTCGCGCTGCGCTTCGCCGCGCCGACCGCGTCGCGCGCGGCGATGAACGCCGGGCCGGTGGCCTCCCGCGTCGCCCGGGGGAGCGGGGTGCGCACGGCTCCGATCCCGAGCCCGACGCTCCAGTGCCCGGCGCGGGTGAGGACGAGCGCCATGTCGAGGGCGGTGTCCGCGTCGGCGACGAGCGCCTGCAGCTCGTCGCCGGACGTGCGGTCGACCGGGAGCACGAGCCGGCCCTCGAAGCGCGACGCCAGATCGTCCCGTCCCGTCCCGGCGCGGTCGACGTCTGTCCTGCTGCCCTTCTGGTCGGCGGTGATGACGAACATGCGGATCCCCCTCAAGGCCGTGCCATTGATGCGTGCACATCAAAGCTATGCACTTGATCTCCACGGATCAAGCCCATGGGGCTGATCACATCGCCCCGGTGCGCTCACGAGCATGTCCGGGACCACCGACAGCGGTCCGTGCCCGACCACCCCGCCCGGGAGGCGACGCGGGAGGGGACGACACCGCCGCGTCCCACCGTCCCCGCGATGCCGCGCTGATACCGTGATCGCGTGACGAACGCCGCTCCCGACCGCCTCTCCTCCCAGCGCAACGACCCGTCCTTCGAGGACGTGTGGGAGGAGATCGTCTGGCGCGGGTACGTGCACGTCTCCACGGACCAGGATGCGCTGAAGGAGCTGCTGTCCGGCCCGCCCATCACCTACTACTGCGGCTTCGACCCCACCGCGCCGAGCCTGCACCTGGGCAACCTCGTGCAGCTGCTGCTCATGCGGCGTCTCCAGCTGGCCGGGCACCGTCCGCTCGGACTCGTGGGCGGGTCGACCGGCCTGATCGGCGACCCGCGGCCGACCGCCGAGCGCACCCTCAACGACCCGGAGGTGGTCGCGGACTGGGTGGGTCGTGTGCAGGCGCAGGTCTCGGCGTTCCTCAGCCCCGAGGGCGACAACGCCGTGCGGATCGTGAACAACCTGGACTGGACGGCGCCGATGAGCGCCATCGACTTCCTCCGGGAGGTGGGCAAGCACTTCCGGGTGGGCACCATGATCAAGAAGGACGCCGTGAGCGCGCGCCTCAACTCCGACGAGGGCATCAGCTACACGGAGTTCAGCTACCAGATCCTGCAGGGTCTCGACTTCCGCGAGCTGCACCGCACCTACGGGTGCGTGCTGCAGACCGGCGGCAGCGACCAGTGGGGCAACCTCACCAGCGGCACCGACCTGATCCGGCGCAGCGAACGGACCACCGCGCACGCCATCGGCACGCCCCTCATCACCAACTCCGACGGCACGAAGTTCGGCAAGAGCGAGGGCAACGCGGTGTGGCTCGATCCCGAGCTCACGAGCCCGTACGCGTTCTACCAGTTCTGGCTCAACACCGACGACGCCGACGTGATCCACCGCCTGCGCATCTTCACGTTCCTGGACCGGGCGCGACTCGACGAGCTCGCCCGCGCCGTGGAGGCCGAGCCGTTCCGGCGCGAGGCGCAGCGCGCGCTCGCGTGGGAGGTGACGTCGCTGGTGCACGGGGTCGCGGCGACGGAGTCCGCGATCGCCGCCGCGCAGGCGCTGTTCGGCCAGGGCGAGCTGACCGCGCTCGACGAGCCGACGCTCCGCGCCGCCTTGGGGGAGCTCCCGTCCGCGGAGATCCCCGCCGGCACCATGGTGATCCAGGCGCTCATCGACACGGGGCTCGTCTCGAGCGCGGGTGAGGCTCGGCGTGCGATCACGCAGGGCGGGGTCTACGTGAACAACGTCGCGGTGGGCGACGCGACCGCTGTCGTGGACGCCCTCCTGCACGGCCGTTACGCCGTGATCCGCCGGGGCAAGAAGACCCTCGCGGGCGTCACCGTCGCCTGAATGGCATCCTGATCGGGTATTCCTGCGGGTAGGCCGTCGCGACACGCCCGGGATGTGCGTGGTTTTGCGGGGGTGGGGTGGTCCGCGTAATGTCTCCTCTTGTCGCCGGAACGGGCGGGGAGCTGAGAAGCTTCCGGAGCTGTTCTGGTGTTCTGGATCCTGGTGAAACAGAAGTTGCCGTGGCCCTGAAGGGTTGCGTGTTTACCATCAACTGAGCTAGGGTCTGATTCTGCTTCTGACGTGAGTGCTGGGCCTTCTGGTCTGGATCACTCCCACGGGGAGCGGTGGAGTGTGAGCTCCGATGGCTGGCTGTGATGGTCGGTGTCGGGAGCGTCCGTTCCTTGAGAACTCAACAGCGTGCACAATGTCAAATGCCAAATGCCCGTTGCGGGTGTCCTTCGGATGCTCGTTTCGGATTCCTTTGGAATACATTTAAACAAACAAGCAAGTCAGTAATGATTTGTTCTGTCGGTTTCAAACTTGCTAGTTCGTGTTCGATTCCCGTTCACGTCTGGCTTTAGATGTGCCGATCGCTTTCGGGTGGTCGTGCGTTTAAGCATTTATGGAGAGTTTGATCCTGGCTCAGGACGAACGCTGGCGGCGTGCTTAACACATGCAAGTCGAACGGTGATGTCAGAGCTTGCTCTGGCGGATCAGTGGCGAACGGGTGAGTAACACGTGAGTAACCTGCCCCCGACTCTGGGATAACTGCTAGAAATGGTAGCTAATACCGGATATGACGACTGGCCGCATGGTCTGGTCGTGGAAAGAATTTCGGTTGGGGATGGACTCGCGGCCTATCAGGTTGTTGGTGAGGTAATGGCTCACCAAGCCTACGACGGGTAGCCGGCCTGAGAGGGTGACCGGCCACACTGGGACTGAGACACGGCCCAGACTCCTACGGGAGGCAGCAGTGGGGAATATTGCACAATGGGCGAAAGCCTGATGCAGCAACGCCGCGTGAGGGATGACGGCCTTCGGGTTGTAAACCTCTTTTAGTAGGGAAGAAGCGAAAGTGACGGTACCTGCAGAAAAAGCACCGGCTAACTACGTGCCAGCAGCCGCGGTAATACGTAGGGTGCAAGCGTTGTCCGGAATTATTGGGCGTAAAGAGCTCGTAGGCGGTTTGTCGCGTCTGCTGTGAAATCCCGAGGCTCAACCTCGGGTCTGCAGTGGGTACGGGCAGACTAGAGTGCGGTAGGGGAGATTGGAATTCCTGGTGTAGCGGTGGAATGCGCAGATATCAGGAGGAACACCGATGGCGAAGGCAGATCTCTGGGCCGTAACTGACGCTGAGGAGCGAAAGCATGGGGAGCGAACAGGATTAGATACCCTGGTAGTCCATGCCGTAAACGTTGGGAACTAGATGTGGGGACCATTCCACGGTCTCCGTGTCGCAGCTAACGCATTAAGTTCCCCGCCTGGGGAGTACGGCCGCAAGGCTAAAACTCAAAGGAATTGACGGGGGCCCGCACAAGCGGCGGAGCATGCGGATTAATTCGATGCAACGCGAAGAACCTTACCAAGGCTTGACATATACCGGAAACATGCAGAAATGTGTGCCCCGCAAGGTCGGTATACAGGTGGTGCATGGTTGTCGTCAGCTCGTGTCGTGAGATGTTGGGTTAAGTCCCGCAACGAGCGCAACCCTCGTTCTATGTTGCCAGCACGTAATGGTGGGAACTCATAGGAGACTGCCGGGGTCAACTCGGAGGAAGGTGGGGATGACGTCAAATCATCATGCCCCTTATGTCTTGGGCTTCACGCATGCTACAATGGCCGGTACAAAGGGCTGCGATACCGTAAGGTGGAGCGAATCCCAAAAAGCCGGTCTCAGTTCGGATTGAGGTCTGCAACTCGACCTCATGAAGTCGGAGTCGCTAGTAATCGCAGATCAGCAACGCTGCGGTGAATACGTTCCCGGGCCTTGTACACACCGCCCGTCAAGTCATGAAAGTCGGTAACACCCGAAGCCAGTGGCCTAACCGCAAGGGAGGAGCTGTCGAAGGTGGGATCGGTGATTAGGACTAAGTCGTAACAAGGTAGCCGTACCGGAAGGTGCGGCTGGATCACCTCCTTTCTAAGGAGCATGTGCGCCTCTCCTCTGTATACAGGGAGATCAATGGTGCCAAGTCACGCGTCAGGCATCTGTTCTGGCGGTGGCGCTCATGGGTGGAACATTGACATTGATGCCGGCTGATGTGTCGGGCTGCTAGTACGCCTCCTTGTGGGGTGGGAACGTGGTCTGGTGTGTCGAGGGCATGTTGCACGCTGTTGGGTCCTGAGGGACCGGGCCGCACCTTTCGGGTGTGTCTGGTTTCTTGTCGGACCCTTTCCGTCGTCCTGTTGTGGATGGTGGTGGGGTACCGCCCGTATATTGAGAACTACACAGTGGACGCGAGCATCTTAGATTCACCGGTTTACCGGTGGATCACAAAGATCTATTTATAGATCATTGGTCAATTCTGTCTCCTCTAGGGGAGGCGAAACGATTCAATCTCATGTGATTTCAAGATTCTAAGAGCAAACGGTGGATGCCTTGGCATCTGGAGCCGAAGAAGGACGTATAAATCTGCGATAAGCCTCGGGGAGCTGATAATAGAGCTGTGATCCGAGGATCTCCGAATGGGGAAACCCCGCCAGGCCCTTTGGGTGACCTGGTGACTCCCGCCTGAATATATAGGGCGGGTAGAGGGAACGTGGGGAAGTGAAACATCTCAGTACCCACAGGAAGAGAAAGCAAAAGCGATTCCGTTAGTAGTGGCGAGCGAAACCGGAAGAGGCCAAACCGATCATGTGTGATATCCGGTAGGAGTTGCATGGTCGGGGTTGCGGGACTTTCCGTACAGTTCTACCGAGCTGTGAGGGCAATGAGCGCGATATAGACGAATGGTCTTGAAAGGCCAGTCATAGAGGGTGCGAACCCCGTAGTCGAAATGTCGTCGCCTGTCCGGAGAGTATCCCAAGTAGCACGGGGCCCGAGAAATCCCGTGTGAATCTGTCAGGACCACCTGATAAGCCTAAATACTCCCAGATGACCGATAGCGGACAAGTACCGTGAGGGAAAGGTGAAAAGTACCCCGGGAGGGGAGTGAAATAGTACCTGAAACCGTTTGCTTACAAACCGTTGGAGCACCCTTGTTGGTGTGACAGCGTGCCTTTTGAAGAATGAGCCTGCGAGTTAGTGATATGTGGCGAGGTTAACCCGTGAGGGGCAGCCGTAGCGAAAGCGAGTCTTAATAGGGCGTATGAGTCGCATGTTCTAGACCCGAAGCGAAGTGATCTATCCATGGCCAGGTTGAAGCGACGGTAAGACGTCGTGGAGGACCGAACCCACTTCAGTTGAAAATGGAGGGGATGAGCTGTGGATAGGGGTGAAAGGCCAATCAAACTTCGTGATAGCTGGTTCTCTCCGAAATGCATTTAGGTGCAGCGTTGCGTGTTTCTTGCCGGAGGTAGAGCTACTGGATGGACGATGGGCCCCAAAAGGTTACTGACTTCAGCCAAACTCCGAATGCCGGTAAGTGAGAGCGCAGCAGTGAGACGGTGGGGGATAAGCTTCATCGTCGAGAGGGAAACAACCCAGACCACCATCTAAGGTCCCTAAGCGCGTGCTAAGTGGGAAAGGATGTGGAGTTGCATAGACAACCAGGAGGTTGGCTTAGAAGCAGCCACCCTTGAAAGAGTGCGTAATAGCTCACTGGTCAAGTGATTCCGCGCCGACAATGTAACGGGGCTCAAGCACGCCACCGAAGTTGTGGCATTTATATTATAGGCAGGCCTTCGTGGTCCAGCCGTATGGATGGGTAGGAGAGCGTCGTGTGGCCAGCGAAGCGGCGGTGTGAACCAGCCGTGGAGGCCACACGAGTGAGAATGCAGGCATGAGTAGCGAAAGACGGGTGAGAAACCCGTCCTCCGAAAGACCAAGGGTTCCAGGGCCAGGCTAATCCGCCCTGGGTAAGTCGGGACCTAAGGCGAGGCCGACAGGCGTAGTCGATGGACAACGGGTTGATATTCCCGTACCGATGAAGAACCGCCCAAGACAATCCAGTAATGCTAAGTGTCTGAATCCTTGATTCGATCCCTTCGGGGTGACGGTCTTGGCCTAGCACACGACCCTACGCTGGGGCGTTTAGCGTATTAACAGGTGTGACGCAGGAAGGTAGCTGAGCCGGGCGATGGTTGTCCCGGTCTAAGGATGTAGGGCAGAAGATAGGCAAATCCGTCTTCTATGTAGCCTGAGACCCGATGGGTAGTCCTCACGGACGAAATCAGTGATCCTATGCTGCCGAGAAAAGCATCGACGCGAGGTTCCAATCGCCCGTACCCCAAACCGACTCAGGTGGTCAGGTAGAGAATACTAAGGAGATCGAGAGAATCGTGGTTAAGGAACTCGGCAAAATGCCCCCGTAACTTCGGGAGAAGGGGGGCCTGAGGCGTGTAGGGATTTACTCCTGAAGCGTTTGAAGGCCGCAGAGACCAGTGGGAAGCGACTGTTTACTAAAAACACAGGTCCGTGCTAAGTCGCAAGACGATGTATACGGACTGACGCCTGCCCGGTGCTGGAAGGTTAAGAGGAACGGTTAGCACGCAAGTGCGAAGCTGAGAATTTAAGCCCCAGTAAACGGCGGTGGTAACTATAACCATCCTAAGGTAGCGAAATTCCTTGTCGGGTAAGTTCCGACCTGCACGAATGGCGTAACGACTTCCCAGCTGTCTCAACCGCGAACTCGGCGAAATTGCACTACGAGTAAAGATGCTCGTTACGCGCAGCAGGACGGAAAGACCCCGTGACCTTTACTACAGCTTGGTATTGGTGTTCGGTGTGGCTTGTGTAGGATAGGTGGGAGACTGTGAAGCTCGGACGCTAGTTCGGGTGGAGTCATTGTTGAAATACCACTCTGGTCACTCTGGATATCTAACTTCGAACCGTAATCCGGTTCAGGGACAGTGCCTGGTGGGTAGTTTAACTGGGGCGGTTGCCTCCTAAAGAGTAACGGAGGCGCCCAAAGGTTCCCTCAACCTGGTTGGTAATCAGGTGTCGAGTGTAAGTGCACAAGGGAGCTTGACTGTGAGACTGACAAGTCGAGCAGGGACGAAAGTCGGGACTAGTGATCCGGCAGTGGCTTGTGGAAGCGCTGTCGCTCAACGGATAAAAGGTACCTCGGGGATAACAGGCTGATCTTGCCCAAGAGTCCATATCGACGGCATGGTTTGGCACCTCGATGTCGGCTCGTCGCATCCTGGGGCTGGAGTAGGTCCCAAGGGTTGGGCTGTTCGCCCATTAAAGCGGTACGCGAGCTGGGTTTAGAACGTCGTGAGACAGTTCGGTCCCTATCCGCTGCGCGCGTAGGAAATTTGAGAAGATCTATCCCTAGTACGAGAGGACCGGGATGGACGAACCTCTGGTGTGTCAGTTGTTCCGCCAGGAGCACCGCTGATTAGCTACGTTCGGAACGGATAACCGCTGAAAGCATCTAAGCGGGAAGCCGGCTTCGAGATGAGATTTCCATCCCTTTCAGGGTGAAGGCTCCCGGCTAGACTACCGGGTTGATAGGCAGGATGTGGAAGCGAGGACTAAAGACTCGTGGAGCTGACCTGTACTAATAAGCCGATATCTTGAAAACACTTTGCTTGCGTCCACTATGTGGTTCCCGATATACGGTCGGGTGCTAATTGAACAACCAGCTTGACTGGTCGATTCATCACAGATTTCATGCCCTCGTTGGGGGTGTGTATGGGGTGTTTCGGCGGCCATAGCGAGAGGGAAACGCCCGGTCACATTCCGAACCCGGAAGCTAAGACTCTCAGCGCCGATGGTACTGCAGGGGGGACCCTGTGGGAGAGTAGGACACCGCCGGACTTAACTTGAGAATGATCGGGGAGGCCCGTCGCACATCGTGCGGCGGGCCTTTCTGCGTTAACACCCGGACCATCGCGGTCGGTCCTCCACGGCGGCGACTTCGAGTTCGTGTCCGAGCTGGGCCGTCGCGACGGTGGCGTACGGATCGCGCCTCGTGTGGAGCCGTTTCCGCCTGCGTGTCTCGGGGCTGACATCGCTGAGGCGATGCGGCCCGCCGAGGATCGGTGCGCGACCGCGATGGTCGTCAATGCCGGTCCGCTGCACACGACCGACGGCACCGGTTAGCCTGGGAGCTGACTTCGGCGACACCCACAACACCACAGACATCATCTGGCCCATGCGGCCGACAGGAGCACAGTGAGCGACTCATCCGATCGAGACAGCCGGCCCGAGGGCCAGGACCGCGGATCGTCGCACTCGCCGCGTGGACGTGATGATGGCAAGCCGCCGTACGAGCGCGGTTCCGCGGGTGCGCCTCGAGGGCCCCGTGAAGGCGGGCGCTCCTCCGGTCCGCGTGCCGCCGGGGGAGACCGCCCGGCCCGTGACGGCGACCGCAAGCCCTGGTCGAAGGACGGTGGTGGAGAGGCCGGTCGGCCGCAGCGCGATGGGGAGCGCAAGCCCTGGTCTCGTGATGGCGGCGGTCCGGCTCGTCCCGCTCGTGATGGCGAGCGCAAGCCGTGGTCCAAGGACGCGGGCGGGGCACCCCGGCCGCAGCGCGATGGGGAGCGCAAGCCCTGGTCCAAGGACGGCGGCGGGGCCGGCGGTGCGGCACGTCCCGCTCGTGACGGGGAGCGTAAGCCCTGGTCGAAGGACGGTGCTGGAGCTTCGCGGCCGCAGCGTGACGGGGAGCGTAAGCCCTGGTCGAAGGACGGTGCGGGAGCTTCGCGGCCGCAGCGTGATGGGGAACGCAAGCCCTGGTCGAAGGACGGTGCGGGAGCTTCTCGGCCGCAGCGCGACGGGGAGCGCAAGCCCTGGTCGCGTGATGGCGGGTCGGGTTCGCCGCGGTCTGACAGGGACGGGGAGCGCAAGCCCTGGTCGAAGGACGGCGGTCGGGATTCCGGTGGCCGTGATGCCGGACGCGGTGGCGCTCGACCGCCGCGCGACGGCGACAAGCTCTGGACGCGCGATGGACGACCCGCGAGGAACGACCGCGATGCCCCACGCTACGAGGAGACCCTGACGGAGGAGCAGCTGCGCGCGCGTGAGCTGCGCTCCGTGCGTCCGCGCCACGAGGACCCCGAGATCCCCGAGGACGTGAAGCCGGGTGATCTCGACCGCATCGCGCGCAACGAGCTGAAGACGCTGAGCAAGGACAACGCCGAGGGCGTCGCGCAGCACCTGGTGATGGCGGCGCGGCTCATCGAGGAGGATCCGGAGCTCGCGCACCGGCACGCCACCTCGGCTGCTCGCCGTGCCGGTCGCATCGCGGTGGTCCGGGAGTCGCTGGCCATCACGGCGTACGCCGTCGGTGACTACGCGCTCGCGCTGCGCGAGCTGCGGACCTACCGGCGCATCTCCGGCAAGGACGACCAGCTCGCCCTCATGGTCGACAGCGAGCGCGGGCAGGGACGCCCGGACAAGGCCCTGGAGCTCGGGCGCTCGGTCCCGAAGGAGACGCTGCCGGCGGCGGAGCAGGTCGCGCTCGCGATCGCGATGTCCGGCGCGCGCCTCGACCTCGGGCAGACCGAGGCTGCTCTCGACGAGCTGTCGATCGCGCAGCTGAACCGGGACGTCGCCTACTCGTACAGCGCGGACCTCTTCCACGCCTACGCGGAGGTGCTCGAGGAGCTGGGTCGCTCGGCGGAGGCGGACGCCTGGCGTCAGCGCGCCGACGCGGCCGAGGCGGCGTTCGCGGATCCGGACGAGGGCTGGGACGACATGGTCGAGGTCGTCGAGGAGGAGCTCGCGGTCGAGGACGGTGGGCACGAACCGTCCGAGGACGACGGATCCGGCGACGCGATCGCTGCGAGCGCGAGCGCCGTGGAGTCCGACGAGGCTGCGGATGCCAACGTCGACGCCTCGGACGACCCCGTCGAGGCAGCTGAGCCGAGCCCGCCGAGCGAGGAGGGCGACAGCGAGGACATCGCGGTCGACGTCGACGACGAGTGGGAGGTCGACGGCGATGCGGCCGACGAGTCGCCCGCCGCGGTCGCCGACGACGAGGCCCCGCAGGCCGACGACGCCGGGGAGGCGGACCGCGATGTTCGCTAGGGCGTCGAAGGGCAGTGCGCCGCTCGACGGCGTGGACGTGATCCTCGCGGACCTCGACGGCGTCGTGTACGCGGGACCCGACAGCATCCCGCACGCGGTCGACGCGCTGAACCGCGCCGCCGGCGACGGGATCCGGCTCAGCTACATCACCAACAACGCCTCGCGCACCGACGCGTCGGTGGCCGAGCACCTGAGCTCGCTCGGACTCACGGTGGCGCCCGAGGACGTCGTCACGTCGCCGCAGGCCGCGCTGCGGCTGCTCGCGGACCGGGTGCCCGCCGGATCCACCGTGCTCGTCGTCGGCGGCGAGGGTCTCGTGCACGAGCTCGAGAAGGCCGGCTACGTGGTCACGCGCTCCACGGCGGACAGCCCGGCGGCGGTCGTGCAGGGGTTCTCGCCGGAGGTGGGCTGGACCCAGCTGGCGGAGGCGGCGTTCGCGCTGGCCGATCCTGATGTCGTGTGGGTCGCGACCAACACCGACTGGACGATCCCGGTCGCGCGGGGCATCGCACCCGGGAACGGCACGCTCGTATCGGCCGTGCACACGGCGGTCGGTCGGCTGCCCGTGGTCGCGGGCAAGCCGGAGACGCCGATCTTCGACGTGGCGCGCGAGCGCTTCGGCGCCCAGCGGCCCGTGTTCCTCGGCGACCGGCTCGACACCGACATCCTCGGGGCGACGCGCGCCGGTATGGCGTCCGTCCACGTGCTCACCGGGATCGACCGGGCGAAGCAGCTCCTCGCGGCAGAGGAGGACCAGCGGCCGACGTTCATCCTCGAGCACCTCGGGCAGCTGCACGAGCCGTACCCCGAGACGCGGTTCTCGCAGGAGGGCCGCGTGGCGACGGTCGGGAAGTCGTCCGTGCGCATCGCGGGCGACCGCGTCGAGGTCGTCAAGGACGGCGGATCCACCATCGACACGCTCCGCGCCGCATGCGCCGTGATCTGGAACTCGGGCCGGCCGATCTACGGGCTCGATGTGCAGGAGTCCCTCTACGTCGCCGCCGGTGCCGCCGGCGCGGGCCGGGCGTAGCGTGACGGCGTGAGCGACGACCCGGACGACAGCGCTCGAGCGGGATCCGCACCGGGGCCGGACTCCGACGACGGCCGCGACGTGGCCGAGGGGCTGGTCTCCCGGCTGCAGCTGATCGAGGAGCAGCCGCTCGGCGACCGCGCGGCCGCGTTCGGGCTGCTGCACGACGAGCTGCGCGCGCGGCTCGAGGGCGGCGACGGGGCCGTCACGCGTGGCTGACCCCGGCGACGGATCCGCGCCCGCGCCCGCAGCCGACCCGGTTCCCGGCGAGCCGCTCGGCGGCGACCTTCGGCTCGACGCCGCCCTGCCCACGCTCGGGCTCGCGCGCTCCCGCACCCACGCCGCCCGGCTCATCGCCGACGGGCTCGTCACGGTCGACGGACGAGGCGTCGTCAAGGCGTCGTTCCGGGTGATGCCCGGATCCGTCGTCGAGGTCGCCGGCACGGACGCGTACGTGAGCCGCGGCGCCCACAAGCTCGTCGGCGCGCTCGACGCCTTCCCCGGGGTCGCGGTCGACGGGCGGCTGGCGCTGGACGTCGGCGCGTCCACGGGCGGGTTCACGCAGGTCCTGCTCGAGCGGGGGGCGCGGCGGGTGGTCGCGCTCGACGTGGGGCACGGCCAGCTGGATCCGCTCATCCGGGAGGATCCGCGCGTCGACGTCGTCGAGGGGTTCAACGTGCGCGATCTGACGCCCGAGTCGCTCGCGGGCGTGACGCCCGCGGACATGGCGGGGGAGCGACCGGGGCTCGTCGTCGGCGACCTCTCCTTCATCTCGCTCGGGCTCGTGCTGCCCGCCATCGCGCGCACCGCCGCGGACGGCGCCGACATCGTGCTGCTGATCAAGCCGCAGTTCGAGGTGGGGCGCACGGGGATCCGCGAGGGCATCGTGCACGACCAGGGTCTCCGCGACGACGCCGTCATGCGCGTCCTCTGGGCCGCATGGGACCTCGGCCTCGGCACGGCCGGCCTCGTCTCCTCCCCGATCGTCGGCGGGGCCGGGAACCACGAGTACCTGGCTTGGTTCAGCGGTCGCGCGGGGAGCAATCCGACACAATGGAGATCGACGTCGAACGAGATCACAGGAGCGTGAGCGAAGTGGCTGGACCCGCGAGGCACATCCTGGTCGTGTCCCACACGGGACGGCGCGACTCCATCGACGCGGCGCTCAGCGTGTGCGCGCAGCTGGCCGAGGCCGACGTGCACCTCGTGCTCACGGCCGACGAGAAGGCCGACATCCTCCCGTTCGCGCCCGAGATGGACGGCGTCGCCGTGCTGGGAGAGGACGTGCAGACGGCCGACCTCGAGATCGTCATCGTCCTGGGCGGCGACGGCACGATCCTCCGCTCGGCGGAGCTCGTCCGCGGCACCTCGGTGCCGCTGCTCGGCGTGAACCTGGGGCACGTGGGCTTCCTCGCCGAGAGCGAGCGGGAGGACCTCACGGCCACCGTGCGCCGCGTGCTCGACCGCGACTACACGGTCGAGGAGCGCATGACGCTCGACGTGACGCTCAAGGTCGGCGCCGACATCGTCTACCGCACATGGGCGCTCAACGAGGCGACCGTGGAGAAGGCCAGCCGCGAGCGCATGCTCGAGGTGGTGGTCGAGATCGACGGGCGGCCGCTCGCGTCCTACGGCTGCGACGGCATGGTCGTCTCGACGCCCACGGGATCCACCGCGTACGCCTTCTCGGCGGGCGGCCCCATCGTGTGGCCGAGCCTCGAGGCGATGCTCGTGGTGCCGCTCAGCCCGCACACGCTCTTCGCCCGCTCGCTCGTCGTGGGCCCGGAGTCCACGGTCGCCGTGGAGGTGCTCAGCCGCACCTCCGGATCCGGGGTGCTCTGGTGCGACGGGCGCCGCACGCGGGACATGCCGCCGGGTGCACGCGTCGAGGCCCGACGCTCCGCCATCCCCGTGCGCCTCGCGCGCCTCAAGCAGTCGCCGTTCACCGACCGCCTCGTGAACAAGTTCGAGCTGCCGGTCACCGGCTGGAGGGGGCCGGTCGACCGTGATTGAGGAGATCACCATCCGCGACCTCGGGGTGATCGGCCAGGCCACGCTGCCGCTCGGGCCCGGCTTCACGGCCGTCACCGGCGAGACCGGCGCGGGCAAGACCATGGTCGTCACCGCCCTCGGCCTGCTGCTCGGCGCGCGCGCCGACTCGGGGGCCGTGCGGCAGGGGAGCGAGCGCGCGGTCGTCGAGGGGCGCTGGATCATCGCGGCCGACGGGCCCGTGCCCGAGCGCGTGCGCGACGCCGGGGGAGACGTCGACCCGTTCGGCGACGGCATGCGAGGCGAGCTCATCGTCACGCGTCAGCTCTCGTCCGAGGGCCGCAGCCGCGCATCGGTCGGGGGCCGCGGGGCTCCGGCGGCGCTGCTGACGGAGATCGGCGAGCAGCTCGTGGTGGTGCACGGCCAGTCCGACCAGATGCGCCTGCGGTCGTCCACCGCCCAGCGGCAGGCGCTCGACCGGTTCGCTGGATCCGCGCTGGCGCCCGTGCTCGCCGAGTACCAGGAGGTGTTCCGCCGCTGGCAGGCGGCGCGGGCCGAGCTCGACCGCCTCGTCACGGAGCAGGACGCCCGCACGCGCGAGGCCGAGGAGCTGCGCATCGCGATCGACGCGATCGAGGCCGTGGCGCCGCAGCCGGGCGAGGACGAGGAGCTGCGCGAGCGCACCGACCGGCTCACCAACCTCGAGGACCTGCGGGCGGCCGCTTCCGCCGCCCACGAGCTCATGTCGTCCGAGGACGCGTCCGGGGAGATGGCCGACGCCGCATCGGTGCTCGACACCGCCCATCGCCGCCTCGACCGGGTGGCGGCGCACGACCCGGGCCTCGCCGAGATCATCGAGTCGCTCGACAGCGCGCGGATCCTCGTGTCGGAGATCGCCGTGCAGCTCTCGGGCTACCTCGCGGGGCTCGACGCCGACGGCGCCCGGGAGCTCGAGACCCTGCAGGACCGCCGCGCCGAGCTCGCGGCCCTCACGCGGGCGCACGGTCCGACGGTCGAGGACGCGCTCGCGTTCCTCGACACCGGCAGCGCCCGCCTGCTCGAGCTCGACGGCGACACCGACCGCATCGACCTGCTGCGCGTCGAGGTGGAGCGCGACGAGCAGCTCGTCGGCGAGCTGGCCGGGCGCGTCACCGCGGTCCGCGAAGAGGCCGGCGCGCGGCTCGCCGCGGCCGTCACGACCGAGCTCGGCGCGCTCGCCATGGCCGACGCGTCGCTCGAGGTGCGGGTGTCGCCGCGGGAGGAGCCTGCACTGTCGGGCGCCGACCGGGTCGAGATCCTGCTGCGCCCCCACGCGGGAGCCGAGGCGCGTCCGCTCGGGCGGGGCGCCTCCGGCGGCGAGCTGTCGCGCGTGATGCTCGCCATCGAGGTAGTGGTGGCCGGCGACGACCCCGTGCCCACCTTCGTGTTCGACGAGGTCGACGCGGGCGTGGGCGGTGCGGCGGCGATCGATATCGGACGGCGGCTGGCACGGCTGGCGGAGCGCGCGCAGGTCATCGTCGTCACGCACCTCGCTCAGGTCGCGGCCTTCTCGACCAACCACCTGCGCGTGGTCAAGGGCGGCGACGGCCAGGTCACCGCGTCGAGCGTCACGCAGCTCGAGGGCGACGCGCGGATCCAGGAGATGGCGCGCCTCCTCTCCGGCCTGCCCGACAGCGAGAGCGGCCTGGCGCACGCGCGCGAGCTCGTGGAGACGGCCGCCTCCCTGCGCTGAGCGGACGACCGGCGGCAGCCCCGCGCGGCGTGGCTGTCGCGCTGCCCCGGAACACACGTAGGATGGAAGCCCGTGGCGGACATCAATTCAGCGGACACGGACCCGAGCTCGACGGACAGCATCACCAGCACGACAGGCGCGGCGAAGACGACCAGGCACATCTTCGTGACCGGCGGCGTCGTCTCCTCGCTCGGCAAGGGCCTCACGGCGGCCAGCCTCGGCAATCTCCTCACGGCGCGCGGCGTGCGCGTCGTCATGCAGAAGCTCGATCCCTACCTCAACGTGGATCCGGGCACCATGAACCCCTTCCAGCACGGCGAGGTCTTCGTGACCGACGACGGCGCGGAGACCGACCTCGACATCGGGCACTACGAGCGCTTCCTCGACATCGAGCTGGACCAGGCGGCCAACGTGACCACCGGCCAGATCTACTCCGAGGTCATCGCCAAGGAGCGCCGCGGCGAGTACCTCGGCGACACGGTGCAGGTCATCCCGCACATCACCGACGAGATCAAGCGCCGCATGCGCTTGCAGTCCTCGGACGAGCCGCAGCCCGACGTGATCATCACCGAGATCGGCGGCACGGTCGGTGACATCGAGAGCCAGCCGTTCATCGAGGCGGCGCGCCAGGTGCGCCACGAGCTCGGCCGCAACAACGTCTTCTTCGTGCACGTCTCGCTCGTGCCGTACATGGGCGCGTCGGGCGAGCAGAAGACCAAGCCCACGCAGCACTCCGTCGCTGCGCTGCGCTCCATCGGGATCCAGCCGGACGCGCTCGTGCTCCGCAGCGACCGGCCCGTCTCCGACTCGAACAAGAAGAAGATCGCGCTCATGTGCGACGTCGACGAGCAGGCCGTCGTGAACGCGGTGGACGTGCCGAGCATCTACGACATCCCCGAGATGCTGCACGGGCAGGGCCTCGACAGCTACATCATCGACCACCTCGGGCTGCCGGCAGCGGACGCCGTCGACTGGTCCGGCTGGAGCGACCTGCTCGACGCCGTGCACGACCCGAAGCACGAGGTCACCGTCGGCCTCGTCGGCAAGTACATCGACCTGCCGGACGCGTACCTCTCGGTCACCGAGGCCCTGCGGGCCGGCGGGTTCGCCCACTCGGCGCGCGTGAAGCTGCGCTGGGTCGCCTCCGACGAGTGCGAGACGCCCGAGGGCGCGGCGAAGAAGCTGGGCGACCTGGATGCGCTGTGCGTCCCGGGCGGGTTCGGCATCCGCGGCATCGAGGGCAAGCTCGGCGCGCTGAAGTTCGCGCGCGACAACATGATCCCCGTGCTCGGCCTGTGCCTCGGCCTGCAGTGCATGGTCATCGAGTACGCCCGCAACGAGGCCGGCCTCACGGGCGCCTCCTCCAGCGAGTTCGACCCCGAGAGCGCGTTCCCGGTCGTCGCGACGATGGCCGAGCAGGTCGACATCATCGCGGGCGGCGACCTGGGCGGCACCATGCGCCTCGGCCTCTACGAGGCGGCGCTCGCGCCCGGATCCCTGGCCGCCGAGCTGTACGGCGCGCCCGTCTCGCACGAGCGCCACCGCCACCGCTACGAGGTCAACAACCAGTACCGCGACCGGATCCAGGACGCCGGCCTCGTGTTCTCGGGCACGTCGCCCGACGGCACGCTCGTCGAGTACGTGGAGCTGCCGCGCGAGGTGCACCCGTTCTACATCGGCACGCAGGCGCACCCGGAGCTGCGGTCGCGCCCGAACCGCGCGCACCCGCTGTTCGCCGGCCTCATCCGCGCCGCGCTCGACCGCCAGGCCGCCAGCACGCTGTTCGTCGAGGACGACGCCGAGGCGGTCGCGTGACCGACGCCGTCGCGGGCGCGCCGGCTGACGGCCTGCACGACGACGCCGTCTCGTACGACGTCACGTCGAGCGAGCGGGTGTTCCGGGGCAAGATCTGGGACATCCGCCGTGAGACCTTCGCGTACGGCGACGGCGAGATCACGCGCGAGTTCGTCGACCACACGGGCGCCGTCGCGGTGCTCGCGATCGACGACGAGGACCGCGTGCTCCTCATCAAGCAGTACCGGCACCCCGTGCGCATGCGCGAGTGGGAGATCCCGGCGGGGCTGCTCGACATCACGGGCGAGCCGCCGCTCACGGCCGTGCAGCGCGAGCTCGCGGAGGAGGCCGACCTGGTCGCCGCCGAGTGGAGCGTGCTGGCGGAGTACTACACGACGCCAGGCGGAAGCGACGAGGCGATCCGCGTCTACCTCGCGCGCGGTCTGACCCCCACGGCGGAGGCGTTCGCGCGCACCGATGAGGAGGCCGACATCGAGGTGCGCTGGGTGGATCTCGACGAGGTCGTCACGGCGGTGCTCGAGCGGCGGATCCAGAACCCGTCGACCGTGATCGCGGTGCTGCAGGCGCACGTCGCCCGCTCGCGCGGCTGGTCGACGCTCGGGCCGGCCGACGCGCCGTGGCCGCGTCACCCGAAGCTGCGGGACGGCGAGGGCGCGTCCGCCTCGTGACCGACGCGGCCGACGGATCCCCGGGAGCGGCGCCCGACGCCGCCCCCGAGATCCCGGTCGCGCTGCGGCGCGCCGTCGACCGCTGGCTCCGGCACGTCGAGGTGGAGCGCGGCCTGTCCCAGAACACCCTCCAGGCGTACCGCCGCGACCTCGCGCGCTACACGGCGCACCTCGCAGCCGAGGGCGTCGCGGATCCGGCCGGCGCCACCGCCGTGCACATCGCCGCCTTCGCGCAGCGGGTCCGCGACCCCGAGCACGGTGGCCTCACGGCGTCGTCGCTCGCGCGCATGCTGTCGAGCGTCCGGAGCTTCCACCGCTTCCTCGTGGAGGAGGGCATCGTCGACGTCGACGTGTCCGCGGACCAGAGGCCGCCCAAGCTGCCGAGCCGTCTCCCGAAGGCCGTCTCCATCGAGACCATGGGCCGGATCCTCGACGCGACCGACGGCGACGAGCCGCTCCGCGTGCGGGACAAGGCCCTGCTCGAGCTGCTGTACGCGACGGGCGCGCGCGTCAGCGAGATCACGGCGCTCACGGTCGACGACGTGCTCGGCCCCGACGGCGCAGCGGCCGAGCTGGTGCGCGTGCTCGGGAAGGGCGGCAAGCAGCGGATCGTGCCCGTCGGGTCCTTCGCGCGCCGCGCCGTCGACGCGTACCTCGTGCGCGTCCGCCCGGTCCTCGCCGCGCGCGGCACCGCGACGCCCGCGCTCTTCCTGGGGCTCCGCGGCCACGCGCTCTCGCGGCAGAACGCGTGGCTCGTGATCAAGGCGGCCGCCGAGCGCGCCGGCGTCGCGGAGGAGATCTCCCCGCACACGTTCCGGCACTCGTTCGCGACGCACCTCATCGCGGGCGGCGCCGACGTGCGCGTGGTGCAGGAGCTGCTCGGCCACTCGTCGGTGGCGACCACGCAGATCTACACGCGCGTGACGGTCGACACCCTGCGCGACGTCTACACGACCGCGCACCCGCGTGCCCGCCGGGCGTGAGCGACCCTCCCCGGTAGACTTCCAGGATCCGACGGGACCGCGTCGGAGGAGCGGCAGAGAGAGATCCACGTGACGCGCAAGCCAGATGTGACCGAGCTCCCGGGAATGGACGTCCCCGTGCTCGGACCCACCGGTCGCGAGCTGCGCGAGTTCGCCGAGCCCGAGCCGCTCCGGGGCCACGGACCGGCCAAGATCATCTCCCTCTGCAACCAGAAGGGCGGCGTCGGCAAGACGACCACCGCCATCAACCTCGGCGCATCGCTCGCGAGCTACGGCCGCCGCGTGCTCGCCGTCGACTTCGACCCGCAGGGCGCGCTGTCCGCGGGCCTCGGCGTGCAGACGCACGACGCGATCACCATCTACGACCTGCTGCTCGGCACCGTGAAGGACCCGCGCGAGGCCATCCAGACCACGGGCTTCGAGGGCCTCGACGTCATCCCCGCGAACATCGACCTGTCGGCCGCCGAGGTGCACCTCGTCAACGAGGTCGCCCGCGAGCAGATCCTCGCGAGCGTGCTGCGCAAGGTGAGCGCCGACTACGACGTCATCCTCATCGACTGCCAGCCGTCGCTCGGCCTGCTCACCGTCAACGCGCTCACCGCGAGCCACGGCGTGCTGATCCCGCTCGAGTGCGAGTTCTTCGCCCTCCGCGGCGTCGCGCTGCTCGTGGAGACGATCGAGAAGGTCAAGGACCGGCTGAACCCGGGGCTCGCGCTCGACGGGATCCTCGCGACCATGTACGACTCGCGCACCCTGCACTCGCGCGAGGTGCTGCAGCGCGTGGTCGAGGCGTTCGACGACAGCGTGCTCGAGACCGTGATCGGCCGGACGGTCAAGTTCCCGGACGCGTCGGTGGCGGGCAAGCCCATCATCCAGTTCGCGCCCGAGCACCCGGCCGCGCTCGCGTACCGCAAGGTGGCGCGGGAGCTCATCGCGCGTGGCGCCGTCGCGTAGGGGCGCACCCCTGGCGGAGCCGGAGCTCGCCGTCGACGCGGACGCCGCCGCGCTCCGGACGGATCCCGAGCGCGCGTTCCGCGTCAGCATCGGCAACTTCGAGGGCCCGTTCGACCTGCTGCTCTCGCTCATCGGCAGCCACGAGATGGACATCACCGAGGTGAGCCTCAGCCTCGTGACGAACGAGTTCATCGCGCACATCCGCGGGCTCGACGGGCCGGAGGACCTCGACGAGGCCAGCTCGTTCCTCGTGGTCGCCGCGACGCTGCTCGACCTCAAGCTCGTGGGTCTCCTGCCGCAGGGCGAGCTCGTGGACGCCGAGGACGTTGCGCTGCTCGAGGCCCGCGACCTGCTGTTCGCGCGCCTGCTGCAGTACCGCGCGTTCAAGCAGGCGGCGTCGTGGTTCCAGGAGCGGCTCGCCGCCGAGTCCGCCCGCGCCTTCCGCGACGTGCCGCTCGAGGAGCGGTTCCGCGCGCAGGTGCCCGAGCTGGTGTGGACTACGTCGCCCGCCGACCTCGCGGCCATCGCGCTCATCGCGCTCGCGCCGCGCGAGATCCCGACCGTGGGGCTCGACCACCTGCACGCGCCGCTCGTGAGCATCCGCGAGCAGGCGGCCGTCGTCGTCGCGCGGCTGCGGGGCGGGGCGCCGCTCACGTTCCGGGAGCTCGTCGCGGACGCGGGGGTCACGGGCGTCGTGATCGCGCGCTTCCTCGCGGTGCTCGAGCTGTACCGCGTCGCGGCGATCGAGTTCGACCAGCCGGAGGCGCTCGGCGAGCTCACGCTCACGTGGACCGCCGAGAGCTGGACCGACGACGCCCTCGCGAGCCTGGGGGCCGGCTATGACGGCTGAGCTGCAGGATCCCGCGGACGGCACCGCCGTAGAGCCCGCCGATGCCCCGCTCGACCTCGACCGCGCGCTCGAGGCGCTGCTCATGGTCGCCGACGAGCCGCAGAGCGTGACGACCCTCGCGACGGCGACCTCGACGCCCGTGAAGGAGGTGCGCCGCGCGATCCAGCGGCTCGTCGACGACTTCGACGGGAGGACAGGGGGAGTGCGCCGCGGCTTCGAGCTGCGCGAGGTCGGCGGCGGCTGGCGCGTGTACGTGCGGCCCGAGTACGACACCGTGATCCGCGACCACGTGCTCACGCAGAACCCCACCCGCCTCTCGCAGGCGGCCCTCGAGACGCTCGCGGTGATCGCGTACAAGCAGCCGATCAGCCGCAGCCAGGTCGCCGCGATCCGCGCCGTGAACGTCGACTCGGTGGTGCGGACGCTGCTGGCGCGGGGCCTCGTGACCGAGGCCTTCACCGACGGCGAGACCGGCGCGATCCATTACGGTACGACAGACCACCTGCTCACGCAGCTCGGCATCAACTCGCTCGACGAGCTCCCCCCGATCTCCCCGTTGCTCCCCGACGGGGCGGAAGGCTTCCATGACCCCCTCCTCTGAGCCCGACGACCGCGCCCCCGGGCACGCCTGGAACCCCGACGAGCCCGTCGCCGGCGTCCGCCTGCAGAAGGTGATGGCCGCCGCCGGCGTCGCCAGCCGCCGCGTATGCGAGGACATGATCGCCGCGGGCCGCGTCACCGTGAACGGCGAGGTCGTCACCGAGCCCGGGCGTCGCATCGACCCCGACGTCGACGAGGTCGCGGTCGACGACCAGGCCGTGCAGCTCGACACCTCCAAGCGCTACCTCATGCTGAACAAGCCCGTCGGCATCTACTCCTCGCTGCGCGACGAGCGCGGCCGCCCCGACCTCCGCGAGTTCACGGAGGAGTTCGAGGAGCGCCTGTTCAACGTCGGCCGCCTCGACGCGGAGACGAGCGGCCTGCTGATCCTCACCAACGACGGCGACCTCGCGCACGTGCTGGCGCACCCGTCCTTCGGCGTGCTCAAGACGTACATCGCGAAGGTCATGGGGCGCGTCACTCCGCAGACGATCCAGCGCCTGACGCAGGGCGTGGACCTCGAGGACGGGCCGATCCAGGCCGACCGGGCGCGCATCCTCTCGGGCGGGGCCGACCAGACGCTCGTGGAGATCACGCTGCACTCGGGCCGCAACCGCATCGTGCGCCGCATGCTGGACGAGGTCGGCCACCCGGTGGAGGAGCTCGTGCGCCGCCAGTTCGGGCCGCTGCACCTCGGATCCCTCGGCGTCGGCCGCGTGCGCGACCTCACCTCCGACGAGCTCGGCCAGCTCCTCACCATCTCGCGCGAGGCCCGCGCGCAGGCCGGACCCGCGACGCCGCAGGGTGCCGGCGCCGCCGCCGAGGCGCAGGGGGACGTGGACCGCGAGGACGGCGAGTGAGCGAGGCCGCGGGCGCGGCCGCCGCGACGGACACGCGCGTGCAGGGCACCGTCCGCATCGTCGGCACGGGACTCCTCGGCACGAGCATCGCGCTCGGCCTCCGTGCGCGCGGCGTCGACGTCGTGCTGGCCGACGCGTCGCCGACCACGCTCCGCCTCGCGTCGGACATGGGCGCGGGCCGAATCGCCGACATCTCGCCCGCGCCCGACCGGCCGTCGCTCGTCGTCGTCTGCGTGCCGCCGGACGTGACCGCGCGCGTGGTCGCGGCCGAGCTCGCCGCGCACCCGGACGCGCTCGTCACGGACGTCGCGAGCGTGAAGGCCGCGCCGCTCGCCGAGCTCCGCGACATGGGTGCCGACCTCTCGCGCTACCTCGGATCCCACCCGCTCGCCGGGCGCGAGCGCGGCGGCCCGGTCTCCGCGACGGGCGACCTCTTCCTCGGGCGGCCCTGGGTCATCGCGGGCCACGACGGCATCACCTACGCCGCGGGCGCGCCCGTCGAGCAGCTGATCCTCGACCTCGGCGCCGTCCCCATCGAGATGACCGCGGAGGAGCACGACGCGTCGGTCGCGCTCGTCTCGCACGTCCCCCAGGTGGTCGCGAGCCTCCTGGCGTCCCGGCTGGCCGACGGCGACGCGGCAGCTCTCGGCCTCTCCGGGCAGGGGCTCCGCGACACCACGCGCATCGCGTCGAGCGACGCGGCGCTGTGGGTGCAGATCCTCGGCGCCAACGCGTCCCGCATCGTGCCCATCCTCAAGGCGCTCCGCACCGACCTCGACGACGTGATCGACGCGCTCGACGACGTCGACGCGCGAGGTTCCCGGCTGCGGGTGGCCGAGCGGATCCACGCGGGCAATGCGGGCGTCGCCCGGATCCCCGGCAAGCACGGGCAGGACCGCCGCTTCGCCGCCGTGACCGTGATGATCGACGACCGCCCCGGCCAGCTGGCCGCGCTGATCGACGACGTGGGCGCCGCCGACGTCAACATCGAGGACCTGCGCCTCGAGCACTCGCAGGGCGCGCAGGTGGGTCTCGTCGAGATCGCCGTGCTGCCCGAAGCCCGCGACCGCCTGGTCGCGCGGCTCGAAGAACGTGACTGGAGGATCGCCGGATGACCGGAGACGCTGTGAACGCACCCGACCCGACCGCACCCGACCCCCTGGAGGACACCCTCCTCGTGGACGCCACCCTCAACCGCACGGTCGTCGCCGTCGACGGCCCCGCCGGCAGCGGCAAGTCGAGCGTGAGCCGCGCCGCCGCGCGCGCCCTCGGCTTCGACTACCAGGACACGGGCGCCGCGTATCGCGCGCTCAGCTGGTTCGCGCTGGAGAGCGGAGTCGACACCGAGGATCCCGCCACCGTCACGAGCCTCATCGAGGGCTTCGACTACGACATCGCGATCGACCCCGAGGAGACGCGGGTGAGCGTCCGCGGCACCGACGTCACCGAGGCGATCCGGGAGCCCCGCGTCTCCGCCGTCGTGAGCCGCGTGGCCCGCGTGCCCGAGGTGCGGCACTACATGGTGGAGCTGTTCCGCTCGCTCATGGCGTCGAGCGACAAGCCGGGCATCGTGGTCGAGGGCCGCGACATCACGACGGTCGTCGCGCCCGACGCACAGGTGCGCATTCTGCTGACGGCCTCCCCGGAAGCTAGGATGAGCAGGCGTTCCGCGGAGACGTCGACCCAGTCGGCAGCCGCGGTCGGCGAATCACTCGCCTCCCGGGATCGGGCCGACTCGCAGGTCGTCGATTTCATGAACGCCGCAGATGGTGTGACCACCATCGACTCCACGGACATCGACTTCGACCAGACCGTCCAGGCGGTGGTCGATCTCGTTCACGCACGAACAGATTGAGGCGCGGCCCGGCGACGGGCCGACACGCCAGAGGAACAACATGGCTGATCACGACGACGACTTCCCCGAGCTCGACAGCGGGCTCCACGAGCGCCTGTCGAGCATCGACGAGGAGCTCGCTTCCCAGCGCGCGCAGACGCTCCGCGCCGGGCTCGAGGACTACGAGCTGGACGACGAGGACCTCGAGGTCCTCGAATCCGCCACGGACGACCCCGACCAGGTCACGTACCTGCCGGCGCTGCCCGTGCTCGCGGTCGTCGGCCGCCCGAACGTCGGCAAGTCGGCGCTCATCAACCGCATCCTCGGCCGCCGCGAGGCCGTCGTCGAGGACACCCCCGGAGTCACGCGCGACCGCGTCTCCTACAAGGCCGAGTACGCGGGCCGCTGGTTCACGCTCGTCGACACCGGCGGCTGGGAGCCCGACGCGAAGGGCATCAACGCGTCCGTGGCCATGCAGGCCGAGATCGCGATGGACCTCGCCGACGCCGTGCTCTTCGTGGTCGACGCCAACGTGGGCGCCACGAGCACGGACGAGCACGTCGTCCGCCTGCTCCGCAAGACCAAGAAGACGGTGATCCTCGCGGCCAACAAGGTCGACGACGCGCGCCAGGAGCCGAACGCCGCCTCGCTGTGGTCGCTCGGCCTCGGCGAGCCGCACCCCGTCTCCGCGCTGCACGGGCGCGGAGTCGCGGATCTGCTGGACCTCGTGCTGAAGACCCTGCCGCTCGTCTCCAAGGTCGCGAAGGAGGAGGTCGGCGGACCCCGCCGCGTCGCCATCCTCGGCCGCCCGAACGTCGGCAAGTCCAGCCTGCTCAACAAGGCAGCGGGCGAGGAGCGCGTGGTCGTCAACGAGCTCGCCGGCACCACGCGCGACCCGGTCGACGAGCAGGTCGAGATCGCCGGCAAGGTGTGGCGCTTCGTCGACACCGCCGGCATCCGCCGCCGCATGCACCTCGCCCAGGGCGCCGACTTCTACGCGTCGCTCCGCACGAGCGCTGCGCTGGAGAAGGCGGAGGTCGCGGTCGTCATGATCGACGTCTCCGAGGTCATCAGCGAGCAGGACATCCGCATCATCGAGCTGGTGCTCGAGTCGGGTCGTGCCCTCGTGCTGGCGTTCAACAAGTGGGACCTCCTCGACGACGAGCGCCGCCGCTACCTCGAGCGCGAGATCGAGACCGACCTCGCGCACGTGTCGTGGGCGCCGCGCGTCAACATCTCGGCGCGCACCGGCCGCCACATGGAGAAGCTCGTGCCGGCGCTCGAGACGGCGCTCGAGTCGTGGGACACCCGCATCGCGACGGGCAAGTTCAACGCGTTCCTCGCCGAGCTCACCGCGGCGCACCCGCACCCCGTGCGCGGCGGCAAGCAGCCGCGCATCCTGTTCGGCACGCAGGCGTCGAGCCGCCCGCCGACATTCGTGCTCTTCACGACCGGGTACCTCGACCCGCAGTACCGCCGCTACATCCAGCGTCGCCTGCGCGAGATCTACGGCTTCGAGGGCAGCCCGATCATCGTCAACATGCGCGTCCGGGAGAAGCGGAAGCGCTAGCGCTGCCTCTCCGCTGTCGCGTGCAGCACGACGGACGGCGCCGATCCCTCTCGGGGTCGGCGCCGTCCGTCGTCTCGCGGGTGCGGATCACGTGTACCAGGTCGGCTCCGGGATCTCGCCGAGCAGCACGTGCCGGCCCACCTCGCGGCGCTTGTAGGGGACCGGGTCGTGCAGCGTGTGCGTCCGCAGGTTCCGCCAGAAGATGTCGAGCCCGGCCTTCGAGGAGGAGGCGCGGGCGCCCGTGAGCTCGAGGATCCGCGTGCCGACCTCCAGCCCGTCCTCCGCGATGCGCGCCTTGGCCGCCGCGACGCGTACCGCGATCTCGCCGCGCGTGCGCTCCGTGAGCTTCTCGCGCGGCGCGTGCAGCACGGCGCTGATCTCCGCGCCCACCCGATCCAGCAGCGCCTCTGACGCCCACACCTTGGACTGCAGCTGGCCGTAGCCCTCGAGCACGTACCACTCGTCGGTCGCGCGCTCCTTGTCGTCGCCGCCGTACGGCCAGGCGCGCGTGCTGCTGCGCGTGTAGGCGGCGGCCGTCTCGAGCGCACCCTCCGCGATGCCCTGGTAGAAGTTCGCGAACACCAGCTGGATCGCCGGCACGTTGAGCGTGCCGTAGACGAGCGGCTGGAACACCTTGTCGACGAAGCCGGCGGCGTCCGTCCACGGGACGCGCACGTCGCGGATCTCGACCGAGCCCGACTCCGTGAGCCGCTGCCCGAGGCTGTCCCAGTCGTGGCCGAAGACGATGCCCGGCTGGTCGGTCGGCACGATCGCGAACACATGGGTCTCGGTGCCCTCGATGACGCCCTCGAGCACCGTGAGGTCGGAGACGATGCCGCCCGTGGAGAAGGACTTCCGCCCGGAGAAGATCAGGTCGTCGCCGTCCTCGCGGATGACGAGGTCGGAGTCGCGCGGGTTCACGGCGCCGCCGAAGAGCAGGTTGCCGGTCGTGGCGAGCTCCTCGACCGCCTCGATCTGCGCGTCGGTCGCGACGAGGCGCGCCGCCCAGGCCCACAGGTAGTGGTAGCCGAGGAGCTGGCCGATGGATCCGTCGCCGCGGGCGACCGCGCGGATCACCTTGTACGCGGTCTCCCACGTCTGCCCGCCGCCGCCGTGCTCCGCGGGCCCGAGCAGCGTGACGAGGCCGGCGTGCTTGAGCAGCGCGACCTCCTGGTGCGGGCTGGCGCCGGCGCGGTCGCGCTCGACCTGGTCGACGGCGAGGATGTCGGCGACCTCGCGGGCGCGGGCGATCCACGCGGCCGGCGTGGTGGGGCGCGGGGTGCCGTTCCAGCGGTCGACGGGCGCGTCGCCGAGGGGTGCGGGGCGCGGGCGGTCGGCCGTCGCGTCGGTGGTGCCGTGTGTGGGTGTTGGGGAGCCGGATGCGGATCGGGGCTCGCGGTCGATCAGGGTCATGTCCTGTCCTCTCGTGAAGGGGCGCGACCGGTGCCGCGCCTCGCGGTGGGGCCACGGTAGGGGCGGGACCGTGGCGGTCGCGAGGGGTGTGACGGCGGGTGTCCCCGCGTGACGACGCGGGGCGTCATGGGGGGTCATGCGGGGGATCCGCCGACCGTCGAAGGGTCCCCTCGTCGCCTGTCCGGATCGCGCCGCTCCCCGTGTTCGCGGCCGGCGCCAGGCGTCAGGTCGTACCCTGATGCGGGCGCATCCGACGCCCGCTCATGAGACCCGAGAGGATCGCCCCGGTGGACCAGCTGCTCAGCCGTCTCGATCGGATCGCCGCCGGGCGCCAGGCGGGCCACGTCATCGCCGAGGACATGCGCGACCACCCGTGGACGGCGCGCGCGTTCCGCTGGATCCGGTGGATCCTCATCGCGGAGACCGTCGTAGGCGCGACCGCCGTGGCCATCGCCCTGACCCTCGCCGAGGACGGCGTCCCGATCGCCCCCGCCGTCTGGTTCCGCTCCTTCGTGGTGCTCGCGATGACCCTCACGCTCTACTACTTCGCCTGGCGCGCCTCGGCGGGCTACTGGTGGGCGTACTCGCGCCTGCGCCTGTTCAGCCAGATCTTCCCCATCGTGACCCTCGTGATCGCCGCGATCCCGGGCCTCTACCCGCTCTGGATGGTCATCGAGCAGATCGTCTTCTCGCTGCTGCTCATAGGGGTGGCCGACATCCTGCGGAGCGACCACATGCGGGACGCGTTCCCGAAGCCGGGGCGGGTGGCGCGGGGTGCGGCGGCGGGCTCGTCGTCGGCGCGGCCGTCCGGTGGCGCGACCGCCTGATCCGGTGCCGGTTGGCGTCGTCGGACGTGCCGGAGCAGTGCCCCCGATGCGGTAGGCTCTACGAGTTGCCCAGCGATGGGACAGCGGGCTGTGGCGCAGCTTGGTAGCGCACTTGACTGGGGGTCAAGGGGTCGCAGGTTCAAATCCTGTCAGCCCGACACGGTAAGGGAAAAGCCACCTTCTTAAAGAAGGTGGCTTTTCCATTCTCCTCGCATGTTGTTATTGGCCCCAAAAAAGGGGGGAGCGGTAACGGAGAGGCGACATATAGGTTCTCGACTAGAACCTAAGGAGTGTCATGGTCGTCGAGGTCATAGGTGTTTTTGTAGATGTTCTCGGAGTTGCAGGAGCAATTATCGGTGAACGGCATCGCAAAAAGGGCGATCGCAGACTCAACGATCTCGCTGGGACTCTTCAGAAGCTAGATCATGACACGCTTTTGGCTGATCTCGGCCCTGTGAAGCTGGCAGGATTCATGCGGGGTAAAGTTACCGCAAAGACGTTGTCAAATGTGATTTCTACACCTTCTTTTAGAGGTGTGCTCAACGAGCTTATTCTGTGTTCGCTTGCGGATGGAGGAACGCAGGGTGACAAGATAGTTGACTTGCGGCAAGCCATCGAAATTTACGTGTCATCAGGTCTGGAACACGAATCGGCCACCAGGAGTGACGCTGTGGCTTTTGCCGGGCATCTCGTGGGGGCATTGGTCACTTCTTGTCAGAGTCTGGTAGACGAACTTCGTGAACAGAGTCCGGAGCTACTGTCCAGTCTTCAGCAGGCAAACTTACTAAAGCGCATGACGGCTATTTTAGAGGCGATTGAAAAAAATACGGAAGCTATTGTAAGAGGTGCGCACGCCGATGTGCATGCTGCTCGAAACGAGTGGATTCAAACGTACAGAGGATTGTGCAAAGAGGTTCACGGCTATATCACCCCTCCTGATTTTGAGACGAATCGGAAAATTCCAATGGGTGAATTATATGTCGCCCCACGCTTGCAAAAAAGTGACCTTAGCTTTCCCTTTTCGGTAGGTCCGCCCATGGGGCTACAAGATCTTCAACGGGCAATTGATCGTACTGTCGTACTTGGAGATCCGGGCGGGGGCAAGTCCACTCTTTCGGAGTACCTGGCGATGAGCTGGGCGAGTAGCCCCACGGAACTTGTGCCGTTTCACGTAATTCTCCGTGATTTCGCGAAGCAGCCAGACGGACTATCCGTCCTGCAGTTTGTCGAAACTACTTTAGCTCCGATATACCAACTGGATCCTTTACCCGGCCTGGTTGAGGATCTGCTTTTGACTGGAGAAGCCGTCGTGATCTTCGATGGGCTTGATGAACTAATAGACACGAGTAAGCGCCGCGCTGTGACGCAAGCGGTGGAAACGTTCGGTATCCGGTACCCGCTTGCGAAGATTCTTGTCACGTCGCGTAGAGTTGGCTACTCCCAGGCACGCCTAGATCCGACAGTCTACTCAGCGTTCAACATTGACGGCTTTGTCGAGGGTGATGTTAAAGAGTACGTCGGTAAATGGTTTGCCTCACAGTCGGACTATACGGCAACAGAAGCGGTTGTCAGAGCCCATAGCTTCATGCAGCAAAGCGAAGCTGTAACAGACCTTCGATCTAATCCCTTAATGCTTGCTTTAATGTGCATTATTTTTCGCGGAGAAAATTTCATTCCTCGGAATCGACCAGCCGTATATGAAAAATGCGCGGTATTACTCTTTGAGAAGTGGGATGGTCATCGTGATATTGAAGTAGCCCTTCAGGCGCGCGCGCATGTTGACGCCGCCATGAAGTACGTGGCGCACTGGGTCTTAATCTCTGACACGGCTGACTCCGGAGTTGCGCGCGTTGATCTTGTTCGCATTATGACAAAGTATCTTTATCCCCGCGCCATGGAAACCGAAGAGACCGCACGCCGAGCGGCTGAGGAATTCGTAGACTTCTGCACGGGCCGAGCGTGGGTTTTTGCTGATGCTGGTACTACGTCGGCCGGCGACGTGCTTTACACATTCACTCATCGCACTTTTATGGAATATTTTGCGGCCTTCCATCTCACGCGCATTAATGATACTCCGGAAAAGCTGGCACAAGACCTATTGCCGCATGTAGCTCGTGAGGAGTGGGACGTAGTAGCTCAGCTGGCCATACAGATAACTAATAACTACGCAGATCAAGGTTCCGAACGTGCTCTCGCGGTTATGCTCAACGACACGCGGAGGCGCACTCCTGCCAACCGTGAGCACGTATTAGCTTTCATAGCTCGCTGTGCAAGATTCGCTATTGTTTCTCCGGCATTTATTCGATCGCTTACTCGGCATATAGTCGCCTTCTATACCAATACGACAACGACGGACGAAGCAGATTTAAGTTCGCTTACGGGGGCTTGGACGATTCTTGCCGACGCCGTCGCAGATGAGCATGTAGCTACAGTCGCATCGGCGGCAGAAGAGCAGCTTCTAGCGGATCTTGTAAATCAGGACACTCGCATCTCTCTGAGGGCAAAGCACTTTATACTTCACGGTGTGGCGGAAGGCTTCACGGACACCATATTTGACCCTGTTGGCCAAGGCGTATGGATGGACATGTTTACCCGTCTTTCGAAATCGCAAAGGCAGGGGCTGCTTGCGCTGAGTTCCGACGCGCCACTAGTGCATGGGATTATGCTCCTGAGCGGCACTATAGATGTCGAAGAAGCTATTACGGCTATGAAAAAAGCAGGGCTAGGATTTGGTGATATATGGTTTGAGGGTTACAAGGGCGCCCCTTCGCTCGCGACGTCTTTTCTTAGGTCTGTCACTTATAACTTCGATATCTCGGAGCGGCATGACGAACGCGTCATTCAGGAACTAGTTGCAGCGTTTATGGCTGACTGGGAATCGGGCGAACCGCTCGAGTGGTTCCACTGCACGGCTGAGACTTATCAGTTCTTTCAGGTCTACGATGCGCCTCAAGTGTGGAGCGTCGAAAGCCCTTTGTCCCAAATGACGAAGAATGTAGTGTTTTTGGCCTCGGTCGCTCCAGTGGAGACAATATTGGCGGGTGGGGGCCGCAGGAGGATGCGGGCGGTCGCAGATGATGGCCTACGGCGTTCCTACCTAGAAACCTTTCAAAGGCTTGAGGCCCCGGTTGAGAACACGATTGCGGACATGGACCTTTCGGCCAATGTAAAAGATTTTATTGGCCGCTGGTTGTCCAATGACGATAGTATTTTTAAGTCGATTACTTTTAGCGATCTGGCGTAAGTGGCGTGCGCAACGGCTAGGAGTTGCAAGCGGCGTCTGGTCGAAGCCGTCGAGTCGGCGTTAGGGCGGGTGTCGGCCGACTGTCGCGCCCTTTCCCCCCAAGAGAGGGCTTACGTCCTCGAGAGCGCGCTCATAGCCTCAGGCGTCGTCACTCGACGGCACCACCTGCCGCTTACCCCTTCGCCGCGGCACGCACCCGAGGAGCTCCATGCCCGACGTCCCCTCTGCCGCTTCTGCCGGCTGGTTCCCCGACGGATCCGGGCAGCTCCGCTACTGGGACGGATCTGTGTGGACGCACCACGTCGCGCCGATGGTGCAGCCCACCGCGACGCAGGCGCCGGCCTCGAGCGCAGCCGCGACGGCGGCCGTCGCCGCGTCGCAGCAGGTCGAGGCCGCGCGGAACGCGCGGGCCGCCGAGGCCGCGCACCACAAGGCGATGCGGGCCGCCGAGGCCGCGCAGGCGAAGGCCGTGCGTGCCGCGGAGGCCGAGCAGCAGCGCGCCGCGAAGGTCGCGCAGCGCGAGGCGGCCATGCAGGCGAAGGCGACGGAGCGTGAGGCGGCAGCTCGGGAGAAGAGCGCCCGCGCGGCTGCGGCGACCGTCGCGATGCCGGTACCCCCGCGACAGGCTGCCGTCACGGCGCCGGTCGCTCCTGCGGCTCCTGCCTCCGTGATCACCGACACCCGGCCGAGCCGCCACCCGGCGACCACGTGGGTCGTCGCGTCCGTCGTGGCGCTGGCCGTGCTGATCATCACTGCCCTCGGCGGCTTCGGCGGCATGTTCGTCTCGCTCGGCCTCGTCGGGATCGCCACTGCTCTCTACCCGTACGCCACGGGCCATCGCAGCTGGATCCCCGTCCTGACGACCCGTTCGCGCAACGGCGTCGCCGCCCTGGGCGCGGCCGTGCTCATCGTCATCGGGGCCACGGTACCGGTGGCGGCGTCCGCTCCCGCTCCGCGCCAGGCCGAGGCGATCTCCGCCAGCGCGAGCCCGACGCCGTCGCCCACCCCGACGCCCACCGCGTCGCCGACACCCGTGGTCCACATCGTCGAGGACGTCAACGCGAAGACCGCGACGGACGCCCGCGCGCTCCTGCGCGAGGCCGGCTACGTCGTCCAGTTCGTGCTCGAGTCGGGTTGAGTGCCGAGCGCCACCGACGGCATGACGGTGAAGTCGCAGAGCCCGGTCGCGGGATCGCGCACCGATGCCGGATCCACCGTGACGCTCACGCTGCTGGCGCCCGCCCCGACCCCGACGCCCGAGCCCACGGTCGCGCCGACGGTCGCGCCCGCGCCCGTCCAGCAGCCGGCTGCTCCCGCTCCGGCGCCCGTCGCTCCTGCTCCCGCCCCGGCTCCGGCCGCCCCGGCTCCCGAGCCGGCGCAGCAGACCGGGCTGATCGGCCCCGGGACATACTGCTCTCCGTCGCAGGTCGGGCAGGTGGCACAGGCTGCCAACGGCCGGAGCTACAAGTGCGGTGGCAAGGGCGCCGACCGCAACGGCGACTTCCACTGGAACACGATGTGACCGACTCCCGGGCGGTCCCACGACGGCCGCCCGGGCACCCTCACCGCACCATCCGCACCGTGACCATCTCGGCTCCCTGGAACGTCTGCGACTCCACCCCGCCGTCCCGCGCGAACCCGTTCCGGCGGTAGAACGCCTCCGCGCGCGGGTTGTCGTCGGCGGCCCAGAGGTAGGCGGGGGAGTCGCCGACGGCCGCGTCGAACAGGGCCTGGCCTGCGCCGGTGCCATGGGCGGAGGCGATCACGTTGATCGCGTAGAGCTGGAAGGGGCGTGGCGGATCCTCGTCGCGCGCGGGTCCCGCGAGCGCGAAGCCGACGATGCGATCGGTGTCGAGCGCGACGAACGGCGGCGCCGTGGACGCGGAGGTCAGCGTGCCGCGCCACTGCTGCGCGCGCGTCACGACGTCGAGCCCGTCGAGGTAGGAGGCCGGCAGCAGGTGCGCGTACGTCTCCTGCCAGGTGCGGATGTGGACCTCGGCGATCCCGTCGGCGTCGTCGGGCACGGCGGGACGGACGGTGGGGTGCGCGGTCATCCTGAGACCCTAGGCGGAGCGGGCGACCGGCAGCGGAGCCGACGGCGGCGAGGCGTCACGCCGGCGCTGCAACGGCGAGCACGCGGGTGGTATTCCCCGCATGACGCCGCGTTGCACCCCGTTACGCCGCGTGTTCCGCGGGCCCGCGAAGACCCTGCATGCGTGTTGGAGTCGTGTCACCCCATCCACGCACAGCACACGCAGGAGCAGAACCATGCCTCGTCCTCCCCGCCCCGTCATCGCCCTCACCGCCCTCGTCGCGGCGACCGGTCTGATGGCCGGGTGCTCGGCGGGCGGCGGAGGGGAACAGGGCGCGAGCGGCGAACCGAAGGCCGGCGGCACGCTCACCTACCTCGAGCCGCAGACCTGGACGACGCTCTACCCGCCGGCCGCCGGCTTCTACCCGAACGGCGCCGTCGTCAACAACATCACGGACCGGCTGCTCTGGCAGGACCCGGAGACGCTCGAGCTCGAGCCGTGGATCGCGGCGGCGCTGCCCGAGGTCAATGCCGACGCGACCGAGTACACCTTCGACATCCGCACCGACGTCACCTACTCCGACGGCACGCCGCTCACCGCGGAGAACGTCGTCGCGAACTTCGACCTCTACGGCAAGGGCGACGTCGACCGCGCGCTCACCGTCAGCGAGGCGATCAACAACTACGACCGCGGCGAGGTCGTCGACGCGGACACGGTGAAGTTTCACTTCACGGCACCGGCGCCGGGCTTCGCGCAGGCCACCTCGACCATCAACTCGGGGCTCGTCTCCGACTCCACGCTCGCGAAGGCGGACGACGGCTTCGGGCCCGGCCAGGCGAAGACGGTCATCGGCAGCGGCCCCTTCGTGGTCGGCGACGAGGCCGTCGGCACGCAGATCTCCCTCACAGCCCGCGAGGACTACGACTGGGCGCCGCCCGAGGCCGAGCGCCAGGGCCGCGCGCTCGTCGACGGGGTCGACCTCATCGTCGCCGCCGAGGACAGCGTGCGCGTCGGCACCGTCGTCTCCGGGCAGGCCGACGTCGCCCGGCAGATCGAGGCGCCCGACGAGGCGCAGTTCCGCACCGGCGACCTGCAGCTCGTCGCCGCGGCGACCAACGGAGTCGACAACGGCCTCAACCTCCGCTTCCGCACCCCGCAGCTCGAGGACGTGCGGGTGCGGCAGGCGATCATCGCGGGCGTCGACCGCCAGGCGATCCTCGACACCCTCTTCAGCGACAGCTACCCGCTCGCGACGGGCGTGCTCGCGAAGAGCGCGCTCGGCTACGTCGACACCTCCGCCTCCTACGAGCACGACGCCGACAAGGCCGCCGCCCTCCTCGACGAGGCCGGCTGGACCCTCGGATCCGGCGGCGTGCGCCAGAAGGACGGGCAGGACCTGGAGCTCGTCTTCAACGAGGCGCTCCCGCAGCCGCGCTCCAAGGAGGTCGTGACCCTCATCCAGTCGCAGCTCGCGGAGCTCGGCGTGAAGGTCGAGCTGTTCTCGGGAGACCAGGCCGCGCAGACCAAGGCCTCGCAGGACCCGGACGCGCTCGAGGTCTACCACTCGATGGTCGGCCGCGCCGACTACGACGTGCTCAAGTCGCAGTACTTCTCGACCAACCGGAACGTGCTCCTCAACCGCGACCCGTCCGACGGCAGCATCGCCGACCCGGAGCTCGACGCGCTCCTCACGGCCATCGCGTCGGCCCCCACCACGGAGGGGCGCCAGGCCGCGTCCGCCGCGGCGCAGCAGCACATCGCCGACCAGGCCTACGTGCTGCCGCTGTTCGAGGAGCCGCAGGTCTACGGCCTCCGCGGCGACGTGCAGGGCTTCGCCACCGAGTCGGTCGGCCGACCGACCTTCGCGGGCGTCTGGCTGGACCGCTGATGCGCCGGCCGTCGCGCGCGACGGCGCGGCGGGCGGCACGGCGAGGGGGAGCGCGATGAGCTACGTCCTCCGCCGTGCCGGCCAGGCCGTCGTCGTGCTCGTGCTCGCCTACGTCGTCGCCTACGTGCTGCTCGCGGCGCTCCCCGGCGACGCGGTGCTCGCCCGCTACGGCAGCCCCGAGCTCGGCCTCTCGCCGGACCAGCTCGCCGCGATCCGCGAGTCGTACGGGGCCGATCGGCCGCTGATCGTGCGGCTCGGCGAGTCCGCCGCCGCGTTCGCGCAGGGGCAGCTCGGGTACTCGGTGCAGAGCGGCGCGGCCGTGTCGACGCTGCTCGCCACGGCGATCCCGTCGACGCTCGTGCTCGCGGTGCTCGGCCTCCTGGTCGCCGTGGTGCTGGCCGTGCCGATCGCGTTCCTCGCGACCTACGGCGGCGCCCGCTGGATCCGCCGCGTCTTCCGCGACCTGCCGCCGCTGCTCGTCTCGCTGCCCGTCTTCTGGGTCGGGATCATCCTCATCCAGGTGCTGTCGTTCCGCCTGGGGCTCGTGCCGCTGATCGGCGCGAGCCCCGGCGAGGCGCTGATCCTCCCGGTGCTCACCATCGCGGTGCCGATCGCGGCGCCGCTCGCGCAGGTGCTCATCCGCAGCATCGACGACGTCTCCGCGATGCCGTTCGTGCAGGTGGTGCGCTCCCGCGGCGCCGGCACGCCCTGGCTGCTCCTCCACGGGGTCGGCCGGAACGCGCTTCTGCCGACGCTCACCATGGCCGGGCTCCTGTTCGGCGAGCTCGTCGGCGGGGCCGTCGTCACCGAGGCCGTGTTCGGCCGCGCGGGCGTCGGCCAGCTGACCGTGCAGGCCGTCGCCAGCCGCGACAGCCCGGTGCTGCTCGCCGTCGTCGTGCTCTCCACCGTCGCCTATGTCGTCATCAACCTCGTGGTCGACCTCCTCTATCCGGTCCTCGACGCGCGACTGCGCAGAGGAGGTGCGCGATGAGCGCCACCACGCTCGCCACCCTCGACGCGCCCCGCGCGCGTCCCACCAGCCGGGCCCGCCTCGCGTGGGGGCTCGTCGTCCCCGTGCTCGTCGTGCTCGTGATGCTGCTGTGGGCGCTCGTCCCCGGCCTCTTCGCCTCCGGCAGCCCGACCGCGTCCGTCGCGCCGTCCCTGCAGGCGCCGAGCGCCGCGCACTGGTTCGGCACCGACTCCACCGGCCGCGACCTCTACACGCGCGTCGTGTTCGGGGCGTCGCAGTCCGTGGTGGGCGCGGTCGTCGCGGTGCTCGTCGGCCTCGTGGTCGGGACGCTGCTCGGCGTCGTCGCGGGGGCGGTCGGCGGCATCGTCGACGACGTCCTCATGCGGCTCGTCGACGTGCTGCTCGCGATCCCCGGGCTGCTGCTCTCCCTCAGCATCGTGATCCTGCTGGGCTTCGGCACCACGAACGCCGCGATCGCGGTGGGCGTCACCTCGATCGCCGTGTTCGCCCGGCTCTCCCGCGCGGAGGTCGTGCGGGTGCGCGTGAGCGAGTACGTGGAGGCGGCGTACGGATCCGGCGGCACGCTCGCGCAGGTGCTCCGCCGGCACGTGCTGCCCAACTCCCTCACGCCCGTGATCGCGCTCGCGGCGCTCCAGTTCGGGTCCGCGATCCTGCAGATCTCCACCCTCGGCTTCCTCGGCTACGGCGCCCCGCCGCCCACGCCCGAGTGGGGCCTCCTCGTCGCCGAGGGCCGCGACTACGTGGCCACCGCGTGGTGGCTCACCGTGCTGCCGGGCGCTGTGGTGGTCGCCGTCGTGCTCGCCACCAACCGCATCAGCCAGTCCATCCGAGGAGGGCAGCTCGCATGACCGATCCCACGTCCCCGCTCCTCGCCGTGCGCGACCTCCGGGTCGACTACCGCACGGCGGCGGGCACGCGCACGGCCGTCGACGGCGTCTCCTTCGAGGTCGCCGCGGGTCGCGTGACCGCGCTCGTGGGCGAGTCCGGATCCGGCAAGTCGTCCATCGCGCAGGCCGTCGTCGGCCTGCTCGCGCAGAACGGGACCATCGCGGGCGGCGCCGTCGCGCTCCGCGGCACGGAGCTCGTGGGCATCGGGGAGTCCCGGCTCCGCGGCATCCGCGGGCGCCGCATCGGGCTCGTGCCGCAGGATCCGGGCAGCTCGCTCGACCCCGTCGGCACCATCGGGCAGAGCGTCGCCGAGGGCTTGCGCATCCACGGCTCCCGCGACCGCCGGCGGAACCGCGCCCGCGTGCTCGACCTCCTCGAGCGCGTCGGCATCGACGACCCCGAGACCCGCGCCCGGCAGTACCCGCACGAGCTCTCCGGCGGCATGCGCCAGCGCGTGCTCATCGCCGCGGCGATCGCGCTGGAGCCCGAGCTGATCATCGCCGACGAGCCCACCAGCGCCCTCGACGTGACCGTGCAGCGGCGCGTGCTCGACCTGCTCGACCGCCTCCGCGCGGAGACCGGGGTGGGCGTGCTGATGATCACGCACGACCTCGCGGTCGCGGCCGAGCGCGCCGACGACGTGGTCGTGCTGCAGCGCGGCCGCGTGCAGGAGCAGGGACCCGCCGCCCGCGTGCTCGCCGCGCCCGCCACGCCGTACACGCGGGCGCTCCTCGCGGACGCGCCGTCGTTCCGCCAGGTCGTGGAACGACGGCCCGCGGTCGTCGAACGGGACGCGCCGCCGCTCGTGGAGGTCGCGGGGCTCCGGCGCGTGTTCCGCCGCCGCGGATCCGCGCCGCTCGTGGCCGTCGACGGCGTCTCCTTCGCGGTGCCGCGCGGCACGACGCACGCGATCGTGGGGGAGTCGGGCTCCGGCAAGACCACCACCGGGCGCGCCATCGCGGGCTTCGACCGGCCGACCGCCGGCACCGTCCGCATCGGCGGCGTCGACGTCACGGCTCTCCGCGGTCGGGCGCTGCGGGAGTCGCGGCGCACCGTGCAGCTCGTGCACCAGAACCCGTTCGGGTCGCTGGATCCGCGGCAGACCGTCGCGCAGATCGTCCGCGAGCCGCTGCTCAACTTGCGCGACGGCGGCGACGCCGCGTCGCGCCGGGAGGCCGTCGCCGAGCACCTGCGGCTCGTCGACCTCCCGCCCGAGACCGCCGACCGGCACCCGCGCGAGCTCTCCGGCGGACAGCGGCAGCGCGTCGCCATCGCCCGCGCGCTCATCCTCCGGCCCGAGCTGGTGGTGCTCGACGAGGCCGTCTCGGCGCTCGACGTGACCGTGCAGGCGCAGGTGCTGCGGCTGCTCGCGCGCCTGCAGTCCGAGCTCGGGCTCACGTACGTGTTCATCTCGCACGACCTCGCGGTCGTGCGGCAGATCGCCGACACGGTCTCCGTGCTGCGGCGCGGCCGGCAGGTCGAGGGAGGACGGGTGGACGACGTGTTCCACGACCCGCAGCACGAGTACACGCAGGAGCTGATCCGGGCGATCCCCGGCACCGCCCGCCCGGCCCCCGCGGACGAGGGGGCGCGCGCATGACCGGCGCCCGGCTCGGCTTCTTCGGCCGCGTGCTCGACGCCGGCACGCCCGCGGAGCGCTACGAGGCGGCCCTGGAGCAGATCCAGCACGCCGAACGGCACGGCTTCGCGGCCGTGTGGCTCGCGCAGCACCACTTCGGCGAGGAGGGCGGCGGGCTGCCGTCGCCGTTCGTGTTCCTCGCGGCGGCCGCGGCCCGCACCACCCGCATCGGGCTGGGCACGGCCGTGCTCACGCTGCCGCTCGAGGATCCGCTGCGCGCCGCCGAGGACGCCTCCGTGCTCGACCTCCTCAGCGGCGGGCGCGTGCAGCTCGGGGTCGCGTCCGGCGGCACGCCCGCGTCGTTCCCGGCGTTCGGGCACGACTCCGGCGACCGCCACGCGCTGTTCCAGGACCACCTGCAGGTGCTGCTCGACGCGCTCGAGGGCCGCGGGGTGCGCGGCACGGGGTCGCGCATCTACCCGCCCGCCGACGGGCTCGCGGCGCGCATCTGGCAAGGCACGTTCTCCGTCCAGGGCGGCGCGCGCATCGGATCCCGCGGCGACGGCCTCATGCTCTCCCGCACCCAGCCGCGCCCCGACACCGCGCCCGACGCGCCGCTGCACGAGCTGCAGCTTCCCATCATCGACGCGTACCGGGAGGCGCTGCCGGCCGGCGCTCCCGAGCGGGTGCTCGCGTCGCGGACGGCGCTCGTGGTGGATCCCGGCGAGGTCGCCGCGGCCCGCGCCCTCGCCGAGCCCGCCCTCCGGCGCTTCGCCCGGACGATCGTGGGCGACGCGGCGGACGCGCTCGACCTCGACGCCGTGCTGCGCGTGACCGACACGCACCTCGGCACGGTCGACCAGGTCGCCGACGGCCTCGCCGCCGACCGCACCCTCGACGCCGCGACCGACGTCTCGTTCCAGGTGCACTCCATCCCCGCCACGCACGCGCTCACGCTGCGGAGCCTCGAGCTGCTGGGCGCGGAGGTCGCGCCCCGCCTCGGGCTCGCGACCGGGGCCGCCGCGGCCGACGCGCTGCGCGCCGCCCACCTGCCCGCATCCACCCCGAACCCCGCTGGAGGAGCCGCATGACCCACCCCGCCGACGTCGTCGACCTCCTGGCCGGCCTCGCCCCCGACCACCCCCTGAGCCGGATCCGCGACCTCCGTCCCGACGCCCGCGCGAACGCCCAGCGCAGCTTCGAGGCGCTGCTCGAGCCCGCGGATCCGGGCGCGTTCTCGTACGCCGAGCGGTACGCGGTCGCGGCCTTCGTGGCGCGGCTGCACGGATCCGACCGCGCCGCCGCCTTCTACGCCGACCTCCTCGGCGACGCCGACGCGTCGCTCGCGCCGGTCGTCGACCGGGCCGCGCGCGACGGCGCCACCGCGGGACCGACCGGCGCGTACCGCGAGCCGGGCCTCGCCGCCGAGAGCGTCGCGACGGATCCGTGGACCCCGGACGCCGCCACGCGCGACGCCGTCGGCCCCCGCCTCGCCGCCGCCCTCGCCCACGCGCACCTGCTGGTGATCCGGCCGCGCGAGTCGAGCCCGGACGCCCTGCGCGCGCTCGGCGCCGCCGGGTGGACGCCCGACGAGATCGTGAGCCTCTCGCAGCTGATCGCGTTCCTCGCGTTCCAGCTGCGGGTCGCGTGGGGGCTGGCCGTCCTGGCCGCGGAGCCCGTCGCCGCGCCCGCGGATCCCGCCCGCACCGCATCCACCCCCGACCCGGCAGGAGCCGCCCGATGACCGCCGCCGATCCCGTCACCGACCCCGTCGACCTCGGGCGGCCCGACGCCTTCACGCAGGAGGGCCTCGGCTGGGTGCCGTGGCTCGCGCCCGTCGACGAGGCCGACCTCGACGACGTGCAGCGCGCCGCCCTCGTGGAGCCCGCCCGCGCGCGCATGCCGTACTTCCGGCTGCTGGCCCGGGATCCCGCCGCGCTCGAGGCCCGCACGCTCACCGACCTCGACATCTTCCACAACCCGGACGGCGGGATCGGCCGGGCCGAGCGCGAGCTCGCCGCGGCCGCGACCTCCCGCGCCAACGGCTGCGTCTTCTGCGCGTCCGTGCACGCGGCCGCCGCCACGCGCTTCTCCGGCCGCGGCGACGACGTGCAGCGCCTCCTCGACCAGGGCACGGGCGCGCCGCTCGCCGACGAGCGGTGGGACGCCGTGGTCGCCGCCTCGGTGGCCCTCGCCGCGACGCCGCTCGCGTTCGGATCCGCCGACGTCGCCCGTCTCCGCGCGGCCGGCCTCGACGACGCGGCCGTGGTCGACGTGATCAACGGCGCCGCGTTCTTCAACTGGGCGAACCGGCTGATGCTGTCCCTCGGCGAACCCGAGGTGCCCGCCTCCCGGCGCGGAGCGGGCGCGTGACCGGGGTCGGCGGGTCCGCCGTCCCGACGCTCCTCGACCACGTCGTCATCGCGGGGCCGGACCTCGCGGCGCTCGTCGCGTGGTTCGCCGGTCGCACGGGCGTCGAGGCCGAGCCCGGTGGCGTCCACCCCACCGGCACGGCGAACGCGCTCGTCGCGTTCACGGTCGACGGCGTGCGCGGCCCGCGGTACCTCGAGCTCATCGGGCCGGATCCGGCGCGCGTCGACCGCGCCGTGCCGACGCGCTTCGGCATCGCCGAGCTGACCCGCCCGCGCGTCGTCACGTACGCGGTCCACCCGGCCGGCATCGCGGAGGTCGCGGCTCGGGCGCGCGACGCCGGCGAGGACCCGGGCCCGGTCGCCGACCTGTCCCGCCGCACACCCGGCGGCGCGCTCCTCGAGTGGCGGCTCACGCACCCGCGCGGCGCCCGGCCCGACGTGCCGTTCCTCATCGACTGGGGATCCACGCCGAACCCGGGCACCACGATCGGCCCGGCCGTCGAGCTGCTCGCCTTCACGCAGACCGCCGTGGATCCGGCGCCCACGGAGGCCGCGCGCGCCGCGCTCGACCTGCCGGCGGGATCCCTCGCGGACCTCGAGGCCGGTCCGCGCGACGGCTACGCGCTGCGCGTGCGCGCGGCGGACGGGACGCCCGTCGACCTCTGACCGGCGCACCGTCGCGACGCGACGCACGACGAGGCGGTGGCCGGGATCCCTCCCGGCCACCGCCTCGCGTCGCATGGCCCTAGCGGGTCGTCGCGCGCTCGCGCTCCCTGCCGCCCGCCGGAGCGGATCCCGCCACGGCCACCGCCGGGTGCACGGCCCCGTCCGCGTCCGACGACGACGCCGCCTCCGCCTCCGATCGCCGGGCCGCGACCGCGTCCCGCGCCGGGTCCTTCGCCGCGAGCGCCGCCGCGATGGTGAGCACCGCGTACAGCCCGATGTACGCGCAGAGGATCCACGGGGATCCGCCGCCCCACTGCAGGAACAGCACGGCGAGCAGCGGCGTGAGGCCGACGGAGAAGATGCTGCCGACCTGGTAGCCGAGCGAGACGCCGCTGTAGCGGACGCCCGTGGGGAACTGCTCGGCGAACCAGGCGGCCTGCGGTCCGTAGATCGAGTCGTGGAACACGTTCATGCCGAGCGCGAAGACGAGGGGCAGGAGCAGCAGCGGGCCGGAGTCGAGGAACGCGAAGAACGGCCAGATGAGGATCCCGATGCCGGCGGCGCTCCCGATGGTGAGGCGGCGACGGCCGACGCGGTCGGAGATCCAGCCCCACAGGGGAGTGGTGAGCACGCTGAGCGCCGAGACGATGAGCACCGACGTGAGCGCGACGCCCGAGTCGCCGCGCTTCTGGGCGAGGTAGGAGAGCGTGTAGACGGTGAGTATCGAGTAGAGCGCGGGCTGCACGAGGCGGAGGCCGGCGGTGATGAGCACAGCGCGCGGGTGCTTCCGCAGCACGACTCCGAGCGGGAAGCGCTCGACCTCCCCGGCGGCCTTGATGTCGCGGAACTCGGCGGCGTCCTCCACGCGGAGGCGGATCACGAGGCCGACCGCGACGAGCACGGCGCTGAGGAGGAACGGCAGGCGCCAGCCCCAGGCGAGGAACTGCTCCTCGCCGAGGCCGAAGCGCGTGGCCGCGAAGACGCCGGTGGCGAGCAGCATGCCGCCCGCGGATCCCATCTGCGTGAACGCGCCGAACAGTCCGCGGCGGTGGGCGGGGGCGTGCTCGACCGACAGCAGCGCGGATCCGCCCCACTCGGCGCCCGCCGCGATGCCCTGCACGAGCCGCAGGAGCACCAGGCCGACGACGCTCGCGATGCCGATGGTCGCGTACGTCGGGAGCGCGCCGATGAGGGTCGACGCGATCCCCATCAGCACGAGCGAGTAGACGAGCATGCGCTTGCGGCCGATGCGGTCGCCGAGGTGCCCGGCGACGATCCCGCCGATGGGCCGCGCGAGGAAGCCGACGCCGTACGTGGCGAACGATGCGAGCAGGCCCAGCGCGGGTGTCTGGTTCGGGAAGAACTGGCTGCCGAACACGAGCGCGGATGCCGTGGCGTAGAGGTAGAAGTCGTAGTACTCGACGGTGGTGCCGATGAACGATGCGGTGAGCACGCGGCGACGGCGGCGCGCGACGTCCGCGGGGGCCTCGGCGTCGGAGTCCGACGCGGGTCCGTCGGGCAGCGGGGCGCGCGGGGCGGCGGATGCGGTGGGCGGGGCGGTGGTCATGGGGTCTCCAGCGGTGCGGCTGCGGTGCAGGGGAGCGGTCGCGAGCGGGGATCCGCTCGGGTGACGCCTACCGTGCCCGTGTTCCCCCGACCGGGGAAGGGCCGCGGTCACGGCGCGTAACGCACCGTGACCGCGGCCCCTCATCCGATCGGCAGCCGCCGGCTGCCGCGGCTCAGCCCGTGTACGCCGCCGCGGTGTCGTAGGCCGCGTGCTCGTCGGCCAGCCAGATCGGGCCCAGCACCTTCGGCTCCGCGGTGACCCGCGCGTTCTCGTCCGCGTACTGCGGACCGCTCGCGTCGTCGCCCTCGAAGATCGGACCGCCGGAGACGCCCTCGCGCATGTCGCAGTCGAGCACGATCTGCTGCGTGCTGAAGGCGTGGAAGGCACCCCGGCACCGCTGCAGGGTGAGGCCGTCGAAGCGGCCCTGCGCGGGGTAGCCGTACACGGTCCCCGGCTGCACGAGCGGCTGGTCGAAGAGCACGGGTGAGCCGCCCACCACGCTCTGGATGTCACGTCCCGCGGCGTCGTGCGCGACCACCAGGAACGCGGAGTCATCCGCTATGTCGCCGTTGTCGGCGAAGTAGCCGCCCGCGATCACGCCGGTCTCCATGGGCCAGTCGCCGTACGGCGAGGTCCCGTCGTCGTAGTCGGGGGTGAACACGGCGTTCGTCGAGAAGGCGCCGCCGCCGGTCAGGCAGTGCGCCGCCGTCGCGACGGTGGAGCGGTTCCCCGACTGGACGACGTTCGCGCTGCAGGCGTAGCTGTGCCCGTCGCGGTCGTAGAAGAAGCGGCCGATGTGCGGGACGGGGGCCACGTGCTCGGCGACCGAGATGGGCGCGGCGGCGGCCGACGCGGCCTCCGGAGCGGAGCCGGGGACGGTGCCGTCCGATGCGGCGTTCGCGGCGGCCTTGCGCGCCGGCGTCCAGTACGCCAGCGCAGCGGCCGCCTGCGCGGACGGCACGGAGACGACGGTCGGTGCGCTGACGCCCGACGCGTCCGCCGACGGGTGCGCCGGTGCCGCATCAGCCGGGGCGGCGGCCAGCGACACGAGGACGCCACCGGTGAGGAGTGCCCCCGCGACGGCGATCCGGAGCGGATGGCGGGACGGGTGCGGTGATCTGATCATGGGCGATTCCTTCAGGAGGATGGAACGGGCGGGTCCGCGGATGCGACCCGGGGGACGCTGCGTGGATCAGGTCGCGATGGCCGCCGTGAGGTCGTACGCGGAGTGCGCGGATGCCTGCCAGAGCGGGCCGAGGTTGTGGGTGCCCGTGTCGTCGCGTTCGGCCACGTTCGCGAACTGCGCGCCGCCGCTGCCGTCGCCGGCGAGGATCGGGCCGCCCGAGACGCCGCCCGTCATGTCGCACGCGATGAGGATCTGCGCGGTGCCCTGCGCCGTGCCCGAGCCGGTGCAGCGGTCGAGGTGCTCGCCGTCGAAGCGCCCGACCGCGGGGTAGCCGAAGGCGGAGAAGACCTGCGTCGCCGGCTGGTCGAAGAGCACGGGGGAGGCGCCGACGACGCTCTGGACGGTCGCCCCTTCGCCGTCGCGGGCGACGGCCATGAACGCGGTGTCCTCCGCCTGGTCGGCGTTGTTGCCCTCGTACCAGCCGGACGTGACGTTGCCGCCCACGACGGGCCACCCGCCGTAGGGCGAGCCGCCCGACTCGTAGGCGGGGTAGAAGACCATCTGGCTCGAGAAGGTCTGGTCCATGGTCACGCAGTGCCCCGCCGTGGCGATGGTCGATCCGTTCGCGGAGGCGACGACGTTCGCCGAGCACCAGTGGCCGTAGCCCTCCTGCACGTAGTAGATGCGGCCGATGTGCGACACGGGCTCGATCTGCTCGGCGTGGTCCACGGTGCGGGCCGCGTCGGAGGTCGCGACCTCGGATCCGGACGCGGCCGTCGCGTCGCCCGGGCCGTCGTCCTCCGTCGCGGCCGCGCGACGCTCGGGCGTCCAGTAGGAGACCTCGTCGGAGGCCGGAGCGGCGGGCGCGGCGACGGGGACGAACGAGGCGGGAGCGGACGCGGGCGCGTCCGCGTCGGCGGCGGACGCGGGGGCCGCCGAGCCGAGCAGGGCGGCGCCGAGGCAGACGGCGGCAGCGGCGGCGATGGTGGAACGGTGCGTGATCGTGGGGCGACGGGGCATGCGGGACCTTCCGGAGAGGGGCGGCGCGGACGTGCGTCGGCGCCGGGGAGGGAGAGGAGTGGATCGCGGACCGGCACCTGATCGAGGTCCGCGTCCGTGTGCGCCGACGGTAGCGGCTGGCCGTGCGCTCCTGCGTGCGCGCTGCACAGCGCGCGTGTGACGGCCGGCTACGCCCGTCCACATCCGCATCTCCTCACCCGTGCGACGCTGGAGGTCCGACGAGAGGATCCCCATGCCCGACGCCCGGCCCCCGCTCCGTTTCGCCGCCTTCGTGATGAACACCGCCAGCCACATCCAGCACGGCCTGTGGCGACACCCGGACGCCCGCCAGCACGAGTTCGACGACGTCGAGCTGTGGGTGGATCTCGCGAGGACGCTGGAGCGCGGCCGGTTCGACGCCATGTTCTTCGCCGATGTCGTCGGCCTCTACGGTCCGGGCGACGGCGCCTATGACGTGAACGCGCGCGAGGGCCTCCAGTTCCCGAGCAACGACCCCTCCGTGCTGATCTCCGCGCTCGCCGTGAGCACCGAGCACCTCGGCTTCGCGTTCACGAGCTCCGTGCTGCAGGCGCACCCGTTCGACTTCGCGCGGAAGGTGTCGACGCTCGACCACATCACGAAGGGCCGCATCGCCTGGAACGTGGTGACGAGCGCGCTCGACGGCGCCGCCCGCAACTTCGGGCACGACGGCCTCGAGGACCACGACGCCCGCTACGCCTGGGCCGACGAGTACCTCGAGGTGGTCTACAAGCTGTGGGAGGGCTCGTGGGACGACGACGCGCTCCAGCGCGACAAGGCGCGCGGGGTGTTCTCGGACGCGTCGCGCATCCACCGCATCGACCACGAGGGGCCGCGCTACAAGGTCGCGGGCCCGCACCTGTCATCGCCGTCGCCGCAGCGCACGCCCGTGCTGTTCCAGGCCGGATCCTCGCCCGTCGGCCGTCGGTTCGCCGCCCGGAACGCGGAGGCGCAGTTCATCCTGTCGTCGACGCCCGAGAAGACCCGCGCCCTCATCGATGACACCCGGGCGCTCGCCGTGGACGCGGGCCGGCGGGCGGACGACCTCTCCTTCTGGCTCGGGCTCTCCTTCATCACCGGCAGCACGGAGGAGGAGGCCAAGCGCAACGAGGCCGAGATCGACGAGTACCTCTCCGCCGACGGGTTCCTCCTGCACTCCAACCTCGGCTTCGACCCGAAGACGGGCGAGCAGCTGGATCCGGCGACGCCGCTCTCGCAGGTGGAGACGCAGGCCGGGCAGAGCCACCTGAACTGGCTGCGCGAGGCGTCACCCGACCGCGAGCCGACCATCGCCGACCTCGCCCGGCTCTCCGCGAAGCTGCGCGGCCGCGTCGTGGGCACGCCCGAGCAGATCGCGGACGTGCTCGCGGGCTGGCAGGAGGCGGGCGTCGACGGGATCAACGTCATCAACTGGACCCTGCCCGGCAGCTACGAGGACTTCGTCGACCACGTCACGCCCGTGCTGCAGGAGCGCGGCCTGCAGCAGCGGGAGTACGAGCCGGGGACGCTGCGGCACAAGCTGACCGGGCGCGACCGGCTGCCGGAGTCGCACCCGGCGGCGGCGTACCGGGGCGCGTTCTCGTGACGGTGACGGTGACGGCGGCCGCGACGGGGACCTCCACCGCCGACCTGCGGGCCGAGTTCCTGCCGCTGTTCGACCGGATCCGCGCGGGCGCCGTCGCCCGAGAGCGCGACCGGGAGCTCGCGCACGACGCCGTCGCGCTCCTCCGCGAGGCGCGCTTTGGGGCCCTGCGGCTGCCGGTCGCGGACGGCGGGAGCGGCGCGACGATCGCCCAGCTCGCCGAGCTCGTGATCGAGCTGTCGGCCGCCGACGCGAACGTCGGGCACCTCCTCCGCGGCCACTTCGGCTACGTCGAGCTCGTGCTGCGCCGGCCTCCCGGGCCCGCGCGCGAGGAGTGGATCCGCCGCATCGCGTCCGGCGCCATCGTCGGCAACGCCACGAGCGAGCAGACCGGCAACACGCTCGCCGACATCTCCACGACGCTCACCGAGCGCGACGGGCGCTGGATCCTCGACGGCACCAAGTACTACTCCACGGGCACGCTCTACTCCGACTGGATCTACCTCGCCGCCGGTCGGGAGGCCGCCGACGGCGTCGAGCGCGTGACCCTCGCGATCCCCACCGACGCTCCGGGCGTCACCGCGGTCGACGACTGGGACGCCTTCGGCCAGACCCTCACCGCGAGCGGCACCACGACCTTCGCGGGCGTGGAGGTGGATCCGGCGACCGTCACCGCTTACCGCGAGGCGCCGCTCTCGCACATCCAGGCCTTCTACCAGCTCCACCTCGTGGCGGTGCTGGCAGGGATCGCGCAGGAGGTGGAGCACGACGCGGTCGCGTACGTGCGGAGCCGCACGCGCACCTACATCCACGCGAACGCCGCACTGCCCCAGGACGACCCGCAGGTGCTCGACGTCGTCGGCCGGATCTCCACGGCCGCCTTCGCCGTGCGCGCCACGACCCTCGCGGCCGCGGCCCGCCTGGACGACGCGGTCGCGACCGCGGAGCCAGGCGACGCCCTCGACAAGCCGACGCTCGACGCCGCCGAGAACGCCGTCTACCAGGCGCAGGTGCACGCGGTCGACCAGGCGCCCGCCGCCGCGAGCCTGCTGTTCGAGGTCGGGGGAGCGTCGGCCACGTTCCGCGAACGCGCGCTCGACCGGCACTGGCGGAACGCCCGCGTCGTCGCGAGCCACAACCCGGCGATCTACAAGGCGCGGGCGATCGGCGACTTCGCGGTCGCGGGGCGCGGGCCGGTCGACGCGTGGGCCGCGTACGAGAAGGTGGGCGCGACGGCGTTCCCGCGCTGACGGGTCCGCGGCCGCGTCCACGGCGCCCGAGCCAGCCGTCAGTGCACGGAGAAGCCGCCGTCGACCGCGATGGTCTGACCGGTGACGTACGCGGATCCCCTGCCCGCCAGGAAGACGGCGGGTGCCGCGAAGTCGCCGGGGGAGCCGTTGCGGCCGACGAAGGTGCGCGCCGCCAGCGCGGCGACCGCCACCGGATCGGAGCCCAGCCGCTCGTTCAGGGCCGTGAGCACGAAGCCGGGGACCAGCACGTTGGCCGTCACCCCCTGGGCCGACCACGCCTCCGCCTGGGAGCGGGCGAGCGCCTCCACCGCGGCCTTCGACACCCCGTACGCACCGCTCGCCGCGAACGCGCGCTGCGCCTGCTGGCTGCTGACGTGGATGACGCGGCCGTTGCCGCGCTCCGCCATAGGGGGCAGGAGACGCTGGCCGAGGATGAACGGCGCGTCGAGGTTGACGGCCATGGTGGCGTCCCAGACGTCCTCGCCGAGCTCGGCCATCGGCGGGCGGAGGTTGATGCCCGCGCAGCACACCAGCACGTCCACGTCACCGGCCGCGAGTGCCCGATCGGCGAGCAGGTGCGCGCCTGCCCGGGTCGAGAGGTCGGCGACGATTCCGTCCGCCGAACCGCCCTCGGCCCGGATCCCGGCCACCGTGTCGTCGATCGTGGCCGCCGTGCGCGCGGCGACGAGCAAGTGGGCCCCCGCCGCGGCGAGCGCCTCGGCGATGGCGCGCCCGATCCCGGAGCTGCCGCCGGTCACCAGCGCCGTGCGTCCATCGAGTCCGAAGAGCTGCTGCAGATCCATCGGGTCAGGTTACGGGCGCGGCATCCGTCATGCGCCCGACCGGAGGTGACGCCCTCGTGCCGCCCGACCTGGGGGCGTCCGCGCGCCGGGCGGCGCCGCATCGCGTCGCTACGGTGGACGGGCGGCCGGGATGCCGCGGGACGAGGGGATCCATGACGACGCACGCGCCCAGCCGACCGCAGCTGGACACGACGCCGTTGACCGGCCGCATCGACCGCGACGACCTCCGCCGGTTCCGCCGCGAGTTCACGGCGCGGCACCCCGTCATCGTGTCGCCGCTGTTCGTGCTCGGCCGCATCGCGATGGGGATCCTCGCCCTGCTCGCGATCCCGCTCGGCGGCGTCCTCCTCCTCGCCGGCGGTGTGGGCGCGATCGTCACCGACGACCCCGAGGCCCGCGGCGACGCCCTCGGCATGACCGTGTTCGCGATCCCCATGTTCGGCACCGGCGTCTTCTTCGCCTGGCGCCTCATCCGCACGCGCCGCCGCCGCAGCACGATCCGCTCCCACTACCGCCTCACGCGCTTCGGGCGGATCAACGGCCTGAGCTACACACCGGGGCCGGTCTCCGACGGGCACATGGGATCCGCATCGCGCGGCATGTTCGTGACCCGCGTCATGCGGCCGCGGACCGCGCGCCCCGTCGAGTTCGGCAACCACGAGCTCAACCAGGGGTCGCGGTTCGACGGCATCACCCAGTACGGCGGCTACGCGATGATCGGACTCCGCCGCGAGCTGCCGCACATCCAGGTGATCTCGAACCGCACGCGCCTCCGCCGCGAGATGACGCCGACCATCGACGTCGCGCGCGACCAGCGCCTGGAGCTCGAGGGCGACTTCGATCGGCATGCGGCGCTCTACTGCCCAGAGGGGTACGAGCGCGACGCCCTCTACCTCTTCACGCCGGACGTCATGGCCGTGCTCGTCGACCGGGTGCGCGGCTTCGACGTGGAGATCCGCGGCGACCGCCTGCTGCTGCGCTCGCCCGCCGACATGGTCACGCTGGATCCCGACCGCTGGCACGACGTGGTCGACGCGACCGCCGCCCTCACGGCGAAGGTCGACCGCTGGGAGCGCTGGCGCGACGACCGGCTGCGGTCGCTCGAGGGCGAGGAGGCCTCGGTGCTCACCGCGTCCGACGACGCGCTCGCGGTGCCGGAGCCGGGGCGCACCCGCCGTCGCGCCCGTCGGTCACGCGGCGTCGCGGCGGCCGGGCGTCGGCTGCGGATGCGGCCGACGCTCGGGCTCCTCCTGCTCATTGCCCTCGGCGTGGTCTTCTTCGGGCTCGCCTTCGTGATCACGACGCTGCCGTGACGGGCGAGCGGGCGCTCACGCGGGCGCGGCTCGACACGGATCCGCTCACCGACCGGATCCGGTGACGTGATGTGCGCGCCTTCCGTCGGGAGTTCCGCCGCGCGCACCCCGAGGCGGAGGGGATCGGCGTGAAGGCGCGCACCGCGCTCATGGTGTCCCTCGCCGGGGCGAGCGCCCTGATGGTCGTGATGCTCGCCTGGATCATGGCCGACACCCTCCAGGAGGGCGCCCCCGATGCCGTCGAGCAGGCCGCCTGGCAGGCATTCGTCGGCACGCTGCCCGCGATCCTGCTCGTCGTCTTCGGCAGCTGGGTGATCCGCTCCCGCGAGCGCCGCGGCGGCTACCGCGCGCACCCCCGGCTCGTGCGCTTCGCCGAGGCCAACGGCATGGAGTACCTCCCGGGGCCGATGTCGGACGGGCACTTCGGTTCCGCGCGTCGCTACTTCGACCTCACGCGCGTGATGCGCCCGACCGCGGCGCCCGGCGTCGAGTTCGGCAACCACGAGATCGTGACGGCCGGCCGTCGCGAGGGGGCGGCGCGCTTCGGCGGGTACGCGATGATCCGGCTCGCGCACGAGATGCCGCACATCCGGGTGATCGCCCGGCGGGGCGTCCTCCGGCGCGCGCTGACGATGATGTCCCGTCCGGAGCGGGAGCAGCGGCTCTCGCTCGAGGGCGACGTCGACCGCCACTACGCGCTCTACTGCCCGGCCGGCAGCGAGCGCGACGCGCTCTACCTCTTCACGCCGGACATCCTCGCCCTGCTCATCGACCGGGTGCGGGGCCTCGACGTCGAGGTCGTGGGCGACCGGCTGCTGCTCACCTCGTACGACGACGTCGTCACGCGCGACCCCGAGCGGTGGCGCGACGTCGTCGAGGCGACGACGGCGCTCGTCGCGAAGGTCGATCGGTGGGAGCGGTGGCGCGCCGACCCGATCGAGCGACCGGAGGATCCCTCCGCGCTCGATGCGGTCCTGCGCGCCGTCGGCCTGCCTGACCCCGGCCGCGCGTCCCGTCCTCGGCCGGTGCGCCGCCTGCGCATGACGCCGACGCTCGGCGGCGTCATCGCGGTGGGCGTGCCGCTCCTGCTGTTCGTCGCGGGCTGGATCGCCGTGCTGGTGCAGCGCTGACGCGGATCACTCGCCGGTGACGCCGTCGACCAGCTCCCGGACCACGTCGACGTGGCCGGCATGGCGCGCGGTCTCCTCGATGAGGTGCACGAGGATCCAGCGCAGCGACGGCATCTCGTCGGGCGGCCCGGCGGCCGCGATGTCGTCGAGGTCGTGCCGGGCGATCACGGCGTCGCTCTCCGCGCAGGCGCGCTCGTAGTCGGCGACGATCTCGGCGAGCGGATCGGTCGGGCTCACCCGCCACTCGCCGTCCGGGTCGTCGTCCCCGCCGAAGCGCCGGTCGTAGTCGCCGGCCTCCATCAGCTCGACCGTCCACGAACGCTCGACGTCGGCGAGGTGCCGGAGCGCGCCCGCGACGGAGGTGAGGCTGGGGAGGACGCGGCGCGCGGCGTCGGCGTCGGAGAGGCCGCGGGCCTTGCGGATCACGGTGGCGCGGTTGAGGGCGAGGAAGCCGGTGAGGCAGGCGCGCTCGTCGGCGCGCGGCGGGCGGGGGCGGTCGTCGGGGCCGAGCACGTCGGTGTCCGCGCCGGTCGCGATGTCGGGGAGATCGGTCATGGCGGGATGCTAGGACCGGTTCCGGCACCCGGGGAAGAGGGGCTGCCACGGGGATCCGCGTGGAGGGGCCGCGCATCCGGCCCGCGCCAGACTGGGCGCATGACCCCGAGCTCCGCGACCCGCCCCACGGCCGACAAGCGGATCGCCCCGGACGGCGGCCGCCGTTCGATCCCGCGCACGCTCGGCCGGATCCTGCTCGGCCTCGTGCTGATCACGGCCGGCACCGGGCACCTCACGGTCGCGCGGGAGTCGTTCCAGGCGCAGGTGCCGACGTGGCTGCCGATGGATCCGGATTTCGTGGTGCTCGCGTCGGGCGTCGTGGAGATCCTGCTCGGCCTGTCGCTCGTGCTCCTCGGCCGCTGGCGCGTGTGGGTCGGCCTCGTGGTCGCGGCGTTCTTCGTCGCGATCTTCCCCGGCAACATCTCGCAGCTCGTCACGCGCACGCCCGCGTTCGGCCTCGAGACCGACGCCGCGCGGGCGATCCGACTGGTCTTCCAGCCGCTCCTGGTGCTCTGGGCGCTGTGGGCGACGGGCGCGTGGTCCGCGTGGCGGAACAGGCGCGCCCGCCGCTGACCGGGGTCGAGCGGCGGGCGCGGGGGCTCCGGGCGGAGCGGACGGGCGGCGGCTAGAGGCTGAGCCCGAGGCGCAGACGCTGGACGGCGCGCTGCGCGTCGGTCGTGCGGTGCCCCACGCCGTACCAGGCGATCGCGCCGACGACGGTCATGAGCACCAGTGCGGCGATCCAGAGGTCGCGGGACAGCCCGGCCAGGGTGCGGTCGCGGACGACCTGGACGAGCGCCGTGACGATGAGCGCGACGTAGGCGAGGGCGAGAGGAGCGACGACGACGCCGCCGATCAGTGCATCCGACATGATGGTGCCTCCTCCTGGTGGGTGTCCTCGACCCTATGCCCGTCCTGTGCCGACACGCGAGAGCAGCGCGGCCGTCGCGGCCTTCACGCCCGTCTCGATCGTGCCCTCCATGGTCGGCGCGAACTGCGGCGTGTGGTTGCCGGGCGGCGGGGTCGCGCCGCCGAACGCCGACGCCTCCACGCCGCCGAACGCCCAGTAGACGGTGGGCACGCCGATGGCCTCCCCGAGGATGCCGAAGTCCTCGCTGCCCATGATGGGCGGCGACTCGACGACCTTGTCCGTCCCGAGCTGCGCGGTGAGCGCCGCGACGATCCCGCGCGTCGCCTCGGGGTCGTTGCGGTTCAGCGGGAACGAGACGATCTCCTCGATCTCGGGCTCCGGCGCCCCGCTCGCGGCGGCCTCGGCCAGGATGATCCGCCGCACGGACGCCAGCACGCGCTCGCGCACGGCCGGGTCGAAGGTCCGGATGCTCAGGCCGAGCACCGCGTGCTCCGGGATGATGTTCTCCTTCGTGCCCGCCTGGAACGTGCCGACCGTGACGACCGCGGCGGCCTGCGGATCCACCTCGCGCGCGACCACCGTCTGGAGGCGCAGCACGATGGCGCTGGACGCGACGATCGGGTCGATGGAGTTCTGCGGCTGCGAGCCGTGGGCGCCGCGGCCCTTCACGGTGACCCGCCACGAGTCGCTCATGCTCATGAACGCGCCCTCGCGCGTGGCGACCACGCCGACGGGGAGCGGGAAGACGTGCTGGCCGAGGATCACCTCGGGGCGGGGCGCGCGGTCCCAGAGGCCGTCGGCGAGCATCGCGCGGGCGCCCTCGCCGGTCTCCTCGCCCGGCTGGAACACGAAGACGATCGTGCCGGCCCACGCGTCGCGGTTCGCGGCGAGCGCCTGCGCCGTGGTGAGCGCGGCGGCGACGTGGAAGTCGTGCCCGCAGCCGTGCATCGTGGGCACCTCCTTCCCCGACGGGTCGATGCCCGTGTCGCGGCTGGCATGCGCGAGGCCCGTCTCCTCGAGGATGGGAAGGCCGTCGGTGTCGGCGCGGAACGCGACCACGGGCCCGTCGCCGTTCCGGAGGATCCCGACCACGCCGGTACCGCCGCAGCGGCTCGTCTCGGCGCCGATCGCCTCCAGGTACGCCTCGATCGCGGCCGCGGTCGCGTGCTCCTGCATCGAGAGCTCGGGGTGCGCGTGCAGCGAGCGGAACAGCTCGTGCGCGTCCCGCACGTCGTCGTCCAGCAGGCTGACGCCGGGGTGCACGTCCATGGGGATCCTCCTCGCGAGTGGGTGGCGTCCCTCGTGGGGACAGGTCCTCCCAGGCTAGGCCCGGGCCTCCGTCGCACAGGCGACGCGCCCGGTCATCCGAGGTCGACGCCACCGCCCGCCGGACGCGAGGGCGGATCCAGGAGCGACGGGTCGCGGATGATGCCGATCGGGGTCGTGTCGAGGCGCACCGACTGCACCACGACGCGCTTCGCCCGGCGGCGGAGGTGCCGGCGCGCCTGCGGCGTCGCGAGCAGGCTGCCGAGCACGAGGCCCGCGCCGATCGCGAGGGTCGTCGCCATCGCGCCGACGAACGCGCCCGTGGCTCCCGACGTGCCGGCCATGGAGTTGAGGAGCGCCGAGGCCACCGCGAGCGAGGGAAGGAGGGATCCGCAGAAGGCGGGCACCGCGATCGCCGTGGCCGACACCCGGACGCGCGCCGAGACCACCGTCCCGAGCGCACCGAGCAGCGTCGCCACGAGGAAGGTCGCCGCGAGCAGCGGCACTCCAGCCGTCTTGAGGATCCAGAGCGAGACCGTGCCGACGAGCGCCACGCCGATCGCGACGGGCATCACGCGCGCGTTGGCGCCCTGCGTGATCCCCGTGGCGCCGGCCGCGAAGAACGTGGTGATCAGCAGCATCCAGAGGGGGAGCGCGCGCAGCGTGATGTCGGTGGGATCCACCTCGATGTCGACCCCGGCCGTGAGCGCGAGGCCGCCCGGGATCCCGACGGCGATGCCCGCGACGATGAGCACGATGATCATCGCCCGCGAAAGCGCCATGGCCCGGAACCCGGAGATGGCGTCCTGCGCCCAGGTGACGATGGTGACGTGGGGGAGGATCAGCACCACCACGGCCGCGACCATCGCGGCGGCGCTCCCGGCGGGCATGACGCCCGACCAGATGGCGAGCGTGCCGACGGCGGCGACGATCGCGGACTGCACGGCGACCACGAAGAACGGCGGGATGCCGCGGCGCGACAGCTGCCGGCCGAGGACCATCGCGCCGATCATCAGCAGGAACGCCCCGGCGGCGCCCGGAAGCGATCCGCCCGCCTGCAGCGACACGGAGACGCCGAACAGGCCCATGGCGGCGTCGGTGATCCACGACGGCCAGCGCGGCGGCGACTTGAGCACCTCGACGAGGCCGTCGACGGCGCTCGTCATGTCGCGGTCGTCGTGGAGCAGCTCGTCGACGATCTGGTACACGAGCGAGAGCCGGTGCAGGTCGCTGCCCTCCGCCGTGACCACGCGCAGCTTGACGAGCGGCGGGCCCTCGAGCGGCGCGTACTGGATGGTGATGGCCGTGCCCGTGATGTCGAGCTCCAGCGGCGCGAGGTTCCACTTGGTGCTCACGGCGACGATGGCGATCTCGACGGCGCGCACGTCGGCGCCCGAGGCGAGCATCACCTCGCCGAGGTCGAGGCAGAAGTCGACGATCTGGCGCGGGGAGTACAGGTCGCCGAGACGGCCGTGCGCGGGCTCCGTGCCCTCGTAGATGGTGCCGCGGAGGCGCGCGCGGACGTCGCGCATCTCCTGCGGGTTGACGCGGCGGCGGCGCTGGCGCGGCGGACGCGCGGCTCCGGGATCCCGGCGGGGGCGCCGCGGGTCGCCGGGCGGCGGGGTGGTGCTCAGCGCGATCAGCGCTCCGTTCGGTGGCCGGCCCGCGTCGAGCGGGGGCGGATGGTGGTTCGTCCCCACCCTAGGCGGCGACCAGGGGACACGCCCGCGCGGCGCCCGACCGGATGGTCGGACGCCGCGCGGGACGAGCGGACGTGTCAGCTCGTGGGGCAGGAGCTGGTCGACGCGCTGATGGGCCCGCCGACCGCCGGGGCCGGGCAGATCTCCTTCGCGTAGGCGGTGTCGCCGTCGAGGTAGCGCTCGAGGAACGCGGTGATGGCGGCCCGGATCGTGGCGGTCGGCTTCCCCATGCCGGCCGCGTGGCCGAGTCCCGTCAGCTGGAGGTACTGCTTCGGGGTGCCGGCGGGGATGGAGTCGTAGGCGGGCCTGCCGAACCTCGCCGGGATCGCGGTCGCGTCCTTCTGCCCGGTGATGATGAGCGTCGGCACCGTCAGCTCCGGGTACGCGGGGTGGACCGCCTTCGGGTCGCCGGCGGGCGGGTAGTCGTACGGCATGAGGGTCAGCGCGGCCGCGATCGACGGGCGCTCCTGCGCGGCCTGGAGCGTCCCGCCGCCGCCCATGGAGTAGCCGAGGAGGGCGACGCGGTCCGGGGAGACCTCGGCCTTCACGGCGCTCCGGCCCGTGAGGTAGTCGGCGGCCGCGAGCATCTCGGTGGCACGGCGGTCGGGGAGGTCGGCGCGGGCGAGCGTGTCGATGGTGAAGACGACGAAGCCCTCCGCGGCGAGCTCGGAGCCGTAGACCGCCATGTCCGACTCCCGGCCGTGGAATCCGGGCGTGACGACGACCGATCCGAGGACCTTCCGCCCGGCGTCCCGCGGAGCGAAGATCGTGCCGCCGCCGAAGCGCGCATCCGCCGTGGCGGGGACGACGATCCGGTCGATCCCGTCGGCGGCGCCCGGCTGGGCGTGGTGGGCGGCCGCTGCAGGGCGGGGTGCGGGGCGGTGCACGGCGTGATGCACGGGCGTCGCGGCCTGGGCGGCCGTGGGCACGGCGAGGGAGGCGACGAGCGCCAGGGCGGCGACGGCCGCGTAGCGGGAACGGAAGGCGAGGGGTGTCGCGGGCATGGGCGTCTCTCGGATCAGGTGGGGGACGTCCGCGGCGACGGCCGCCGGACGTCGGAGGACGCTACGGCGGTCGAGGCCCTCCCCGGACCCCGACGTCCCCAGCCCCCGCGCGGGGGCGCGGCGCGATCCTGCCCGTAGGCGGGGCTCGGGCATCCCGTCGCCGATGTGGCGTCATCGCCTCAGACGGCCCGGAGCGCCCTCGGGGTCACGGGCCGCGGTGGGGCTCAGCCGAGCATCGCGCGCACGTCCGCGAGGGCCAGCCGCGCGGACGCCGCGATGCGGTGCTCGTCGAGCCCCGCCGCGTGCGCGGCGCGCACGCCCGCTCGGAGGTCGGCGACGGCGCGCGCGCACCCGTCCGACAGCTCCGCCAGGCGCGCGGCGTGGGCCTCGCGGGACGAGCCGAGGGCCGGCGGCATCGCCCCGACGTCGATCACCCAGTCCGCCCCCGGGTGCCGCGCCTCGAGCACGAGACGCCGCACGGCCGGCAGGTCGGGCGCCGACCAGGCGAGGTCGCCGAGGTCGGCGAGCGGCACCCAGCGCAGCTCGTCGTGGTCGGTGCTCGTCGTCGGCAGCGGCCCGACCGGATCCGCGAGGTAGCAGGCGAGGTCGATCACGCGCTCGCCGACGGGCACCTCGGAGCGGTCGAGGAGCGCGCCGACGGTCACGTCGACGCCGAGCTCCTCGCGGATCTCCCGCGCCAGCGCCGCCTCCGGCGTCTCGCCCGGCTCGACCTTGCCGCCCGGGAACTCCCACGTGCCCGCGCCCGGCTTGTGCGCCGCGCGGCGGCAGGCGAGCGCGCGCCCGTCGCGGACGAGCACCGCCGCCACGACCTCGAGTCCCGCCATCCCGTGCCTCCCCGTCGGCGCCGTCCGTCGCCTCGACGCTACCGGCCCACGCGGGCGCGCCCGGGCGGCACCGACCCGGGCTGTACCGTGGGACATCCGGCATCCGCCGCGACGAGAGGCACCACCCGTGAAGATCAGCCACCAGCGTCACTTCGTGGTCGCGGCCGAGGTGCTGCACCATCCGAAGGCGGCGGATCAGCTGGGCATCTCGCGCGCGAAGCTCGCCTCGTCCATCCGCGCCATCGAGGACCACTACGGGAAGGCCGTCTTCGACCCGCAGAGCACCGAGACGCGCCTGACGAAGACCGGCCGCCTCGCCTACGAGGAGGCCATCGAGGAGCTCGCGAAGCCGTCCACCCCGCCCGAGGCGCCGAAGCCGCCGGCCGGCGGGAAGGCGAAGGCCTCCAAGGGCCAGGGCCGCGCGCCCGTGGTCAAGGGCCAGCCGAAGCCCTACAAGCGCACGCAGGGGCGCTGACGCGCACGCAGGGGCGCTGACCCGGATCGGATCAGCGCCCCTGCGGCGTGCGGTGCGAGCTACTTCTTCAGGAACTCCAGCACGGCCTGGTTCCACTCCTCGGGGTGGCTGACCGTGACGCCATGCGGGGCGCCCTTCACGACGTGCAGCTCCGAGCCGGCGATGGCGCGGTGGGTGCGCTCGCCGGATCCCTCGAACGGCACGGTCGCGTCGCTGTCGCCGTGGATGACGAGAGTCGGCACCGTGACCTTGGTCAGGTCGTCGCGGAAGTCCGTGGTCGCGAACGCGGCCATCGACGCGAGCGCCGCGTGCTTCTTCGACTGGTGCGAGAGCGCGATGGCCTCCTGGCGCTCGGCCTCGGTCACCTTGAGCACGCCGTCCGCGGAGTAGAAGCCGGTCGTGAACTCGTCGTAGAACGAGTCCTCGTCCTTGGTGAGGCCGGCCGTCATCTCGGCGGCGGCGTCCTTCGTGAGGGGACCGTCCGGGTTGTCGTCGGTCTTCTCCAGGTACGGCGGCACGGCCGAGGCGAAGACGACGCTGTGCAGGCGCGCCTCGCCGCGGGTACCGATGTAGCGGGCGATCTCGCCGCCGCCCATCGAGAAGCCGACGAGCGTGACGTCGACGAGGTCGAGCGCGGTGAGCACGGCGTCGAGGTCGGAGGCGAAGGTGTCGTAGTCGTAGCCCGTGAGCGGCTTGTCGCTGCGGCCGAAGCCGCGGCGGTCGTACGTGATGACGCGGAAGCCGGCGGCCTCGAACGCGGGGACCTGCTTGCTCCAGGACTCGCCGGACAGCGGCCAGCCGTGGATCAGGACGACGGGGCGGCCCGTGCCGCCGGTGTCGTCGACGTGGAGGTTCGTATCCTTGAGGAGCCCGTGGTGGGCGGTGATCTCGGTCATGCTGCGGTCCTTCCGTCTTGCATGGATTCGTGCACTGCTGGAATGCTTCGGAGTCGTCGGCGATCCGGAGCGGTCGTGCGGATCCCCGGCCGCCGACACCGGGCGCGGGCGGCAGGATGGACCCATGACCCGAGCCAACTCCTCCTACCGCGCCGCACGCGACCTCCTCCAGGAGATGCGCACCGAGCGGACAGCAGCCGTCGCGCGGTTCGAGTGGCCCGACGTCGGGGACGCCTTCAACTGGGCGGTCGACTGGTTCGACGTGATCGCGCGCGGGAACGACCGGATGGCGCTGCGCGTGGTCGCGGGCGACGGATCCGAGCGCCAGATCACGTTCGACGAGATGGCGGCCCGCTCCGACCGCGTCGCGACGTGGCTCGTGGGGCTCGGGGTGCGGAAGGGCGACCACGTCATGCTCATGCTCGGCAACCGGGTGGAGCTGTGGGAGACGATGCTCGCGATCATGAAGGCGGGCGCCGTGATCCTGCCTACCTCGACCGTGCTCGGATCCGCCGACCTCGCGGACCGCGTCGAGCGCGCGGGCGTGCGCCACGTCATCGCCGACCTCGCGCACACGGCCGTCTTCGAGGACGTGCCGGGGGAGTACGCGCGCATCGCGATCGGCGCCACCGGTGACGTGCCCGTGCCCGCCGGGTGGACCGACTACCGCGACGCCGACGACGCGCCCGCCGACCGGGTGGGGGTCGCGGTCGCGTCCACGGATCCCGCGCTCGTCTACTTCACGTCCGGCACCACGAGCAAGCCGAAGATGGTCGTCCACACGCACGTCTCGTACCCGGTCGGGCACCTGACGACCGCGTACTGGCTCGGGCTGCAGCCGGGCGACGTGCACCTCGCCATCAGCTCGCCGGGCTGGGGCAAGCACGCGTGGAGCTGCTTCTTCGCGCCGTGGATCGCGGAGGCCACCGTCTTCGTGCACGACTACGCGCGCTTCGACGCGCACGCGCTCGTGGAGCAGCTGGACCGCGCCGAGGTCACGACGTTCTGCGCGCCGCCGACCGTGTGGCGCATGCTCATCCAGGCCGGGATCCGGGAGCGGCCGGGCAGGCTGCGGGAGATCATGTCGGCGGGCGAGCCGCTCAACCCCGAGGTCATCGCGCGCATCGAGGAGTGGTGGGGGCTCACGATCCGCGACGGCTACGGCCAGACCGAGACCACCGCCATCGTCGCCAACGCACCCGGCGACGCCGTGGTCCCCGGCTCCATGGGCACGGCGCTGCCCGGCGTCGACCTCGTGCTGGTGGATCCCGTGACCGGGCAGCCCGCCGACGAGGGCGAGATCTGCCTCGACCTCACCACGCGGCCCGTGAACCTCATGGCCGGCTACCTCGGCGACGACGCCCGCACCGCCGAGTCGATGCGCGACGGGTTCTTCCACACGGGCGACGTCGCCCGCCGCGACGCCGACGGCACCATCACCTTCATCGGCCGCACCGACGACATCTTCAAATCCTCCGACTACAAGATCTCGCCGTTCGAGGTCGAGAGCGTGCTCATCGAGCACCCGGCGGTCGCGGAGGCCGCCGTCGTGGGCGCGCCGGACGCCGTGCGGCTCAACGTCGCGAAGGCCTACGTGCACCTCGCGGCCGGATGGGAGCCGGATGAGGAGACGGCGCTCGCCGTGCTGAAGCACGCGCGCGAGCGGTGCCCGGCCTTCATGCGCGTGCGCCGCGTGGAGTTCGGCGAGCTGCCGAAGACCGCGTCGGGGAAGATCCGCCGGGTCGAGCTCCGGCAGCGCGAGGTGGCCGCATCCGACGCCGGCGAGCGGCTCGACGGGGAGTGGCGCGACGACCAGTTCCCGGCGCTGCGGGCGCGCTGACCGACGGTCGGCGCGGGGCGTCCGCGCGGTGACGGGAGCGGCGTCCGTCGGCCGGTAGCATCCCGTCATGCCCCTCGCCTCCCCGTCCGCCCTCGAGCCGCGGCGGGCCGCCCGGTGAGGGAGAACCCGTCCTTCGCGCTCGAGGACGTCGCCGAGATCCGGCGCCTCGTGGACGAGAACCCGTGGGCCGCGATCGTCAGCGGCACGGGCGCCGGCCTCGTCGCCTCGCACTACCCGGTGCTGCTGGATCCCGAGCGCGACGACCTCACGCTCCTCACCCACTTCGGCCGCCCCGACGAGCGGATCCACGAGCTCGGCCAGCGCGACGGCGCAGACGGCGAGGTGCTCGTCATCGTCCAGGGCCCGCACGGCTACGTGTCGCCCGGCTGGTACGACGCCGACCCCGCCGTCCCCACCTGGAACCACGTGTCCGCGCACCTCACCTGCCGCGTCGAGATCCTCTCGGCCGAGGAGAACCTGCGGGTGCTCGGCCAGCTGGTCGATCGCTTCGAGGACCGCATGCCCGAGCCGCGCCGCATGGACGGCACGCTCGAGGACGCGGCCTACGCGGCCCGCATCAGCGCCGGCACCGTGGGCCTCCGCCTCGTGACCACGCGGTTCGTCGCGAAGGCGAAGCTGAGCCAGAACAAGCCGGCGCACGTGGTCGAGCGCGTGCTGCACGAGCTCGAGCACGGCACGGAGTACCCGAACCCGGCGCTCGCCGCGGAGATGCGCCGCGCCAGGGACCTGACCGCGGGCGGATCCGCCGGGATCGACGCGTGAGCGCGCTGCTCCTCGCGGGCGGACGCCTGCCCGGAGCCGACGCGCCCGTCGACGTGCTCGTCCGCGACGGCGTCATCGCGTCCGTAGGGCCGGCCGGATCCGCGGACGCGACCGACGTCGAGACCCGCGCGCTCGACGGCCGGTTCGTCATCCCCGGCCTCTGGGACAACCACGTGCACTTCACGCAGTGGACCAAGGTGTCGCGCCGCCTCGACCTCTCCCGGGCCTCGTCCGCGGCGGAGGCCGTCGGCCTCGTCCGCGACGCGCTCGCGGCCCGCGCCGCATCCACCGGATCCGGGCCGGTCACGCGCGCGGGCGCCCCCGAGGCGCTCGTCGGCTACGGGTTCCGCGACGGCCTCTGGCCCGACCTCCCCACCAAGGACCTGCTCGACGCCGTCGCGGGCGACACCCCCGTGCTGCTCGTCAGCGGCGACCTGCACTGCTGCTGGGCGAGCTCGGCCGCGCTCGCGCCGCACGGCTACGGGGATCACCCCACCGGCCTCCTGCGCGAGGACGACTGCTTCGACTTCATGTACCGCGTGGAGGAGGGCGACGCGTCCTCGCTCGACGCGCAGGCCGTGCAGGTCGCCCGCGAGGCCGCGCGCCGCGGCGTGGTCGGCGTCGTCGACCTCGAGATCGACTGGAACGCGGCTCGCTGGCGCCGCCTCGCCGCCCTCGGCCACGACGCGCTCCGCGTGGAGGCCGGCATCTGGCCGCAGGACCTCGACCGGGCGCGCGACGAGGGGCTCCGCACGGGCGACGTGCTCGCGGGCACCGGCGGGCTCGTGCGCGTGGGACCCGCGAAGGTCGTCACCGACGGATCCCTCAACACCCGCACCGCGTACTGCTTCGACCCGTACCCCGACCTCGACGGCCAGGGCGGCGACGCGCACGGCGGCGCGTGCGGCCAGCTCTCCGTCCCGCCCGATGAGCTGCGGGAGCTCATGGTGCGGGCCGCGCGGCAGGGGCTCCGGCCCGCGATCCACGCCATCGGCGACCACGCGAACCGGCTCGCCCTCGACGCGTTCGCGCACCTCGACCGGGTGCTCGGGGGCGCGCACCGCGACGTCGAGGGGCTCGCCGGATCCATCGAGCACGCCCAGCTGCTGACGCACGAGGACGTCGCCCGGTTCGCGGCGCTCGGCGTGGTCGCGAGCGTCCAGCCCGAGCACGCGATGGACGACCGCGACGTCGCCGACGTCTACTGGGCCGGGCGCACGGCCCGCGCCTTCGCGCTCGCCGACCTCCGCGCCGCGGGCACGCGCCTGGCCCTCGGGTCCGACGCGCCCGTCGCTCCGCTGGATCCGTGGGCCACCATGAGCGCCGCCGTCGGCCGGTCCCGCGATGGCCGGGATCCCTGGCACCCCGAGCAGGCCATCGACCGGGCGGCCGCGCTGGACGCCTCCGTGCGTACGCGCGTGGCTGTGGGAGAGCGGGCCGACCTCGCCGTCGTGGAGCGGGATCCGCTCGCCGCCTCCACCGCCGCCGACGACCTCCGCGCGATGCGCGTGTCCGCCACCCTGCTCGGCGGCCGGTTCACGCACGACACGCTCGGGGTCTGAGCCGCAGGAACACCGCGCGGGTGCCGGGCGTTGGAATCGTCATGAGAGCCATCGCCTACACCCGCACGGGTGCCCCCGACGTCCTGCAGCCCGTCGACCGCGACGAGGCCGCGCCCGGCCCCGGCGAGGTGCGCGTGCGCATCGTCGTCTCGGGCGTGAACCCCACCGACTGGAAGTCCCGCGACGGCGGAGCGCCCGGCCAGGAGCTGCCGTTCCCCGAGGTCGTCCCCAACCAGGACGGCGCGGGCGTCATCGACGCCGTCGGCCCCGGCGTGACCGACCTCGCCGTCGGCGACCGCGTCTGGATCATGCTGGCCGCCCACGGCCGCCCCACCGGCACCGCGCAGGAGAAGACGGTCCTGCCCGTCGACCGCGTCGCGCCGCTGCCCGACGGCCTGTCCTTCGACCTCGGCGCGAGCCTCGGCGTCCCCGCGGTCACCGCCCACCGCGCCCTCACCGTCTCCGAGGACGGCCCCTCGCGCCTCGCCCCCGGCGCCCTCGCCGGGAAGCACGTGCTCGTCGCGGGCGGCGCGGGAGCGGTCGGCCACGCGGCCATCCAGCTCGCGCACTGGGCCGGCGCCACCGTGATCACCACGGTCAGCTCGCCCGAGAAGGCCGCCCTCGCGACGGCCGCCGGCGCGCACCACGTCGTGGACTACAAGGCGGGCGACGCGGCCGCGGAGATCTCTGCGCTCGCGCCCGACGGCGTCGACCTGATCGTCGAGGTCGCCCCCGCCCAGAACGCCGAGCTCAACCAGGCGGTCGCGAAGAACCGCGCCTCGGTCGCGGTCTACGCGAACAACGGCGGCGACACCGTCACGCTGCCCGTGGTCGACAGCTTCGTGAAGAACCTGCGCTACCAGTTCCTGCTGCTCTACACGGTGGGCCAGGAGGCGCTCGACGCTGCCCGCGCGGACATCCACCTGGCGCTCATCGACGGCGCGCTGCCCGTCGGCCAGGAGGCGGGCCTCCCCATCACGCGCTTCCCGCTGGACCGCACGGCCGACGCCCACCGGGCCGTCGAGGACGGCGTGACCGGCAAGGTGCTGATCGACGTGACGCCCGCCTGATCCGACGGGCCCCGGACGACGGATGGCCGCACCGCCCTCGGGCGATGCGGCCATCCGTCTGCCCGCCGCAGCCCGGCTGCGGCGGTCGCGGGCTACTCGGTGCCCGCCACCCGGCGCCTCGTGCGCGGCGGCCGGCTGAGCAGACGCTGCATCACGAGCGGCGCGAGGGCGCTCGCGTTGAGGCAGGTGGAGATCAGGAACGTGATGGCGAGCAGGTTCGTCGGGATGTCCCATGCGTCACCGAGGAGGTGCAGCGCGAGCACCCCGAGCGAGACCGCGAGCAGCAACCACGACGATCCGCGCAGCCACCGCGGGGTGCGTGCCCCGGCGAGGGCGACGACCGCCATGACGGCGGCGTTGGCGATGGCGAGGGCGAGCGGGCCGGTCATGCGGCCCCTCCGCCCCTGGTGCCGTGCTCCCTGGCGTGACCGTGCATGTTGTCGTCCCCCTTCGACGGGCCGGATGGCCTGCCTCGACTCTTCCGCAGGGGGAGCGTCGAGTGAAGTCGGCGCTATCGGGGACAAGAGCCCGCCCGGGCGCGCCGTCAGCGCGCGGCGCGCACCAGCGGCGTCGCATCCGAGAGGTCGAGCCCGACGTCGACCAGCTCCACGCGGCCCGCGAGCGCACGGCCGGGGTCCTGCATCAGGCCGGCCTTTCCCGCTCCGAACGTGACCGTGACGTCGGCGGGCAGCACGGTCGGATCCGGCACCGCGCCGTCGTCGCAGCCGACGCCGCTGGGGATGTCGCACGCGATCACGGCAGGACCGCCCTCCGCGGTCACGACGGGCAGCAACGCGGCGACGACCCGGCGGCCCTCGCCGCGGAGAGCAGGGCTGTAGGTGGTGCCGATGCCGAGGATCCCGTCCACGACGAGCGCCGACGAGCGCGCGATGTCCGCGAGGGTCGCGTCGTCCAGCTCGTCCGCGGAGGTGATGGGCACGCCGGCCGCGATGGCCTGTGCGGCGCCAGCCTCGTGGATGCGCCCGGCTGTCCGGATGACGCCCACCTCGCGACCCTCGCGCGCGAGCTCGGCCGCGGCCATCAGCGCGTCTCCGCCGTTGTTCCCGGCGCCGACCAGCACGAGCACCGGACCGTCGGGCGCGAGAGCGCGGCACGCGCGCGCGAGACCGGCGGCCGCGACGCGCATGAGCTGCGCCCCGGCCGCCAGCAGCGGCGCCTCGGCGGCGCGGATGTCCGCGGCCGCGTAGCCGTCGGCGAGGGATGCGGGATCGCTCACGACGGCGCGATCCGCTCCACCAGCAGCTCGGCCCACGCCCGGTACACCCGGCCGTAGAGGGTGTCCTCCGGGTTCGGCGCCATGAACTCGGGGATCCGCCAGGCAGGGAAGGGAACGCTGTCGGCCCGGTCGTGCCGCGCGACGACCCGGCGCGTGCTGCGGTTCAGGGCCTCGACGTGGCGTCCGACGGGACCGGCGATGAGCGGGGGCGTGACGGGCGAGATCTCGAGCGGCGGCACCTCCGTCACGAGCACCAGCGCGCCCTCGGGCATGCGCGCCTGCATGCCCGTGATGCAGGCGTCGAGCAGCGACTCCCAGAGCGGCGTCGGGGTGTAGCGGATGGCGTCGCCGATGCCCAGGGCGAGGACGGCCACGTCGGTGCTCGCCCACGCGGGGAACGCGTCGAGGCCCGCGCGCCAGGAGCGCACGGTGAAGTCGGGGAACGCCTGCACGGACCAGAAGACGCCGCGGCCGGTGCGGGCGGCGAGCTTGTGCGCGACCTGCCCGGCGACGCCGAGGTCGTGCGACACCGTCTGGTAGCCGACCGCGGTGCCCTCGCCCACGACGGCGAGGCCGAAGGGATCCGGGCCGGGCAGCGAGCCGGTGGGGGAGTCGCGGGGGAAGGTGGCGCGACGCATCTCGCGATAGAGCACGCGGTACTGGAGCCGCCCGATCGTGGCCGAGCGGAGCGACGCCAGCGGCCCGGCGGAGAGCACCCGCGCGCCCGCTGCAGGCTGGACGGCCAACGCGTCGGACGGGTCCTCGGCGTCATCGCGACCCGGTTCGGCATCGAAGGGCGGTGCGCCGGTCATCGCAGCCCGTCCTGTCCGTCGCGACGCCCCCCGAGTGGAGACGATCGCAGGATATCCCGCCGACGGGCACCTCCTCCACCGTGACGGCGGATGAGGGTGCCGGGAGGGCGGATCAGGCCAGGATGTCGCGGACCATGGGCGCCACGATCGTGCCGTAGCGTTCGATCCCGCCCATCATCCGCTCGTGCGAGAACGGGCCCGCGCTGTACTTCAGGTCGAAGCGCGTGGCGCCCACGGCCTTCAGCGTCGCGGCGATCTTGCGGGCGACGGTCTCCGGGGATCCGACGTACAGCGAGCCGTGCTCGATCTCCTGCTCGTAGGAGGCGCGGGCGAGCGGCGGCCAGCCGCGGTCCTTGCCGATGCGGGCGTGCATCACCTGGTAGTCGGGGAAGAACGCCTCGCGGGCCTCGGCGTCGGTCTCGCCGACGTAGCCGGGCGAGTGGATCCCGACGGGCAGCGGCGGCTGCTCGAGCTGGTCGAGGGCGCGCGCGAAGAGGTCGGCGTAGGGCGCGAAGCGGTGCGGCTCGCCGCCGATGATCGCGAGCATGAGCGGGAACCCGTGGCGCGCGGCGCGCACGACCGACTCGGGGCTGCCGCCGACGCCGACCCAGGTCGTGATGCCGTTCGCCGTCTTCGGGAACACGTCGTGCTCGGTGAGGCCGGCGCGCGTCGAGCCGCTCCAGGTGACGGGCGTCTCCTTGACGAGCTCGGCGAAGAGGCCGAGCTTCTCCTCGAAGAGGCGCTCGTAGTCGCTCAGCTCGTAGCCGAACAGCGGGAACGACTCGGTGAACGAGCCGCGGCCGAGGATGACCTCCGCGCGCCCGTTCGAGATCGCGTCGAGCGTCGCGAAGCGCTGGAAGACCCGCACGGGGTCGTCGGAGCTCAACACCGTGACGGCGGATCCGAGGCGGATGCGGTCCGTCTTCGCGGCGATCGCGGCGAGCGCGACCTCGGGGGAGGAGATCGCGTAGTCGTCGCGGTGGTGCTCACCGAGGCCGATGAAGTCGACGCCGACCTGGTCGGCCAGCACGCCCTCGGCGACGACGTTGCGGATCACCTCGGCGTAGGGCAGCTCACGGCCGTCCGGTCCGACCGTGACGTCGCCGAACGTGTCCAGTCCGAGCTCGATCTCCTGCGCCATGCTGCCCTGCTTCCTTGATCCATGCGAACGTATGCATTCGGGTCAACTGTAGGGGCGCGGTCGGCATTCCCGCGAATCGCGCGCGCGGCGCGGCGGCTCAGTCGACGACGGGCTCCGCGCGGGCGATCTCCGTGTCCTCGACGCGCGACTCCGGCATGAGCAGGCCCGCGACCACGGTGGCCAGGGCGCACACGCCGACCGCCAGGAAGACGGCGCCGGACGCGGCGATCACGGCGTCCGGATCCTTCTGCCCTCCGGCCGACGCCGCGAAGATCGCGTTGGCGATCGCCCCGAAGACGGCGACGCCCACGGCGCTGCCGATCGAGCGGGCGAACAGGTTCGCGCCCGTGACGACGCCGCGTTCGCCCCAGCCGACGCTCGACTGCGCGCCGATGAGGCTGGGCGTCGCGACGAGGCCCAGCCCGAGGCCCACCACGAAGCAGCCGGCCGCGATGCCGGCGAGCGTGGGCGTGCCGGCGAGCGCCGCGATGGATCCGGTGCCGACGATCGTGAGCGCCATGCCGATGAGCACCGTGCGGCGGAACCCGATGCGGAGGTACAGGCGGCCGGAGAGCGACGCCGAGATCGGCCAGCCGATCGTGAGCGCCGCGAGCGCGAGGCCGGAGACGAGCGGAGTCACGCGCAGCGACCCCTCGAGGTAGGTGGGCACGTAGGAGGTGAGGCCGATGAGGATCGCTCCGACGCCGAGCGAGACCAGCGTGGTCGTGAGCAGCAGGCGCCGCGAGAACACCCAGAGCGGCAGCACGGGCTCGGCGGCGCGACGCTCGACCAGCAGGAACGCGACGATCAGCACGGCGCCGACCGCGAACGCGCCGATGCTCGGCACCGAGTCCCACGCCCACGCCTGGCCGCCCTCGAGCACCGCGAGGATCAGGAGGCTGAGGCTCACCGTGAGGAGCGCGGCGCCGGCGTAGTCGACGCGGTGCCTCGTGCGCTCGATGGACTCGTGGAAGCGGCGGACGACCATCCAGCCGGCGAGGAGGCACAGCGGCACGTTGACGAAGAAGATCCAGCGCCAGGTCGTGAACTCGGAGAACACGCCGCCGAGCGTCGGGCCGACGACGCTGGAGACGGCCCACACGCTCGCGAGGTACCCCTGCGTCTTGGCGCGCTCGGCGACCGTGTAGATGTCGCCCGCGATCGTGATCGCCATGGGCGCCACCGCGCCCGCGCCGAGGCCCTGGATCGCGCGGGCCGCGATGAGCGCGGGCATGCTCCACGCGAACCCGCACAGCACGGATCCCACGAGGAAGAGGCCGATGCCGATGAGGATGATCGGCTTCCGCCCCACGGTGTCGCTGAGCTTCGCGTAGAGCGGCACCGAGACCGCCTGCGCGAGCAGGTAGATGGAGAACAGCCAGGGGAACGAGGCGAAGCCGCCGAGGTCGTCCACGATGGACGGCACGGCGGTGGCGAGGATGGTCGAGTCGATGGCGACGAGACCCGTCGTCAGCATCAGGGCGATGAGGATGGGTCCGCGCTCGGATCGGAATCCGACGCCAGTGGTGTCAGTCATGGGCCTCCCGGGTCGAACGGTGAACGGCCGGGAGGTCGAGCGCATTCCCGCGACACGCGATCGGTGTGGTCGACTGGTATCCCCACCGGAAGGACCCCTTCGTGACGTTCCGCGCGCCCGACGCATTCACCACCCGACCCACGCTCCGCGGCACGTTCGGCATGAGCGCCTCGACCCACTGGCTCGCGTCCGGCACCGGGCAGGCCGTGCTGGAGCGCGGCGGGAACGCGTTCGACGCAGCTGTGGCCGCGGCGTTCGTGCTGCACGTGGTCGAGCCGCACCTCAACGGGCCGGGCGGCGACATGACGGCCGTCGTGCACGTCGCGGGGGATCCCGCGCCGAAGCTGCTCATGGGCCAGGGATCCGCTCCCGCCGCCGCGACCCCGGAGCGCTTCCGGGCGGAGGGCCTCGACCGCGTGCCCGGCGCCGGCGCGCTCGCCGCGGCCGTGCCCGCCGCCGTCGACGCCTGGCTGCTGCTGCTGCGCGACCACGGCACGTGGGAGCTGGCCGACGTCTGGGCCTTCGCGATCGGGTACGCGCGCGACGGGCATCCCGTGCTCGAGAGCGTGCGCCGCACCATCGCGGGCGTGGGCGACCTGTTCCGCGACCACTGGTCCACGTCGGCCGCGTTCTGGATGCCGGACGGGGAGGCGCCTGGTGCGGGGTCGCTCGTGCGGAACCCGGCGTGGGCGGCGGCGATGGACCGGATCCTCGCCGAGGCGTCGACCGCAGCCGGATCCGAGGCGACGCGGTCGCAGCGCATCGAGGCCGCCCGCACCGTCTGGGCCGAGGGCTTCGTGGCCGAGGAGATGGTCGCGAGCGTGCAGGATCCGCACCGGCACTCCACGGGTGCCGACCACGCGGGCCTCATCACCGCAGAGGACCTCGCCTCCTCGCGCGCGTCGTGGGAGGACGCGGTGTCGATCGGGTTCCGCGGCTCGCGCATCTGGAAGACCGACGCGTGGGGCCAGGGCCCGGCGCTGCTGCAGGCGCTGATGATCCTCGACGGGTTCACGGACGACGAGATCGACCCGGCGACGCCCGCGGGGATCCACCGCATCATCGAGGCGCAGAAGCTCGCGCTGGCCGACCGCGAGGCGTACTACGGCGACGCCGTGCCGGGCGGCGCGCCCCTCGACGTGCTGCTCAGCGCGGAGTACGCGGCCGAGCGGCGCGCGCTCATCGCCGATGATGCGTCGCACGAGCTGCGCCCCGGGCGCGTCGACGGCGTCGAACCCTTCCACCCGCCGCTCATGGTCGAGGGCGACGCGCCCGCGTCCGCCGGCGGCACGGGGGAGCCCACGATCTCCCGCGCGGGCGAGACCCGCGGCGACACCTGCCACCTCGACATCGTCGACCGGTGGGGCAACATGATCTCCGCCACGCCCTCCGGCGGCTGGCTCCAGTCGTCGCCGTTCATCCCGTCGCTCGGCTTCTGCCTCGGCACGCGCCTGCAGATGACGTGGCTCGAGCCCGGCGGCCCGTCGTCGCTCGTGCCCGGGCGCCGGCCGCGCACGACGCTGACACCGACGCTGATCACGCGCGACGGCGAGCCCGTGGAGGCGCTCGGCTCGCCCGGCGGCGACCAGCAGGACCAGTGGCAGCTGCCGTACCTGCTGCGCACGATCGTCGGCGGCTTCTCGCCGCAGCAGGCGGTCGATGCGCCGACGTTCCACACGACGAGCGTCCCCGGATCCTTCTGGCCGCGGACCTGGACGCCCGGCGGCCTCGTGGTCGAGGGTCGCATCGGTGACGACGTGATCGCCGACCTGCGGGCCCGCGGGCACGAGGTGGAGGTCGTCGGCGACTGGACGCTGGGGCGGCTCTCGGCCGTGACGCGGGATCCCGCCACCGGCCTGCTGGGAGCGGCGGCCAACCCGCGCGGGGCGCAGGGGTACGCGGTCGGGCGATGACGCTGGACCGGCAGATCGCGTCGGCGCTCATCGCAGACCACGCCCGGCGGCGCGTCGGCAGCGATGCTGCGCTGCGGGCCGCGTCGGCGCCCGGGCGGTTCGTCGCGGAGCCCGACGCGGCGACGCCCGCGGTCGGCGTCGTGCTCGGGACCTCCGAGCAGCGGAACGCGACCTGCGGCGACGTGGTCGACCTGCGCGTGCTCGCGGGGGATCCCGCGCGCACGGCCGTCGACGCGGCTGCGGTCGTGGATCCCGCCGAGCGCATCGCCGTCCGCTGGCACGGCCGCGGCTGCACGGTCTCCCAGGCGTCGGCGTCCATGCTCGCCGAGCTGGTGGAGGGCCGGACGGCCGCGGAGGCACAGGCCCTCGTCGTCGAGCTGCGCGCGCTGATCCGCTCCCACGAGCTCCGGCCCGGCGCGGAGGACCGGCTCGGCGACGCGCTCGCCCTCGCCGACTCCGGCCGCTACCCGCTCCGCGGCACGTGCGCGCTGCTCGCCTGGCACGCGCTCGAGGAGGCGATCGCGCGCTGAGGCGCATCCCGTCGCCGCGTCAGGGACACCGGTCGACGTCCTCTCCCGAGCTCACGTCGGCGGCCTCCACGGGGAGCGCGCCGTGCGCGGCCAGGTAGGCGCGCGCGCCCGCATCACCCCGCACGGCGGCGGCGAGCGTCGCCCAATGGTCGCGGCCGATCAGCGCCGGGTGCCCGGGCCGGCCGCGGAAGACGGCCTGGCGGAGGGTCGACGGATCCACCGGTGCCCTGTCGACCACGCGGCGCATCGTGGCCGCGTCGAGGTCGGGCACGTCGACCGGCACGACGGCCAGGGCGACGGGCGGCGGATCCACGGCCGCGGCGGCCCGGAGAGCCGCGCGCAGGGAGGCGGACATGCCGTCGGCCCAGTCGTCGGCGCGGACGACGACGGCGTGGTCGGCCTCGGGGAGCGTGCCGAGCAGCGCCGCGGCCTCGTCGGCGGATGCGCCGAGCACCACGAGCACGGGGGAGCAGCCGGCGTCGGCCAGCGCGCGGACCGCGGTCGCGAGCCACGGCGTGCCGTCGGGATGCGTCGCGAGCGCCTTGGGGCCGCCGAACCGGGTGCCCGCGCCGGCGGCCAGCACGACGCCCGCGATCCGGAGGGCCGCCCGCCCGTCGTCGTCCGCGCCACGTGATCCCGCCATCCGCCCATGCTAGGAGCGCGCCCTCCGCGCTCGTCGCGCCCTCGCAGCGCCCGGCCGCGCGGCCTACGCTCGATCCATGGATCCCGACACCGCGTTCGCGCTCGCCCTCACCCTGACGCTCGGCGTGCCGGTGCTCGTGATCCTCGCCGGCGTCGTCCTCGCCGTGGCGAAGGCCCGCGGCGCCGGCTGGGGCTGGTACCTCGTCGGGACCACCATCGTCGCGCTCGTCCTCGCCCTGGGTCTGGCCGTGCTCGCCGCGTGGGCGACGCGGGACGTCGTCGGGCAGCCCGACGTGGGCGCCGGCGCCTTCGGGATCGTGCTCATGGGCGTCATCGGCGCCGTCGCGACGTTCGTCATCGGGCTCATCGCGGGCACGGCCGGCCTCATCGCGTCCGCCGTCCGCCGTCGCGACCGCGTGCCGTCCTCCGCCCTGGTCCACGGCTGACCCGGCGCGACCCCGTGCACGACCGTCGCGCCGCCGCGCCCGCAGGCGGATCAGCGACCGCGTCCGACCGCCCGATGCCCGACGGGATCGCCTCCTCCACCCGCGACCGCCTGCCGCCGCGCCGCCGCCCCGATCGCACCCGCCCTCCCGGCCGCGCCGCCCGGGCGGCGACGGGCGTCGCCACCCGCGTCGGCCCGACCGGGACCTTCGCCGCGTTCCTGATCCTGGGCCTCCTCGTCATCACCGCCGCGTCGAGCCTGTTCGCGCGCCTCTACGTCGCGGTCGTCGACGACGACAGCGTCGCGCTCCTCGACGAGCCCGCGATGCACCTGGCCATGGACGTCCGCTCGCCGTCGCTCGACACCGCCGTCACCGTCTTCACCGAGGCCGCGGGCGTCTACGCCGTGCCGATCGTGGGCGTCGCGGTGATCGTCGCCATCGCGATCCATCGGCGCCAGTGGGTGCCGGTCGTCCTCGGGCTCACCGCGGGCGCCGGATCCCTGCTCATGACGGAGGTCGGCAAGGAGCTCGTCGGCCGCGACCGCCCGCCGCGCGCCGACGCCGTGCCGCCCTACGAGACGTCGCCGTCGTTCCCGTCCGGCCACACCCTCAACGCGAGCGTCGTCGCCGCGATCGTCGCGTACCTGCTGGTGCTCCGGCAGATGCGGCGGGCGACGCGCGTGCTCACCTACGTGATCACCATCGCGTTCGCCGCCTCCGTGAGCCTCAGCCGCGTCTACCTCGGCCACCACTGGCTCACCGACGTGATCGCCGGATGGCTGCTGGCGCTCGCGTGGCTCGCCCTCGTCGTCGTGGCGCACCGCGTGCGGCTGCGACTGCTGGAGGGGCGCGAGCGGGACCACCGGACCGACTGAAGGGCCGTCCACGTCAACCCGCCGACACCCGCCGCCCCTGCACGTGCACGCCCGCGATGGCCGGCTCGCGCAGCCCCATCAGCAGGGTGAACAGGATCTGGTCGGTGGCGCGCGCGTCGTCGTCCGCGCGGATCCCGTGGGCGAGCGTGAGGGCGAGAGGCTCCCAGCGGTCCGGTGTGATCGTCAGGAAGTCGGCGTCCTTGCCCACGTCGAGGTTGCCGTAGCGCTCCTCCATGTCGAGGGCGCGGGCGCCGGCGAGCGTGCCGGTGAAGAGGAGCTCGGCGGCGTCGATCTCCACGCCCGCCTCACCCGGCTCGGAGAGGTGCACCTTGAACGCGTCGTTGAGCACGCGGGAGATGAGCCACTCGTCGCCGGCGCCCACGTCGGATCCGATCGCCACGTTCACGCCCGACGCCACCGTGCGCCGCCACGGCATGGTGCCGCTCCCGAGGAACTGCTGCGACGTCGGGCAGTGCGCGATGCTGCTGCCCGTCTCGGCGAGGCGCGCGAGCTCGGAGTCCTGGCAGTGCACCGCGTGGGCGAACACGCTGCGGCGGCCGAGGAGGCTGGATCCGCCGCGCTCCGATCCGGGCAGGAAGAGCCCGTCGTAGGTGTCGAGGTAGGTGTCGGTGCCGAAGACCTCGCGGACGGCGGCGATCTCGCCCGTGCCCGGCCGGTCGTTCTCGTTGAGGTGCGAGTGGAAGTGGACGCCCTCGCCGCGCGCCACGTCGTACAGCTCGCCGAGTCCGCGCAGCGTCGTGGGCGTCACCGACAGGCTGAACCGCGGCACGATCGCGACCTGGAGCGTCGCCGTCGTCGCGTCGCCCGTGTCGACGGCGTGCCAGCGGTCGATCTCGGCGCAGGAGAGCGCGATCGCGTCCTCCTCCGAGGTGAGGAGCGGGGTCGCGGGGCCGGAGCCGACCGTCTGGATCCCGCGGCCGCTCACCAGCCGGAGCCCCGCGTCGCGGGAGGCCTCGAACAGGGCGTCCTGGGCGTGCGGGAACGCGGATCCGAACACGAGCGCGCTCGTCGTACCCGCCATGATGCGGCGGCGCGTGAAGTCCGCGGCGATCATGCGCGCGAAGCCCTCGTCCGCGAGTCGCGCCTCGGACGGGAACACGCACGAGTCGAGCCACTCGAGGAGCTGGCCGCCGCCGTGGGCGCTCGTCGTGTACGTCTGGGGGAAGTGCACGTGCGCGTCGACGAAGCCGGGGATCAGGAAGTCGGAGGCGTCGCCGTGCACGGGCGCGTCCCCGAAGGCGGCGGGCAGCTCGCGGAACGGGCCGACCCAGGCGATGCGGCCGTCGTCGTCGACCGCGAGCGCGCCGTCGGGCACGGAGACGAGGTGGCGGCGGGCGTCCTGGACGCGCGGGGACCCCGTGATGTGGAGGACGTGGCCGCGGTGGACGGCGCGGCGGGAGTCCGTCGTGGGCGATGCGGGGTGGTCGGTGGTCCGGGGTTCGCTCATGCGAGGGGATCCGTTCGCTCGGCTGGTGCGCGGCGGTGCTGGACGGCGGGAGCCCGAGGGCATCACGCGGAGGGCCGGATCCTGCGACGGCGCGCCGTAGCATCGCGCGGGATCGGGAGCCCGGTCGATCGTCGACCGCGGGACGGGACGCGCGCTCCGACACGCCGCGAGGCGCGGCGGCGCTCAGGAAGCGGTGACCCTTCTCGGCGTCGTCAGGTCGGGGGCCGCCCGGCCGGTCCCGCGGTGGGGGCCGGGTCGGGTCCGGCGTCGTCCGTGCGCCCCACGCTGTCGGCCCGGTCGATGCTCTCCGGCGCATCCGCGTCGAGCAGCGGCTGCAGGAGCGCGTCGATCTGCGCGATCCGTCGGCGCCTGGTGACGGCCATGCCCGCCACGGCGACGGCGACCACCGCGGGCAGGGTCCAGGCGAGGGGCGGCCCGCCGAGCACGCCCACGGCGACCGTGCCGACGAGCGCGACCGCCGCGATCAGCACCGCCCACGGTCCTCCGAGCGCTTCGCGGACCTCGCGGCGGCGGAGCAGCGAGAACCGCCACGAGTCGGCGTCGGCGTCCGCGGGGAGCCGCCCGTCGTCGATCGCCTCGGAGACGTCGATCCAGCGCATCCGGGACGGGGTGCCGCGGCGCCGGCGGGAGATGGCGAACGTGAGGATCAGCCCGACGACCACGCCGACCGTGAGCGTCGCCACGATCCGGTCGACGTCCGCCTCATGGCCGAGCCCGACCCGCGAGTAGATCAGGATCCCTGACCACGCCAGTGCGACGCCCATCGCAGGGACCGCCGCGGGCGCCTCGGCGAGCCAGCGGCGGGCGCGCCGCCATCGGCCGTGCGTCGAAGGCGCGGTGCCGTTCGTCGGCGTCATGCTCGCTCCCCGGATCGGTCGCACGGCCGGTCGTCGCGCGCTCTGCACATCATCCAGCAGCCGGGGGAATCCGGTCGTCGGGGGCGGGCGGCGCCCACTCGGTGCGTCGGACGTCGTCCGCGCGCACCTGCTCTTGCAGCGAGATGAGGAGGGCGTCCACCCCGTCACGGCGGCGACCGCGCGAGACGATGTTCGACATCCCCCAGGTCACGAAGACCGCCAGGAACACCAGTCCGGCGACGGCCCGGTCACCGCTCGCCCCGTTGAGGAACGTCAGGGCCACGACGACGACCAGCCCGATCGGCACGAGCCACGCCTCCTGCCGGATCTCCGAGCGGCGGCGCTCCAGCGCCGCGACCCAGGCGCCGAGGTCCGCGCCCGCCGGGAGCTCCCTGTCCTCGGCGGCCTCAGACACCTCGACCCAGCTGGGGGTGCGGGCCCAGCGTCGGCCCCGGATGCGCCGCGATCCGATCATCAGCACGCCGAACACGAGCGCGAGGCCGGCACGGAGGAGCAGCGCGAAGCCGACATCGTTCCACCCGGCGAAGTCGATGAGGGTCAGGAAGCCGAAGTAGATCACCGCGACGGTGAGCACCTGCACGACCGCGGGCGCGTCGGCCCACGCGCGGCGGATCCGCCGGAACAGCGGCTGCGGGCTGTCGGGTGCGGTCGGAGTCATGCGGCCTCCTCGAGCGCGGCGGATGCGCGCGCGTCGCCTGAGGGAGGATCCCCCCGGCATCCGCGTCCCACCCTACGCAGGGGCCGTGCGAGGCTTGACGCGGGCGGTACCATCCCGATCCATCCGGTCGCCGCCCTCCCCGTCCCGCTCAGCGCCCGCCCGTCGGCGCTCCCGTCCCGGAGGTGCCGTGCTCGAGATCGCCGCGGAGGTGCTCGACGCCCTCGCCGACGGCCGTCGCCTCGCCGTCGCGTGCGTCACGGACGTGCTCGGCAGCGCCCCGCGCACGGCGGGCACGGCGATGGCCGTCGACGACCGGGGCCGCGTCATCGGATCCGTCTCCGGCGGCTGCGTCGAGGGAGCCGTCGTCGAGGTGGCCCACGGCGTGCTCGACGACGGGGTGCCCGCGCTCACGTCCTTCGGGGTCAGCGACGATGACGCGTTCCAGGTGGGGCTCACCTGCGGCGGGCGGATCGGCGTGGTCGTCGTCGCGGTCGCCCCGGCGGGCGACGCGCGGTCGCCGATCCCGGCCGTGGTGCGCGCCGCGCTGGAAGATGCGCGCGCCGGCCGTGCCGCGTCGCTCGCGCTCGTGCTGGACGGCCCGGCCGTCGGCGCGTGGATCACGAGCGCCCCCGACGCCGCGGTGGACGCGGCCGTGGGCGCCGACCCCGCCCGCCGGATCCGCGCCGAGCTCGCCGCCCGCCTCGCCGCCGGCCGCTCGGGCACGACGGAGGTCGACTGCGCCGACGGGCCGCTGCGCGTCCTGCACCTCGTGGCCGCGCCGCCACCTCGCCTGATCGTCTTCGGCGCCGTCGACTTCTCCGCGGCCCTCGCCGACGCGGCCGCGCTCCTCGGCTACCGGGTCACGGTGTGCGACGCACGTCCGGCCTTCGCGACCCGCGCGCGCTTCCCGTCGGCGCACGAGGTCGTCGCCGAGTGGCCCGACGAGTACCTCGCACGCACCGATGTCGACGGCCGCACCGTGATCTGCGTGCTCACCCACGACGACCGCTTCGACGTGCCGCTGCTCGTCGCCGCGCTGCGTCTGCCGGTCGCGTTCGTCGGCGCCATGGGATCCCGCGCCACCGACGCGCGCCGGAGGGCGCTGCTCGTGGAGGAGGGCGTGACGGCGGCCGAGCTCGCGCGGCTGCGCTCACCCATCGGCCTCGACATCGGCGCGTCGACGCCCGAGGAGACGGCGGTGTCGATCCTCGCGGAGGTGCTCGCGGCGCGCGCCGGCACCGCGGGCGCGCCGCTGACGACGACCACGGGACCGATCCACAAGGAGAGCGCATGACCGCCGCCGCGTCCGCCGCCCCCGCCCAGCCCGGCCTCGCCCGCCGCCTGGGCCTGCTCGACGCCACCGTCCTCGGTCTCGGAGCGATGATCGGCGCCGGGATATTCGCGGTCATGCCGTCCGCCGCCCGCGCGGCCGGCGGCGGCCTCCTGGTCGGCCTCGCGATCGCGGCGGTCGTCGCGTTCTGCAACGCGACGGCGTCCGCGCAGCTCGCGGCCCGCTACCCGTCGTCCGGCGGCTCCTACCTCTACGGCCGCGAGCGGCTCGGGGAGTGGCCGGGCTTCCTCGCGGGCTGGTCGTTCGTCATCGGCAAGACCGCGAGCTGCGCCGCCATGGCCCTCACGTTCGCCGCGTACGCGGTGCCCGCGGCGTGGCAGCGGCCCGTCGCCGCGCTCGCCGTCGTCGCCCTCGCGGTGGTCGGCTGCCTCGGCGTGACCCGCACGGCCCGGCTCGCCCGCGTGATCATCACGGTGGTCCTCGCGGTGATCGCCCTCGTGCTCGTGGCGGGCCTCGTCGCAGGCGGGCCGACCGCGGCCGCCGGCCCGATCGCGGGAGTCGTCGACACGACGCCCTACGGCGTCCTCCAGTCGGCCGGGCTGCTGTTCTTCGCCTTCGCGGGCTACGCGCGCATCGCGACCATGGGGGAGGAGGTGCGGGATCCGGCCCGCACCATCCCGCGCGCGATCCTCCTCGCGCTCGGTGGCGCGCTCGTCGTCTACGCGCTCGTGGCCGTGACGCTGCTCGGGGTGCTCGGGGAGGCGCGGCTCGGCGGATCCACCGCGCCGCTCGCCGACGTCATGCGCGACGCGGGCTGGGCGTGGGCGGTGCCGGTGGTGGGCGTGGGCGCGGCGGCCGCGTGCCTCGGCGCGCTGCTGGCGCTGCTCGCGGGCATCGGGCGCACGTCGCTCGCGATGGCGCGCGAGGGCGACCTGCCGCGCGCGCTCGCCGTCGTGCACCCGCGGTACCGGGTGCCGCAGCGGGCCGAGATCGCGGTGGCCGTCGTCGTCGTCGCGCTGGTCCTCACGGTGGACCTCCGTGGCGTCGTCGGCTTCTCGTCCTTCGGCGTGCTGCTGTACTACGTGGTCGCGAACGCGGCGGCCTTCACGCAGGAGCGCGCCGACCGCCGGTACCCGCGGGCGCTGCAGGTGCTCGGCGTCGTGGGCTGCCTGGTGCTCGTGGCGACGCTGCCGGGCGCGTCCATCGCCGTGGGGGTCGGCGTGCTGCTGGTCGGGGTCGTCGGGCGCGCGGTCGTGCTCGCGCGTCGGCGCCGGGCCGCCGCCACGCGCTGATCGCCGCGACCGACGTCCCCGGCTACTCCCGCGTCCCGCGCTCCCCGAGCGTCGTCGGGCTGTCGAACCGCGGCTGCGGGCCGCCGCCGTGGAGGAGCCGCCACACGCGGTCGCGCGACATGGGCAGGTCGTGCGGGCGGATCCCGATCGCGTCGCGCACCGCGTTGGCGAGCGCGGGCGCGACCGGGTTGTAGGGCGCCTCGCTCATGGACTTCGCGCCGTGCGGCCCGTTGTCGTCGTGCGTGGCGGCGAAGAGCACCTCGGTGACGGGCAGGTCGGCCAGCTGGGGGATGTGGTAGTTCCGCAGCACGTCCGTGAGGATCCGCCCCTCGCCGTCGTGCACGACCTCCTCGAACATGGCCGTGCCGATCGCCTGCGCGGTCCCTCCCTCCACCTGGCCCCGCAGCTGCGCCGGGTTGAGGACCGTCCCGGCGTCGACGGCCTGCACGGAGCGGAGGATGCGGACCTCGCCCGTCGCGGGATCCACGGCCACCCGGAAGGCGTGCACGTTGAACGCGAGCGAGCGCAGCGCGCCGTCCTCGTGCGCCGCCGCGGACAGGCCGTCGGGCCCGACCAGCTCGGCGATGGGCACAGCGACGCCGTCGGCGACCAGCGCGTCCGGCGTGAGCGCGAACGCGTCGGCGGCGATCCCCGCGCGCGCGGCGGCCGCCTCCCGCAGCATGCCGGCGAGCGCGGTCGCGGCCCCGTGCACGGCCTTGCCCGCGACGACCGTGCCCGCGGAGCCGAACGCACCCGTGTCGTAGCGGGTGACGTCGGTGTCGGACTGGCGGATGCGGATCCGGTCGGGCGTCGTCCCCAGCGCCGTCGCGGCGAGCTGCGCGTGCACCGTGGTCGTCCCGTTGCCGAACTCGGCCGTGCCGACGGACACCGTCACGACCCCGTCCGCGGCCATAGCCACGGTCACGTCGGCGAAGTGCCCGCGGGGCGGCATCGTGGCGATCATCGCGGCGGCCATGCCCTCGCCCACCAGCCAGCGGTCGCCCTCCGGCACCGGATCCCCGCCGCCGTCGCGCAGCGCCTGCTCGGCGAGGTCGAGGCACTGGTCGAGGCCGTAGCTCCCGCCGAAGCCGAGGTCGGGGCCTTCGGCGTGCGTGATGATCAGCGGGTCGCCCGGCACGACCGCGTTCCGTCGCCGGATCTCGAAGCCCGAGATGCCGAGCTTCCGCGCCAGCTCGTCGAGCGCGGACTCGATCGCGAAGATCACCTGCCCGAGGCCGTAGCCGCGGAACGCGCCCGACGGCAGGTTGTTCGTGTAGACGCTCTGCGCGTCCACTCGCTTGGCGGGCGAGCGGTACAGCGCGACCGACTCGTTGCAGCCGTGGAACATGACGCCGGGCCCGTGGTTGCCGTACGCGCCCGTGTCGGAGAGCACGTCGACGGCGAGCGCCGTGAGCACGCCGTCGGCCGTCGCGCCGACCGTCACGCCCACGCGCATCGGATGCCGCGCGGGGGAGAGCGTGAACTCGTCCGACCGGGTGAACTCCAGCTGCACCGGGCGGCCGGTGGCGAGCACGGCGAGCGTGACGACGTCCTCGGTGAGGATCTCCTGCTTGCCGCCGAACCCGCCGCCGACGCGCGCCGTGAAGACGCGCACCTGATCCGGCGAGAGCTCGAACAGCCGGCAGATCTCGCGCTGCACGAGGAACGGCACCTGCGAGCTGGTGCGGAGGACGAGGCGGCCCTCCTCCATCCAGCCGACGGTCGCGTGCGTCTCGAGGTGCGTGTGCGCGACGCGGTGCGTGGACCACGTGCCCGTCACGACCTCGTCGGCGCGCGCGAGGCCGGCCGCCACGTCGCCGTGCTCGCCGTGCATCTCCGCGACGACGTTGCGCTGCGGGTCGGCGAGGCGCGAGACGGCGGGATCCTTGTCGCCGTGCACCAGGGGAGCGCCCGGCCGCCTCGCGTCCTCGGGGTCGAAGACGGCGGGCAGCACCTCGTAGTCGACCCGCACCAGGCGCACGGCCGCCTCCGCGATCCCGATGTCGTCGGCGATCACCGCGGCCACGCGCTGCCCGCGGAAGCGCACGACGTCGTCGAACACGCGGCTGTCGTCGGGATCGTCGAAGCGGTCCTCGTGCCGGGCGGACGAGTAGAGCGTGGCGGGGGAGTCGTGGTGGGTGAGCACGGCGTGCACGCCCGGCAGCGCGAGCGCCTCCGTCGTGTCGATGGAGCGGATGCGCGCGTGCGGGTGCGGGCTCCGCACCAGGCTCGCGTGCAGCAGGCCGGGGATCGCCACGTCGAGCGTGTACGGCTCGAGGCCGCTGACGACGCGCTCGCTCGCGGGCGCGTGCAGCGACGTGCCGACGCGGCCGGTCTGGGCGCGCTCGGCGGCGCGGGCGTCGTCGGCCGTCGCGGCGGACCCGGCGGCGGGAGCGGATCCCGTCGCCCGCACCGGCCCGAGCCCCTCCGGCCGCCCGCCGCCGCAGCCCTCGGCGTGCGCGTGGTCCGCGCCGCCGTGCTCCCCGCGGATCGCCTCGTCGATCGCCCGGTACCCCGTGCACCGGCAGAGGCTGCTCTTCATCAGGCGCGGCAGGTCGTCGAGGTCGCCAGCGCCGAGCGACGCCGCCGTCACGACCATGCCGGGCGTGCAGAACCCGCACTGGAACCCGGCCGCCTCCACGAACCGCTCCTGCACCGGATGCAGGTCGCCCGGGGTCCCGAGCCCCGCCGCGGTCGTGACCTCGCGGCCCTCGGCCCGGAACGCCGGCAGGATGCACGAGTGCACGGCCTCGTCGTCGAGGAGCACGGAGCACGCCCCGCAGTCGCCGGAGTCGCAGCCCTTCTTCACGCTGAACACCTCGTGCGCGCGCAGCCACGTGCGCAGGCTCTGGCCGGGCGCCGGCTCTCCGGGGATCTCGCGGCCGTCCACGGTCATGCTCACGAGCGTGCTCCTGCCGTCGTCGTGGCGGCGGCGCCGGGCGGCGTGCCGCGCTCACCGGAAGCCGGCCCGTCGCCGGAGCCCGTGTCGTCGCCCGCCAGCTCGGCGCGGATCTCCTCCGCCAGCAGCGCGCTCACGGCCCGGCGCCAGTCGGCGGCTCCGTGCGCGTCGGTGAACCAGGATCCGATCGCCCGCACGTCGTCGGCGAGCGCGTCGGACGCGGGGAGCGCGGGGTAGCGCAGCAGCTCGGGCCGGAGCGTCGCGCCGGTCACGGTGAGCGTGAACGCGCCGCCCTCGTCGAGCCGGCCGATCACCACGGACCCGGACCGGCCGATGGGCGACAGCGCGATCTTGCGGAACGCCGTCCGGGCGCGCAGCGAGGCCGCCGGCACGTGGATCGAGCGGAGCACGTCGCCCGGGCGGAGCGCGGTGGTCCGGTCGCCGGTCACGAGCTCCGCCACCTGCATCCGCTCGTCGCGGGCGGGGTCGTCGGGCGTCGCGGCCCGCCAGATGAGCGCCTCGGCGTCGAGGGCGGACGCGAGCGCCGTCATCGGCCCCGCGGGCAGCGCCGAGCAGATGTTCCCCCCTACGGTCGCGACCCGCCAGATCTTCGTCGACCCGAACAGGGCCGTGCACGCCTGCAGGAACAGCGGGTGCGCCGCCCAGCCGTCCCGCGGCGGGATCCCGGCGACCTCCGCGATCGTGCACGTCGCGGCGATCTCGAGCCCGTCGTCCGTGACCGCGAGCGACTCCCAGCCGAGCGCGTGCAGGTCGACGAGACCGGTGAGATGCGGGTGCGGCTCGGCGAAGATGCCGGATCCGCCCGCGAGCGCCGCCACGCTCGGCCCCAGGGCGGCGAGGTCGTCGCGCGTCCGGGCGGGCACTACGGAGCGGACGGTGGGCTGGTCCATGGGTCTCCTCTGAGGGCGTCCCGGTCGACGGCCGCGGGTCCTCCGGGGAGCGCGGGCGTGCACGGTGTGTGACAGCGATCCTCGCATCCGCCCGGCCCCGCCCCCGCCCGCGCGCCCCCGAGTTGCCGCCGTCGGGACGCGCTGCCACTCTCGGGTCGAGACCCGGGGAGACCATGAGCATCCGCACCACCGCCAGCGCCGCCCGTCCCCGCCGTCGACCTCGCGGCCGCCGCGCGCTCACGGCGACCGGATCCGCGCTCGCCGCGTCCCTGCTCCTCGCCGGCTGCGCCTCCGCCCCCGACAGCCCTCCGGCACCGCCGTTCGACGCCGTCGCCCTGCCGGCCGAGGCGCCCACCGCGGTCCCGGACCAGCGCGTCGCGGCGGGCGAGGTCGTCGCCCTCGCGAGCGCGGATGCGGACGGCGCCGCGGGTCCCGTCGTCGCCACCTCCGTGCTGGGCGTCGCCGAGGGCCGGCCCGCCTACTGGTCCGGCTACGAGGACGGCGCGCGCTTCGCCGACCGGATCCCGTTCTTCGCGTTCGTCCAGACGCGCTGGCTCGAGGGCGAGCGCGGCCCCGCGAACGGTCCGGTGCTCCGCCCCTTCCTCGCCGACGGCACCGAGGTCGACATCATCCAGCGTCAGGTCGGCGGCGTCAGCGCGTCCGCGGAGTGCCCGTACGAGATGCCCGTCCTCCGGCCGGACGACGGCCACGCCGCCGAGGAGCACCTGGAGTGCGTCGTCTACGCCGTGCCCGTCGGCCAGGAGCTCGCCGAGCTGCGCTGGCACGACGTCCCGCGCACCGTCCCCGAGACGCCGGATCCCGCGACGCACCCGTTCCTCGCGGCGCCCGGCGTCTGGGAGGTCGCCGCCCTCCCGGCGGACGCCGAGCCCGAGGCCGAGGGATGACGCCGCCGCGCCGCGCGCGCCGACACAGTCGAGGACCGGGAACCGACCGCGCCTGATCGGGGGCAGCCCCCGACCGGGGGCGCGCACCCGCGCTCGGTAGAATGATCCGTCGCCACCCGTCGGGTCGGGCGGCCGCACCAGGCACACGAGAAGCACCAAGGGGATGATCCATGGCGGGCAGCGCACGGCAGTTCAACGTAGCGCTCGAGCCGACGGTCGATCCCGCCACCAGCGAGGAGGAGTTCTCCCGCCAGGACGACGCGGTCGCGCCCGCCCCCGCCACGTGGCCCACCACGCACCACCGCCCCGACGTGGTCGTCCGCAAGGGCCTCGCCACGCTCGTCAACCGCACGCTCACGCCGCACCAGGCTCTCGTGACCGACCTGCTCTTCATCCGGGACGCGCTGCTCGCGACCGGCATCGACTTCTGGCTGATCCGCGGCAACGACGAGCGCCCGGTCATCGCCATCGACGTGCAGAACCGCGACACGGTCGTCCGCGCCCTCGTCGCCGCGTGCGCCGACGAGCCGCTGTACGCCAAGACGGTGGACGGCCGCCGCCGCCCGCCGCTGCTCGTCGCCGACGGCCGCCTCACCGACAACCCCGACGCCGGGATCTTCCGCCTCTACCGCCCGCGGATCGAGCCGGTGGGCCTGCTGGCGTACGGCGCGTCCACCGCGGTCGAGCTCCAGTTCTTCCGCTTCGAGGGCGAGACCATCGTCTGGCCGGTCGAGAACTCGCTCACCCGTGAGATCCTGCCCGCCGCCGAGGTCGTGCCCACCACGGTCGAGATGTACGGCCACGAGTGGAAGACGCTCCGCGGCATGTTCGACGCGCAGGCGTCCGACATCACCTTCGACATCGACATGGTCTTCTCCTGGGTCGACGGCAACGACCCCGAGTTCCAGAAGCGGCGCGCCGAGCGCATGAAGGACGTCGTGGTCGGCGAGGGCGACGACTCGGAGGCCCGCTTCCGTCAGATCGACGAGCTCAAGTACGCGCTCCGCTCGGTGTACCTGTTCGCGCCGTGGGTGCGGCGGATCTTCATCGTCACCGACTCCCCGAAGCCGTCGTGGCTGGCCGACCACCCCGCCGTCACGTTCGTGCGCAGCGAGGAGTTCTTCACGGATCCCGCCGCCCTCCCCACGCACAACTCGCAGGCCGTCGAGTCGCAGCTCCAGCACATCCCGGGGCTCAGCGAGCACTTCCTCTACTCGAACGACGACATGTTCTTCGGCCGCCCCGTGCAGCCCGGCATGTTCTTCTCGCCCGGCGGGATCACCAAGTTCATCGAGGCGTCCACCCGCATCGGCCTGGGTGACAACGACTCCGACCGCAGCGGCTTCGAGAACTCGGCGCGCGTCAACCGGCGCCTGCTCATGGACCGCTTCGGCCGCCTCATCACCCGTCACCTCGAGCACGCGGCCACGCCGCTGCGCAAGAGCGTGCTGCTGGAGCTCGAGCAGGAGTTCGCGGAGGACTTCCACCGCACGCAGCTCAGCCGCTTCCGCTCCAGCACCGACATCTCTGTCACCAACTCGCTGTACCACTACTACGCCCAGATGACCGCGCGTGCGGTGCAGCAGGAGAACGCCAAGGTCCTCTACGTCGACACGACGTCGCGGGCCGGGCTCGACCTCCTGCCCGGGCTCCTCAAGCGCCGGTCGCAGGACTTCTTCTGCCTGAACGACGGATCGTTCCCCGAGGTGCCGGCCGACGAGCGCCAGGCGCGCGTGCAGGAGTTCCTCGAGCGCTACTACGGCATCCCGGCGCCCTGGGAGGCGGAGGTCGCTGACGCCGCCGACCCGTCCGGCGCGCCCGCCGCTCCGGCCGAGTGACCCGCGCGGGGAGCCCCGCCGACCGCACGCCGTACGAGGTGCTCGGCGTGGATCCCGCGGCTGACGTCGCCGCCCTCCGCGCCGCGTACCGGCGGCTCGTGCGCGCCACCCATCCGGACACGGGCGGCGAGGCGCACCTGTTCCACGCGGTGCAGCGCGCGTGGGAGCTCGTGGGGGATCCCGACGACCGCGCCGCGTACGACCGGGGCCAGGGGCGCACGACGACCGCGGACGACGACCCGCTCGGCCCGGACGACGCCGGGTACGCGCCCGCGCCCGGATCCGGCACGCGACTCGGAGCGGCCGTCCACGGCGTCGCGGGCGCGCTCGCCCGCGCCCACTACCTCGACCGCGTGGCCGAGTGGCAGGGCGTCGCGCCGGGCGGCGACCTCGGCGTGGATCCCTGGTCGCCCGAGCTCGTGCGCCGCGCCCCGCGCGACGTCCGCTGGCTGCTCGCGAAGGCCCTCGCCGAGGAGGCGACCGCGCGGGCCGCGGCGTCGCTCGGCATGGGCGCCACGATCTTCCACGACGTGCGCCCGCTCGCCAGTGCGGGCAAGGTCGACCACGTCGTGCTCGCGCCCGCCGGCCTCTTCGCGCTGAGCTCCGAGGACTGGGGCACGGCCGTCCAGCTGGTGCGCGGCGAGCTGCAGCCCGTCGCGGCGGATCCCGACGGCGCCTTCGCCCCGGGCGACGCGCCCGTCACGTGGCTGGTCGGCGCCGCGCGCTCGCTCGCGGCCTCGGCGGGCGTGCGCTTCGCGGCCGCGGTGGTCGTCGTCCCGGACGACGCGCTTGCGCAGCCCGTCGAGCGGGTCGAGCGTGGGCGCAACCGCGGCGCCCTCGTCGTCCGCCGATCCGTCCTGCCGCTCGTGCTGCGCGACGGCGTCTCGGAAGACGGGCGGCTCAGCGTCGCGGATCCCTACGCCGTCCGCGCGCTGCTCCGCGAGCGGCTGACGCTGCTCGGGCCTGCGGCGGGCTGACGCCGGATCAGGCGGGCAGGTCGGTGGGCGCGTCGCCCGCGCCGTCGCCCGTGTCGGCCGCGTCCTCGTCGGTGCCGAGCGAGTCGCCGCCGCTGGAGAGTCCGCCGTCGCCGGGCGCCTCGTCGTCGTCGACGTGCTGGATGCTCTCGCCGCCGGGGACCGTGCCGCCGACGCTCGCGTCGGAGTCGCCCTCGCCGGGCACGGCCTGCGTGACGCCGGGGGCGCCCTGGACGGTGGACAGGGGATCGATGTCGGAGTCGCTCATCACCCGACCGTACGCCGGAGCACCGCGGACGTCCGGCCCGCCGAGACGCGCACCCGCCGCCCAGCCGACGCGCGGCTCAGGCGGCGGGGGAGAGCGGGGAGCCGATCTCGTCGACGCAGCGGGCGAAGTCGGCGGCGAGCGACGCGAGCTCCCCGGCATCCGGGCGCGGATCCGGGAAGAGCCCCCGCGCCTCACCGGCGTCCCGACCGGCGAACACCAGGGCACGCTCGTGCAGCCGCCTGTCCCCGGCGGCGACGCACGCGTCCCCCATGACGCCCAGGTGGTGACCGACCCGCGCCTCGAGGCCCGCCGCCCGGGCGTGGGCCACGCGCCAGAGGATCGGCGTGCGCGGGTTGTGCAGCGTCGTCGTCGCGACGACGCGGTCGACGGCCGCGTCGAACTCGTCGACGGCGAGGATCGCCCGTCCGCTCCGGGACCCGACCCGGATGAGCTGGCAGACCTCGACGGCCGTGGTCGGCGTCCGCGAGTCCGGCCCGCCCACGGCGGGCGGCACGGCGTCGTCGAGCGCCGCGACGTAGTCGAGCGCCGCGTCGAGCAGCGGACCCCCGCCGTCGCGGCTGTCCTCGGCCGAGCGCCGCGCGAGCTCGAGCGCCTCGCGCTCGTCGCCCACGGCGACCAGCGTCTTGAGCAGCGAGATCCGGCTGCGCAGCCGCAGCATGAACATGGCGCCCCCGAGCACCGCCGGGCGCGCATCCCGGCCGCGCACGAGGTCGACCCCCAGGATCTCGTCGCGATCCGGCTGCCGTCCGCTGGACAGCTCGTGGACCTCCCGCAGGAGCGCGATGGCGGCGCGCGGCTGACCGGCGTAGCGGAGGAGGTCGGCGTGGTTGATGACGCATTCGACGCCGTACCGGATCGCGTCGGCGTCCGTGCGCAGGAGCCGGTCGGCGGCGGCGATCCCGCGGTCCAGCAGCGCGGACGCCCGCTCCGCCTGGCCCGCGCGCGCCAGCACGAGGGTGAGCGTGTTCAGCGCGAGGAACAGGTGGTCGGGCGTGCGGTCGTCGCCGCCGGCGACGTACCGCCGGGCGTTGTCGACCAGCTCCGAGGTGCGCCACAGCTGCGGGGGCGTGTCGATGAGGGTCTCGTTGATCATGCGGTGGCAGGCCTCTTCCCGTGGGGCGCCGGCGTTCCGGCGCTCGTGTCGCGCCGTCGGGCGCCCCGCGTCCCGACGGCCGTGGGCGGGGTCGCCGGCCGGATCGGGACGCCAGGCCCACGCTAGGCCGCACGTCCCGCCGGGCGCCCGTCCCGTCCACACCCGCGGCCCACGCACGAGCGCGCCGCCCGCGATGCGGACGGCGCGCTCGTGGACGGCGACTCAGTCGATGCGCGTGAGGCTCTCGAGGCGGCCGAGCAGATCCCGGTCCTGCGCGTCGAGGTCGCCCTCGGCGGCGACGACGCGGATGGCGGCCTCGAAGTCGAGGTCCTGGTCGTCGGCGACGCCCGCGACGTCGGCCACGACCCAGAGGAAGCTCACGAGCTCGGGGAGGATCTCGGACAGCACGGCGTCCGGGAAGATCGCCGCGGCCTGGCGGAACATGCGGTCGGTGGCCGGGCCGCCGAACGCCTGGTCGAGGTCGGCGACGATGCCGTCGTCCTCGTCGAGGTCGGTGGAGATCCAGTTGGCGACGTGCTCGCCGTCGAGGTGGATCGCGGAGATGAAGAGGGGCTCGCCGCCCGACTCGCTCTCGACGATCTCGGTGATCGTGTAGCCGGCGACGCCGGGAGGCGTGAGAAGGGAGTCATCATCCATGCGCTCATGCTATCCGGGGCGGGGCGTCCGGAGGGCCCGGAGTCCCGCGCCATCCGGCGGATCCGGGCGGATCCCGCGGGTAGCCTCGACGGATGACCCCCGCCGCCGACCTCGCGCCCTCCGCGGCGACGGTCCCGGCGACCGGCGCGGAGGCGCGCGACCTGCCCGAGGTGCTGGATGCCGCCGCTTGGCGCGCCCGCGCCGCCCGCCACGCCGACCGCGCCGACGCGTTCTCCGCCGGGTTCCGCGCGCGCCGCCTCGCCGGCCGCACCCACGAGGTCGACGACTTCCTCTTCACCTACTACCCGCACAAGCCGTCGCTCCTCCGCCGCTGGCACCCGGGCGCGGGCGTCGTGCTCGCGGCCGCGGCGGGCGACGAGCGCGCAGCCTGGCGCTGGTACGTCGCGGACGCCGACCGGGTGGCCGGCGGCGTGCGGGTCGACGCGTCCGGGTATCTCGAGGCGCGTGGATCCACCGCGTCCTTCATCGAGCGGATCCTCGGCCGCACCGCCGCGCGCCCCGGCCGCTTCTCCTGCTTCGGCCTGCACGAGTGGGCGATGGTCTACAGGGTCGGGCCTGGCGAGCAGCGGCACGAGCGGCTGCCGCTGCGGCTCGGATCCGCCGCGACCGACGAGGTCGTCGAGACGCACAAGCTGGCCTGCACGCACATCGACGCGTTCCGGTTCTTCACGCCCGAGGCCGTGCCGCGGAACGCGCTCGCGCCGACCCGCGAGACCCAGCCTGACCTCGAGCAGCCCGGCTGCCTGCACGCCGGCATGGACGTCTACAAGTGGGCCACGAAGCTCGGCCCGCTCGTGTCCGGCGAGCTGCTGCTCGACGCGTTCGAGCTCGCCCGCGACATCCGCTCGCTCGACATGCGCGCGAGCCCGTACGACGTGTCCGGCCTGGGTCTCGAGGCGGTGCGCATCGAGGAGCCCGCGGGCAAGGCCCGCTACGCGGCCGAGCAGCGCGGGTTCGCGGAGCGGTCGAACGATCTGCGGGCGCGGATCCTCGTCGAGCTCGCGCACGCGCGTCGCGCGGCGGCCGCCGGGCTCTAGCGCCCGCGCATCCCCTCCGGGTCGCGCAGCCGCTCGATCTCGCGCCGGTCGCGCTTCGTCGGGCGTCCCGCGCCGCGGTCCCGCACGATCGTCGCGGGCGCGGCGTCGCGCGGCGGCGGCGGGGGAGTGAGGTCGGTCATCGCCTCCGCGGCGATCGCGGGTCCCACGCGCTTCACGAGCGTGCGGCGCACCACGAGGATCCGCTCGGCACCTGCGACGCGCACGCGCACCTCGTCGCCGGGCCGCACGGACTGGGACGCCTTCGCCCGCTCGTTGGCCACCTTCACGTGCCCGGCCCGGCAGGCGGCCGTCGCCTGCGAGCGGGTCTTGTAGATCCGCACGGCCCAGAGCCAGCTGTCGACCCGGACCGCGGCCTGCGCGGCGTCCGCGGGCCGCGCGGGGGGCGGGGCGGCGTCGGCGGGCATCCTCCGACCCTAGGCGACGGCTCCCCGGTACGCTGGCCCGAGCATGTCGATCTCCCGCCGCACCCTCCTCGCCGCGTCCGTGTCGGGGTTGTCGCTCCTCGGGCTCGCGGCGTGCACGCGGACGACGCCGACGCCCGCGACACCCACGGCCACCCCCTCCACGACGCCGACCCCCACGCCCACCGCGGGAGCAGCCGGCCTCCCCGAACCCGTCGCCTTCGCGCGCTCCGACTGGGCGGGCGACCCGTTCGCGCGCGGATCCGGCAGCTTCCTCCGACCCGGCGCCACGACCGCCGACCGCGAGGCGCTCGCCCGCCCCATCCAGGACCGCGTGTTCTTCGCCGGCGAGGCCACGAGCGCCGACCGCCCCGGCACGGTCGCGGGCGCGTACGCGTCGGGGCTCCGCGCGGCGGGCGAGGTGGATCGCGCGGGCGCCGGATCCGAGCGCGTCGCGGTCGTCGGCGCCGGCATCGCGGGCACCGCGGCCGCCCGCTCCCTCCGCGACGTGGGGCACGACGTCGTCCTCGTGGAGGCGCGCGCGGACCTCGGCGGCCGGATCCGCGCGGCCGGCGGCACCGACTGGCCGCACCCCGCGGAGCTGGGCGCGCTCTGGATCGCCGCCGACGGCGACGACCTGCTGCGCGACGCCATCGAGGCCGCCGGCATCACCCGCTACGGCCTCGCGCTCGTCGCGGAGGACCGCGGACCCGACGGCGCGGTGCTGGAAGCCTCGAGCGCGGGATCCGACGCCCTCGCCGCCGCGCGCGCCTGGGCCCTCGCGCAGCCGGGAGCCGTGAGCCTCGCCGCGGCCCTGCGCGAGACCGGCGCCGACGCCCTCTCCACCGAGGGTGGCGCCGCGTCCCCCGCCGCCCGCCTCGCCGCGCTCCTGGCGACCGACGTCGCGATCGCCCACGGCGCCGCGTCCGACGAGCTCTCGGGCGCCCACGGCCTCGACGAGCCGGCGCCCGTCGGCAACGTCGCCGTCACGGGCGGCTTCGCGGGCCTCGTGCAGCACCTGCTGCGCGACCAAGACATCGACGTGCTGCGGGAGTCGACCGTCTCGCGGATCGCGTACGGCAACGGCCGGGTGGGGCTGCGGCTCGGATCCGGCGAGTCGCTCTCGGTCGACCGCGTGGTCGTCACCGTGCCGCTCGGCGTGCTGCAGGAGGGCGCGATCGCCTTCGACCCCGCGCTCCCCTCGTCGCATGACGTCGCCATCCGCGCCCTCGGCCCCGGCCGTGCGGACCGCATCTGGCTGCGCTTCGCCGAGCCGTTCTGGTCGACGACGGCCACGGTCTGGACCTCCTACGACGAGGACGGCCGCTTCACCCGCTGGTACAACCTCATGCCGATCTCGGGTGAGCCCGTCCTCATGGCCGAGGTGGGCGCGGAGGCGGCGGAGCGGATCGCGGCGATGGACGACGAGGCGCTGCGGGCGGCGGCGCTGCGCTCGCTCGCGCCGTTCGCGGATCCGGAGCTCCTGGCGGAGGGGACGGCCACCCCCGACCCGGGCCCGAGCGCCGAGCCGACCCCCTAGACCGCGGTACCCGCCGGGCCGTCCCGGAGCGCGTCGCGCCTGCTCTCGCTGCGCGCCAGGCGGCGCCGGGTCTCGGCCATCTCGTACGGCAGCAGCCAGCCGACGAAGCTGCTGAGCACCTGCTGGGCTCCGTCGCGGTCGACGCCGACGAGGTCGACGATGCGGGCGATCGCGTCCTCGTGGGACTCCGCCCGCGCGAGCGTCGCGCCGAGCGCCTCCAGGTCGGCACCGGCGGCGAGCCGTGCCCTGTCGGCGGAGATCTGCGTCTCGACGGCGCTGCGGCCGGCGGCCGCTCCGAGAGCTGTGACAGCTCCCGGGACGTGTCGCGCGATCATCGCGGCCGTGACCCGCACCGGCAGCGGGTCGGCCGTGCGGATCCCCAAGGCGGGCATCGTCGCGCGTGCCTCGTGCTCGCCGGGCTCCAGGTCGCGCCACTGCGACGTGGCCACGTGGACGGGCACGCGCGTGCTGTCACCCGGATCCAGCGGCACGGCGCCGTGCGACCCGTCGACGGACGCGAAGTCGATGCCGCGTACGACGCCGCCGCGCGGCGTCAGGCCGCCGACCACGTGGAACGACGCGACGGGCCCCAGCGTGCGTCGCCGACGTTGACCACGAGGGCCTCCGGATCCGGGTCGTCCCGCACCACCGACGGCCAGCGCAGCTCGAGCACGGGCCCACGTGCCGCGTCATCGGGTCGGGCAGCGCCGCCTCCGTCGTCGGTGACCATCCGTCCATGCTGTCACGCGACCGCGGGGCGCCACGGGAGCCGGCCGATGCCGTGGTCCGTCCCTCAGCGGCGGACGGTCTCCCTGTCGCCCGCGGATCCCCGCGCCTGCCGGGGCGCCGGTGCCCCCGCGCTCTCCGCGACCGCCTCGCCATCGGCACCCGACGGCGCGGGCTCCCGGGAGGGCGTCCCGCACGGCGCGTCGCCGTCGTGCGTCCGCCTCCGGGGCCCGCCGTCGGCCGGCCGGACGCGACTGAGCGCCACGACGAGCGCGGACACCCCCGCCAGCACGCCCGCGACGAGCGCCAGCCACGCGGCGATCTCGAACGGGACGCCGACCTGCGCGGGATCCAGGAAGAAGTACGGGTACCAGCCGACGCGCGGACCGCGGACCTCCGTGAACGCGCACCAGGCCACCGGGAAGGGCATCGCCCAGCCGACGGCCTTCCACGTGACGCGCGGGCGTCCCGGCGCGAGGGTCCAGTCGAGGAGCGCGTACGCGGGGATCACGAAGTGCAGCAGCCGGCTCGACCACGGCACCTCGACGTAGTACGCCTGCGAGCTCGACTCCAGCACGATGAGGCCGAAGACCACGCCGGACACCACGACGTAGCTCAGCACGACCGCGCGCACCGCGGCCATGAGCGGCGGCTCGGCGCGGCCGCGGAGGGCCTGCAGCCCGGAGGCGGCGAGCACGACGACACCGGCCATCCCGCTCTGCGTCGTGAAGTAGCTGAACCAGTTCTCGGCCGCGAAGGTCGTGAAGCCCTGCACGTAGTCGAAGTCGCCCGCGAGCGCGACGACCACGACGATCGCGGCGACCAGGCGCACGCCACCGAGGATCCTCTGCACGTGACTCCGATCGCGGCCGACTCCTGGCATGCCGGCCGCGTCCAGTCTACGAACGAGGTCTCACGATCGGCTCCGTGCCCTCGCGCGTCGCGGGCGGGAGCGGCAGGATGACGCCCATGAGCCCTTCATCGCGATCAACCAGCCAGCAGGTGCAGTTCGGATCCTTCGGCGGCGTCGACGTCCTCGAGGTCGTCGACGTCCCGCGTCCCTCACCCGGCCCCGGCGAGGTGCTCGTCGAGGTCTTCGCGGCGGGCATCAACCACATCGAGGCGTACATCCGCCAGGGCCGCTTCCCCGACGAGGTGCCGACCGCGTTCCCCAACGGCCAGGGCAGCGACTTCGCCGGATGCATCGCGGCGGTCGGCGAGGGCGTCACGCGCTTCAAGAAGGGGCAGGACGTCCTCGGCCACACCGTCATGGCCGCGCACGCGACGCACGTGGTCGTGCCCGCGGGCAACGTCGTCCTGAAGCCCGCGCAGCTCCCGTGGGAGGTCGCGGGCGGCCTCTTCCTCGCCGGGCTCGTCGCGCACGACGTGCTGCACGCGGTCACGGTCGCCGAGGGCGACACGCTCGTCGTCACCGCGGCGGCCGGCGGCGTCGGCAGCATCGAGGCGCAGCTCGCCATGAGGCGCGGTGCCCGTGTCATCGGCACGTGCGGCGAGCGGAACTTCGACTACCTGCGCCAGATCGGGGTCACCCCGGTCGTCTACGGCGACGGCCTGGCCGACCGGATCCGCGCGGCGGCGCCGAACGGCGTGCAGGGCTTCGTCGACAACTTCGGCGGCGGCGAGGACGTGGCCGAGGAGCTGGGCGTGGCGGGCAAGCGCTTCAGCTCGAGCGACGACCGTCGGGCGATCGAGCTCGAGGCCGTCCTGCCGCCCGTGGACGAGGACGACGTCCATCGCTCCCGCACGCTCGCGACGGTCGCGGAGCTCGCGGCCAAGCGCGAGGTCGACGTGCTCGTCTCGGGCTTCTACCCGCTGGCCGAGGTCCAGGAGGCGTTCGACGACCTGGAGCGCCGGCACGCGCGCGGCAAGATCGTGCTCGGGATGCGGCCCGTGCACTACCCGGGCGACCGGCGCAGCACGGCGAAGGCGCGCGACGTGGCGGAGGGGCGGGACTGACGCGCCGCGCGTGATGCGCGCCGGGTGATGTCCGCCGGGGTCAGCGCCCGACGACCTCGGCGGGCTCCGGCTCGGCAGGGGTCTCGATGTGCGCCTCGCGCCACCGCAGCAGGTCGCGCACCGCGGGCGACTCGTCGCACTCGAGCATCGCGACCGCAGCGCGCGGCGTCGCGTCGTTGACGGCGAGCCAGGAGCGCACGCGCTCGGAGGTGTCGCCCACCAGCATCGTGAGCACGGCAGCCGGCGCCTGCGGGTTGCGCGCCAGGCACGCGCGCACGCCCTCGTCGGCGTCGCGGGCGAGCGCCTGCTGCACGTCGAGCGGAGCGTGCAGGCTGCTCGCCACGCTCTCGCGCACCTTGGGGTCGCGGTGCTCGGCGAGCAGGCGGAGCCGGCGGATCTTGCTGGGCGTGACCTCGGGCGCGGGATGCAGCGCGGCGGCCTGCTCCGCGGTGAGGACGGCGGGCGCGGTCCGGTGCAGGGCCTCGAGCTGCGCGGCGGTGGTGAACCTGATGCACGACATGCCCCGACGTTATCGAAGGTGCCCGTGAGATGGTGGATCCATGACCGCCGACCGCCCGCCCGAGCTCCCGCGCGGGGCGCATCGCGACAGCGGCGACGCATGGGTCGAGAGCCCCGAGGGCCAGCGGTTCTGGGGCGCGTTCGGCGCCGCCGGGCTGCTCGTGCACGACCCGGATCGCGGCGTCCTGCTCCAGCACCGGGTCGCATGGAGCCACCATGGCGGCACGTGGGGCCTGCCCGGCGGCGCACGTCACGCGGGCGAGTCCGCCGTGGACGGCGCCGCGCGCGAGGCCGCCGAGGAGGCGGGGGTGCCGCCCGCGGGGATCCGCCCCGTGCTGGCGACCGTGCTCGACCTCGGCTTCTGGAGCTACACGACCGTCACGGCGCGCACCATCCGCCCGTTCGAGCCCCGCGTCGCGGACGCCGAGAGCATCGAGCTGCGCTGGGTGCCCGTGGTCGAGGTCGACGGGCTCGAGCTGCACCCGGGCTTCGGCCGCGCCTGGCCCATGCTGCACGGAGAGCTCGCGCGCGAGGTCACGCTGGTCGTCGACACCGCCAACCTGCTCGGCTCCCGGCCGGACGGCTGGTGGCGCGACCGCGCCGGATCCACCGCCCGCCTCCTCGCCGCGCTCGACGCGCTCGCGCGCGACGGCCTGCCCGCCGCGGCGCTCGACCTGCCGGGCGCCGTGCGCTGGCCCGACGTCGTGGCGGTCGTGGAGGGGGACGCGCGCGACGCGTCGCTCCCGGCGGAGCCCGCCGCGGCTGCCGCGTCGCCCACGCTCCGCGCGCCCGGTGTCGCGGTGGTCGCCGCGCCAGCCGACGGCGACGGCGACGGCGAGATCGTGCGCGTCGTCGGCGCGGCGCGCGACGCCGGGCGCGAGGTCCTGGTGGTCACGGCCGACCGCGGTCTCGTCGCCCGCGTCGAGGCGCTCGGCGCACGCGTCGTCGGGCCCGGCCGGGTCCGCGCGCTGCTCGACGCGCGCGCGGACCGCGACGCGGGCTAGGCGGCCGGAGCGCGCGTCGGCAGCGCGGCGGAGGTCGCCTCGACGATCCCGGCGCGCCAGAGCGCGTGCAGGGCCCGTGCGGTCTCCGGGTCGCGGGCCGCGAGCACGCCGCCCGACACCGGGAACAGCGTGTCCTCGCCTTCCGCGTCGAGCACGACGCCGCCTGCCTCGCGCACGATGAGCGTCGCCGCGAGGTGGTCGACGGGGCCGAACGCGCCGATCACCGCGCCCGCGCCGTGGCCGAGCGCGATGCCCGCGACCGTGAGCGTGCCCGACCCCATGATCCGCAGCGTGCAGTACCGCGCGGCGAGCGCGTCGAGCAGCGGCAGCATCCCCGGCCACGGCGCGTGCCCCGCGAGCTCGGTGCTCACCATGCGGCCGCGGAGGGGATCCGCGTCGGGCACGTGGACGCCGCCCGGCGTCGCCCGCAGGTCGAGGCGCGCGCCGGCGGACCAGGCGCCCTCGCCCGCGGCGGCCTCGACGACCGTGCCGCGCCAGGGATCCGCCACGACGCCCACGACGGGCTCGCTGTCGACCACGAGGGCGAGCGAGAAGCTCGTCCACGGCACGCCGTTGGCGAGGTTCGCGGTGCCGTCGACGGGGTCGAGGTACCAGCACGGGCGGCCGGGCACGGCCTCGCCGCCGTACTCCTCGCCGACGAGCACGTGGTGCGGGAACTGCGCCCCGACGACCGCGCGCACGTCGCGCTCGACGGCCCGGTCGATCTCCGTCACGTGGTCGGCGGGGTTCGCCTTCGTCGTCACGGCCCCGACCTCGTGCGAGCGGACGTGGTGGACCGCCCGCCCCGCGAGGTCGCGCGCCGCGGCACGGGCGCGGGTCCGCTCCGCGGCGGGCGCGGTCGCGCGGGCGTCCGCGGCGGCGGGGTCGGCCTCCCGGCGCGCGAGCACGTCGAGGAGCGTCGCCAGCTCGTTCGTGGTGATCGCGTCGACGCCGATCGACGCCAGCCACTCCATCTGGGCGGGCTCGTCCACGGTCCAGCAGGTGACGCCCGCGCCGAGCGCGTGCACGGCGTCCACGAGCGCGCGGCCGACGAGGAGGTGCGGCATGTTGACGACGGCGGGCCGGAGCTCCGCGAGATCGTCCGCGGTGGGCGGCTGGGGGTCGGCCCACGGCAGCCAGATGGCGGCCGCGGGGTCGAGCTCGCGGATCACGCGCATGCCGTCGAGGTGCCCGCACCAGGCCACCCGCGGCGTGCGCGGGGCGGCCCGGACGACCGCGTGCGCGGCGGCGGCCGGATCCCCGGACGCCATGTCGATCACGAGCTCGACGTCCGTGCCCGCCAGGAGCTCGAGCGCCTCGGCGAGGAGCGGGATGCGGAGTTCCCCGCCGCCGAGCGCGCGCACGTCGGCGAGGTCGAGGTCCGCGACGCGCGCGTCGACGCCCCACAGGCGCTCGAGGGTGTCGTCGTGGAGGAGGACGACCTGGCCGTCGCGCGTGACGTGCACGTCGACCTCGACCGTCCGGGCACCGGCCTCAGCCGCCGAGAGGATGGCCGCCAGCGTGTTCTCGCGCTGCCGGGAGGAGTCGCCGCGGTGGGCGGTCGCGGCCGTCATCGCGCGTCGCCCGCCGTGGCGCCGTCCGGCACCAGGACCCCGCCGCGGTAGTGCCGCACCGCGCGGAGCGTCACGGTGCCGGCCTCGCCGACCGCGGGCGCGGATGCGGTCACGAGCGCGCGCACCTCCACGCCGCCCGCGTCCAGGACGAGCTCCTGGAAGTGGCCGTGCGGCAGCACCCGGCGCACGACCACGGAGGTCGCGTCGGTCTCGGGCCGGATCCCGCGCGGCGCGTAGGTCACGTCCTCGGGGCGGACGGCCCAGACGTCGGCGTCGGCGGAGGTGGGCGCGAACGCCACGGGCGGGCCGGCTGTGAGGGTCTCGGGCGTCGTGCCCTGCAGGCGCGGCGTCGGCAGCAGGTTCATGCTGCCGATGAACGACGCGACCACGAGGGTCCGCGGCCGGGCGTAGAGCTCCGTGGGGGCCGACACCTGCTCGATGCGGCCCTGGTGCATCACGGCGACGCGGTCGGAGATGGCGAGCGCCTCGTCCTGGTCGTGCGTGACCATGACGGTCGTGATCCGCAGCCGCTGCTGGATGTCGCGGATCTCCTCGCGCACCTTCACGCGCAGCTTGGCGTCGAGGTTCGACAGCGGCTCGTCGAGGAGCAGCAGGTCGGGCTCCTGCACGATCGCCCGGGCGAGCGCCGCGCGCTGCTGCTCGCCGCCGGAGACCTGCGTGGGGCGCGAGTGGGCGTGGTGCCCGAGGTTCACGGTCTCGAGCGCGGCCATGACCCGACGGGTGATCTCGTCCTTGGACAGCTTCTTCAGCGTGAGCGGGAAGGCGACGTTCTTGAACACGGTGAGGTGCGGCCAGAGCGCGTAGTTCTGGAACACCATCGCGCTCGGCCGCTTGGCGGGGCCGGCGGCGGTGACGTCGCGGCCGCCGATGACCACGGATCCGCGGTCGGGCTCGAGGAACCCGGCGATCATGCGGAGCGTGGTGGTCTTGCCGCAGCCGGACGGGCCGAGGAGCGCGACGAGCTCGCCGCGCGCGACGTCGAGGTGGAGGTCGTCGACGATGGTGCGGCCGCCGAGGTCCTTGGAGAGCCCGGCGACGACGAGGCCGGACGGCGCGGCGGTCCCGGTGCCGTCGTCGTGCGCGCGCGGGAGAGCGGCGGTGGGGGAGGTGGGGGCGGATGCGGTCATGACCGGCCTAACGGATCTGGAAGCCCTCGGCCAGACGCCCGCCCATGATGTGGCGGCGGGCGAGCAGGAGGAGGGCGACGGAGGGGACGGAGAGGAGGATCGCGAACACGGCGGCGACCTGCTTCGGGTGGTTGAGGACGAGCGAGTACATCTCGGTCGGCATCGTCATGTAGACGGGCGCGCCCACGAGGTACGTGCCCTGCGCCTCGTCGAACGCGGCGAGGAACGACATGAGCACGGCCACGAGGATCCCGGGCAGCGCGAGCGGCAGGGTCACGTGCAGGAAGGTCCGCACGCGTCCTGCGCCCGCGTCGCGCGCGGCCTCCTCGAGGGAGCGCGGCACGGCGCTGAACGCGGCGGCCGGGATCCAGGTCATGAACACGACCGTGCCGATCAGCTGCACGATGACGATGCCCGTGACCGTGTTCATGAGGTGCAGCCCGTAGAACAGCGACGCCATCGACACGAAGAGCCCCATCTTGGGGAACGCGTTGGTGGCGAAGAGGCCCACCAGCAGGATCCGCCGGCCGGGGAACTGGAACCGGGAGAACGCGTACGCGGCCGGCAGGCAGACGAGCGCCGAGACGAGCACCGTGATGGGCGCGAAGTACAGCGAGTTGCGGACGGCCGCGGCGAGCTCGGCGTCCTCGAGCACCACGCGCCACCAGTCGAGCGTCAGGCCGGCGGGCACGAGGCTCGGGTAGTCCCAGCTCGTCGCGAACGCGTGCGCCGCGAGCCAGAGCAGCGGGCCGAGGATGAACACCGCGACGACCGCGAACAGCGCGGCCTGGATCCAGCCGCGGGCGGAGAGGAGGGCACGCATCAGACCCGGCCCTCCTTCTTCGCGGAGCGGAAGTTGGCCCGCACGTAGAGGAACGCGATGCCGGACGCGAGCACGAACACCACGACGGCCATCACGATCGACTGCTGCGGGTGGTTGAAGCCCGTGAAGTACTTCGAGATGTCGACGCCGAGCATGCTGGGCGCGTTGGGGCCGGTGAAGTACGGCACCGTGAAGGAGCCGAGCACGCCGATCGCCGTGAAGGTCGTGGCGATGACGAGCGGGATCGCGGCGAGCGGCACGAGCACCCGCGTGACGATGGCCCAGGTCGAGGCGCCCGCGTCGCGTGCGGCCTCGATCATGGCGTCGGGGATGCCCTGCACGCCGGAGGTCGCCATGAGCGTGGCGAACGGGAGGCTCGTCCACACGGATCCGATGACCACCGCCACCGTCGTGTAGCCCCAGGTCGGCCCCTCGAGGCCGACGAGCGCGAAGACCGTGCGGACGAAGCCGTCGCCCGAGTAGAAGGTGAGGATCGCCCACGACGCGATGACGACGGGGATGAAGAGCGGGACGATCGCGAGCCCCGCGAACACCGACGCGAGGCGGCCGCCGCGGAGGCGCAGGTTGAGCGCGATCGCGAGCGACAGGGCGATCACGATCGCGGTGGAGATCACCGTCACGAGCACCGTGACGCCGAGGTCGCGGAGGAACCGCGGGTCGGTGAACACGTCGACGTAGGCGTCGAGCGTGCCCCACCAGCTCGTGGCGGTGCGCGTGCCGAGGCCGATCGTGGCGATGGTGCTGTTGAGCCCGCCCGTGTGGCCGAGGCTGAAGCCGATCGCGAGGACGACGGGGATCCCGACGAAGAACGCGAGCAGGAGCGCGGGCGGGAGGGCGAGAGCCAGGCCGACGCCGGCGCGGCGGGTCTCCGGGGAGACCCGCCGCGCGCTGGCGGCCCGGGCGGCGGGATCCGCCGTCCGGACGGCCGTCACTGGCCGGGGACCTTCTGGTCCCAGAGGTTCGACATGTCCGACGCCATCTTGCTGTAGTAGCCGGGGCGGAGCGTCGAGGGGTCGGCCGAGGCGAACTGGGCTTTCAGGTCATCGGGCACCTGGTCGAGCGAGATCACGGGGTAGCCCGCGATGGTGCTGGCGATGATGGCCTGGCCCTCGGCGGAGAGCACGTAGTCGGCCAGCTTCTGCGCGACGTCCGCGTGCTCGGCCGTCTTCGGGATGCCGAGGAAGGACGCGCTGCCCGTGAAGGCGGGGTCGGAGATCTGCGCGTACTTCACGGTCGACGGGAGCGTGCCCGACTTCTGCGCCGTGATGACCTGGTCGCTCCAGACCGGGGCCATCTCGATGGCGCCCGTGCCGAGCAGGTCGAGCACCTGGTTGTTGCCGTTGGGGTACACGCCGCCCTGGTACATGGCGGGGTCCAGCCCCTTGAGCTCGTCGAAGCCGGCGTCCCACGCGCTCTCGAGCGACTGGTCGTAGCCGGTCGTCATCTTCTCGCGCGTGGCGTCGTCGACGTGCGTGTCGAGGACGGTCGTGACGAACGCCTGGCCGGATCCGCCGGTGGAGGGGGAGTTGTAGGCGAACTGGCCGGGGTTGGCCTGGATCCAGGAGAGCAGGTCCGCGAGGGTCTTCGGCGGGGACTGGACCTTCGTGGAGTCGTAGGCGAGGAGCACGGAGGAGGCGCGGTAGGGGATCCCGAAGCCGCCGCCGGACTGCACGGTCGTCTCCGGCACGGTCGCGAGGTTCGGGATGGTGTCGGCCGAGACGGGCGCGAGGAGCCCGCCGGTGCCGGCCGCCGCGGTGAAGCCCGCGTCGATGAGGTCGTAGCCGGGGTCGGATCCGCCCTGCACCGAGCTCGTGAGCGTGGCCATGGTCTGTGCGTCGTGCTCGCCGTGGAGGTCGAGCGTCGTGGTGACCGATGCGCCGGGGTTCGCCTTCTCGAACGCGGGGATGATCCCGTCGTCCCAGAGGGCCTGGACGTTGGTGTCGCCGGAGATGAAGACGCGGGCGGTGCCCGACGCGTCGGTGACGGCGTGGTTCTGGGCCTGGGCCTGCGTGCTCGTGGTGGGAGCGCAGCCCGCGAGCGCGACCGCGGCGGACGCGGCGGCGGCGAGGGCGAGGAGGGAACGGCGGGGGATCACGTGTCGGGTGTCCTTCTGCTGGGGGATCGATGCGGATCGCATCGTTTCGATGGTGTGGTCCTCCGGTGGCCCGGACGTGAACGGGGCGTTGCGATCCCGGTCCCCGAGGGCGAACGGGCGTGCCGGGGAGCCGGCCGTGAATAGGGTGGGCGGCATGAGGAGGAACTCGCCGCGCACCTCCGTGACCCTCGCCGACGTGGCCGCTCTCGCGGGCGTCTCCACCTCCACGGCGTCGCTCGCGTATCGCAGCACCGGCTCGATCACGCCGGCCACGCGCGCGCGGATCCTGCGCGCCGCCGCCAGCATCGGCTACGCGGGGCCGGATCCCACGGCCAGGTCCCTGAAGAGCGGACGCTCCGGCATCGTCGGCGTCGTCGTCGCGGGCAGCATCCGCCGCGCCTTCCAGAACCCGGTCGCGCTCGCGACCATGGCGGGCCTCAGCGAGGCGCTCGACGAGCTCGACGTGGGCCAGCTGCTGCTGCCGGGCCGCCGCGAGCCGCGTGAGGGATCCGCGCCGCTGCTCGAGGGCATGCCCGTCGACGCCGTGGTCTTCCTCACCCGCGGCGAGGAGGTGGATGCGCTCCTCCCCGGGCTGCGCGCGCGCAGGATCCCCATGGTCGGCGTCGAGGGGCCGCACGGGGAGGGCGTGGCCGTGGTCGACATCGACGACGCCCGCGGCATGGGCGAGCTCGCGCGCCACGTGCGCGCCCTCGGCCATCGCCACGTCGCCGTGCTGATGCGCACCACGCGGATCGAGGAGGACGGCCCGCCCGGCCCCGTGATCCCCGTGGGGCGCGACCTCGAGGAGATCGTCAACCGCACGATCCGGGAGCGGCTCCGCGCGGCGTGGAGCGTCTTCCCCGACGCCGTCCGCGTCGAGGCGGGCGGGCGCGACCTGGAGGCGGGGGAGCGTGCCGCCGGCGTGCTGCTCGACCTGCCGTCGCGGCCGACGGCGATCCTCGCCCAGAACGACATGCTCGCCGCGAGCACGATCCGCGCCGCCGCCGCCCGCGGGCTGCGCGTGCCGGAGGACCTCACCGTCACGGGCTTCGACGGCGCGCACCTGCCGTGGCTCGAGCGCCAGCTCACGACCGTGGAGCAGCCGCTGCATGACCGCGGGGTGCGCGCCGGGCGCATGGTCGGCGAGCTGCTCGCGGGCCGGGCGCCGGCGAGCGTCGTGCTGCCGGTGCGCGTGCGGATGGGCGACACGGCGGCGGCACCCGCCTGAGCCGCGGCGCCCCGCGCCTCGCGCCTCGCCCCCGGTGCCCCGACGCTAGCGTCCGGCGGGGTCCGTCACGAAGTCGATGAGCTGCTCCACCCGGCCGAGGAGCGCGGGCTCGAGGTCCTGGTACGAGCGCACCTGCCCGAGGATCCGCTGCCACGCACGCGCGATGTCCGCCTGCTCCTCGTGCGGCCAGCCGAGCGCGGCGCATATGCCGTGCTTCCACTCCACGTTCCGCGGGATGACGGGCCACTCGCGGAGCCCGAGACGCCCGGGCTTCACCGACTGCCACACGTCGACGTACGGGTGGCCGACCACGAGCGCGTGCGCGCGGTGCGGCCCGCGGGCGACGGCCTCGGCGATCCGGCTCTCCTTGGATCCGGGCACGAGGTGGTCGACGAGCACGCCGACCCGGCGGCCCGCGCCCGGTCGGAAGCGGTCGAGCTCCTCGTCGAGGTGGTCGACGCCCTCGAGGTACTCGACGACGACGCCCTCGATCCGGAGGTCCTCGCCCCACACCTTCTCCACGAGCTCGGCGTCGTGCCGGCCCTCCACGAAGATCCGGCTGGGCAGGGCCACGCGGGCCGTGGCGTCGGCGACCGCGAGCGAGCCGGACGCGGTGCGCGCTGGTCCGGCGGGCGCGGCCCGCGGGACGCGCAGCGCGACGGGCTCGCCCTCGAGCAGGAAGGAGCCGCCGAGCGGGAACGTGCGCTGCTTCCGGCGGAAGTCCTCGAGCACGACCATCCCGGACTCGACCCGCACGATCGCGCCGCAGAACCCGGTCGACAGCTCCTCGACCACGAGGTCGCGCGTCGCGTCCTGCGGCCGCGGGGCCTTCTTCGCGGGGCCACGCCAGCCCGGGGCGAGCACGTCCTGTCCGTAGCGGTCGTCAGCGGAGGGGGGCGGGGTCATCCTCCGAGGCTCTCACGGGACGCGTCGCGCACCCGGTCGACGAGCCGACGCCACGCGCCGTCGACCGCGGCCTCGCCGAGTCGCGCCTCGCGGTCGCCCGCGCGCACGAGGTAGACGAAGCGGTCGGTGCCGGGGGTCGGCACGGCGGGCTCGTCCCATGGGCATGCGTCGACGAGCGCGCTCCAGTCGGCCGCCCCGTCCTGGCCGTCGTCCACGCGCACCGACCAGGTGCGGGTCATGCCCGCCACCCCGCCCGTGCGCGACACGGCGATCTCCACCTAGACCTCGATCCCGACGCCCTCCCACGCCGCCTGGACCGCGGCGACCTCGGACGCGCCCTCACCGTACCGCGCCGCCGCCGCGTCGATCGTGGCGCGGGCGAACGCCGCGAAGTCGGCGTCGGCGCGCACGGCGCCGGACTCGATCACGTCGTACCAGACGCGGCCCGCGCCCTCCCAGGCCGTGCCGCCGATCGCCGTGGCGGCGAGGAAGAACGCGCGGTTGGGGATCCCCGAGTTGATGTGGACGCCGCCGTTGTCCTCCTGGGTCTCCACGTAGTCGTCCATGTGGCCGGGCTGCGGGTCCTTCCCGAGCACGTCGTCGTCGTACGCGGTGCCGGGCGCGCTCATCGAGCGGAGCGCCAGGCCCGTCGACCGCTCGAGGAACAGCTCCGCGCCGACGAGCCAGCTGGCCTCGTCGGCCGTCTGCCCGAGCGCGTGCTGCTCCACGAGCACGCCGAACACGTCGGAGATCGACTCGTTGAGCGCACCCGACTGGCCCTGGTAGACGAGGCCGAGCGTGAGCTCCGTGACCCCGTGCGTCAGCTCGTGCCCGATGACCGTGAGCGACCGGGTGAACGGCGCGAACACCTCGCCGTCGCCGTCGCCGAAGACCATGCGCGTGCCGTCCCAGAACGCGTTGTCGTACTCCTCGCCGTAGTGCACGGTCGCGAGCAGCGGCAGGCCGCGGTCGTCGAGCGACTCCCGTCCGTAGACCTCGGAGAAGAGCGAGTAGGTGGCGCCGAGCCCCGCGTAGGCCTCGTCGACCTGGGCGTCGCCCGTGTCGGGCGCGCCCTCGACGCGCACCGTGCGGCCGGGCAGCTCCTCGCGGTTCCCGGCGTCGGAGATGGTGCGGTGGATCCCGGACGGGTCCCGCCCGGCCAGCGCCGACGCGTCCGGCGCCGCACCCGGACCGCGGCGGTCGTGGATGAGCGGTCCCTGGTCGCGGAGGGCGCGGCGAGCGGCCTGGCGGGCGGCGGCCAAGCGATCGGGGTCGGCCTCGGCGAGGCGGATCAGCAGGTACGGCGGGAGGATGGTGCGTCTCATGACCCGAGACTCGCACGGGGCGGCGACATCGTCATGGGTCGCGGCGGATCCGGCGGCGGGCTCGCGCGACCGCGTCGCGTGCCGTAGCGTGCGTCAGCTCGTCCAGCGGTACCCGAGCTCGGGCCGGCCGGGGGTCCCGTATCGCGGCACCCGCTCCACCTGGCCCACGTCGGCGAGGTACTCGAGGTAGCGGCGTGCCGTCACGCGCGACATGTCGAGCGCGCCCGAGACCTCCGCCGCGGAGACGCCGTCCGCGCCGCCGGTCGTCGCGCCGTCGCCCCGCGCGATCCCGCGCACGAGGTCGAGGGTCTCCGCCGACATGCCCTTCGGCAGGCGGGAGTCGGACGCGGGGGAGCGCAGCGCCGCGAGCGCCCGGTCCACCTGCAGCTGGGTGGTGCTCCCGCTGCCCGCCCCGAGCCCCTCGCGGTAGCCGACGTAGGCCGCCATCTTCTCCGCGAACGCCGCGAACGTGAACGGCTTGATGAGGTACTGCACGATGCCCGCGGTCACCGAGCTGCGCACGACGGCCTGGTCGCGCACGGCGGTCACGGCCACGACGTCGGTCGCGCGCCCGGCCGCCCGAAGCCTGCGGCACACCTCGAGCCCGTGCATGTCGGGCAGCGTCATGTCGAGCAGCACGAGGTCGATTCCGTCGGTCCCGGCCTCCGCGACGAGCCGCAGCGCCTCGCCGCCCGTGTGCGCGACGCCCGCCACCTCGAAGCCGTCGAGCCGGCCGACGTAGAGGGAGTGGGCTTCCGCGGTCAGCACGTCGTCGTCGACGACCAGCACGCGGATCACGCGCGCACCCCGCCGTCGCGGGCGTCGGCGCCCTCGGGCACGACGGCCGGGTCCTCTCCGGGGGCGTCGGCGGGATCCGCGGGCAGCACGACGCGCACGCGCGCCCCGCCCAGCCGCACGTCCGCGTCGCCCACCTCGACCCGTCCGCCGAGCCGTGCGGCCGAGCGGGCCACGAGCGCGAGTCCCACGCCGCGCGGCCCGGCGTCGCCCGCCTTGGTCGTGACCCCGAACTCCAGCACGCGCGGCCGCACCGCGGGATCCACGCCCGGTCCGTCGTCCGCCACCTCGACGACGAGCCCGCCCGCGTCGGTCCGCGACAGCGAGAGCTCGACGCGGCCGCGGTCGTCCCCGCGCGCCGTGGCGACCGACGGATCCGCCGCCGCGTCGATCGCGTTGTCGACGAGGTTCCCGACGATCGTCACGAGCTCGGTCGCAGGCACGCCCGGGTCGCCCGTGCCGTCGGCCACCCGCACGGAGAGCTCCACGCCGCGCTCGGCCGCCTGCGCGGTCTTGCCGCGCACGAGCGCCCGGACGACGGGATCCGCGTCCGCCGCCAGCCCGCCCTCCGATGCCCGCCTGTCCGTCTCGAGCTCCGCGGCCGCGAGCGCGAGCGCCTCGCGCGGCCGCTCCAGCTCGATGAGCGACACGATGGTGTGCAGCCGGTTCGCGAACTCGTGGGTCTGCGCCCGCATGGCGTCCGAGAGGGTCCGCAGCGTCGCGAGCTCGCCCGAGAGGCGCTGGATCTCCGTCCGGTCCCGCAGCGTCGTCACCGTCCCCAGCCGCGCGGCGCTCCCGGTGCGGCCGGTGGGCAGCGCCGGCCGCTGCGTGACCACGAGGACGCGCCCGCTGGGCAGGTGCACGACCTCGTCGGCCGTCGTCCCCGCGACGAGCAGCCGCTCGATCGCGGGCGGCAGCCCCAGCTCGCGTATCTCGACGGGACCGGTGGCGGGATCCAGCTCGAGGTCGAGCAGCTCGGCCGCCTGGTCGTTGTGGAGCACGAGCCGCCGGTCGCGGTCGACGAGCACGATGCCCTCGCCGACCGAGTGCAGCACCGACTCGTAGTAGGCGAGCATGCGCGCCATCTCCTCGGGCCCGAGCCCCCACGTCGTCCGTTCCAGGGACCTGCTGAGGAGCACGGCCCCCGCCGCGAGGAGCAGCGCGAGCGCCCCGACCGTGCCGACGAGCCCGGGGAGTCGCGCCCCGAGCACCTCGGTGACGCGGTCGACGGTCACGCCCGCCGCGACCAGCCCGACGATGCCGCCGTCCGCGTCGCGCACGGGGACGACCGCGCGCACGCTCGGCCCGAGCGTCCCCGTGAAGGTCTCGGTCATCGACCGCCCGGCGAGCGCGGGGCCCGTGGTGCCGAGGTACCTGCGGCCGATCTCGCCCGGGTCCGGGTGGGTCACGCGCACGGTGTCGCGGTCCATGATCGTGACGAAGTCGACCCCGGTGTCGCGCGTCACGTCGAGCGAGTAGTCGAGGAGGGCCGCCGTGGGATCCGCGGACGCGAGCCCCTCCGCCACGCGCGGCGAGTCGGCCACGGTCGTCGCGACGGCCAGGCTCCGGTCGGCGGCGGCCTGCTCGGCGCGCTGCCGGGAGTCCGCCCACAGCGCCGCGGTGGCGACGACCGCGACGAGGAGCAGGACCGCGAGCTGGACGACCAGGAGGCGTGCGGCGATCCCGCGGGGGAGTCCCACCCGGAGGCCCGAGAGCGGGTGGCGGAGCCGGTCGGCGAACGCGCGTCCGGCCATGCTGCCCCCTCGCGTCCGCGGCCGGCACCCGGCAGGAACATTATGAACACAACGCGGGAGCGCCCCCGCGTGTGGGCCATCCTGTCGAGGACCGTCCGCGCACCCGTGCGCGGGCGCCGCTCACGAGACAAGGACGTCCCATGACCAACCCCATCGCCGCGCTCCGACGCCTGGACCGCCAGCACTACCTCTACATCGCCGTCATCATCGCGGTGCTGCTCGGCATCACGGTCGGGCTCGTCGCCCCCGAGACGGGCGTCGCCCTGAAGCCCGTCGGCGACGCGTTCGTCGCCCTCATCAAGATGATGATCGCGCCCATCATCTTCTGCACCATCGTGCTCGGCGTCGGCTCGGTCGCGAAGGCCGCCACGGTCGGTCGGGTCGGCGGGCTCGCGCTCCTCTACTTCATCGTCATGTCGACGTTCGCGCTCGCGATCGGCCTCGTGGTCGGCAACCTCATCCACCCGGGCGAGGGCCTCGACCTCAGCGGCCTGCGCGCGCCGGAGGGCTCGACGGAGGCGGCGGGCGAGACGGACTTCCTCCTCTCGATCATCCCCACGTCGCTGCTGTCGTCGCTCACCTCGGGCAGCATCCTGCAGACGCTCTTCGTGGCGCTCCTCGTCGGCTTCGCCCTGCAGCAGCTCGGGAAGCGCGGCGAGCCCGTGCTCGAGGGGATCCGCAACATCCAGATCCTCGTGTTCCGCATCCTCAGCATGGTGATGTGGGTGGCCCCGCTCGGCGCGTTCGGCGCGATCGCGGCGGTCGTCGGCGCCACCGGGTTCCAGGCGGTCATCAGCCTCGCGACCCTCATGATCGGCTTCTACATCACGTGCGCGCTGTTCATCGTCGTGATCCTCGGCTCGCTCCTCTGGTTCGTCACCCGCGTAAGCATCTTCACGCTCATGAAGTACCTCGGCCGCGAGTACCTCCTCATCGTGTCCACGTCCTCCTCCGAGGTCGCGCTGCCGCGCCTCATCGCGAAGATGGAGCACGTCGGCGTCTCGAAGCCCGTCGTCGGCATCACGGTCCCCACGGGCTACTCGTTCAACCTCGACGGCACGGCCATCTACCTCACGATGGCGTCGCTCTTCATCGCCAGCGCCCTCGGCAGCCCGCTGGCCCTCGGCGAGCAGGTGTCGCTCCTCGTCTTCATGATCATCGCGTCGAAGGGCGCGGCGGGCGTCACGGGCGCCGGCCTCGCGACCCTCGCGGGCGGCCTGCAGTCGCACCGCCCCGACCTCGTGGACGGCGTCGGCCTCATCGTCGGCATCGACCGCTTCATGTCGGAGGCACGCGCGCTCACGAACTTCACCGGGAACGCGGTCGCCACGCTCCTCATCGGCACCTGGACCCGCGGCATCGACGCCGACCGCGTCGCCCTCGTCCTCGGCGGCGGCGACCCGTTCGACGAGAAGACCATGGGCACCGAGCACGGGGACGAGCTGAAGGCCCCGGCCGAGGCGCTCGAGGCCGACGTCATGCGGGCGGGTGAGCTCGGCGACGAGCCGCGCGGCACCGCCCGGTGACCCGGACCGGGGCCACGCCCGGGTGCCGCCCGCCGTGGTCCCGGCCGAGTCCGATCCGTTACGCTGTCAGGTCACAGGAGGTACGACCATGGATGGACGCGAAGAGGGTCACGGCGCCACGCGCGTGCCCGAGCAGTACACGAGCACGGACACCACGGCCACCTTCCGCGACGAGCTCGGAGCGGCCCTCGCGGGCCTCGACGGCGCCGTATCGGCCGAGGAGAAGGACGCCGTCACGGCGCTCCCCTCGGGATCCGCCCTCCTCGTGGTCCGCCGCGGCCCCAACCAGGGCGCGCGCTTCCTCCTCGACGCCGACGTGACCGTGGCCGGTCGCCACCCCGACGCCGACATCTTCCTCGACGACGTCACCGTGTCGCGCCGCCATGCGGAGTTCGTCCGGCAGGGCACGTCGTTCCAGGTCAAGGACCTCGGCTCGCTCAACGGCACCTACTTCGACGGCGTGCGGATCGACACCGCGCTCCTCCAGGACGGCGCGGAGGTGCAGGTCGGCAAGTTCCGCCTCACGTTCTACGCGTCGCGCACCGACCTCGTCGGCCGGACGAACGAGTAGTGACGGCGTCCGCCGCCCGGTCGACGCCAGCCCGCACCCCCGGTCTCCTCAGCATCGGGCAGGTGCTGGCGCGCCTCACGCCTGAGTTCCCCGACCTCACCAACAGCAAGCTCCGCTTCCTCGAGGAGCAGGGGCTGGTGCAGCCGTCCCGCACGGAGTCCGGCTACCGCAAGTTCAGCCCCGCCGACGTCGAGCGCCTGCGCACCGTCCTCGGGATGCAGCGCGACCACTACCTGCCGCTCAAGGTCATCCGCTCCTACCTGCACGACCTCGATGCCGGGCTCTCGCCCGCCCTTCCCGGCGGCGCCCCCGTCCCGACCGTCTCCATGCTCGACCAGGAGCGCCGCTACAGCCGGGCGGAGCTCGTGCGCGAGTCCGGCGCCACCGCCCCGCTCCTCGGCGACGCCATCACGGCTGGCGTGCTCATGCCCGCGGAGGTGTACGGCGAGGAGGCGGTGCAGGTGATGCGCGCGCTCGTCGAGCTGCAGCGCACCGGCATCGAGCCGCGTCACCTCCGCGGCTTCCGCCAGGCTGCCGAGCGCGAGCTGAGCCTCATCGAGTCGGCCCTGGTGCCCGTCTCCCGCCGACGCGACGCGTCGAGCCGGGCGCATGCCGCGGAGCTCGCGCGCGAGATCGCCACGCAGCTCGAGGTCGTGCGTGGGAGCCTCATCCGGTCCGCCCTCGGCCGCCTGTCGTCCTGAGGTCGTGCTCGCGCGGAGGTCCGCCCTCGGCCGCCTGTCGTCCTGAGGTCGCGCTTGCGCGGAGGTCCGCCCTCGGCCGCCTCTCGTCCTGATCGGGCTCGCGCCGACGGACGCGGCCGGTAGGCTGACGTGTCCGCACGGGGCCGTCCGCACGCCGGAGGGGCCCGTCGGGACCGGTCGATGCGCACCCCCGACGGGGGCGCGGCGGAGGGCCGGGACGACACGCCGGGCGCTTCCGCCGGATGTCGTTGATCGGGCCCGCGGGCCCCGCTACCGTGAGAGCACGATCCCGACGAACCGACCCGAGCAGCGCGAGAACCCCACCGGGGCGAGCGCTGAGGGGTGGAAGGCAGAACGATGAGCGACTCCACCCCGGACTCCGGGCGCTACGACCTCGGTCTGCTCTTCACCGACGGCCTCCCCGAGATGGACGCGAGCGCCGGATACCGGGGCGCCGTCGCCGCACGGGCAGCGGGGATCACGTACCGCCAGCTCGACTACTGGGCCCGCACCGGCCTGGTCGAGCCCACCGTCCGCGGGGCCTCCGGCTCCGGCACGCAGCGCCTCTACGGCTTCCGCGACATCCTCGTCCTCAAGCTCGTCAAGCGCCTCCTCGACACCGGCATCTCCCTGCAGCAGATCCGCACCGCCGTGAACCAGCTCCGCGAGTCCGGCGTCGTCGACCTCGCGCAGACCACGCTCATGAGCGACGGCGCCAGCGTCTACCTCTGCACCAGCAACGACGAGGTCATCGACCTCGTGAGCCGCGGCCAGGGCGTCTTCGGCATCGCCGTCGGCAAGGTCCTCCGCGAGGTCGAGCACTCCCTCGTCGAGATCGACACGCAGACCGTGGATCCCACCGACGAGCTCGCGGCCCGCCGCGCCGTCAAGGCGTCCTAGACCCGCGCGCCCGCTCCACCTGCCGCACACCCCTCCACGGCCAGCGGCCCCATCCGACATGCGCGGAGCGCAGCGGCGTCGGTCCTGTCGATCCGCACGTGCTCACGCCCCCGTCCGACAGGGGTCCGGGCGCACGATCCGCAGACGACGGACGCCGCCCCTCGAGGAGGAGCGGCGTCCGGAGGGCGAGCGGATCAGCGCGCGGCGTTCTCCGCGTAGTCGCCGATCTTCGCCGTGCGCATGATGCGCTCGAGGAGCTGGTCGAAGTTGCGCGCCATCTCCTGGGCGCTCTCGCCCGGCCACACGTGGAGCGGCTTCGCGGCACCCTGGGCCTGCTGGAGCGAGGTGCGCTCGGGCAGCTGCGGGCTCAGCACGAGCGGGCCGAACATGTCGCGGAGCTCCTTGATGCGGAACTGGTGCTCGAGCGACTGCACGCGTGCGCGGTTGACGATGATGCCGAGGGGCTGCAGGCGCGGGGAGAGGCCGCGGCGGATCTCCTCGATGGCGCGCAGCGCGCGGTCGGCGGCGGCGACGGAGAAGAGGCCGGGCTCGGTGACGACGGTGACGCGATCGCTCGCCGCCCACGCGGTGCGCGTGAGGGCGTTGAGGGAGGGCGCGCAGTCGATGAGCACGAGGTCGTAGTCGGCCTCGACGTTGGCCAGCGCCTCCTCGAGCTTCCAGATGTCGCGGATGCTGGGGTGCGGTCCGTCGAAGTTGATGGCCGACGGGCTGCCGATCATGACGTCGATGGTGCCGGTGCGGCCCTTGGTCCAGCCGCTGGGCGCGATGGCCGCGCGGACGATCTTCTCCTTGGGGGAGGCCAGCACGTCGGCGACGTTGAGGTGGCCGGCGACCTGGATGTCCATGCCCGTGGACACGTCCGCCTGCGGGTCGAGGTCGACCACGAGGGTCCTCAAGCCGCGGGAGAAGGCGGCGGACGCCAGTCCCAGGGTCACTGTGGTCTTTCCCACGCCCCCCTTGAGGGAGCTGACGCTCAGTACATGCACGTGGGAGAGGCTACCGTCGATACTCTGGGAAGACCTAAACGCGGGGGTGCCCGAGCCCCATCCGACGAGAGGCCCCGCCATGTTCCAGAAGATCCTGGTCGCCAACCGCGGGGAGATCGCGATCCGCGCCTTCCGCGCCGCCGTCGAGCTGGGCGCCCGCACGGTCGCCGTCTACCCGCACGAGGACCGGCACTCGCTGCACCGCCTCAAGGCGGACGAGGCGTACCTGATCGGCGAGGAGGGTCACCCCGTCCGGGCCTACCTCGACGTCGACGAGATCATCCGCGTCGCGAGGGAGTCGGGCGCCGACGCGATCTACCCGGGGTACGGCTTCCTGTCGGAGAACCCGGACCTGGCCCGCGCCGCGGCGGCGAACGGCATCGTCTTCATCGGCCCCGACGCCGGCGTGCTCGAGATGGCGGGCAACAAGGTCACGGCCAAGGAGCACGCGACCGCGGCCGGCGTGCCGGTCCTCGCGTCGACGCCGCCGTCGACCGATGTGGAGCTGCTGCTCGAGCAGGCGGCGGGCATCGGCTTCCCGATCTTCGCCAAGGCCGTCGCGGGCGGCGGCGGCCGCGGCATGCGGCGCGTCGAGCGCGCGGAGGACCTGGAGGACGCGCTGCGCGCGGCGATGCGCGAGGCGGACAGCGCCTTCGGCGACCCGACCATGTTCCTCGAGCAGGCAGTGCTCCGGCCTAGGCACATCGAGGTGCAGATCCTCGCCGACGCGGCGGGGGAGACGGTGCACCTCTTCGAGCGCGACTGCTCGGTCCAGCGCCGGCACCAGAAGGTCGTGGAGATCGCGCCCGCGCCGAACCTGGATCCCGCGATCCGCGACGCCATGCACGCGCACGCGATCGCCTTCGCCCGGAGCATCGGCTACGTCAACGCAGGCACGGTCGAGTTCCTGCTCGACACCGACGGGCCGCGCGCCGGGCAGCACGTCTTCATCGAGATGAACCCGCGCATCCAGGTCGAGCACACCGTGACCGAGGAGGTGACGGACGTCGACCTCGTGCAGTCGCAGATGCGCATCGCGGCGGGGGAGACGCTCGCGGGTCTCGGCCTCCTCCAGGACGCGATCGTGCTGCGCGGCGCGGCGCTCCAGTGCCGCATCACCACCGAGGACCCGGCGCAGGGCTTCCGCCCGGACACCGGCAAGATCACGACGTACCGCTCGCCGGGCGGCGGCGGGATCCGCATCGACGGCGGCACGGTCGCGACCGGCGCGCAGATCAGCCCGCACTTCGACTCGATGCTCGCGAAGCTCACGTGCCGCGGGCGTGACTTCCCGGCGGCCGTGACGCGGGCCAAGCGCGCCCTCGCCGAGTTCCGGATCCGCGGCGTCTCCACGAACATCCCGTTCCTCCAGGGCGTGCTCGACGACCCCGACTTCCAGGCGGGCGACATCAGCACGTCCTTCATCGACGAGCGGCCGGGGCTGGTGCGCAGCAACGTGTCGAAGGACCGCGGGACGAAGATCCTCAACTGGCTCGCGGACGTCACCGTCAACCAGCCGAACGGGCCGCGCACCGCGGTGGTCCGGCCCGCCGACAAGCTGCCCGACGTCGACCTCCGGCAGCCCGCGCCCGCGGGATCCCGCCAGCGGCTCCTCGAGCTCGGACCGCGCGGCTTCGCCGAGGCCCTGCGCGCGCAGACCGCCCTCGCGGTCACGGAGACGACGTTCCGCGACGCCCACCAGTCGCTGCTGGCCACGCGCGTCCGCACGCGCGACCTCGTGGCGGTCGCCCCGTACGTCGCGCGCACGACGCCCGAACTCCTCTCCGTCGAGGCCTGGGGCGGCGCCACATACGACGTCGCGCTGCGCTTCCTCGGCGAGGACCCGTGGGAGCGGCTCGCGTCGCTGCGGGAGGCGCTGCCGAACGTCGCGATCCAGATGCTGCTGCGCGGCGCCAACACCGTCGGCTACACGCCGTATCCGACGGAGGTCACCGACGCGTTCGTGCAGGAGGCTGCGGCCACGGGCGTCGACGTGTTCCGCATCTTCGATGCTCTCAACGACGTCGAGCGGATGCGGCCCGCGATCGACTCCGTCCTCGCCACCGGCACCACGGTCGCCGAGGTCGCCCTCTGCTACACGGGCAACCTGCTGGATCCCGCCGAGGACCTCTACACGCTCGACTACTACCTGGGCCTCGCCGAGCGCAGCGTGGCGGCGGGCGCGCACGTCCTCGCGATCAAGGACATGGCCGGGCTCCTGCGGCCGGCGGCCGCCGAGAAGCTCGTCACCGCGCTCCGCCGCGAGTTCGACCTGCCCGTGCACGTGCACACGCACGACACGGCGGGCGGCCAGCTCGCGACCCTGCTCGCGGCCAGCCGCGCCGGGGCCGACGCTGTCGACGTCGCGAGCGCTCCCATGTCGGGCACCACCAGCCAGCCGTCCGCGTCCGCGCTCGTCGCCGCCCTCGCCGACACCGAGCGCGACACGGGCCTCTCGCTCGACGCGGTCAGCGACCTCGAGCCGTACTGGGAGGCGGTCCGCCGCCTGTACCGGCCGTTCGAGTCCGGGCTCGCCGGCCCGACCGGGCGCGTCTACCGGCACGAGATCCCGGGCGGTCAGCTCTCGAACCTGCGGCAGCAGGCGATCGCCCTCGGCCTCGCCGACGACTTCGAGCTCATCGAGGACATGTACGCCGCGGCCGACCGGATCCTCGGCCGGATCCCCAAGGTCACGCCGTCGTCCAAGGTGGTCGGCGACCTCGCCCTCCAGCTGGCCGCCTCGAAGGCCGACCCGGCCGACTTCGAGCGGAACCCGCAGGACTACGACATCCCCGACTCGGTGATCGGCTTCATGGCGGGCGAGCTGGGCGACCTGCCCGGCGGTTGGCCGGAGCCGTTCCGCACCCGGGTCCTCCAGGGACGCGACGTGCGCATCGGCGTCACACCCGTGTCCGCCGAGGACCGCGCCGCCCTCGAGGCACCGGGAGCCGCCCGGCGCCGCACGCTCAACCACCTCCTCTTCCCGCAGCCGACGGAGCAGTTCGAGACCATCCGCGAGCTGTTCGGCGACCTCTCCGTGCTCGACACGGACGACTACCTGCACGGCCTGCGCCCGGGGCAGGAGCACGCGGTGCGGATCAGCCGGGGCGTCGAGGTCCTCATCGCCCTGGAGGCCGTGGGCGACGCCGACGAGTCGGGCATGCGGACCGTCATGGTCGTCATGAACGGCCAGCTCCGCCCCGTGTTCGTGCGCGACCGCGGCATCGCCGTCACCACGACCGCCGCCGAGCGCGGCGACCCGGCGAAGCCCGGCCACGTCTCGGCGCCGTTCTCCGGCGTCGTCACGCTGAAGGTGGAGGAGGGCCAGGTCGTCGCCGCCGGCCAGCCCGTCGCGTCCATCGAGGCGATGAAGATGGAGGCGGCCATCACGTCGCCCGTCGCGGGACGCGTCGCGCGCCTCGCGGTGCCGACCACGCAGCAGGTCGACGCGGGCGACCTGCTCGTCGTCGTCGAGCCCTAGGAGATGAGCCACGAGATGACCGACAGCCCGCAGGACCAGCAGCAGGCCGACCGCTACGACCTCGTGATCGTGGGTGCGGGATCCGGCAACTCGATCGTCGACGAGCGCTTCGCCGACCAGCGCGTGCTGCTCGTCGACGACGGCGAGCACTTCGGCGGGACGTGCCTCAACGCCGGCTGCATCCCCACGAAGATGCTCGTGCACGTGGCGGACGTCGCCGCGGAGACGCGCGACGGCGCCGCGCTCGGCATCCGCGCGTCGGTGGACGCCGTGGACTGGCCCGCGATCAGCGCGCGGGTGTTCGGCCGCATCGACGCCATCAGCGAGGGCGGCCGCGAGTGGCGCGAGAGCGGCATGGACAACGTGACCCTGCTGCGCGAGAGCGTCGGCTTCGAGGCGCCGGGCGTGCTGGTGTCGGCGAGCGGGCAGCGGATCACCGCCGACCGCATCGTCCTCGCCGCCGGCTCCCGGCCCCGGCCGCTGCAGGCCGTCTACGCGCCCGACCCCGACATCCACGACTCCGACTCGATCATGCGCATCGCCCAGCTCCCCGCCTCGCTCCTCATCGTGGGCGGCGGCTACGTGGCGGCCGAGTTCGCGCACGTCTTCAGCCACCTCGGCGTCCACGTGACGCAGGTCGCCCGCTCCGCGCACCTGCTCGGCAACCTCGACGCCGACGTCTCGACGCGCTTCACGACGCTCGCGCGCACGCAGTGGGACGTCATCACCGACTGCGAGGTCGAGGAGATCGAGCGCGACGGCGACGTGCTCCGCTCGCGCCTCGCCTCCGGCCACCTGGTCGAGACGGAGGCCGTGCTCGTCGCGCTCGGCCGCGTCCCCAACACGGACACGCTCGCCGTCGGGAACGCGGGCTACGACCTGCACGAGGACGGCCGCATCGTGGTCGACGACCGGCAGCGCGTGCTCGCAGGGGGCCAGCCGGTGCCCGGCGTCTTCGCGCTCGGCGACATCAGCGCCGACCACCAGCTCAAGCACGTCGCCAACCACCAGGCGCGCCTCGTGCAGCACAACCTGCTGCACCCGGACGACCTCATCGGGGGAGCGCCCGGGCCCGTGCCGCAGGCGGTCTTCTCGCGCCCGCAGATCGGCTCCTTCGGGCTCACGGAGGCGGAGGCCCGCGAGGCCGGACCCGTCGTCACGATCGAGCAGCCCTACTCGTCCACCGCGTGGGGCTGGGCGCTCGAGGACACGACGTCGTTCTGCAAGCTCGTGGTGGATCCGCGCGACGGCGGCACCATCCTCGGCGCGCACATCATCGGCTCGGACTCGGCGGCGCTGATCCAGCCGCTCCTCATGGCCGCCAGCCTCGGCCACCCCGTGACGGGCCTCGCCCGGGCGCAGTACTGGCCGCACCCGGCCGTGACGGAGATCGTCGAGAACGCGCTGCTCGCCGCCGAGTCCGCGGTGGCCGACTGGGCACGGGAGAATAGACCGGGCCTCGCGCCCGCGGGCGCCGATCGACCCTGATCGAGGCCCGCAGGACCCACGGAAGCAGAGAATGACTGAACGACAGATCCGCCTGTTCGGCGATCCGGTGCTGAAGACCGTCTCCTCGGAGATCCACGAGATCGACGAGGGCGTGCGCGCCCTGGTCGAGGACCTCCTCGACAGCGTCCGGCCTGACGGCCGTGCCGGGGTGGCCGCCGCGCAGATCGGCGTGAACCTCCGCGCCTTCAGCTACAACGTGGGGCCGGCCTTCGGCTACGTCCTGAACCCCGTGATCGAGGAGCTGCGCGGCGAGGCGGTCCTCGTCGACGAGGGCTGCCTCTCGGTGCCGGGCCTCTGGTTCCCCACCATGCGCCACCCCGAGGCCGTCATCACCGGCATCGACCTCGACGGGAAGCCCGTCCGCATCGAGGGCACGGGCGTTCTCGCGCAGGCCTTCCAGCACGAGGTCGACCACCTCGACGGCCTCGTCTACCTCGATCGGCTCGACAAGCAGCGCCGCCGCGAGGCCATGAAGCAGGTGCGCGAGTCCGACTGGTTCTGAGCCGACGGCCCGCGCGTGCGCGGGCCGTCGCTCCGGTCAGTGGACCAGCGAGTGCCCCTCCGTGGTCGGTGCCGCCTCGTAGATCCGGGTGATGACGTCGGCGAAGGCGTCCAGCACCACCTGGCGCTTGATGCTGAGCTTGGGCGTCAGGTGCCCGGCCGCCTCGGTCAGCTCCACGGGCAGCACGACGAACTTCCGGATGGACTCCGCGCGCGACACCGTCGCGTTGGCCGCGTCGACCGCGCGCTGCACCTCGGCCAGCACCGCCGGGTTCTGCGACGCCTGCTCGAGCGTCATCGCGGCATCCTGGCCGTTGTTCGCGAGCCAGACCCTGAGCATCTCGGGATCCAGCGTGATGAGCGCCGAGATGAACGGTCGCCGGTCGCCCGCCACCACGACCTGCCCGACGAGCGGGTTCGCGCGGATGGGGTCCTCGAGCGCAGCCGGGGCGACGTTCTTGCCGCCCGCGGTGACGATGATCTCCTTCTTGCGGCCCGTGATGGTGAGGTAGCCGTCGGCGTCGTAGCTCCCGAGGTCGCCCGTGCGGAACCAGCCGTCGTCGAAGACGGCCGCGGTCGCCTCCTCGTCCTGCCAGTACCCGTCGAAGACGTTGACGCCCTTGACCTCGATCTCGCCCTCGTCGGTGATCCGCGTGGAGACGCCCGGCAGCGCGGGGCCGACGGTGCCGATGCGGAAGCCCTTCACGAGGTTGACGCTGACCGGTGCGGTCGTCTCGGTGAGGCCGTAGCCCTCGAGGATCGTGAGGCCGAGCGACCGGTAGAAGTGCCCGAGCCGGAGGCCCAGGGGCGCGGATCCGCTGACGGCGAAGCGCACGCGCCCGCCCATCGCCTGCCGGATCTTGGAGTACACGAGCGCGTCGAAGAGCTTGTACTGGAGCTTCAGCGCCAGCGGCACCGAGCCGGCGTCGACGGCGACCGAGTGCGCGTACGCGACCTCGGCGGCCTTGCGGAAGACCTTCCCGCGGCCGGCGCCCTCGGCCTTCTGCTCCGAGGAGTTGTAGACCTTCTCGAACACGCGCGGCACCGCGAGCAGGAACGTCGGCTTGAACGACGCGAGCGCGGGCAGCAGCTGCGTGGTGTCGGCCTGGTGCCCGGTCTTCACGCCGGCCTGCACGTTGAGGATCGAGATGAAGCGCGCGAACACGTGCGCCGTCGTGATGAACAGGAGCGTCGACGCTCCGACCTGCACGACCTCCTCCATCGCCACCTCGGCGTTGCGCGAGAGCTCGACGAAGTTCGCATGCGTGAGGATGCAGCCCTTGGGCCTGCCCGTGGTGCCGGACGTGTAGATGAGGGTCGCCATGTCCGAGCCGACGGCGATGTTCCGGCGACGCTCGATCTCGGCGTCCGGCACGTCGACGCCCTGCTCGGCGAGCTTGTCCAGGTCGCCGAGGTCGATCTGCCAGACGCGACGCACCGCCGGCAGCTCCGGGTGCACCTCGTCGAAGCGCGAGAAGTGCTCGGCCGTCTCGAGGATCATCGCGACCGCGCCGGAGTCCTGCATGTTCCAGTGCACCTGGCCGGGCGAGGAGGTCTCGTAGACGGGCACGAGGACGGCGCCCGCGAAGAACACCGCGAAGTCGACGAGCGTCCACTCGTAGCGGGTCCGGCACATCATGCCGATGCGCTCGCCCGGCTCGATCCCCGCCACCACGAGGCCCTTGGCGAGGGCGACGACCTGACGGTGGAACTCGGCAGCCGACACGTCGCTCCAGCCCCCGCTCCCGTCCGGAAGCGCGAACAGCGCAGCGTCGGGGCTCGTCCTCACCCGGTGCACCAGGACGTCGGTGATGTTGTCGTCGGGTCTCGCCTCGACGGCGGCGGGCATGGTGTGCTGTTCCACGGCAACTCCCTCGGTACCGGAAATGGATGTGGTCAGCCTATCGGCGGGGGACTCCCGGGCGCTCGTCCCCGGTCGGGGGCGTCCGGCACGTCAGTAGGATCGACGGGCGAGACGATGAGGAAGGGCCCGCGGAGTGCATGCAATAGGGATCGACATCGGCGGGACCAAGATCGCGGGGGCGGTGGTCGACGAGCTCGGCGTCATCGCGGCGGAGGAGCGCACGCCCACCGAGGCGAGCAGCCCGGACGCGATCGTCGAGGCCGTCGTCGGCATGGTCGAGCGGCTCCGCGCCCTGCACCCCGACGTCGTCGCGGTCGGCGTCGCGGCTGCCGGCTTCATCGACGCCGCGCAGTCCACCGTCTACTACGCCCCGAACATCAACTGGCGCAACGAGCCGGTGCGCGAGAAGCTGCGCAGCCGCATCGACCTCCCCATCGTCATCGAGAACGACGCGAACGCCGCCGGATGGGCCGAGTTCCGCTACGGGGCGGGCCGTCTCGTCAGCGACATGGTGACCCTCACCATCGGCACGGGCGTCGGCGGCGCGATCGTCGCGGACGACCGGCTGTTCCGCGGCGGCTTCGGTGCGGGCGCGGAGCTCGGCCACATGCGCGTCGTGCCCGACGGCCTGCCCTGCGGCTGCGGCGCCCGCGGCTGCATCGAGCAGTACGGATCCGGCCGCGCGCTCCTGCGCACCGCCGACGAGCTGGCCGACCTCGGCGGCACGCACGGCGAGGGCCTCGCCGCCCGCCGCCGCGAGGTGGGCACGCTCACCGGCCACGACGTCAGCGACCTCATCCAGGCCGGCGACCCCGGCGCCCTCCTCGCCCTCCGCCGCCTCGGCGGCTGGCTCGGCGAGGCCGCCGCGAGCATCGGCGCGATCCTCGACCCCCAGATGTTCGTGATCGGCGGCGGCGTCGCGCAGGCGGGCGACCTGCTGCTCGACCCGATCCGCGAGGCCTACCTCGGGCACCTCCCGGCCCGCGGCTACCACCCGGAGCCGGAGTTCCGCATCGCCGAGCTCGTCAACGACGCCGGCGTCGTCGGCGCGGCGGACCTCGCCCGTCGCCACGCGGCCGCGCTGCGCCACAGGGCCTGACCCCGGGCGCCGGCCTGCGGCGTCGCGCGTGCCCGGCCGCCTATGCTGGATGCGACCCCATCCGGAAGGTGACCGACGATGTTCTACTGGTTCATGAAGAACCTGGTCGCCGGACCCCTCCTCCGGAGCACGTTCCGGCCCTGGGTCACCGGGGTCGAGAACATCCCCGCCAAGGGCGGCGTGATCCTCGCGAGCAACCACCTCTCGTTCATCGACTCGGTCTTCCTGCCGCTGCTGGTGGACCGCAACCTCGTGTTCCTCGCGAAGAGCGACTACTTCACGGGAACCGGCCTCAAGGGCTGGGCGACCAAGATGTTCTTCACGGCCACGGGCATGCTCCCCATCGACCGCTCCGGCGGCAAGGCCTCCGAGGCGTCCCTCAACACGGGCCTCCGCGTGCTCGCCGAGGGCCGCATGCTCGGGATCTACCCCGAGGGCACGCGCAGCCCCGACGGCCGCATGTACCGCGGCCGCACGGGAGTGGCCCGCATGATCCTCGAGGGCGACGTCCCGGTCGTCCCGATCGCGATGATCGACACCGAGAAGGTCATGCCCATCGGCACCCGCATCCCGAAGGTCCGCCGGATTGGTGTGGTCATCGGCGAGCCGCTAGATTTCAGTAGGTTCGCGGGCCTCGAGGGAGACCGCTTCATCCTCCGCTCCATCACCGACGAGATCATGTACGAGCTCTCCAGGCTGAGCGGCCAAGAGTACGTCGACGTCTATGCGACCTCGGTCAAGGAGAAGCGCGCGAGCGCGGCCCGCTGACCGTCTCCCGCACAGCCTCCACCGCGCACCACGCGCACGACACGAACCGGGATCCCACCGTGGCCTCTGAGCACCTCGTCCCCGCCCATCCCGACGTCCTCGCGGGCCTCGACCACTGGCGCACCCTCGAGGTCAAGCAGCAGCCGCAGTGGCCGGATGCCGCGGCCGTGCACGCCGCGTCCGCCGAGATCGCCCTGCTGCCGCCCCTCGTCTTCGCCGGCGAGGTGGACCTCCTGCGCTCGCGCCTCGCCGCCGCCGCGGACGGCCGCGCGTTCCTCCTCCAGGGCGGCGACTGCGCGGAGACCTTCGCGGGCGCCACCGCCGACGCCATCCGCAACCGCGTGAAGACCGTCCTGCAGATGGCCGTGGTCCTCACGTACGGCGCGGCCATGCCCGTCGTGAAGATGGGCCGCATGGCGGGTCAGTTCGCGAAGCCCCGCTCGAGCGACTCCGAGACGCGCGGCGACCTGACGCTGCCCGCGTACCGCGGCGACATCGTCAACGGCTACGACTTCACGCCCGAGTCGCGCGCGGCGGATCCCGCGCGCCTCGTGAAGGGGTACCACACGGCCGCCTCGACCCTGAACCTCATCCGCGCCTTCACGCAGGGCGGCTTCGCCGACCTCCGCGAGGTGCACAGCTGGAACAAGGGCTTCGCCGCCAACCCGGCGAACCAGCGCTACGAGCAGCTCGCGCGCGACATCGACCGCGCCATCAAGTTCATGGAGGCTGCGGGCGCCGACTTCGACGACCTCAAGCGCGTCGAGTTCTACACCGGCCACGAGGGCCTCCTCATGGACTACGAGCGGCCCATGACCCGCATCGACTCGCGCACCGGCACGCCGTACAACACGTCGGCGCACTTCATCTGGATCGGGGAGCGCACGCGCGACCTCGACGGGGCGCATGTCGACTTCCTGTCGCGCGTGCGCAACCCGCTCGGCGTCAAGCTCGGGCCGTCGACCACCCCGGAGACCGTGCACGAGCTCATCGAGAAGCTCGACCCGGAGCGGGAGCCCGGTCGCCTTACCTTCATCACGCGCATGGGCGCCGGACGCATCCGCGACGCGCTGCCGCCCCTGCTCGAGGCCGTCAAGGCGTCGGACGCGAATCCCCTCTGGGTCACCGACCCCATGCACGGGAACGGCCTCACCACGCCCACCGGCTACAAGACCCGGCGCTTCGACGACGTCGTCGACGAGGTGCAGGGCTTCTTCCAGGCGCACCGGGCGGCGGGCACGCATCCCGGCGGGATCCACATCGAGCTCACCGGCGACGACGTCACCGAGTGCCTGGGCGGATCCGAGCACATCGACGAGGCGACGCTGGCCACGCGCTACGAGTCGCTGTGCGACCCGCGGCTCAACCACATGCAGAGCCTCGAGCTCGCCTTCCTCGTCGCCGAGGAGCTGGCCGCCGCGCGCGGCTGAGCCTGCCCGCACGACGATGCCCCGCGGCCCTCTGGGCTGCGGGGCGTCGTCATGAGCGCCAGGGCAGATCAGCCGGAGGCGGTGATCCCGAGGTTGACCGTCGACCCGCGGCGGGCCATCGCCTGCGCATCCGGGCTCGCCGACGCCACCCGCGTGATGCTGTTGGGCAGGGCGTCCCAGAACGCGGAGTACGCGTACTTGAAGCCCGCCTTGTCGAGGGCGGCCTTCGCCTCGTCGCGCGTGAGGCCGACGACAGCCGGCACGGCCACGAGGTCGGGACCCTTGGAGATCTCGAGCCCCACCTTGCTGCCGGGGGCGTCGCCGAGTCCGGAGCGCACCGGGTTCTGGTCGAGGGCGTAGACCGAGATGACCTCGCCTGTGTCCACGTCGTCGCTGAAGCTCTGCTTCCCCGGCTCGCCGACGAGGCCCGCCTGGGCGAGGGTCGCCTTGGCCTGGTCGACGGATCGACCGTTCACCTGCGGGATCTTGCCGGCGGCGACCACCAGGGTCACGGGCTGCTGCTCCGGGTACTGGGCGCCGATGGGCGCTCCCGACGAGTCCAGCACCTGCACGACCGTGCCCTCGGCGGCGTCGCCGTACTGCCGGACGGTCGCCTCCTGCACGACGAAGGGCACGCCCTCGAGGCGCGTGCGGGCGTCCGCCTCGGCGGCCCCGACCACGTCAGGCACGTCGAGGAGCCGCGGTCCGGTGGACGCGTACAGCGTGACGGTGGATCCCTGGTCGACGGGCGTCCCGGATGCCGGGACGCTGCGCGTCACGTGCCCCACCTCGACGTCCACGCTCGGCTCCTCGGCGCGCGCCACGACGAAGCCCTGACCCCGGAGAGTGCCGGCTGCGTCGTCGACGGCCATCGCCGCGACGGAGGGCACCGGCACGCGCGCGCCCGGGCCCTGGCCGTAGTACCAGCCCGTGCCGCCGGCGAGGGCGGCGAGCATCACGACGAGGAGCGCGAGCATCCAGCCGCGCGAACGACGGCGCGATCCGGCCGCGACCAGGGCGACGACGGATTCCGGTTCGGTGCGCTCGGTCTCCTGGCGTGTCATGACGGGCGGACCGCCCACGACCTGCGTCTCGCCCGTCGTGACGGATGGGAGTGCCGGGGCGCTCGGGAAGACGACGGTGCGCTGGAGCGGAGCCGGGTCCCCCGACCGAGCGTCGAGCCGGTTCTGGACGGCGTAGAGCTCGTCGAGGAGCGCCCGGGCGTCGCGGGGCCGCTGCTCGGGATCCCGCGCGGTCGCCCAGAGCACGAGCTCGTCGAGCTCGACCGGCACGGACGCGTTCGCCGTGCTGGGCGTCGGCACCTGGTCGTTCGCGTGCTGGTAGGCGATCTGCATGGGCTGCTCGCCCTTGAACGGCTGCTCGCCCGCGAGCATCTCGTACATCATGATGCCGACCGCGTAGATGTCGCTGCGGGTGTCGGCGATGCCCCGGGTGACGAGCTCGGGGGAGAGGTACGCGATGGTGCCGAGGAGCGCCTGCCCGGTGGCGGTGTTCGCGCTGACGGCGCGCGCGAGCCCGAAGTCGCCGATCTTGATGCGCCCGTCGTCCGCGAGCAGCACGTTCTCGGGCTTGAGGTCGCGGTGGACGATGCCGGCCTTGTGCGCGGCGGCGAGACCCGAGAGCACGGCCTCGAGGATGTCGAGCGTCTGCTCGGGCGTCAGCCGCTCGTACTCCTGCAGCAGCTCGCGCAGGGTCATGCCGGGGAGGTACTCCATGACGAGGTACGCCATGTCGGAGTCCTGGCCCTGGTCGAAGACGTTCACGACGTTGGGGTGCGCCAGCCGCGCCGCCGAGCGCGCCTCCTGGATGAAGCGGTCGCGGAACGCGCTGTCGTCGGCGAGGTGCCCGTGCATCACCTTCACGGCGACACGGCGCTCGAGCCGCAGGTCGGTGGCGACGTAGACCGTCGCCATGCCGCCGCGCGCGATGCGGGACCTGACCTGGTACCGACCGTCGAGGAGACGGCCGATCATGGGGTCGGTCGGGCTGGAGGTCACTGGACGAGTCTAGGGATCGTGGGTGTCGGGGCCCCCTCGGCACACCGGTGCGCCGCCGCGCGGGTGCGCCTCAGGATCGGCGTCAGCCGATCTCGTCGAGCCAGGCCCAGGCGGATGCCTCCCACTTGGCGTACGCGTCCGGGTACGCGGAGTACTGCACGGCCTGCGCCGCCTGCGTGACGGTCATCGACTTCCAGCCCGGGATGTCGAGGAGACCGCGCGTGGCGCCAGGGTTCGGGTTCACGCTGCCGCCGAAGAACGCCTGCGACGCGTACACGGGGTCGTTGAGGTCCGCGGGCTCGCCCCAGCCCTGGCTCGGGCGCTGCTGGAACAGCCCGATGGAGTCGCGGTCGCCCCAGTCGAGGTTGCGGAGCGTGGACTCCTGCGCGGCGGTCGCGAGCGCGATGACGAGCCCGTAGTCGCTCACGCCTGCGGAGCGCCCGACCTCGACGATGACGCGCGCGTTGCGGCGCATCTCGTCGGTCATGATCGTGGTCCCGTCGAGCGACGCGACCTGCACCACCGCCGTCGACGCGTGCGGGATGGTGAGCTTGCTGCCCGCGTAGATGATGCTCGACCAGTTGAGCCCGTTGGCGTTGAGGAGGTCCTGCACGGTGACGCCCGACTTCGTCGCGATGCTGTGCAGGGTGTCGCCGGTCGCGATCGTGTACGTGCCGGAGAGGCCCTGCTTCGCGGCGGGCGATGCGCTGGCGGGAGTCGAGGGCGCCGACGTCGCGGTGGATCCGGCTCCCGGGATGGTGAGGCGGTTGCCGGGGAAGATGGTGCTCGTCGCCTGCAGGCCGTTCGCCTGGAGGACCGACGACGTCGAGACGCCGTGCTTCCCGGCGATGCCGGTCACGGTGTCGCCCGCGACCACCGTGTAGCTCGCGCCAGCTCCGCTCGAGGCCGCGGCGGGAGCCGCCGTCGAGGCGCCGGTACCGGAGCCGCCGAGCGTGAGCGTCTGGCCGGGGAAGATGGTCGTCTTCCAGCCGAGGCCGTTCTGCGCGAGCACGGATGCGGTGGAGAGGCCGAAGCGCCCGGCGATGGTGGAGACGGTGTCGCCCTGCTCGACCACGTAGGTGGCGGGCGCCGCGACCATGGGCGCCGCCGCCGGAGCTGCCATCGGAGCTGCCGTCGCAGCCGCCGTCGGAGCCGCGACGCGGGGGAGCTTGGTCTGCGTCGCACCGGACTTGGCCTTCGGCACGCGCTTGACGGGGGCGGCCTCGGCGGGCGTCGCCATGCCGAGGCTCACCGCGAGGGAGCCGACGAGCACGATGGGCATGGTCGCGAGCAACGCCTTGGATCGGCGGTTCGCCGAGCGTCCCGTTGCGGTGTCCGATGACCGGCTGGGGTCGCGGGGAGAGGTGGGTTCAGTCATGGGCATGCTGGTCTACTCCGGCCGTCGTGCTCGATTCCCTGATGCAGGTGTTCCACGTTAACACGCAGCGAGAGAAAAGCGCACATAAGGGACGGGTGTGACTGGAGTGAACAGCGACACGCGTCTTCGGCGGATGGGCAGCGGATCGACGACCCGAAGCGTGTCGTCGCCGGGGCACCGGGTCCCGGTGTCGGCTCCGGACGTGCCAGCATGTGAGGCGTGAACGAGCCCTATTCCGACCGTGAGTGGTTGACCGTCCCCGATCTCGTCGACCTCCTGGGTCTCACCGTCAGCCGCGTGCGTCGGCTCATCGAGGACAGGCGCCTGTTGGCCGTCCGTCTAGACGGAGTGCTCAAGGTGCCGGCCGTCTTCCTGCGGGACGGCGAGCCGCTGTCCGAGCTGCGGGGCACGATCATGGTGCTCGGCGACAACGGCTTCACCGACGAGGAGGCCATGCACTGGCTCCTCACGGATGAGCCGAGCCTCGGTGCGGCCCCCGTGGATGCCCTGCTCGCCGGGCGCAAGGCCGAGGTGCGGCGCGTGGCCCAGGCCAGCGCCTGATCCCCTCCATCGCGATCGTCGACCATCCGGCGCGAGCCGCTCTGATCGCGATCAGGTGACGCGGCGCGTGACGCTGTCGACGAGCAGCTCGAGCTGGTTCCTCGCGCGGGAGCCGATGGGTGCCTCACGCAGCGCCGCCAGCGACTCGCGTACGTGACGCGCGATCATCCCCTCGACCTCGTCGAGGGCCCCGCTCTCGCGCAGGATCGACTGGAGCACGCGGATCTGCTCGTCGTCGAGGTCCGGATCGCCGAGGAGCGCGTCCACCGTGCGGCGCACCCCGTCCGGGAGCCGGCGGCGAGCCAGCGCGATGAGGACGGTGCGCTTGCCCTCGCGGAGGTCGTCTCCGCTCGGCTTCCCGGTCACGGCACTGTCGCCGAAGACGCCGAGCACGTCGTCGCGCAGCTGGAACGCTATGCCGAGCGGCAGTCCGACGGCACGTAGGGCCGCGACCTGCTCGGGCGTCGCCCCGGCCAGGCTCGCGCCGACGACGAGCGGGGCCTCGATGCTGTACTTCGCGGACTTGTAGACGATCACGTTGTGGGCGCGGGCGAGCGTGTCCGCCTCTGGCACGGTCGGCCACGCGACCTCCTCGAGCACGTCGAGGTACTGGCCGAGCGTGACCTGGGTCCGCATCGTGGCGAGCTCGGCGCGGGTGGCGCGCGCCGCCGACCCGTCCGCGAGTGCGAGGAGCGAGTCGATGAGGAGCTCGTCGCTCCAACCCAGGAGCAGGTCGCCGAGGAGGGTCGCGCCTGCCTCGCCGAAGCGCGGCGAGGATCCGACCCAGCCGCCGGCGGCGTGCAGCGCCTCGAAGCGGCGGTGCGCGGCGGGCCGGCCGCGACGCGTGTCGGAGCGGTCGATGATGTCGTCGTGGACGAGCGCTGCGGCGTGGAAGATCTCGAGGCCCGCGGCGACGCCGACGACAGCGCGGTACCCCGGACGCTCCTCGCCCTGGGGGCGTCCGGCTGGAGAGGGCTCGAGGTCGATGACCGAACGCCAACCCCAGTAGCAGAACTGCGCGCGGAACCGCTTGCCGCCTCTCAGCAGATCCGAGGAGAACTCCTGGATGGGCACAAGATCCGAGCTGATCTCCCGGAGTCCCGCCGCCTGCGCCGTCAGGAAGTCGTCGAGGCGGGTCTGGACGTGGCTGACGAGGCGGTCGCTTTCGGGCACCCGCCTAGCCTAGCCAGGGGCAGGGAGCTAGAATTCACGGGTGAACACCAACGCGTCGTCCCGAGCCTGAGGGGAACATGATGCCGCTTTCCGAGCAAGAGCAGCGCCTGCTGGAGGAGATGGAGCGCAGTCTCTATCACAACGACGCAGACTTCGTGGCGACCGTCAGCGGTCGCCGCAGCAGACCGAACTACACGATGGTCGTGGTCGGGGTGCTCGTCATAGTCGTCGGCATCGCCGCCCTGGCCGCCGGGGTCATCACCAAGCTGGCCATCATCGGCATCCTCGGCTTCGCGGTCATGATCGTCGGAGCGCTCCTCATCTTCAGCCCGCGCGATGCGGCTGCCGGTGCGTCGTCGTCCACGTCCGCTCCTGCGCCCGGCCGAGGCGGTGCCAAGCGTCCTGCCTCGTCGTCCTCCTTCATGGACCGGATCAACGAGCGCTGGGAGAAGCGCCAGGGCGGTTAGGACTGACGTCCGACTGAGGCGTTCCTCCACCGCCCTCCACTCGACCCGAAGGGGCCGATCCCGAACAGGGATCGGCCCCTTCTCCTGTCCCCTCCGTCGCCCACATCCCTCCCCAGCGCCCCGCCGGCCGTCCTCGGACCGCCCGTGGGGCGCTTCTGCGTGTCCGCGGCGCGCCGGTCGTCGCAATGCCCTCCACATCCCTCCCCACGAGAAGGGCCAGCAGATCACTGGGATCGGGGGACGGTCCCCGCGAATTCACCTCGCGTCCCTGGCGGTGGGTGGAGGGCTGTGGAGTAAAGTGGAGCAAGTCCTGAACCACGGCCGGAGAGACAGGGGGTGTCGGTGTGTTCCTCGGCACCCATTCGCCTCGTCTCGACGACAAGGGGCGGCTCATCCTCCCCGCGAAGTTCCGCGACGAGCTCGAGGGCGGCGTCGTCATGACGCGCGGCCAGGACCGCTGCATCTACGTGTTCACCACGCGCGAGTTCGAGGAGCTGCACGACCGGATGCGCCAGGCGCCCCTCGCGAGCAAGCAGGCGCGGGACTACATGCGCGTCTTCCTGTCCGGGGCGAACGCCGAGACGCCGGACAAGCAGCACCGCATCACCATCCCGCAGGCGCTCCGCACCTACGCGGGCCTCGACCGCGAGCTCGCGGTCATCGGCGCGGGCAGCCGCGTCGAGATCTGGGACGCCGGCACGTGGGACGAGTACCTCACCGCCAACGAGAGCGCGTTCGCCGACACCGCGGAGGAGGTGATCCCCGGACTGTTCTGACCCCGGCCCCTGACTCCCAGCCGTCCGACGCCCTGCCGCACTTCCCCGGTGGCAGGTCGGGACGGATGGGGATCAGGAGCCGCGGACAGGACAGCGGGATGCCATGGCCCTCGACGACATCCACACCCCCGTCCTCCTCGAGCGGTGCCTCGAGCTGCTCGCCCCCGGCCTCCAGGGCGAGGGCGCCGTGCTCGTCGACGCCACCCTCGGCATGGCCGGCCACTCCGAGGCGTTCCTCGACGCGCTGCCTGGCCTCCGTCTGGTCGGGCTCGACCGCGACCCCGACGCCCTCGCCATCGCGGGGGAGCGGCTCGCGCGCTTCGGCGACCGCGTCCACCTCGTCCACACGGTCTACGACGGCATCGGGCGCGCGCTCGACGGGCTGGGGATCGGAGAGGTGCAGGGCGTGTTCTTCGACCTGGGCGTCTCGTCGCTCCAGCTCGACCGCGTCGAGCGCGGCTTCTCCTACTCGCAGGACGCGCCCCTCGACATGCGCATGGACGGGACCGCGGGCCTGACCGCCGCCCAGGTGGTGGCGGAGTACGACGAGCTCGAGCTGCGCCGGATCTTCTACGACTACGGCGAGGAGAAGCTCGCCCCCCGCTACGCCAGCCGCATCGTCCAGGCGCGCGAGGTGGAGCCGATCACCACGTCGGCGCGCCTCGTGGAGATCATCCAGCAAGCGACCCCTGCCGCGGTCCAGCGTGCCGGGCACCCGGCCAAGCGCGTCTTCCAGGCGCTGCGCATCGAGGTCAACCAGGAGCTGAGCGTGCTCGCGCGAGCGATGCCGGCCGCGATCGACCGGCTGGCCGTCGGCGGCCGCGTGGTCGTCGAGTCGTACCAGTCGCTGGAGGACCGCATCGTGAAGCGCGAGCTGCGCGGGAGGTCCACGAGCACCGCGCCCGTCGGGCTCCCCGTCGAGCTCCCCGAGCACCGTCCGGAGCTGAAGCTCCTCGTCCGCGGCGCCGAGCTCGCGGACCAGCACGAGATCGCCCAGAACCCCCGCGCCGCTTCCGTCCGGTTGCGCGCCGCCGAACGAGCCAGGAGGCGACACGCATGACCGATGCAGCACGCGCGACCGCGCGTCCCCGGATCCGGCCGTCCGCCGAGCCGCCCACCCGCCACATCGAGGTCGTCGCCACGCGGGGCCAGCGTCGCGCCCGCCCGCGCACCGTCTACGCCGTGATCGTGGTGGGCGGGCTCTTCGCCGTCCTCCTCGCGCAGCTCCTGCTCTCGATCGGCCTGTCCGACGGGGCGTACGCGATCCAGTCCCTGCAGCAGCAGCAGAAGGAGCTGGACCGCACCCACCAGGCGCTGACCGAGGACGTCGACCGGCTGTCGTCCCCGCAGAACCTGGCGCGGAACGCCCAGGCCCTCGGCATGGTCGCCAGCGCGTCGCCCTCCTTCCTCTCGCTCGACGGCACGATCCAGGGCACCCCGCAGGCGAAGGACGGCGCCACCACGGCGCTCACCGCCGACACCCTCATCGGCAACTCGCTCCTCTCCGGGGTCCCGCTCACCATCGAGAGCGACCCGACGAAGCGCGCGGCCGCGCTGCAGGCCGCGACGGCGCAGGACGGTGCCGCCGCGGTCGACCCCGGCTCCGCCATCCCGGGCTCCGCCGAGGCCTCGGGCGGGGTGACCGCCGGGGCCCCGAGCGCGCCTCCCGCGTCCGGCGCGGCCTCCGGGCTAGCGTCGGCCACGTCGATCCCGACCCCGCAGACCCGCTGATCCCGTCCGCGCCGTGAGGCGCGGGCAAGCGCACGACACCGCTCCCACGGAGCACCGCACCGCTTCGCAGGCATCGAGAGGAACCCCGAGTGAGCACGATCTCGAACCGACGGCGCATCGCCTTCTCCCTCATCGCGATCCTCGCCGTCATCGGGGTCTTCGTCGTCAAGCTCATCGACATCCAGGTCGTGCAGGCCACGGAGCTCAACGAGGAGGCGCTCGGCAAGAGGGCCATCTCGCAGACGCTGCCCGGCGTCCGCGGCAGCATCTACGACGCCGACGGCAAGGTGCTCGCGGACAGCGTGCTCCGCTACGACGTGACGATGGATCCGTCCAAGGCCGGCGACTTCACGCGGACGGTCACCGGCGACGACGGCAAGCCCGTGAAGCAGGACGTGTCGCTCGCGGACGCCGAGGCGCAGCTGGGCGCGATCACCGGGCAGAAGCCCGAGGAGATCCACGGGCTCATCACGGGAGCGCTCGCCAAGGACCCCAAGTCGCTGTTCGGCTACGTGACCAAGGGCGTGGACGTCGACGCGTACCTCGCCATCCGGGACCTCAAGATCCCGTGGATCTACTTCCAAGCCGTATCGAGCCGCACCTACCCCAACGGCCAGATCGCGGGCAGCATCCTCGGCTACATCGCGGGCGACGGGACGATCAAGGCCGGGCTCGAGCAGGAGTACGACTCCTGCCTCGCCGCCCAGGACGGCGCCCAGACCTACGAGCGCGGCGCGGACGGCGTGCCCATCACCGGCAGCACCGTCACGCAGAAGCCGGCCAAGGACGGCAGCGACGTGCTGACCAACATCGACACGGACCTCGAGTACTTCGCGCAGACCGCCGTCGCCGAGCAGGCCGTGAAGGTCGGCGCCGACTACGGGCACGCGACCATCGTCGAGGTGAAGACGGGCAAGGTCCTCGCGGTCGCCGAGTACCCGTCCGTCGACCCCAACGACGTGTCGGCGACGAAGCCCGAGGACCGGGGGAGCCGCGCGTTCAGCTCTCCGTTCGAGCCGGGATCCACCCTCAAGGCCGTGACCGCCGCCGCGCTCCTCGACTCCGGCAAGGCCGACGCGGGCACGCACGTGGTCGCGCCCTACACGTTCACGCGTCCGAACGTGAAGCTCAGCGACAGCTACGTGCACCCCGACCTGCACTTCACGCTCGCGGGCGTGCTCATGGACTCCTCGAACACGGGCATCTCAGCGCTCGGCGAGCGCCTCTCCGCCGAGGACCGCTACGACTACCTCAGGGCGTTCGGGGTGGGCGGCGATACCGGCCTCGGCTTCCCCGGCGAGAGCAGCGGCCTGATCCGGCCGTGGCAGGAGTGGGACCCGCAGACCAACTACGCGACCATGTTCGGCCAGGGCCTCACGACCACGGCGCTGCAGGTCGCGAGCATCTACCAGACCATCGGCAACCACGGCGTCAAGCTGCCGCTGTCGCTCGTCTCCGGCTGCAAGGCCGCCGACGGCACCGTCACGGACCAGCCTTCGACCCAGGGCACGCAGGTCGTCTCGCCCCAGGCCGCCGACTCGACCGTGAACATGCTCGAGACGGTCGTCACCGACGGCCACCTCTCCAAGGACCTCACGATCCCCGGCTACAGGGTCGCGGCGAAGTCCGGCACCGCGCAGGTCGCGGAGGCCGACGGCAAGTACGGCAAGAACTACCTGGTGTCGATCGCGGGCCTCGCGCCGGCCGAGGACCCCCAGTACGTCGTGTCGATCAGCCTGGCCAATCCGGATACCATGAAGTCCTCGGCGGCCGCGGCGCCCGTCTTCCAGAAGATCATGTCCCAGGTCCTGAAGACGTACCGGGTGCCCCCCTCCACCGTGCCGTCCCCGAACCTCCCGACGACCTACTGAGAGATGAGGGCGATGACCTCCCCTGCCACCCCCGCCCTCCGCCCCGAGCATCCCGTCGCACGGTCGCTGTCCGGCCTGGTGAGCGACTTCGCGCTCGACGTCGTCGGCGACGTGGACGACGTGGAGGTCACGGGCGTCACGCTGTCCTCCGGCGACGTGCAGCCGGGCGACCTCTACGTCGGTCTCCGCGGGATCCGCGTGCACGGCGCCCGCTTCGCCGCCGATGCGGCCGCGAGCGGCGCGGTCGCGGTGCTGACCGACCCCGACGGGCTCGCCGACGCCCAGGGCTCCGGCCTCCCGGTGATCCTCACGCCCGACCCCCGGGCCGCCCTCGGCGACATCTCCGCGTGGGTCCACCGCTCGGCCGAGAACCCGGCGACGCTCTACGGCGTGACGGGCACGAACGGCAAGACGAGCGTGGTGTACCTGCTCGACGGCCTGCTCCGCCAGCTCGGCGTGGTGACCGGGCTCACCTCCACGGCCGAGCGCCGCATCGGCGAGGAGAGCATCACCAGCCGCCTCACCACGCCCGAGGCGAGCGAGCTGCACGCGCTCCTCGCCCGCATGCGCGAGGCGGAGGTCCGCGCCGTGACGATCGAGGTGTCGGCGCAGGCCCTCACCCGGCACCGCGTCGACGGCCTGGTGTTCGACGTGGCCGCGTTCATCAACCTCAGCCACGACCACCTCGACGACTACGCGGACTTCGAGGAGTACTTCGATGCCAAGGCCGCGTTCTTCGACCCCGACCGCGCGCGCCGCGGCGTCGTCTCGCTCGACACCGAGTGGGGTCAGCGCATCGTCGACGGATCCCGCATCCCGATGACCACGATCGCCTCGAGGCCCGGCGTCGACGCCGACTGGACCGTCACGGTGCTCGAGCAGACGCCCGACTCCACGGGCTTCCGCCTCGAGGGTCCCGACAACCGCGTGCTCGTCTCGCGCGTGCCCGTCCCCGGCTGGTTCATGGCCGCCAACGCGGGGCTCGCCATCGTGATGCTCGTCGAGTCGGGCTACGACCTCGACGCGGTCGCCCACGTGCTCGACCGCGACGGCGGCATCCGGGCGTACATCCCGGGTCGCGCCGAGCGCGTCTCCGGCGAGACCGGCCCCCTCTTCTTCGTCGACTACGGGCACACGCCCGACGCCTTCGAGCAGACGCTGCAGGCTCTGCGTCCGTTCACGCCCGGGAAGCTCGTGATGGTGTTCGGCGCCGACGGCGACCGTGACACCACGAAGCGCGCCGAGATGGGCGCGATCGCGGCCCGCCTCGCCGACGTCGTGGTCATCACCGACTACCACCCCCGCTACGAGGACCCGGCGTCCATCCGGGCGAGCCTCATCGCGGGTGCGAGGGCCGCGGTCCCCGACCGCGAGATCCACGAGGTGCCCGACCCCGCCACGGCGATCCGCACCGCGGTGTCGCTGGTCGGCGAGGGCGACACCATCCTCGTCGCCGGACCCGGGCACGAGGACTACCACGAGGTGGCCGGGCGCAAGATCCCGTTCTCCGCCCGTGACGACGCGCGCGCGGCACTCCGCGACGCAGGCTGGAGCTGACATGATCGCCCTCACCCTCGCCGAGATCGCCGAGGCGGTCGACGGCCGACTCCTGCTGCGCGGCGACGCGACCGCGCAGACCGTCGTCGACGGCGCGGTCGACACCGACAGCCGGCTCATCGGCCCCGGCGGGATCTTCGTCGCCAAGCCCGGCGAGGAGACCGACGGCCACCTGTTCGCGCCCCAGGCCGTCGAGGCCGGCGCCGCCCTGCTCCTCGTCGAGCGCGAGCTCGACCTGCCCGTGCCCCAGGTGCTCGTGCCCGACGTCGTCGACGCGCTCGGCCGGCTCGCGCACGAGGTCGTCGCGCGGGTGCGCGCGCTCGGCGACCTGCGGATGGTGGCGGTCACCGGATCCAACGGCAAGACCACCACGAAAAACCTGCTGCACGCGATCCTCTCGACGCAGGGCGAGACCGTGTCGCCCGTCGCGTCCTTCAACAACGAGGTCGGCGCGCCGCTGACCATGCTCAAGGTCACGCGCACCACGCGGTACCTCGTGGCGGAGATGGGCGCGAGCGGGCTCGGGGAGATCACGCGGCTGATCCGCATGGCGAAGCCCGACGTCGGCATCGTCCTCACCGTCGGGCTCGCCCACGCGGGCGGCTTCGGCGGCATCGAGCGGACGCTCGTGACGAAGACCGAGATGGTCAAGGACCTGCTGCCGGAGGACACGGCCGTCCTCAACGCGGACGACCCGCGCGTCTCCTCCATGAGCGACAAGACGGAGGCGCCCGTGCTCTGGTTCGGCCGCGACGCGCGCGCCGCGGTCCGCGCCACGGACATCGTCGCCTCGGCGGCGGGCACGACCTTCACGCTCCACCTGCCGGACGGCTCTGAGCGTCCGGTGTCCTTCCGCGTGCTCGGCGAGCACCACGTCACCAACGCGCTGGCCGCGGCGGCGGGCGCCTGGGCGCTCGGCGTCGACGGCGACTCCATCGTCTCCGCGCTCCAGACCGTGCAACGCGCCGAGCGCTGGCGCATGGAGGTGCTCGGCGGCAACGGCGTCACGGTGATCAACGACGCATACAACGCGAGCCCCGACTCGATGGCGGCCGCGCTGCGCACGCTCGCGCAGATCCGCGGACCGGAGCAGCGCACGGTCGCCGTGCTCGGCGAGATGAGCGAGCTCGGCGAGTTCTCCGAGGAGGAGCACGACCGCGTGGGCCTCCTCGCGGTGCGCCTCAACATCGGTCAACTCGTGGTGGTCGGCCGCCCCGCGCGCCGCCTGCACCTCGAGGCCATCGCGCAGGGCTCGTGGGACGGCGAGTCGATCTTCGCGGAGGACGCGGCCGAGGCCCGCGAGATCCTCGACCGGATCCTCCGTGACGGCGACCTCGTGCTCGTGAAGTCCTCGAACTCCGCCGGGCTCCGCTTCCTCGGCGACGAGCTGGGGGAGAAGTACGCGTGGTAGCCCTCCTCTTCGCGGGCGCGTTCTCGCTCGCCTTCACGCTCTTCCTCACGCCGCTGTTCATCAAGCTGTTCCACCGGCTGCAGTGGGGCCAGTTCATCCGCGACGACGGCCCGCAGACCCACCACACCAAGCGCGGCACCGCCACGATGGGCGGCATCGTCATCATCCTGGCGAGCGTGCTCGGCTACTTCGTGGGGCACCTGCTCACGTGGGACGGGATCCGCTTCGACCCCGTGACGCCGTCGGGCCTGCTGGTCGTGTTCATGATGGTCGGCCTCGGCTTCGTCGGCTTCCTCGACGACTACCTGAAGACCCGCAAGCAGCAGTCGCTCGGGCTCGGCGGCTGGCAGAAGATCGCCGGCCAGGTCATCGTCGCGACCGTGTTCGCGGTGCTCGCCATCACGCTGCGCGACCCCGTGTCCGGCCTCACGCCCGCTTCCACCGCCATCAGCCTGTTCCGCGACCTGCCGCTCGACTTCATGGCGCTCGGCGCGGTCATCGGCACGGGCCTGTTCATCGTCTGGATCTGCCTCATCGTCGCGAGCGCCTCGAACGGCGTGAACGTGGCCGACGGCCTCGACGGCCTCGCGGCGGGCGCGTCGATCTTCTCGATCGGCTCCTACGTCATCATCGGCTTCTGGCAGTTCAACCAGTCGTGCGACAGCGTCTCCAGCTACCAGAACGAGTACCGCTGCTACGAGGTGGCGAGCCCGCTCGACCTCGCGATCATCGCGGCCTCCATCGTCGGGGCGCTCATCGGCTTCCTCTGGTGGAACACGTCGCCGGCGCAGATCTTCATGGGCGACACCGGCTCGCTGGGCCTCGGCGGCGCGCTGGCTGCCCTCGCGATCCTCAGCCGCACCGAGCTGCTGCTGGTCTTCATCGGCGGCCTGTTCGTGATCGTCGCGGGCTCGGTGGTCCTGCAGCGCATCTACTTCAAGCTCACGCACGGCAAGCGCATCTTCCTCATGAGCCCGCTGCACCACCACTTCGAGCTGAAGGGCTGGGCGGAGGTCACGGTCGTCGTGCGCTTCTGGATCATCGCCGGGCTGCTCGTGGCGGCGGGCGTCGGCACCTTCTACCTGGAATGGATCACGCAGTAGAGATGACAGACGGCACCTCCGACGACGGCACGGCGCTCGCGCGACCCGACTCCCTGCACAGCTGGCACGACGACTGGACCGGCCTCCGCGTCGCCGTCCTCGGCCTCGGGCGCACCGGCTTCTCGGTGGCCGACACGCTGGTCGAGCTCGGCGCCGATGTGCTCGTGGTCGCGTCCGACGCGTCGCCCGAGCGGCTGGCGCTGCTCGACGTGATCGGCGGGCGCCTCGTGCGGCCGACCGAGGAGGAGCCCGTCCCCGGGGAGCTCGTGGCCTTCGCGCCCGAGCTCGTCGTCGTGTCGCCCGGCTACGCGCCGACGCACCCGCTGCCCGCATGGGCGACGGAGGCGGGGATCCCGCTGTGGGGCGACATCGAGCTCGCCTGGCGCGTGCGCGACAAGACGGGCGCGCCCGCCGAGTGGATCACCATCACCGGCACCAACGGCAAGACCACCACCACGCAGCTCACGGCCGCGCTCCTCCAGGAGGGCGGGGTGCGAGCGGTCCCGTGCGGCAACATCGGCCTGCCCGTGCTCGACGTCGTCCGCCACCCGGACGGCTTCGACGTGCTCGTCGTCGAGCTCTCCAGCCACCAGCTGCACTACATGCGCAAGGTGCGGCCCTACTCGAGCGCCTTCCTCAACCTGGCCGACGACCACCTCGAGTGGCACGGCTCCCGCCAGGCCTACGCGGCCGCGAAGGGGCGGGTCTACGCCGACACGCGCGTCGCCTGCGTCTACAACCGCGCCGACCGCGCGACCGAGGACGCGCTCCGCGACGCGGACGTCCAGGACGGCGCGCGCGCCATCGGGTTCGGGCTCGACGCGCCGGGTCCGAGCGACCTCGGCATCGTCGACGGGATCCTCTGCGACCGCGCGTTCCTCGAGGAGCGGCTCACCTCCGCGCTCGAGCTGACGACGCTCGACGAGCTGCGCGCGGTGGGCCTCGCGGCACCGCACATCGTGCAGAACATCCTGGCCGCGGCCGCGCTCGCCCGGTCCTACGGCGTCTCGCCGGCGGTGGTGCGGCAGGCGCTCCAGCGCTTCGAGCTCGACAGCCACCGCATCGAGCGGATCGGGGAGCGCGACGGCGTCGCCTTCGTCGACGACTCGAAGGCCACCAATCCGCACGCGGCGTCCGCGTCGCTCGCGGCCTTCCCCTCCGTGGTGTGGGTCGTCGGCGGCCTCCTCAAGGGCGTCGAGCTCGACGACCTGATCCGCGCCCACGCGTCACGCCTGCGCGCGGCGGTCGTCATCGGCGTCGAGCGCGCCGGGGTCCTCGCGGCATTCGCGCGACACGCGCCCGACGTCACCGTCCTCGAGGTGGCCGAGAGCGACACTGAACAGGTCATGCGGTCCGCCGTGCGGCTCGCGGCGGGCGTGGCCCGGGAGGGCGACACCGTCCTCCTGGCCCCGGCGGCGGCATCCATGGACCAATTCACCGACTACGCCGACCGAGGACGCCGATTCCGGACCGCGGTCGACCACCACCTGGGAGGTGCGGCGGATGACACTGCCCCCGAGAACGACGCGGACCCCTCGCGCGGCTGACGTGCCGGGCCCCCGCGGCCCGCGCACCCCGGAGTCGCCCGTCGACGACGCGCAGGAGGGGACGCAGCGTCGCGGCCTCGCCGCCCGCATCCACCTCGGCCGCGCCTTCCACGCGGAGAGCGGCTCCTACTTCCTGCTCCTCGGCACGACGCTCTTCCTGGTCGTCTTCGGCCTCGTGATGGTGCTCTCGTCGTCGAGCATCGACTCGTTCGTCGCTGGCGGCGGCTTCTTCGGCATCTTCCTCAAGCAGGGCATGTTCGCGCTCATCGGCGTGCCGCTCATGCTCCTCGTCTCGCTCGTGCCGCCCATGTTCTGGAAGCGCTGGGCCTGGGTGCTGCTGATCGGGGCCAGCGCGGTGCAGCTGCTGGTGTTCGGCCCCATGGGCGTCAAGGTCGGCGAGAACATCGGCTGGATCCGCATCGCGGGCACGACGTTCCAGCCCGCCGAGCTCATCAAGGTGGGCCTCGTGATCTGGCTGGCGTTCATCCTCGCGAGGAAGCGCCACCTGCTGCGCACCTGGCCGCACATCCTCATCCCGGTGCTGCCCGTCGCGGGCGGGGCCGTCGGCCTCGTCGCGCTCGGCGGCGACCTCGGGACCGTGATCATCATGGCGAGCATCGTGCTCGGCGCCCTCTTCTTCGCGGGGATCCCGATCGGCAAGCTCACGCTCATGCTCACGATCGGCTCGGTGCTCGCGGTGCTCATGACCGTGATCAGCGACAGCCGCATGCGCCGCGTCACCGAGTTCCTCACCGGCCAGTGCGACTACGCGGGCGGCTGCTGGCAGTCCACGCACGGCCTGTACGCGCTGGCGGCCGGCGGCATCTTCGGGGTGGGCCTCGGCAACTCGAAGGCCAAGTGGATGTGGCTGCCCGAGGCCGACAACGACTACATCTTCGCGATCATCGGCGAGGAGCTCGGCCTCATCGGCGCGATCGTCGTCATCCTCCTGTTCGTGGTGCTCGCCATCGGCTTCATCCGCGTAATCCGCGCCAACACCGACACCTTCGCGCGCGTCGCGACGGGCGCCGTCATGACCTGGATCATCGTGCAGGCCTTCGTGAACATCGCCGTGGTGCTCAACCTGCTCCCGGTGCTCGGGGTGCCATTGCCGTTCGTGTCGTCCGGAGGGTCGTCGCTCGTGACGACGCTCGTGGCGATGGGCATCGTGCTGGGCTTCGCCAGGAGGCCCACGACCGAGGAGTCGCCGGACGTCGTGCCCGCCGTCGTCGGGATGCGCTCGTGACGGTCTACCTGCTCGCCGGCGGCGGCACCGCGGGGCACGTCAACCCGCTGCTCGCCGTGGCCGACGAGCTCCGCGCGCGCGAGCCGGGGTCGACGATCCTCGTCCTCGGCACGCGCGAGGGCCTCGAGTCCCGGCTCGTCCCCGCCCGCGGCTACGAGCTGCTCACCATCGCCCGCCTGCCGTTCCCGCGCCGCCCCGACGGGGCCGCCGTGCGCTTCGCGCCGGCCTTCGCCCGGGCCGTGGGGCAGATCCGCCGCATGGTCGCCGATCGCGGCATCGACGTCGTCGTCGGCTTCGGCGGCTACGCGGCCGCGCCCGCCTACGTCGCCGCCCGCCGCTCGGGCGTCCCCGTCGTCGTGCACGAGGCCAACGCATCGCCGGGACTCGCCAACCGGCTCGGCGCTCGCGTCGCCGCGGCGGTCGGGATCACGTTCCCCGGCACCGCGCTCGGCCCGCGCGCCCAGGTGGTCGGCATGCCGCTCCGCCGCGAGATCGCGACCCTCGACCGCGTGGCAGCCCGCGACGCCGCGCGCGCCGAGCTCGGCCTCGACGCCGACCGGCCGACGCTCCTCGTCACGGGCGGATCCACGGGCGCGCGCAGCCTCAACCGCACCGTGGTGCAGGTGGCCGAGCGCATCACCGCGACGGGTGCGCAGATCCTGCACATCGTCGGCGGCGCGCAGGAGTTCACCGACCCGGGCGTCGAGCGCTACCACGTGGTGGGCTACTCCGACCGGATGGAGCTCGCGATCGCCGCGGCCGACCTCGTCGTCTCCCGCGCCGGCGCCGGCGCGCTCTCCGAGCTCACCTGCGTCGGCGTCCCCGCGGTCTACGTGCCCTACCCCGTGGGCAACGGCGAGCAGGCCGTGAACGTCCGCGGCGTCGTCGCGGCCGGCGGCGGCATCGTCGTGGCCGACGCCGACTTCACGCCCGACTGGGTGCTCGCGCACGTCCTCCCGCTCCTGTCCGACCCGGCGGCGCTCACGCGCATGTCCCAGGCGGCGGCTTCCGTCGGCACGCGCGACGGCGCGGCCCGCATGGCCGACCTCGTCCGCGACGCCGTCGCCGCCCGCCCGTCCCGGCCCGCCGCGCGGCGCTGACCGCCGCCCACCCCGCTTCCCACCCTCCCGAGGAGACCGCACGTGATCGCACCCGACCTGACCATGGACATCCCGACCGAGCTCGGGCGCGTCCACTTCGTGGGCATCGGCGGGTCCGGCATGAGCGGCATCGCGCGCCTGTTCCTCGCGGCAGGGCACCGGGTCACCGGATCCGACTCCCGTGACTCCGACGCCGTCCAGGCGCTCCGGGAGCTGGGCGCCGAGATCCACGTCGGCCACGACGCCGCGCACGTGGGCGACGCCGACGCGCTCGTCGTCACGGGCGCGCTCTGGCAGGACAACCCCGAGTACGTGCTCGCGAAGGAGCGGGGCCTCCCGATCCTGCACCGCTCGCAGGCGCTCGCGTGGCTCATCTCCGGCCAGCGGCTCGTGGCCGTCGCGGGCGCCCACGGCAAGACCACGTCCACGGGCATGATCGTCACCGCGCTCCTCGAGGCCGGCCGCGACCCGTCGTTCGTCAACGGCGGCGTGATCGGCGGGCTCGGCGTCTCGAGCGCCCCCGGATCCGAGGAGCTGTTCGTCGTCGAGGCCGACGAGTCCGACGGCTCCTTCCTCCTCTACGACACGTCCGTCGCGCTCATCACCAACGTCGACGCCGACCACCTCGACCACTACGGCTCGCACGAGGCGTTCGACGACGCCTTCGTGCGCTTCGCGTCGGCCGCGTCGGAGCTCGTCGTCATCTCCAGCGACGACCCGGGTGCCCGGCGCGTGACCGCCCGCATCGAGGGACGCGTCGTCACGTTCGGCGAGGACCCGGCCGCCGACATCCGGATCACCGACATCGTCACCGACGGCCCCGTCGCCTTCACGCTCACCCACGACGGCGTCGCGCGCCGCGCCGCGCTCCGCGTCCCCGGCCGTCACAACGCGATCAACGCGGCCGGCGCGTACGCCGTGCTCGTCGGCCTCGGCGTGGATCCCGACGACGCCATCGCGGGCCTCGCTGGCTTCTCCGGCACCGGCCGCCGGTTCGAGCTGCACGCGGAGGTCCGCGGGGTGAGCGTCTACGACGACTACGCCCACCACCCCACCGAGGTCCGCGCCGCGCTCGAGGCCGCGCGCACGGTCGTGGGGGAGGGCCGGATCATCGCCGTCCACCAGCCGCACCTCTACAGCCGCACGCAGATGATGGCCGGCGACTTCGCGCGCGTCTACGAGGAGCTGGCCGACCACACCATCGTGCTCGACGTGTTCGGCGCCCGCGAGGACCCGATCCCCGGCGTCACCGGCGCCCTCGTCTCCGAGCGCTTCCATGACGCGGGCCACGTCGACTACCTGCCCGACTGGCAGGAGGCGGCCGATCGCGCGGCGGCTATCGCGCGCGACGGCGACTTCATCGTGACCCTCAGCTGCGGCGACGTGTACCGGATCATCCCGCAGGTGATCGGTGCGCTCGAGCGTCCCGCCGGATCCCCGCAGCCCGCCGCGTCCTCCCGGCCCCGCGAGTGAAGCGGCCCGAGGGCTTCGACCGGCCCCGGGTCCCGAAGCCGCCCGCGCCCGCCGCGCCCGCCGAGGGCGCCGAGGGCGCGGACGCGCGCAGCCGTCGCGGTCGCGGATCGCGTCCCGCCGCGCCCGTGGCGCCCGCGCGGACGCCGCCCGCGCTCGCCCCGGCAGCGCCCACGCCGCCCGTGAGCCCGCGCCCCCGCGCGGCGTGGCGTGACGACGACGAGCCCGACACCGAGCCCATCGTCCTCCCGCACCTCGCGCAGGCACCGGTCGAGGCGCCGCCCGCGCCGCGCACGGGCCGCGAGCCGACGCCGCCGCGCTCGGGCGGCCTGGCCGGCAGGCTGGGCGCTCGGGCACGCGGAGCGGCGGAGACCGCGGCTTCCGCCCGTCCGCTCCGCCGGCGCACCCACTCGGACGCGGACGGGGAGCCCACCCCTCGGGCCCACCGCCCGGCCCGCCCCGCGAGCGCGGCCACCGGAGACGCCGAGGCGCGACGCCAGCTGCGCCGCGCCCGCCGTGAGCGGCAGCGCTACGAGCGCCAGGAGGTGCGCCGCTTCACGCAGCGCGCCCGCCGTCGACGCGCCGGGCTCCTCGGCGCGCTCGGCGCCGTCCTCACCCTCGCGATCGTCGTCGGCATCGCCGTGTATTCGCCGCTGCTCGCCCTCCGCACCGTCGAGGTCGAGGGCGCGGACCGCGTGTCCCCGTCGAGCATCCAGGCGGCGCTCTCCGACCAGGTCGGCACGCCGCTCCCGCTCGTCGACCTGGACCGCGTCGGCGACGAGCTCCGCGCGTTCCCGCTGATCCGCAGCTACAGCACCGAGAGCCGTCCGCCGTCGACGCTCGTGGTCCGCATCGTCGAGCGCACACCCGTGGCCGTGATCCAGTCCGGCGCCGGCTTCGACCTGGTGGATCCCGCGGGCATCACGATCGAGCGCGCGACGGCGCGCCCGGACGGCTACCCCCTCATCGACCTGCCGAGCGCCGACTTCTCGTCCCCGCGCTTCCAGGCGGCCGCGGCGGTCCTGGTCGCGCTGCCCGCCGACTTCCTGCCGCAGGTCGACAGCATCCAGGCCAACACGACCGACGACGTGATGCTCACCCTCCGCAGCGGCAAGAAGGTGCTGTGGGGGAGCGGCGAGCGCTCGGTCGACAAGGCGCAGGTGCTGCAGGCGCTGGTCGAGGCCCGCGGGGACGTCGGCTCCTACGACGTGTCGGCGCCCGACGCGCCGGTCGCCGGACCCTGATCCCGCCCGGCCTTCGCGACACGCGGCACGGGAGTCGTCGCGCCGACCCCGAGCCCCCTAACGTCGGGATCAGGAAATGCATACTGAGTAAACTCTAAGCCTCCACCGGAGGTCGAAGGTTCTAGCGGAGGCCCGTCGTGTCGAACAACCAGAACTACCTCGCCGTCATCAAGGTCGTCGGCATCGGCGGTGGCGGCGTGAACGCCGTCAACCGCATGATCGAGCTCGGTCTGCGGGGCGTGGAGTTCATCGCGATCAACACCGACGCCCAGGCGCTGCTCATGAGCGATGCCGACGTCAAGCTCGACGTCGGCCGCGAGATCACCCGGGGCCTCGGCGCCGGCGCGGACCCCGAGGTCGGCCGTCGCGCCGCCGAGGACCACGCGGAGGAGATCGAGGAGGCCCTGGCCGGCGCGGACATGGTCTTCGTCACCGCGGGCGAGGGCGGCGGCACCGGCACCGGCGGCGCGCCCGTCGTGGCCCGCATCGCGAAGTCGATCGGCGCGCTGACCATCGGCGTCGTGACGAAGCCGTTCGGCTTCGAGGGCAAGCGCCGCTCGGCCCAGGCCGAGCTCGGCGTCGCGACGCTGAAGAACGAGGTCGACACGCTCATCGTCGTCCCGAACGACCGCCTGCTGGAGATCAGCGACCGCGGCATCAGCATGCTCGAGGCCTTCGCGACGGCCGACCAGGTGCTCCTCGCGGGTGTCCAGGGCATCACCGACCTCATCACGACCCCCGGCCTCATCAACCTCGACTTCGCTGACGTCAAGTCGGTCATGCAGGGTGCCGGATCCGCGCTCATGGGCATCGGCTCGTCCCGCGGCGCCGACCGGTCCATCAAGGCCGCCGAGCTCGCGGTCGCGTCTCCCCTCCTCGAGGCGAGCATCGAGGGCGCCCATGGCGTGCTCCTCTCGATCCAGGGCGGATCCAACCTCGGCATCTTCGAGATCAACGACGCGGCCAAGCTCGTGCAGGAGGCCGTGCACCCCGAGGCGAACATCATCTTCGGCGCGGTCATCGACGACACCCTCGGCGACGAGGTGCGCGTCACCGTCATCGCGGCGGGCTTCGACGGCGGCGAGCCGGCGTCCAAGGTCGAGAACCGCCGCAGCGGCTTCGTCGCCGCGGGCGGGGGAGCGGTCGCCGCTCCCGAGGCCGTCGAGTCCGCGCCGGCGCGCCCGCAGGCGGAGGCGCCCGTCGCGTCCGTCCCCGCGAGCGACCCGACGTTCGAGGACGACGGCGACGACCTGGACATCCCCGACTTCCTGAAGTGACCGACGCTCCGCAGACAGGCGGCGCGCACGCGTCGGACGCCCACCCCGGCGAAGCCCACCCCGGCCTCGCCGAGCGGTGGGCGTCCGTGCAGGCGGACGTCGCCGACGGGATCCGCGCGGCCGGCCGCCGTCCCGACGAGGTGACCACGATCGTGGTCACCAAGTTCCAGCCCGTCTCCCTCCTCAGCGCCCTCGTCGACCTCGGCGTCCGCGACCTCGGCGAGAGCCGGCACCAGGAGGCGCAGGGCAAGGCCGCGGAGCTCGAGGGCGCGGGCGTGGCCTGGCACTTCGTCGGCCAGCTGCAGGGCAAGAAGGCCAGGCAGGTGAGGCGCTACGCCTCGGTGATCCACTCGGTCGACCGCCCGTCCCTCGTCGACGCGCTCGCGTCCGACGAGCAGGAGACGCGCGTCTTCCTGCAGGTCAACCTCACCGATGACGACGGGCGGGGCGGCGTCCGGCCCGCCGAGGCGGAGGCCCTCGCGGAGCACGCGGCGGGCGCATCCGGCATCCGCGTCCTCGGCGTCATGGCGGTCGCGCCCGACGACGGCGAGCCCCGCCGTGCCTTCGCGCGGCTGCGGGGGATCTCGGACGACGTGCGCCGCATCCTGCCCGATGCGGGCGCGATCTCCGCCGGCATGTCCGGCGACCTGCGCGAGGCGCTCCTCGAGGGCGCGACACACCTTCGGATCGGGTCGGCAATCACGGGAAAGCGACCCGACGGCCCTTAATGTCGGGAGTGCGGTCCGGTTCGTCAGGCCGAAACGGAAAGAGGAATGATGGCCAACCCACTTCGCAAGACCATGGTGTACCTGGGACTCGCCGACGAGGAGCTCGACTACCAGCAGGGCCAGCAGCCCGCGCAGCAGCAGCAGCAGTCGCCCGTCCAGGCCGTCCCGACGCCCGCCCCCGCTCCCCAGCAGCAGGCGAAGCGCGCACCCGTGACCCCCCTGCACAAGCCCTCGACCACCACAAGGAATGCGGCGCCGGCTGAAATGAACGAGATCCTCACCGTCCACCCCAAGGCCTACAAGGACGCCCAGGTCATCGCCGAGAACTTCCGCGAGGGAGTGCCGGTCATCATCAACCTCTCGCAGATGACAGACGACGACGCCCGCCGCCTCATCGACTTCGCCAGCGGCCTGTCCATCGGCCTCTACGGCAAGATCGAGCGCGTCACGGCCAAGGTGTTCCTCCTCTCGCCGTCGCACGTCGCCGTGTCCGGCGAGCAGTCGGCCACCGAGGCCGAGGTCGAGGCCTCCTTCTTCGGGCGCTGATCCACCGAGCACCGCCATGGCGGGCGCCGACGGCACCTCCCATCGGCGCCCGCCATACTTGTGTCCGTGATCATCGTCAACATCGTCGCCACCGTCCTGTGGTTCGCCCTCCTGGCGTTCATCATCTGCATGTGGGGCCGGTTCGTCCTGGACCTGGTCCAGTCGCTCTCGCGGCAGTGGCGTCCGCGCGGCGCGATGCTCATCGTCGCCGAGGCCTCGTATACGGTCACGGATCCGCCCATCGGCTTCGTCCGGCGCCTGATCCCGCCGCTGCGCCTCGGCCCGGTCGCGCTCGACTTCGGCTGGATGATCACGATGCTCGTGGCGATCATCCTGCTCAACGTCGTCCGCGGCTTCACGGGCTGACGCCCGGCGCTCCTTCCGCCGTTCCGCGCTCCCGTCCCCGGAGCGACGCGTTCCGCTGATAGCGTTGGGTCGCACGTTGTCCCGAATCCCGCGTCCGCACCTGCGGACCCCGCTCTACGCACAAAAGAGGTGGCAGGCCATGGCTCTCACTCCTGAAGACGTCGTCAACAAGCGTTTCCAGCCGACCAAGTTCCGCGAGGGATACGACCAGGACGAGGTCGACGACTTCCTCGACGAGGTGGTCGTCGAGCTGCGACGCCTCCACCAGGAGAACGAGGAGCTGCGCCAGCGTCTCGGCTCGGGCGACGCCGCCCCGGCCGCGACCACGGTCATCGAGACCCCCGCTCCCGCCGCCGTCGAGCAGGCCCCCGTGGTCGTCGAGCCCGAGCCCACCCCGGAGCCCGAGCCGGCCCCGGTCGTCGCGCAGGCGCCCGCCGCCGCCGCCCCCGCGGACGTGGACGACGAGACCTCCAGCACGAGCAGCCTCCTCAAGCTCGCCCGCAAGCTCCACGAGGAGCACGTCCGCGAGGGCATCGAGAAGCGCGACGCGCTCGTCGCCGAGGCGCACGCCACCGCGGCCCGCATCGCCGCCGAGGCCGAGGCCGAGCAGCGCTCGAAGACCGCCGTCCTGGAGAAGGAGCGCCAGGTCCTCGAGGGCCGCATCGACGAGCTCCGCACCTTCGAGCGCGAGTACCGCACGAAGCTCAAGGGCTACATCGAGGGCCAGCTGCGCGAGCTCGACTCCGCCGGTTCCAGCGAGGCGCCCGCCACCGCCTCGTTCGGCAACTAGCACCGCACCACCCGCACGCCCGACGGCGGCGCGGGACCCGGCTCCGAGGAGCGACGGGGTCCCGCGTCGCCGTCGTCGTTCGCGCAGCCCGCGTCACCGCCGCACCACCAGCACCGCACCGGAAGAGGTCACCCGATGGAGCACCGCACCATTCCCGTCCCGGACGGCCTCGACGGACAGCGCGTCGACGCCGGCCTCGCCCGCCTCCTCGGCTTCTCCCGCAGCTTCGCGGCCGAGGTCGCCGAGGCCGGCGGCGTGACGCAGGACGGCCGGGAGGCGGGCAAGTCCGACCGGCTCGTCGGCGGATCCATGCTCGCCGTCAGCTGGCAGCCGAAGCAGGAGCCGACCATCGTGCCGCTCGCGGTGCCCGACCTCGGCATCGTGCACGACGACGACGACATCGTGGTGGTCGACAAGCCCGTCGGCGTCGCGGCGCACCCGAGCGTCGGCTGGACGGGGCCGACCGTGCTGGGCGCGCTGGCCGCCGCCGGGTTCCGCCTGAGCACCTCGGGCGCGGAGGAGCGACAGGGCATCGTGCACCGGCTCGACGCGGGCACCAGCGGTCTCATGGTGGTGGCGAAGACCGAGCGCGCGTACACGGAGCTCAAGCGGCAGTTCCACGACCGGGAGGTCGAGAAGGTCTACCACGCGGTCGTGCAGGGGCATCCGGATCCGCTCGCGGGCACGATCGACGCGCCCATCGGGCGCCACCCCCGCAGCGACTGGAAGTTCGCGGTCACCGCCGACGGTAAGCCGTCCGTCACGCACTACGAGACGCTCGAGGCGTTCCGGCGCGCGGCGCTGCTCGAGGTGCACCTGGAGACCGGCCGGACCCACCAGATCCGCGTGCACATGGCCGCGCAGCGCCACCCCTGCGTGGGCGACGCGATGTACGGCGCCGATCCCACGATCTCGGCGCAGCTCGACCTCCACCGGCAGTGGCTGCACGCGATGCGGCTCGAGATCACGCATCCCGCGACGGGGGACCGGGCGTCGTTCTCGAGCACGTACCCGGCCGACCTGCAGCACGCGCTGGACGTCCTCGAGGACTGACGCGCGACACGCCCGGAGCGCCTCCGGGAGCCTGCCTATGATTGCTGCACCGCCGACCGATCAGTAGAAGAGACCCGTGCCCCGCAACGACTCGTTCGTCCACCTCCACGTCCACAGCGAGTACTCGATGCTCGACGGGGCGGCCCGCGTCGGCCCGCTCGTGCAGGCCGCGGCCGAGCAGGGGATGCCGGCCGTGGCGATCACCGACCACGGCAACGTGTTCGGCGCGTTCGACTTCTGGAAGCAGGCGAAGGCCGCGGGCGTGAAGCCCATCATCGGCACCGAGGCATACATCACGCCGGGCACGCACCGCAGCGACCGCACCCGCATCAGGTGGGGCAACGGAGGCCAGGACGACGTCTCCGGATCCGGTGCCTACACGCACCTCACGATGCTCGCCGAGACGACGGAGGGCATGCACAACCTCTTCCGCCTCTCGTCGCGCGCCTCCCTCGAGGGCTACTACTTCAAGCCCCGCATGGACCGCGAGCTGCTCAGCACCTACGCGAAGGGCCTCATCGCCACCACCGGCTGCCCGTCCGGCGAGGTGCAGACGCGCCTCCGCCTCGGCCAGTACGACGAGGCCGTGAGGGCAGCGGCGGACTTCCGCGACATCTTCGGGGCCGAGAACTACTTCTGCGAGGTCATGGACCACGGGCTCGGCATCGAGCGCCGGATCATGACCGACCTCCATCGGCTCGCGAAGGACCTCGGCCTCCCGCTCGTCGCCACGAACGACCTGCACTACACGCACGAGCACGACGCGACCAGCCACGCGGCGCTCCTGTGCGTCCAGTCCGGCACGACGCTCGACGACCCCAACCGCTTCAAGTTCGACGCCGACGAGTTCTACCTCAAGACCGCGCAGCAGATGCGCCACCTCTTCCGCGACCACGAGGAGGCGTGCGACAACACGCTGCTCATCGCCGAGCGGTGCGACGTGCAGTTCAACGAGTCCGCGAACTACATGCCGCGCTACCCGGTACCCGAGGGCGAGAGCGAGCAGACCTGGTTCGTCAAGGAGGTCGAGCGCGGCCTCGTGCGCCGCTACCCGCGCGGCTTCTCGGACGACGTGCGCAAGCGCGCCGACTACGAGGTCGGGGTCATCGCGCAGATGGGCTTCCCGGGCTACTTCCTCGTCGTCGCCGACTTCATCAACTGGTCGAAGGAGAACGGGATCCGCGTGGGCCCCGGCCGCGGCTCGGGCGCCGGCTCGATGGTCGCGTATGCCATGGGCATCACCGACCTCGACCCGCTGGAGCACGGCCTCCTCTTCGAGCGGTTCCTCAACCCCGACCGCGTCTCCATGCCCGACTTCGACGTCGACTTCGACGACCGTCGCCGCGGCGAGGTCATCCGCTACGTGACCGACAAGTACGGCGACGAGCGCGTCGCGCAGATCGTCACGTACGGCACCATCAAGGCGAAGCAGGCGCTGAAGGACTCCAGCCGCGTGCTCGGCTACCCGTTCTCCATGGGCGACAAGCTCACGAAGGCCATGCCGCCCGCGATCATGGGCAAGGACATCCCGCTGTCCGGCATCCTCGACACCGACCACCCGCGCTACCGCGAGGCCGGCGACTTCCGCGAGGTGCTCGCGATGGACCCCGAGGCGCAGAAGGTCTTCGAGACCGCGCAGGGCATCGAGAACCTCAAGCGGCAGTGGGGCGTGCACGCGGCCGGCGTCATCATGTCGAGCGAGCCGCTCATCGACATCATCCCGATCATGAAGCGGGAGCAGGACGGCCAGATCGTCACGCAGTTCGACTACCCCGCCTGCGAGTCGCTCGGCCTCATCAAGATGGACTTCCTGGGGCTGCGCAACCTCACGATCATCGACGACGCGCTCAACAACATCGAGTCCAACCGCGGCGAGAAGCTGGTGCTCGAGGACCTGGGGCTCGACGACCAGGGCGCGTACGACCTGCTGGCCCGGGGCGACACCCTCGGCGTCTTCCAGCTCGACGGCGGGCCCATGCGCTCGCTCCTGCGCATGATGAAGCCCGACAACTTCGAGGACATCTCGGCCGTCATCGCGCTGTACCGGCCGGGCCCGATGGGCGCCAACTCGCACACCAACTACGCGCTGCGGAAGAACGGGCTGCAGGAGATCACCCCGATCCACCCGGAGCTCGAGGAGCCGCTGCGCGAGGTGCTCGGCACCACGCACGGCCTCATCGTGTACCAGGAGCAGGTCATGTCGGTGGCGCAGAAGCTCGCGGGCTTCACGCTCGCGCAGGCCGACCTCCTCCGCCGCGCCATGGGCAAGAAGAAGAAGTCGGAGCTGGACAAGCAGTTCGAGGGCTTCTCGCAGGGCATGAAGGACAACGGCTACTCGATGGCCGCGGTCAAGGCCCTCTGGGACATCCTGCTGCCGTTCTCCGACTACGCGTTCAACAAGGCGCACTCCGCGGCCTACGGCGTCGTCTCCTACTGGACGGCGTACCTCAAGGCGCACTACCCGGCCGAGTACATGGCCGCGCTCCTCACGAGCGTCGGCGACTCCAAGGACAAGATGGCGCTCTACCTCAACGAGTGCCGCCGCATGGGGATCAAGGTGCTCCCGCCGGACGTCAACGAGTCGATCGGGTTCTTCGCGGCGGCGGGCGCCGACATCCGCTTCGGCCTGGGCGCCGTCCGGAACGTCGGCGCGAACGTCGTCGAGGCGCTCCGTGGCGCGCGCACCGAGCAGGGCGCCTTCGATTCCTTCGACGACTTCCTCAAGAAGGTGCCGCTGCCGGTCGCGAACAAGCGCACCGTGGAGTCGCTCATCAAGGCGGGCGCGTTCGACTCGCTGGGCGACACCCGCCGGGCGCTGCTCGAGGTGCACGAGGGCATGATCGACGCCTCCGTCAGCGACAAGCGCGCCGCCATGAACGGGCAGGTCGGCTTCGACTTCGACAGCCTGTGGGACGAGCCGCAGCACGCGCGCAAGGTGCCCGAGCGGCCGGAGTGGGCCAAGCGCGACAAGCTCGCGTTCGAGCGGGAGATGCTCGGCCTCTACGTCTCCGACCACCCGCTGGCCGGCCTCGAGATCCCGCTGGCGAAGCTCGCCTCGACGGGCATCGCCGAGCTGCTGGCGACCGACGCGTCGATGGACGGGGAGACGGTCACGCTCGCGGGGCTCCTCACCAGCGTGCAGCACCGCACCGCGCGCAACTCGGGCAACCAGTACGGCATGGTGCAGCTGGAGGACTTCGGCGGCGAGATCACCTGCATGTTCATGGGCAAGGCGTACCAGGAGTTCGCGCCGGCCCTGCAGAGCGACACCGTTGTGGTGATCCGCGGCCGGGTCTCCACGCGCGACGACGGCATGAACATCCATGCCTTCTCCATGTTCCAGCCCGACCTCGGGCAGAGCCTCGGGTCCGGCCCGCTGCTCATCAGCCTCGCGGAGAACCGCGCGACGACGGAGACCGTCATGGGCCTCAACGACGTGCTCATCCGCCACTCGGGCGACACCGAGGTGCGGCTGCAGCTCGTGAAGGGCGACAGCGGGCGCGTGTTCGAGATCCCGTACCCGGTCACGGTGAGCGCCGACCTCTACGGCGAGCTGAAGTCGCTGCTCGGGCCGAACTGCCTGGGGTGATCCGCCGCTCGCCCGATCTGGGCGCCGGCGCTCAGGCCTCGGCGCCCGGCCGGAGGTAGCGGCGCGCGTGGTAGACGAGCGGCTCGTCCTCCACGCCCGCTCCACCGTCCTCGATCCGCACGATCACGACGATCGCGTCGTGCACATGGACCCGCTCGACGATCCGGGCGACGAGGAGCGCCGTCCCGCCCGCGAGCACGGGCAGGCCGTGCGGGCCGGTCGACCAGTGGTCGCCGGCGAAGCGCTCGGATGCCGGGCCGCTGAGGCGCTCGGCGAGGTGCCGGTCGCGCGCGCCGAGCACGTGGATCGCGACGTGGTCCGCGGCGGCGATCGCGGCGGCGCTCGACGCCGTGCGCGCCAGGCTGAAGCTGGCGAGCGGCGGATCCGCCGACACGGAGGCGAGCGATGTCGCGGTGAAGCCGACGGGGGAGCCCTGGGGATCGCGGGTCGTGACGACCGCGACGCCCGCGGCATGGCGCCGGAACGCGGTGCGGAAGGCGGCCTGGCCCGGGGCCTCGGCGAGCGTGGTGGCGGGGTGCGCGTCCATGCCTGGTGACGCTAGCCGCCGGAACCGCCCGGCGCCCGCTCGGTAGACTTCCGGAGTCATGATGCGCATCCAGGACCTCCGCGGCACCACGCCCAGCACCGCCGACCTGCTCGACCTCCTCCCGCGTCCGGTCACCGACGTGGCCGTCGCGCTCGACGTCGCGCGCGAGCTCGTGGAGGACGTGCGCACCCGGGGGAGCGCGGCCCTGCTCGATCAGGCGGAGCGGCTCGACCGGGTCCGTCCGAGGTCGCTGCGCGTGCCCACCGACGCGATCGCCGCCGCCGTCGACGACCTCGACCCCGCCGTCCGCGCCGCGCTCGAGGAGGCCATCCGCCGCGTCCGCCTCGGCTCCGCCGCGCAGGTCCCGCCGGAGACCACCACCACGGTCGTCCCCGGCGGCACCATCGTCCAGCGCTGGCAGCCCGTCCGCCGCGTCGGCCTCTACGTGCCCGGTGGCAAGGCCGTCTACCCGTCGAGCGTCGTGATGAACGTGGTCGCCGCGCAGGTCGCGGGCGTCGCGAGCATCGCCCTCGCCTCGCCCGCGCAGGCGGCGCACGGCGGATCCGTGCACCCCGTCATCCTCGGCGCCGCTGGCCTGCTCGGCGTCGACGAGGTCTACTCGATGGGCGGCGCGGGGGCCATCGGGGCCTTCGCGCACGGCGTCCCGGACCTCGGCCTCGAGCCCGTCGACGTCGTCACGGGCCCCGGCAACATCTACGTCGCGGCCGCCAAGCGCGTCGTCCGCGGCGTCACCGGGATCGACTCCGAGGCCGGCACGACCGAGATCCTCGTCATCGCCGACGCGCACGCCGATCCCCGCCTCGTGGCCGCCGACCTCGTCAGCCAGGCCGAGCACGACGAGATGGCGGCCTCCGTCCTCGTGACCGACTCGCCGGAGCTCGCGCGCGCGGTCGACGCCGAGGTCGAGGCCCTGGCGGCGACCACGGGTCACTCGGCCCGCGTCGGCCAGGCGCTCACCGGACCGCAGTCGGCGATCCTCGTCGTCGACGACCTCGTCACGGCCGCGCGCTACAGCGACGCATACGGCCCCGAGCACCTCTCCGTCCAGACCGCCGACCCGGACGCCCTGCTCGCGCACCTGCACAGCGCCGGCGCGATCTTCCTGGGCCCGCACTCGCCGGTGAGCCTCGGCGACTACCTCGCCGGATCCAACCACGTCCTCCCCACGGGCGGCCAGGCGCGCTTCGGCTCGGGCCTCGGCGCGTACACGTTCCTCCGCCCGCAGCAGGTGGTGCGCTACGACGCCGATGCGCTGCGTGAGGCCGAGCCGATGATCGTCGCGCTCAGCCAAGCCGAGGACCTGCCCGCGCACGGCGACGCGGTGACGGCGCGCCTCACGCCCTGACGTATCCTGGCCACACCATGTTCTGCCCCTTCTGCCGCCACCCCGACTCCCGCGTCGTCGACTCCCGCACGAGCGACGACGGCCTGTCGATCCGCCGGCGCCGGCAGTGCCCCGAGTGCGGCCGCCGCTTCAGCACCACCGAGACCGCGAGCCTCAGCGTGATCAAGCGCAACGGCGTCGTGGAGCCGTTCAGCCGGGAGAAGATCGTGACCGGCGTCCGGAAGGCCTGCCAGGGGCGTCCCGTGACGGACACCGACCTCGCGGTCCTCGCGCAGCGGGTGGAGGAGGCGATCCGGGCCACCGGCGCGTCGCAGATCGAGGCCAACGACATCGGCCTGTCGATCCTGCCGCCGCTGCGCGAGCTGGACGAGGTCGCGTACCTCCGGTTCGCCAGCGTCTACCAGGGCTTCGACTCGCTCGACGACTTCGAGTCGGCCATCGCGCAGCTCCGCGTGGCGCACGCCGCGACCCCCGACGCGGACGCACTCTGACCCGCGGCGGGTCCCGCGTACGTCTCGCAGGACGCCGCCCGCGCAGGCGCTAGCCTGGTGCCGATGTATCCCCTCCTCTTCCGCACGGTCCTGTCGCGCATGGACCCGGAGGACGCCCACCACCTCGCGTCCACGGCCATCGCCCTCCTCCCGTCGTCCGGCCTCGGCTGGATCGCCCGGCGGCTGACGGCGCCGGATCCGTCGCTCGCGGTCGACGCCCTCGGCCTCCGCTTCCCGTCCCCGTTCGGCGTCGCCGCGGGCTTCGACAAGGACGCGCAGGCCGTGCTCGGCCTCGGCCAGCTGGGTTTCGGCCACGTCGAGGTCGGCACCGTCACGGCCGAGGCGCAGCCGGGCAACCCGCGACCGCGCCTGTTCCGCCTGATCGAGGACCGCGCCGTCATCAACCGCATGGGCTTCAACAACGGGGGAGCGGCCGCTCTCGCCGACCGGCTCCGTCGCCTGCGGTCCCGGCGCGACCGGCCCGTCATCGGCGTCAACATCGGCAAGACCCGCGCCGTGGCCGTCGACGACGCCGTCGCCGACTACGTCCGGTCCGCGCGCCTCGTCGCCCCGGTCGCCGACTACCTCGCGGTCAACGTCAGCTCGCCGAACACGCCGGGGCTCCGCGGGCTGCAGGAGATCGAGCTGCTCCGGCCCCTCCTCACGAGCATCCGCGACGCCGCGGAGGGCGTGCCGGTGCTCGTGAAGATCGCGCCCGACCTGCAGGACGCCGAGGTCGAGCGGATCGCCGAGCTCGCCACGGAGCTGGGCCTCGCGGGCGTCATCGCCACGAACACCACGCTGTCCCGCGCGGATCTGCGCACGGACGCCGCGGTCGTCGAGGCGGCAGGCGCGGGCGGGCTGTCGGGGGCGCCGCTCGCCCCGCGCGCGCTCGAGGTGCTCCGGATCCTGCGCCGCGCGCTGCCCGCCGAGTCGTGCGTCATCTCCGTCGGCGGCGTGGACACGGCGGAGGACGTGCAGGCACGGCTCGACGCCGGCGCCACCCTGGTGCAGGGCTACACGGCCTTCCTCTACCGCGGTCCGCTCTGGGCGAGGTCGGTCAACGCCGGCCTCGCGCGGATCCGCCGCACACGGTGACGCGCACGCGCCGACGGCGCGTGCACGCGATCAGCTGAAGGTGACCTTCTCGCGCCGCTTCACCTGGGGCTTGGGCAGGCGCATCGGCCGCATCTGGATCGTGCGCATCCCCGTGTACCACCGGATCCCGCGCTCGACGCGATCGGCGCCGACGCGGGCGACGATGGCTGCCCGTACGCGGCGTCCGGTGAAGTAGGCGTCGATGATCGCGGCGATGACGAACACGTAGATCGACAGCAGCGGGATCGCCGACAGGTTCGGCAGCACGAAGGTGAGCACGACGACGACGCCCATCACGGGGAGCAGCAGCTCGCCGACGCTCCAGCGTGCGTCCACCACGTCGCGGGCGAACCGCTTCTGCGGGCCCTTGTCGCGGACGGGCAGGTAGCGCTCGTCGCCGGCGGCCATGCCCGCGTTGGCCCGGGCGCGCGCCTCGCGCGCCTTCTCCTTGGCCTGCTGCGCCGCGAGCTTGCGGTCCTGGGGCACGAGCGGGCGGAGGTTCGCGGCCTCCCGCTCCCGACGAGTCGGGGTGGGGCCCTTCTTCCCGTCGGCCGTGCGGCCGTCGACGGGCGCCGGGGCGCTCGTCTCGGCGGGGGTCTCTGCGGGGGTGTGCTGCTTCGCCACGTCTCTCGTCCTTGCCTGGAGTGAATCTAAGATTACCTGCATGACGCCTCCCGACACCTCCGCAGACGCCGTGACCGCACCGGACCAGGAGGTCGTCGACCGGCTCGCCGCCGCCGTCGCGGGAGGGCTGCCCAGCACGATCGCCGAGCTCTCGGCGCTCGTGCGCATCCCCTCCGTCTCCTGGCCGGCCTTCGATCCGACGCACGTCGCCGCCAGCGCGGACGCCGTGGCAGGGCTCCTCGCCGGGCTCGGCGTCTTCGACGACGTCTCCGTGCACCGCGCCACGACACCCTCGGGCGACGACGGGCAGCCCGCGGTCCTCGCCACGCGCGCCGCGCGGAACGGCAAGCCCACGGTGCTCCTCTACGCCCACCACGACGTGCAGCCCCCCGGAGCGGACGAGCACTGGGAGACGCCGCCCTTCGAGCCGACCCTCCGCGGCGACCGCCTGCACGGGCGCGGGGCCTCCGACGACAAGGCCGGCATCATGACGCACGTGGCGGCCATCCGCGCGCTCGTCGAGGCGGAGGGCGACGACCTCGACCTCGGCCTCGCCGTCTTCATCGAGGGTGAGGAGGAGGCCGGATCCCGCTCCTTCTCCGACTTCCTCGCCACGCACCACGACGCCCTCGCCGCCGACGTCATCGTGGTCGCCGACAGCGACAACTGGGACGTCGACACCCCCTCCATCACGATCGCCCTCCGCGGCAACGTCACGTTCCGCCTCACGGTGCGCACGCTCGACCACGCGTCGCACTCCGGCATGTTCGGCGGCGCCGTCCCCGACGCGATGATGGCGGCCGTCCGTCTCCTCGACTCCCTGTGGGACGAGCGAGGATCCGTCGCCGTCGCGGGCCTCACCTCGACCGACATGGACACGCCGGCTTACGACGACGCGCGCCTCGCCGAGGAGGCGGCGCTGCTGCCCGGCGTCTCCGCGGTGGGCACCGGCCCGATCCTCACCCGCCTCTGGGCGCAGCCCTCCATCACCGTCACGGGCATCGACGCGCCCTCCGTCGCGAACGCGAGCAACACGCTCCTCCCGGAGGTGTCCGTCCGCATCAGCGCGCGCATCGCCCCCGGCCAGACGGCCGCGGACGCGTACCGCGCCCTCGAGGCGCACGTAGAGCGGAACCGTCCCTTCGGCGCGCACGTCGAGATCAGCGACGTCGACCAGGGCGATCCCTTCCTGGTCGACACGACGGGCTGGGCCATGGCCGAGGCCACCGCCGCCATGACCGCCGGCTGGGGCCGCGCGCCCGTGCAGGCCGGCATCGGCGGATCCATCCCCTTCATCGCCGACCTCGTCGAGGCGTTCCCGTCCGCCCAGATCCTGGTGACAGGCGTCGAGGACCCGGACACGCGCGCCCACAGCCCGAACGAGTCGCAGCACCTGGGCGTGCTGCGGCGCGCGATCCTCAGCGAGGCCGTCCTGCTGTCGCGCATCGCGCGCCGCAGCTGACGGGCCCCTCCCGACCGCCGAAGGGATCGGGCCGGCGGTCGGGAACACCCGGGTGACTCCCGCGGTTGCACGACGTAGACTCCACCGGAGTCGCCCGACCGCAGATCCCACCACCCGAGGAGTGCTCATGACCGACACCACGCTGACCGAGACCGCCCAGGCGGCCCACCGCGTCGGACTCACGGACACCGCGGCGAGCAAGGTCAAGAGCCTGCTCCAGCAGGAGGGCCGCGAGGACCTCCGCCTCCGCGTCGCCGTCCAGCCCGGCGGCTGCTCTGGCCTCATCTACCAGCTCTACTTCGACGAGCGCGAGCTCGACGGCGACGCCACGGTCGACTTCGACGGGGTCGAGGTCATCGTCGACAAGATGAGCGTCCCGTACCTCGACGGCGCCACCATCGACTTCGAGGACACCATCCAGAAGCAGGGCTTCACCATCGACAACCCGAACGCCGGCGGGTCGTGCGCGTGCGGGGACTCGTTCCACTGACACACGGAACGGTAAGCGGATCTGGGCCCGGAAACACGGGGCCGGAGCAGGGAGTCGTCCTTCGGGCGGCTCCCTGTCGCGTAGTGTGGGACCCGTCACATCCGGTTCTTCGAAGGGTCTGCACGTGCGCTTCACTCGCCGTCAACGTTGGCTGACGATCCCCGTCGCCCTGGGCATCTCGGTACTCCTCGCGGGGTGCACGCAGCAGCAGCTCCAGGGCTTCCTGCCGACGGAGCCGGGCACGACCAACCACGTCGACTCGGTCATCGGCCTGTGGGTCACCGCCTGGATCGTCCTCCTCGCGGTGGGCGTCCTCACCTGGGGCCTCACCATCTGGGCCGCGGTCGTGTACCGCCGCCGGAAGGGCCAGACCGGCCTCCCCGTGCAGATGCGCTACAACATGCCGATCGAGATCTTCTACACGATCGTGCCGCTGATCCTCGTCCTCGGCTTCTTCGCCTTCACCGCGAAGGACCAGGCCGCGATCGAGGCCCGCTTCGACAAGCCCGAGGTCAAGGTCCAGGTCTTCGGCAAGCAGTGGGCCTGGGACTTCAACTACCTCGGCGGCGAGACCGAGGCCGGCCAGCCCATCGAGGGCGGCGCGTACGAGCAGGGCGTCCAGGCGGTCGACGACCCGAACGGTCCCCAGGGATCCATCGACAAGGACAAGCTCCCGACGCTGTACCTGCCGGTCAACACCAAGGTCGAGCTCGAGCTCAACACCCGCGACACGCTGCACTCCTTCTGGGTCGTGGACTTCCTGTACAAGAAGGACCTCATCTCGGGCAAGACGAACTACATGACGTTCATCCCGGAGAAGGAGGGGACGTACATGGGCAAGTGCGCCGAGCTCTGCGGCGAGTACCACTCCCTCATGCTGTTCCAGGTGAAGGTCGTCTCCGTCGACGAGTACAACGCCTACATCGAGACGCAGAAGGCCGCCGGCTTCGAGGGAGACCTCGGCAAGGACTACGACCGCCTGCAGAACCTCCCCGGTACCGACGTGCCGGCCACCACCGAGTCGTCCGAGAAGTAGGGCACACACACCGTGACATCGACACTCAACCGTCCCACCGCGATCCCCGCGGGACAGGCGAAGGTCCTCGAGGACTCCGGCAAGGCCGAACGGCGTGGGAACGTCGTCGTCAACTGGATCACCTCCACGGACCACAAGACCATCGGGTACCTGTACCTCATCACCTCGTTCCTCTACTTCTGCCTCGGCGGCGTGATGGCCCTTGTGATCCGCGCGCAGCTCTTCGAGCCGGGCCTGCACGTCGTGGAGACGAAGGAGCAGTACAACCAGCTCTTCACCATGCACGGCACGATCATGCTGCTGATGTTCGCGACGCCGCTCTTCGCCGGCTTCGCCAACGTGCTCATGCCGCTGCAGATCGGCGCTCCTGACGTCGCGTTCCCGCGCCTCAACGCCTTCGCGTACTGGCTGTTCAACTTCGGGTCGCTCATCGCGGTCGCCGGTTTCCTCACCCCGGCCGGCGCGGCATCGTTCGGCTGGTTCGCCTACGCGCCGCTGTCGAGTACGACGTTCTCGCCAGGGTTGGGAGGCAATCTCTGGGTCATGGGCCTCGCGCTCAGCGGCTTCGGCACCATCCTCGGCGCGGTCAACTTCGTCACGACCATCATCACGATGCGCGCACCCGGCATGACCATGTTCCGCATGCCGATCTTCACGTGGAACATCCTCGTGACGTCGATCCTCGTCCTCATGGCGTTCCCGGTCCTCGCGGCCGCGCTCTTCGGCCTCGGTGCCGACCGCATATTCGACGCGCACATCTACGACCCCGCGAACGGCGGCGCCATCCTCTGGCAGCACCTCTTCTGGTTCTTCGGGCACCCCGAGGTGTACATCATCGCGCTGCCGTTCTTCGGCATCGTGTCGGAGGTCTTCCCGGTCTTCAGCCGCAAGCCGATCTTCGGCTACAAGACCCTCGTGTACGCGACCATCTCCATCGCGGCCCTCTCGGTCACGGTGTGGGCGCACCACATGTACGTCACCGGATCCGTCCTCCTGCCGTTCTTCTCGCTCATGACCATGCTCATCGCGGTCCCCACCGGCGTGAAGATCTTCAACTGGATCGGCACGATGTGGCGTGGCTCGGTCACGTTCGAGACGCCCATGCTGTGGGCCATCGGATTCCTCATCACGTTCACGTTCGGCGGCCTCACGGGCGTCATCCTGGCGTCGCCCCCGCTCGACTTCCACGTGTCCGACACGTACTTCGTCGTGGCGCACTTCCACTACGTCGTGTTCGGCACCGTCGTGTTCGCCATGTTCTCCGGCTTCTACTTCTGGTGGCCGAAGTGGACGGGCAAGATGCTCAACGAGCGACTCGGCAAGGTCCACTTCTGGCTGCTCTTCGTCGGCTTCCACACGACGTTCCTCATCCAGCACTGGCTGGGCGTCATGGGCATGCCGCGTCGTTACGCGACGTACCAGCCCGAGGACGACTTCACGTGGATGAACCAGCTGTCCACCATCGGCGCCGGCATCCTCGCGCTGTCGATGATCCCGTTCTTCCTGAACGTCTGGATCACCGCGCGCACCGCTCCGCGCGTCACCGTGAACGACCCGTGGGGCTACGGCCGCTCGCTCGAGTGGGCGACCTCCTGCCCGCCGCCGCGGCACAACTTCACGTCCATCCCGCGGATCCGCTCGGAGGCCCCGGCCTTCGACCTCAACCACCCCGAGGCGGGCATCCCCGTGGGAATCGGTCCGGCCAAGGACGCCCCCGATGCCGCGACCTACGACATCTCCAGCGACAAGGTGAAGTGACGTGCGCGCCAATAGGAACCTCTTCTACGTCCTCGCGGTCTTCTTCGTCCTCGCGGCGGGCGCGTACACGGTGTGGCATGTCATCGACACCGGTCAGGTCGAGTGGGTCGGCACGCTGGCCATCGCTCTCTCGGGCGCCCTGGCGGGCTTCATCGGATTCTTCGTCGCCCGGCTCTACGCCGCCCAGAACGGGGAGCTCCCGGAGGACCGCAGCGACGCCAACGTCGACGACGGCGATCCGGAGCTGGGCTTCTTCAGCCCCTGGAGCTGGTGGCCCGTCATCCTCGCGGCTAGCGCGGCCTCGGTGTTCCTCGGTCTCGCCGTAGGCATCTGGATCGCGATCATCGGCGGCGGGCTCGCCATCATCGCGCTCGTAGGCTGGACCTACGAGTACTACCGCGGCTACTTCGCGCGCTGATCCGATGGTCGACATCCGGCACGCGCAGGCAACCGACGGGAACGCGGTCTTCGCGCTCTGCCAGCAGCTCGACATGATCAACGCTCCGGCTACCCGCGACGACTTCGACGTCACCTTCTTCCACATCCTCCGGGCCACCAAGGACGAGGGGCGGGACGTCCTCCTCGTCGCGGAAGAGGCGGGCGCGGTCGTCGGATACGCGTACCTCGTAGTGAGCCGCCTGCTCTACGCGGGCGGATTGAGCGCCCACCTCGAGGAGCTCGTCGTCGACGCCGGAGCCAGGAGCGGGGGCACGGGCTCCGCTCTCGTGCGGGCCGTGGAGCGGCTCTGTGCCGATCGGGGCGTCGGGCAGATCACCATGAGCACGCGACGTGCCGGGGAGTTCTACAAGCGCCTGGGATACCAGCGCACTGCCGAGTTCTACAAGAAGCTCCTGCGCTAGATCCGCTCCGCTCGTCACGATGTCCGGTCTCCTCGAGAGGCCGGGCATCCGCGCGTCCGGGCGTCCGTCGTCGCGGCACGCGCTGGGCGTCCGATGCGGCGCCGGCCCTTGTCGCGTGTGCCAGGGGGTGGTCGGCGAGCTGTCGTGCAGGGCAGTCGGCGGATCGCCACGACCGTGACGTCATCCGGGGGCGTGGTCTCCGCGACGAGGCGGATGATGTTCGCGACAGCCGCGACAGCCGCGACAGCCGCGACAGCCGCGACAGCCGCGACAGCCGCGACACCAGCGACACCAGCGACACCAGCGCGGTCGGCGTCCATCGCAGTCCGCGCGGGGAGATCCTTCGACGCGATGGTCCCGTCGAAGCGGTCGAGCGCGCCGTCGCCGCACACGCGGAGCATGTCGCCGGGTTCCAGCCGCACCGTCGACGGCAACCACCGCTGAGTGCCCAGGACGCCGGGCGGGAGGTCCGGCGACGGGATGGGTCCGCGGGAACCGTTAGCACGGCAGACGACGGTGAGGCCGTGGCCGGCGTCGACCAGCGCGATGTCGCCGCTCTGCGCGTCGAGCCGGAGATGCAGGAGCGCGACGAACCCGTCGTTTGCGCCGAGGTCGGATTCGACGGCGCGGTCGACCACGGCGAGCGTCCGCCCCGGATCCGGCGACGTCGATGCGACCCGTAGCGCGGCACGCACGGTGGCCGCGATCATGGCCGGGCACGCGACCTTGGCCATGAGTCGGCGAGCGTCACCACGAGGCCGTCCGGGGTCTGCTGCGGGTGCCGTCCTGCAGGTAGGCGAGGGATCCGCTCATGACGAGCGCCAGGACGGCGCACCACCAGAAGCTGAGCGGCGATCGCGTGCTGCGGAACGTCACCCTCCGGATGAGTAGGAACAGGGTGAGGGTCGTCATGCCGAAGGCGACGCGGAGGGCGGTCGACTCCAGCAAGACGCGGTCCGGGATCCATGGGTCGGCCCGAACGCGATGCCCCGTCGAGGATCAGCCGGTGGACGGAGAGGCGCTGCAATCGGAGGCACGACACGATGGCGATCGCTTCCCACTCGGACAGCATCTCTGTGAAGGCCCTCACGCTGCTGGGCCACGCCGTCCCTTCTACGGAGCGGGATGTCGGGGCCGGCGATGACCCTTGTCGAGGCGAGCCCGGCGAACGGGCGGGCTCAGCCGAGGTCGACGTCGTCTCGTCGACGCAGGACGTGGACCATGACGTCGATGGTGACATCGTGCCGAGCGCCGCTTCCCGCGGTCGCCTCGGCGGTGCCGCGATCGGCCACGGCTGCGTGATGCGCGGAAGGACCCATCCCCAGCAGCAGGCGCACGTCGTCCTCGGACAGGGGCAGCACCCGTTCGACCCGCGTCTCCGACTCGGTCTCGAAGTACGGGTCGGCCGCCTCGAGGATCCGCTCCCGCTTGTCCTCCTGCACGCCGACCGCACGCCCCGACGCCCGCAGCTGCTCGAGGTGCAGCGGTCCCGCGGCCACGATCGCGACGCGGCCGCGCGGGGCGAGCACGCGATGGAACTCAGGCAGGTTGCGCGGTGCGAAGACGTCGAGGATCAGGTCGGCGACGCCGTCGCGCATGGGGAGGGCGGCCCAGGTGTCCGCGACGACGCCGTCGACGTCGGGACGGCCGCGGACCGCGATGGCCACCGCCGCGGGGGAGAGGTCGGCGGCGAGGCCGATCGACCCGGGCACGGCATCCAGGAGGGCCCGGAGGTAGTGCCCGGTGCCGCAGCCCGCGTCGACGACGCGCAGGCCTGCGTCAAGGGGTGCAGCGCTGCCGCCCGGGGGCCGTGATGAACCATCCGACGCTGGCTCGCGAGGCGTGATCGTCGCGTGTGCCAGGGCGTCGACGAGCGGGGCGTAGTGCCCGCGGTCGAGGAAGGTGCCGCGCGCGGCGAGCATCTCGGCGGTGTCACCGGTGACGCGCGTACCCGGTGCGAGCAGGTTGGCGTAGCCCCGCTTGTTCGCGTCGACGGTGTGTCCGTGTTCGCACCGGAGCACGAGGGGCGGCACGGCATGCAGGTCCGACCCGCAGGAGGGGCAGCGGAGCCAGCTGGCGAGCCGGTCGAGATCCACGGGTCCTCCTGGAGACGATGCGGGCGGCGGTCGAGCCGGACGCACGAGAGCCGGTCCAGCGTGACGCCGGACCGGCTCTCGATGCGAGTCCGCGCTATGCGGACGGGTCGTGCCTAGTGGTGGTCGCTGTGGCTGCGCTCGACATCCTTCGTGGTGACCGGGGAGATCCGGTCCTCGAAGAACCACTTGGAGAGCGCCGCGCGGGCCCGCTGGTTGACCGTGATGCGTCCACGGCTGTCCGGGCGGATCATGAGCGGCTTGTAGTCGTCGTAGCTGACCAGGCGCCAGCGCTCGTACTCGTCGAGCTGCTCGTGCACCTCGATGAACTCACCGCCGGGCAGCTTCACGATGCGGCCCGACTCGACGCCGTGGAGAGCGATCTCGCGGTCCTTCTTCATGAGCGCCAGGCAGATGCGCTTGGCGACCTGGTACGCGATGACCGGCCCGAGGATCAGCAGCGCCTGCAGCGTGTGGATGACGCCCTCCATCGACACCTTGAAGTGGGTGGCGATGAGGTCGGAGCTCGCAGCGGACCAGAGGACCGCGTAGAACGTGACGCCGGCGGCGCCGATGGCCGTGCGCGTCGGGGCGTTGCGCGGGCGGTCGAGGATGTGGTGCTCGCGCTTGTCGCCCGTGATCCACGCCTCGATGAAGGGATAGAGCGCGACGAGCACGATGAACAGACCCAGGACCGTGATCGGCAGGATGATGTTGAACGAGAACGTGTGGTCGAACAGCACGAACTCGAGTCCTGGCGGGACGAGGCGCAGCGCGCCGTCCGCGAAGCCGATGTACCAGTCTGGCTGCGTTCCCGCCGACACCGGTGACGGGTCGTAGGGGCCGTAGTTCCAGATCGGGTTGATCGTGAAGAACGACGCCATGACGACGATCACGCCGAAGACGACGAAGAAGAACCCGCCGGCCTTCGCGGCGAACGTGGGGAGCACCGGGACGCCGACCACGTTCTCGTTCGTGCGGCCGGGGCCGGCGAACTGGGTGTGCTTGTGCACGACCACGAAAAGCAGGTGGAGCGCGAGGAACGCGACGAGGATCGCCGGCAGCAGCAGGATGTGCAGCGTGTAGAGCCTCGGGATGATGTGAGTGCCCGGGAACTCGCCGCCGAACAGGAGGAACGAGATCCACGTGCCGATGACCGGGATGCCCTTCACCATGCCGTCGATGATGCGCAGGCCGTTGCCGGAGAGCAGGTCGTCGGGGAGGGAGTAGCCGGTGAAGCCCTCGGCCATCGCGAGGATGAAGAGCACGAAGCCGATGAACCAGTTGAGCTCGCGCGGCTTGCGGAACGCACCCGTGAAGTAGATGCGGAGCATGTGGAGGCCGATGGACGCGACGAACAGCAGCGCCGCCCAGTGGTGGATCTGCCGCATGAGCAGGCCACCGCGGATGTCGAACGAGATGTCGAGCGACGAGGACATGGCCACGGACATCTCGACGCCCTTGAGGGGCGCGTAGGAGCCGGCGTAGTGCGTCTCCGCCATGGACGGGTTGAAGAAGAACGTCAGCCACGTGCCCGTGAGCAGGATCACGACGAAGCTGTACAGCGCGACCTCGCCGAGCATGAAGGACCAGTGGTCCGGGAAGATCTTCCGCCCGAACTCCTTGACGGCGACGCTGACGCTGGTGCGCTCGTCGAGGTAGGTCGCGGCGGCGGCGGTGAGGCCGCCTCCGCTCTTGGCGGCGGGTGCGTCAGCACCCGTCGTGGTCGGATCAGCTGTTGTAGTCACCACGACGCTCCCAGAAACTCGCCCCTACGGGCTCGGTGAAATCACTCTGTGCAATGAGGTAGCCCTCGTCGTTGACGGCGATGGGCAGCTGCGGCAGGGGCCGCTTGGCCGGTCCGAAGATGACCTCGCAGTGGTTGGTCACGTCGAACTGGGACTGGTGGCAGGGGCAGAGCAGGTGATGGGTCTGCTGCTCGTAGAGCGCCACCGGGCATCCCACGTGCGTGCAGACCTTGGAGTACGCGACGATCCCGTCGTAGGACCATCCCTTGCGCTCCGGGGTCTCGACGAGGTCCTCGGGGCGGAGCCGCATCAGCAGCACCGCGGCCTTGGCCTTCTCCTCGAGCTTGCCCTCCTCCATCTCCATGAGGGAGGCGGGGATGACGTGGAACGCGGATCCGATGGTGACGTCCGACGCCTTGATGGGCGTGCCGGAGGGATCGCGGGTCAGGACCTCGCCCTTCTTCCACAGCGTGTGGCTGAGGGCGGAGGCGGGCTCCTCGGCGCTGCCTGGGTACAGGTCGCGGAACAGGATCACGGCCGGCAGCGGGAAGGCGACGAGGGCGCCGATGAGGCTGTTGCGGATGAGCGAGCGGCGACCGAAGCCGGACTCCTCGTTCGCCTGGGCGAAGATCTCGACGGCGCGGGCCTGCGTGGCGGGCGAGCCGCCCTGCGGGTGGCGCTCGTCGATCAGCTCATGGTCGCTCATGAGGGCCTTGGACCAGTGGATGGCACCGATGCCGAGGCTCAGGAGCGCCAGCGCGATGCCAACGCCGAGGAACAGGTTGTTGAGGCGCACGCTGCCCGGGTCGTCCGCGTAGATCGGGAAGCCGAAGTAGGCGCCGATCGCGAAGACGCTGCCCACGATGGACAGGTAGAACCACGTGTAGACGACGCGCTCGGCGGTCTTCGCCTTCTTCGGGTCCTTGTCGGTGACGCGGAGTCGGTGCTCCGGGAACCCGGGGTTCTGGAACGCGTCGCGCGTGGCGACGGCGGTCCCGCCGGGGAGCACGACGTCACGGCCTGCCGGCTCGAGCTCGCCGGCTTCGGAGCCCGCGGGGACGACGGCCGACTCGTCCTTATCGTCGTGTGCCATGTACGTGCCTCTCCTGTGTGCTGATGCGGGTCATCGATGCGGGCGTCAGTTGGACCGGGCCGTGAGCCACACGGTCAGGGCGACGATGCCGCCGAGACCGAAGATCCACATGAAGAGCCCCTCGGACACCGGGCCGAGCCCGCCGAGGTTCGCGCCGCCGACCGTGCTGTTCTCCTCGATGTACTGCAGCGACGTGATGATGTCGCGCTTGTCCTCGGGGGAGATGTTGGTGTCGTTGAAGACCGGCATGTTCTGCGGGCCGGTGACCATGGCCTCGTAGATGTGGACCGGGGCCACGCCCTCGAGGCTGGGGGCGAACTTGCCCTCGGTGAGCGCGCCTCCTGCCGCGGCCACGTTGTGGCACATGGCGCAGTTGATGCGGAAGAGCTCGGCGCCGTTGGCGGGGTCGCCCTTCCCGTCGAGGTATTGGCCGTCGGGGATGGCCGGGCCGGGAGCGAGCGAGGCGACATAGGCCGCGAGCTCCTTCACCTGCGTGTCGGTGAACTGCGTGGGCTTCTCCGGTGCCTGGACCGTGGTGCCCTGCAGCGGCATGCGGCCGGTGCCGACCTGGAAGTCGACGGAGGCCGCGCCGACGCCGATGAGGCTCGGGGCGACGCCCGTCCCGGTGGCGTCCATGCCGTGGCAGGTGGCGCAGTTGGAGCCGAAGAGCTTCTGGCCCTCGTCGATGGTCTGCGCGGACTTGAGGTCGACCTCGGCCGACGCGGTGCCCGACTGGATCATCGCGTAGGCGCCGCCCGTGGTGAGCAGGCCGATGGCGAGGAGGGCGATCGTGGTCAGGGGGCTGCGGCGACCGGTTCGACGGGCGCGTGCTGTCTTGGTGCTCATGCTGTGGTTGATGCTCCCGCTCGGTGCTATTTGAGGACGTAGATGACCAGGAAGAGCCCGATCCAGACGACGTCGACGAAGTGCCAGTAGTAGGACACGACGATCGCGCTCGTCGCCTCCCTGTGCCCCATCGACCGGACCGCGAAGATGCGCCCGATCACGAGGAGGAAGGCGATGAGCCCGCCGGTGACGTGCAGGCCGTGGAAGCCCGTGGTCATGTAGAACGCCGAGCCGTAGGCGTTGCTGCTGAGCGTGATGCCCTCGGTGACGAGGGTGGCGTACTCGAAGATCTGGCCCACGACGAAGATGGCGCCGAGGGCGTAGGTGAGGAAGAACCACTCGACCGTGCCCCACTGGCTGGGCTTCCAGCCCGTGGCCCGCGCCTGCAGGCGCTCGGCCGCGAAGACCCCGAACTGGCAGGTGAACGAGCTCGACACGAGGATGAGCGTGTTCACGAGGGAGAAGGGCACGTTGAGGCGTCCCGCCTCGAACTCCCAGAGGGCACCGGACGTGGAGCGCAGGGTGAAGTAGATCGCGAAGAGACCCGCGAAGAACATCACCTCGCTGCCGAGCCACACGATGGTGCCGACGGCGACCGTGTTCGGCCGGTTCACCACCGGCGCGGTCGATACTGGGGAGATTGAGGTGGTCGTCACAGGTTCCATTATGACCCAGGCCGACGACACCCGATGCCCATCCGGCCGCCCGTGAGATCCGATCCAGCCGCTCGTTAGGCTGATCCGCATGCCCTCCGCCCCGACCTGGCCCGCGCTCATCACCACGCTGATCGAGGGGCGCCACCTCTCGGTGTCCGAGTCCACCTGGGCCATGCGCCAGGTGATGCGCGGGGATGCCACTCCCGCGCAGCTGGGCGGGCTCCTGGTCGCGCTGCGTGCCGCCGGCGAGACCGTCGACGAGATCGTCGGCTTCCGCGACGCCGTCCTCGAGGAGGCGCTGCCGCTCGACGCGGATCCGCGCGCCCTCGACATCGTGGGGACGGGAGGTGACCCTTACGGCGCCGTCCTCAACATCTCCTCGGTGGCGTCCGTCATCGCGGCCGCCACGGGCGTGCCCGTGATCAAGCACGGCAACCGCGGCGCGAGCTCCGCCTCCGGCGCGTCCGACGTGCTGACCGCCCTCGGCATCGACCTGACGATCGCGCCCGAGCGCGTGGCCGCGGTGCTCCGGGAGACGGGCATCACGTACGCGCACGCCGCTCTCTTCCACCCGGGCTTCCGGCACGCGGCGGCCACGAGGCGCGAGCTCGGCATCTCGACGCTGTTCAACGTGCTCGGGCCGCTCTGCAACCCGGCGCGCCCCGAGGCGTCCGCGGTGGGCGTCGCCGACCTCTCGCGCGTCCCGCTCATGGTGGGCGTCTTCCGGACCCGCGGCGCGACGGCGCTCGTGTACCGGGGCGACGACGGGATCGACAAGCTGACGACCACCGGGCACAGCCACATCTGGGAGGTCAGCCGCGGCGCGGTCACCGAGCACGACCTCGACCCGCTCGAGCTCGGGATCCCGCGCGCTCCCATCGAGGCGCTCCTCGGCGACGGGGTGGAGGGGAACGCGCAGGTGATCCGCCGCGTCCTCGCGGGAGAGCCCGGTCCGCAGCGCGACGTCGTGCTGCTGAACGCGGCGGCCGGCCTCGAGGCCTTCGACCTGATGGGGGATCCGACGCGCGTGCAGCAGCCGATGGCGCGCCGGCTGCGCGAGAAGGTCGCGGTCGCCGCCGACGCGGTGGACTCCGGCCGCGCCGCCGCGAAGCTCGAGGAGTGGGCGGCGGCGACGCGCGCCTGATCCTCGTCACGCGGTCGATGTCGCGCGTGCGGCGGATGATGGTCGCATGTGCGGGAGATTCGTGGTGGCGCGGGCGACGGGGGACCTCGTCGGGGACTGGGCGGTCGACGACGTGGACGGCGAGGATCCACCCCCCTCGTGGAACGTCGCCCCGACGACCACCGTCCGCATGGTCGCCGACCGCCATCCGCGCGGTGACGCGGACGGCGCGGTCCGCCGGGTCCTGACCGCGGCGCGGTGGGGGATCGTCCCGCCATGGGCGAAGGCGGTGCAGGGCGCCCCTCTGATCAACGCACGCGTCGAGACCGTGACGGAGAAGCCGACGTTCCGCAGGGCCGTGCTCACGCGGCGGGCGGTCGTGCCGGCCGACGGGTACTACGAGTGGCAGGTCACCGCAGCGGGGAAGCAGCCCGTGTACCTCCACGCCGAGGACGAGCGCCCGCTGGCGTTCGCGGCCGTGTACGAGCACTGGAGGGATCCCGTCGTCCCGGAGGGGGAGCCCGGCGCGTGGCTGCGCAGCCTCGCCATCATCACGTCGGCCGCGAGCGACGCGCTCGGACACATCCACGACCGCACGCCCGTCATCGTGCCGCGTTACCGCCTCGACGACTGGCTCGACGCCGGGACGACGGCGGTCGACGACGTGCGTCACCTGCTCGGTTCGCTGCCGGAGCCCCACCTCGTGCCGCGACTCGTCTCGACCCGCGTCAACAGCGTGCGGAACGACGGACCGGATCTCGTGGCGCCCGTCGACGAGGCGCCCGCGGACGACGGGCAGCCCACGCTCATCTGACGCCGCGGCGCGCGGTCGGGTGACCGCCCGGACACGCCGCACGCCCCGTCACCTGGGGCGACGGGGCGTGCGGATCGTGCGGGTGCGGTCTACTGCACGTCGTCGTCGACCCAGTCGAAGGTCTTCGTGACGGCCTTCTTCCAGAGGCGCAGCTGGCGCTCGCGCTCGGCGTCGTCCATGTCCGGCGTCCAGCGGCTGTCCTCCTGCCAGTTCTGGCGGAGGTCGTCGAGGTCCTTCCAGAACCCGACGGCGAGGCCCGCGGCGTACGCGGCACCGAGCGCGGTGGTCTCGGCGACGACGGGGCGGACGACGGGCACGCCGAGGATGTCGGCCTGGAACTGCATCAGCAGGTTGTTGGCGATCATGCCGCCGTCGACCTTGAGCTCGGTGAGGTCGACGCCGGAGTCGGCGTTGACCGCGTCGAGCACCTCGCGGGTCTGGAAGGCCGTGGCCTCCAGCGCCGCGCGGGCGATGTGGCCCTTGTTGACGTAGCGCGTGAGGCCCACGAGCGCGCCGCGCGCGTCCGAGCGCCAGTACGGCGCGAACAGGCCCGAGAACGCGGGGACGAAGTACACGCCGCCGTTGTCCTCGACGGTGGCGGCCAGGGTCTCGATCTCCGCGGCGCTCGACACGAGCCCGAGGTTGTCGCGCATCCACTGGACGAGCGAGCCCGTGACCGCGATGGAGCCCTCGAGCGCGTAGTGCGGCTCCTGGTCGCCCAGCTTGTAGCCGAGCGTCGTGAGGAGGCCGTTCTGCGAGTGGATGATGTCGGTGCCGGTGTTGAAGATCAGGAAGTTGCCGGTGCCGTACGTGTTCTTCGACTCGCCCTGGTCGAACGCGGCCTGGCCGAACGTCGCCGCCTGCTGGTCGCCCAGGATGCCGGCGATGGGCACCTCGCGCAGGAGGCTCGAGGACTCGACCTGGCCGTAGACCTCGGAGGAGCTCTTGATCTCGGGGAGCATCGAGCGCGGCACGTCGAACGCCTTGAGGATCTCGTCGTCCCACTGGAGCGTCTCGAGGTCCATGAAGAGCGTGCGCGACGCGTTGGTGACGTCGGTGACGTGCACGCCGCCGTCGGTGCCGCCGGTGAGGTTCCACAGGACCCACGTGTCGGTCGTGCCGAACATGAGCTCCCCGGCCTCGGCCTTCTCGCGGGCGCCGTCGACGTTCTCGAGGATCCAGACGATCTTCGTGCCCGAGAAGTAGGTGGCGAGCGGCAGCCCGACGGTGGGCTTGAAGCGCTCGACGCCGCCGTCGGCCGCGAGGCGGTCGACGATCTTCTGGGTGCGGGTGTCCTGCCAGACGATGGCGTTGTAGACGGGCTTGCCCGTGGTGCGGTCCCATACGACGGCGGTCTCGCGCTGGTTGGTGATGCCGACGGCCTCGACGTCGTGCCGCGTGATGTCGGCCTTGGACAGGGCCTGGCCGATGACCTCGCGCGTGTTGCGCCAGATCTCCATCGGGTCGTGCTCGACCCAGCCGGCACGGGGGAAGATCTGCTCGTGCTCCAGCTGGCCGGTGGACACGATGGATCCGCTGTGGTCGAAGACGATGGCACGCGTGCTGGTGGTGCCCTGGTCGATGGCGACGATGTACTTCTCGCTCATGTGGTCTCTCCTTTGAGGGGTCGGGGGTTCTAGAGGATGGGGAGCAGCGCGTAGGACGCGAGGCCGGCGAGGACGCCGCCGATGGCGGGGCCGACGACCGGGACCCAGGCGTAGGACCAGTCGCTCGAGCCCTTGCCCTTGATGGGCAGGAACGCGTGCGCGATGCGGGGTCCGAGGTCACGGGCCGGGTTGATGGCGTAGCCGGTCGGCCCGCCGAGGGACGCGCCGATGCCGACCACGAGGAGGGCGACGGGGATGGCGCCGAGGGCCGAGAGGCCGGCGGGGGTGGACGCCTCCGCGTCGGGGTTGTTCGCGAGGCTGAAGCCGAGGATCACGATGACCAGCACGAAGGTGCCGATGATCTCCGTGACGAGGTTCCATGCGTAGTTGCGGATGGACGGGCCCGTCGAGAAGACGCCGAGCTTGGTGGCCGCGTCGGGCTCCTCGTCGAAGTGCTGCTTGTAGGCGAGCCAGCAGAACACGGCGCCGATGATGGCGCCGACCATCTGGGCGAGGATGTACACGGGGACGCTCGCCGGGTCCTGGATCTTGCCGGCGGCGAGGAGGCCGAGCGTGACGGCCGGGTTCAGGTGCGCGCCGGACGCGTACGAGACGGTGACACCGGCGAAGACCGCGAGGCCCCAGCCGAAGTTGACCATCAGGGTGCCGCCGGCGAGCCCCTTCGACTTGATGAGCGCGACGTTCGCCACGACTCCGCATCCGAGGAGGACGAGGAGGGCGGTGCCCACCGTCTCCGACAGGAAAATGACTCCAAGATCCACTGCGTGGTGCTCCGATCGTTCGTCGAGGCGCGCGGGCGACCTCTTCCGCATCATCGCGGTGGCTCCAATCTAGCGCCGGTGGGGCGCCCCGTCCTGTCGCGGTCGGCCGCTCGGCGACGCGGATCCCTGCCCCTGAGGGAGGGTCGGCGGGGCTGTCGGAGCCCGTGCTCCCGGGCGTATGTTGGCGACACACCCGAGTCGCCGCCGACCGAGTCCCGTCCTCGATCCGGCTCGGATGCGCGGCTGCCGTCCGGCCGCCCGAGACCCACGAGGAGCCGGCCGTGAAGAAGCTGATCAACGACCCGAGGGCGGTGGCCGACGAGGCCGTCGCGGGCTTCGCCGCCGCCCATCCCGATCTGGTCGCCCTGAGCGCGGATCCGCTGTTCGTCCGTCGCGCGGAGCCCACCCGCCCCGGGCGCGTGGCGCTCGTCAGCGGTGGTGGCAGCGGGCACGAGCCGCTGCATGCCGGCTTCGTGGGGCACGGCATGCTCGACGCGGCCGTGCCCGGCCCCGTGTTCACGAGCCCCACCCCGGATCCCGTCGTCGCCGCCACCCTGGCCGTGGACGCCGGAGCGGGCGTGCTGCACATCGTGAAGAACTACACGGGCGACGTCCTCAACTTCGAGACCGCGGCCGAGCTCGCGGAGGCGGAGGGCGTGCGGGTGCGGACCGTGGTGGTCGACGACGACGTCGCCGTCACCGACTCCCTCTACACGGCCGGCCGCCGCGGGGTGGCGGGGACGGTGCTCGTCGAGCGCATCGCGGGCGCCGCCGCGGAGCGTGGGGACGACCTCGAGGCCGTGGCCGGGATCGCCGAGCGGGTGATCGGGCAGGTCAGGAGCATGGGCGTCGCCATCCGCGCGTGCACCGTCCCGCACGCCGGCGAGCCGAGCTTCGCGCTCGAGGACGACGAGATGGAGATCGGCATCGGGATCCACGGGGAGCCCGGCCGCGTCAAGCTGCCGCTCGAGCCGGTGGACGCGATCGTCGAGCGGCTGCTCGACCCGGTGCTCGAGGACCTCGCCGCTCCGGCCGGCAGCCGCGTGCTGCTGATGGTGAACGGGATGGGCGCGACACCGCTGTCTGAGCTCTACATCGCGTACCGCCGAGCGGCCGCCGTGCTCGAGGAGGCCGGCCTGACCGTCGCCCGGAGCCTCGTGGGAGACTACGTCACGGCCCTCGACATGGAGGGACTGTCCCTCACGGTGCTGCTGCTCGACGACGAGCTCGTCGGCCTGTGGGACTCGCCCGTGCAGACCGCCGCGCTGCGGTGGGGGAGGTAGCTCATGGCACTCGGGACCGACTGGGTCGTCGCCTGGATCAAGGAAGCGGCGCGCGTCGTCGCCGACCAGCGCGGTGAGCTCATCACCCTCGACCGCGAGATCGGCGACGGCGACCACGGTGAGAACCTCGACCGCGGCTTCGGCGCGGTCACCGAGAAGCTGGCGGCCCTCGCGCCCGACGCCGCGCCCGCCGACGCGCTGAAGACGGTCGCCACCACCCTGATCTCCACCGTCGGCGGCGCCTCCGGGCCGCTGCTCGGGACGGCGTACCTCAAGGCATCCGCGGCCGTCGCCGGCCTCGCGGACCTCGACGCGTCCGCGATCGCCGACGTCCTCGAGGCGGCGGTGGGCGGCATCGTCCTCCGCGGCAAGGCCGAGCGGGGCGACAAGACGATGGTGGACGCGTGGGGTCCCGCCGCCGAGGCCGCGCGTGCCGCCGCCGACGCGGGATCCGGCCCGGCCGACGCCCTCGAGGCGGCCGCCGACGCCGCCGCGCACGGCGCGGTGGCGACGGAGCCGCTCGTGGCCCGCAAGGGACGCGCGTCCTACCTGGGCGACCGCGCCATCGGCCACCGCGACCCGGGCGCGCAGTCGTCCGCGCTCATCCTGCGCGCCGCGGCCACGACCGCCCGCGCCGCCGACGGGTCGGCATCGTGAGCGTCGGTCTCGTCCTCGTCTCGCACAGCGCCCTCATCGCGCACGGGCTCGTCGACCTCGCGCGCCAGATGGCGCCGACCGTCGCCCTCGTGCCCGCGGGCGGGTCCGGCGACGGCACGCGCGCCGACGCGGGCATCGGCACGAGCTTCGACGTCGTCTCCGCGGCGCTCGCCGAGGCGGAGGGCGGGGACGGCGTCGTCGTGCTCGCCGACCTCGGCTCCGCGTACCTCACGGCCGAGACCGCGGTCGACATGCTCGACGAGGACGCCGCCGCGCGCGTCCTCGTGGTGCGGGCACCGCTGGTCGAGGGCGCGGTCGCCGCCGCGGTGGCCGCCGAGACGGGCGGCTCCCTCGAGGATGTGGGCGCGGCCGCAGCCTCGGCCGCCGGTGCCGACGCCGTGGATGACGCCGATGCCGGCCTCGCGCCGGATCCGCGGGCTGACGGCTCCGAGCCCGCCCCGGCCGGCTCATCGGGGACCTTCCGCGGCGAGGCGACCCTGGTCAACCGCGACGGCCTGCATGCCCGGCCGGCCGCCGACTTCGTCACGCGGGCGTCCGCCTACTCCGCTGCCGTCACCGTCAACGGCCAGAACGCCGCGTCGCTGCTCGGTGTCATGGCCCTCGGGCTGACCCGCGGGGCGCACGTCGTCATCGAGGCGACG